>JAECRA010000001.1:0-58472 GCA_015999985.1 Comamonadaceae bacterium
CTCCCATCAAGTGCGACACCACAGCGAAAAGAGGAAGGCGTCCATACCAATCTCGGTCCAGGGGCGGTGCGGCAGAACTCGCTGCTTTCGCTTTGCTCAATACGCTCAAACAGCTGCCGCAAGCTAGTTCACGAAGCAAGAGCATCTTGCAGTGCACTTGCCCGCCCCTGGCCCTGCGCTCCTCGGCACGGCCAAAGGGGTTGGGAGCCTGATTCGGGCCATTGCTGCGCTCGGCCCTACACGTGTCAGTCGCAAGCGAGTGGTTCTACACCCTCTCCCGCATGCGGGAGAGGGCTGGGGTGAGGGCATGCGGCGCTCAATCAAGCGCTCCGGTTGCTAATTCATGCCAGAGATAATCTCAAGGACGTCCAGTCCGCGCAGCCTGGTAAAGCGGCATTACCCTGGGGATAGCTGCCTGCAGCGATGCCATCCGGTCGCCCGACGAGGGGTGGGTAGAGAGGAATTGAGGGCCGCCGCCACCGCCCACGGTCGCCATTTTTTGCCATAGCGTCACCGCCGCCTGAGGGTCGTAGCCTGCACGTGCCGACAGCTCAAGGCCGTACAAATCCGCTTCGCTTTCCATATTGCGTGAGAAAGGCAGATCAAGCGCTATCTGCTTGCCCATGCCAGCGAGTTGGGTGGCACCCTGGCCGACACCCAACAGGGCGCCGCCAATGCTTATTGCCAGGTCACCTGCTGCGCTCTGGGACATCTTCTCACGGGTGTGCTCGCGCAGAGCGTGAGCCATCTCGTGGCCCATGACGGCGGCAATCTCATCGTCAGTGAGTTTCAGCTTGCGGATGATGCCGGTGTAGAAGGTGATCTTGCCGCCGGCCATGACGTGCGCGTTGACGGTATCTTCATTGATCAGTACGAGCTGCCACGGCCACTGGGCAGCATCTGGACGAAACGTACCCACGTGCGGCACCAGGCGGCGCATGACGTTGTTGACCCGGTTGAATTCCGCCCCGCTGGTCACCAGAACACCTTCAGAACGCGCCTCGCGGTTTTGCTCTTCGTAGTATTTCAGTGATTCCTGCATCACTTCTTGCTGTGACACCAGCAGCAACTGCGAGCGGCCCTGACCTCCTGTGGTCACGCTGCCGGTTGTGGTGCTGGCGCACCCGACACAGATGAGCCCGGCCGCTGCCAAGGTGGTTACTGTCCAACGTCTCATGATCTATCCTCCCGTGGCACGAAAATATTTCCATTTTGCCAAGGGAGCGAAGGAAATTTTGTCGGACAAGCCCGCAAACGATGTCTGTGCGCGTTTTCCGGACTTTTGTCATCTGAGCGGGTAGATCGAATGCGATGGAATGCGGCCAAAAAGTAGAAATTCACTGACACGGGACCAAGCCACTATCTGCTGGAAATGCCCAGATCTCGCGATAAAGTGCGGTGATGACGCCATCTACTCTCCCTGCCAGCGCTTCCTCTGCCAATTCAGCCCCTGAAGCAGTCGTGCCGGCCATATTCAGAGGGCGGCTCAAAGTCCTGTATCCCCTTTATCGATCGTTCGAGCTCTGGTCAGAGGCGGACGGCTTGCGCATGAGCGCCGCGATGTCGTTCTACGGCATTCTGAGCCTCGCCCCCCTGTTGGTGCTGATCGTCGCAGCCATGGGTTGGTGGTTGGACCGGGAAATGCTGGTGGGTTCTTTGACCGAGCAGATCCGTCAGTTGGTGGGCTCTCGCGGGGCTGAGGTGATTTCTGCGGCTTTGGAAAGTGCCCAGGAACCTCAGCAAGGCATCTTCGCGTCCATATTGGCTTTTGGCTTGTTGCTGATGGGTGCTACTGGGGTCTTCGCGGAGCTCCAATCAGCTTTCGAGCGCTTGTGGACCCAGGGGTCTGGCGTGGCCGCCAGGGATGAGTGGTGGCACACCGCCACCTTGCGCTTGCGCGGTATCGCGTACGTGCTGGCCATTGGCTTTCTCATGCTGGTGTCGCTGGTGGTGTCCAGCTTCCTGGGTATTTTGGAGCGCTGGGGAGGCCAATACATGGGTTCCCAGGAACTGTTGGCGGTGGTCAACCAGGCCGTCTCTCTGCTCATCATCGCCGGACTTTTTGTGGCCCTGATGCGCATGAGCGCGGGGCCTCAGCCTCGCCTTCGGCATCTGGTGACCGGAGCCGCCGTGGGCGCGGTGTTGTTCGGTCTAGGCAAGTACGCACTGGCTTTGTACCTCTCCACAGCCGCAGTGGTCTCCGCCTATGGTGCTGCTGGATCTTTGGTCGTGCTTCTGATGTGGATCTATTTCGCTTCCGCCGTGTTGCTGTACGCCGCCAGTTGCGCTCGTGTGCTGGCGGAACAGCAGGGTGATTTTGCCCGTACGGTCATTCCCCCTGCTTCTGACGACGCTGCGTGCACCGATGCTCAGCCTTTGGAAGCTGGCCGGAAAAAATTGCAGGATACGAGCGCAGGTCTGAAAGCCAGTCTTTCTGCCTTGGCAGAGAAGCACCAAAGCGGTCGCCAAGGTTCTAGCGCGCCATTGATGGCAAAGGGCAGCGGTGGCTTGCGTTCTGAGCTGGACGCCGTGACTCCTGCGGTAGCGGTATGGGCCGTCACGGCCTTGGTAGGCAGCTATCTGGTGTCGCGGCGCTTGGGCGGGAAGTTCGAGCCACCGCCTGTGGCAACCCCTTACGGTCAAAAAGTTCGGCCGAACCTGACACCCGTGCCGCCCCCGCCGCCCCCTCCACCGCCACCGCCACCGCCACCGCCACGTTCGGTGTTGCCTGCAGTGGCTTCGACGGGCGCACGAGTTCTCAAAACCGCCGCGGCCTTTCGCCATGTGCCTCCCAAGATCGCTTCGTTTGGATTCGCTGCGGCTGGCCTGTTTTCAAAATGGAAGCGCATCCAGGCTGAGCGTGCGCTGAACGATTCGCTGGCGGCTGTTCGCGGCGACATACGAGCGCTGCGAAGGGCAAGGGCCAAGCGACGGATCTGATCCTCTCAGTCGTGCGTTTTGTGCGCAGCCGCAAGGTTCTGAAGCGGAGGGTTGAGCGCCATGGATCTGAGCGCACAGCGCGGGTGATGGCGCGACTGTCACAAAATGGGGGCTTGAAACGTCTTGGCCTGTATGGACAACGCCCCCACTTCCCGCTCCGCGCCCAGCGCGCCCTTCTGCTTCGATAGCGTTCGCCCTCGGCTTCAGGGCATGGCCTACCGGATGCTGGGCTCCGTCGCAGAGGCAGAAGAAGTTGTGCAGGACGCCTGGCTGCGCTGGTACAGCGCCGACCAGAACGAACTGGACAACCCTGAAGCGTGGTTGGTGACAGTGACCACGCGCCTGGCTATAGATCGCCTGCGTGCGGCCAAGCAGCAGCGCCAGCACTACCCCGGGTTCTGGCTGCCCGAGCCGCAACTGAACGAAGGCGATCCGCACAGCTCCCCGGCCAGCCCGGAGCAGCTTCTGGAGCGGGCAGACGACATCTCCATCGCCTTTCTGGCCATGCTGGAGAGGCTGAACCCGGAGGCGCGCGCAGCTTTTTTGCTGCGCGAGGTTTTTGACGCCGACTACTCTGAAGTGGCCAAGGCGCTGGGCAAGACCGAAGCCGCCTGTCGGCAGATCGTCTCTCGCGCCAAAACGCAGTTGAAGGACGCGCGACCACGCCATGCGGTCTCGCCTGACGAGCATTTTCGCTTGCTGAGCGGATTTGCCGATGCGGCCCGCCGTGGCGACTTCTCGGGCATGCAGGCCTTGTTGGCGGAAGACGCCGAGCTGATTGGCGATGGTGGTGGCAAGGTGCCCAGCTTTGGCAAGGTGCTGCAGGGCGGGCGGCGCATTGCTCAGCTTTTCCTGGCGACGCACAGGCGAGCCGGCGCGGCGCAGCGCATTGAAGTGGTGGTCGTCAATGGGCAATGGAGCTTGCTGCGCTTTATTGACGGCGAGCTCGAATCAGCACAGGCATTTGAGACGGATGGGCAGCGCATCTTGCGCATGCACGTCCAGCGCAATCCGGACAAGTTGGCGCGCATAGCCACCATTTTTGCCAACCGCCATGTTGGACCGGAGCCTTAAGAATTCCGATTTATTTTCTGATTTGCTGTCACAAGTGGGTTGCCTCGCGCGTCTTCAGGGTGCGTGACAAGAAATTCAACCCAACTTTTGCAGGAACCTGAAATCATGAGCCAGCCATCACATGCCCCTCGCCTTGACTACCTGAAACAATCTCCAGAGCTGTTCAAGAAATTCCTTGAGTTCAGCAATGCCGTGGCCGCTGCGGGCATCGAGACCAGTCTCGCGCATCTGATCGACATCCGCGCTTCGCAGCTCAACGGCTGTGCCTTTTGCCTGGACATGCATATCAAGCAGGCCACCATCCATAAGGAGCGCGAGCTTCGCCTGCACCATGTGGCGATCTGGCGCGAATCCCCGCTTTTCAGCCCGCGGGAGCGCGCTGCATTGGCGTGGACTGAGGCGTTAACTCAGATCGCACCCACAGGCGTGTCGGATGAGCTCTACGCGCAGATGCAGGAGCAGTTCTCCGAAAAGGAGCTTTCTGACCTCACCTACCGCGTCATGGCCATCAACGGCTGGAACCGCGCGAACATCGCCTTCCGTACAGTACCTGGCAAGCAGGACAAAGCGTGGGGACTGGATAAGGCTGGACTGGTCTGAGTGTCAAAAATCAGTGCAGCGTGAAGTTGGCGTCTTGCGCCTGCTGCCGAGCAGGCGGTCTGGTGGCAAGCTTCACGCACCAATTTCAACTGGCAGGAACGGGCTCGCGCACTCCCATATCGGAAGCCAGATGGCGCCATAGCCCCTCCAACTCGTCTGCGTTGGACGCCACACCATAGACATAGTTGTCTGGCCGCACTACAGCCGCCATGGACTGGTGCTTGGCAAACCAAGCCTTGGCAACGCCATCGGATTCGCTGGTCTCAGACGTCCCCAGTGCGATCGTGCCCAGCCATGGAAGTGGGTTGGCTACGGACAGCGACTGGCCGGCGGCGAGCACCAGACGCCAACCATTGCCGAACACGGTGTCCATGCGCTGTGGCCCTGTGGCCGTCAAAAGCCATGGCTGGGGAAACAAAGACCCCCGAGCGTCGTGCACCTGGGGGGCCAGCATGCCGGTATCCAGGCGCGGCAAGATGTCTTGCCGAGGTGTGTCTTTCACCACGCCACCGCTTTCGGCCAGCAGGCGGGCGTCGCGCGCGCGCGCCTTGCTCTCGTCGCGTACGCAGATGACTTCACCCACATGCTTGATGCGGGTGGTGAGCTCGCGCACGTGCGCTCCACGCTCCGCACCATAACTATCCAAAAGCGCTTCAGCGCAGTCGCCCGAAACCTCTCCGCGCAGCACCGCTTCAAGCTTCCACGCCAGGTTGGTTACGTCGCGTACGCCTTGGCACATCCCCTGCCCAAGAAAGGGCGGCTGCATGTGAGCCGCGTCGCCTGCCAGCAGCACACGGCCTTTGCGCCAGTTTCTTGCTACAAGAGCGTGGAAGCGATAGCTCGATTGACGCCAAAGCCTGCCGTCGTCCGGGGTCAACCAGCGCGAGAGTAGCTGCCAGGTGGCCTCTGGCGTCGAGGCTTGCTTCGGGTCTTCACCGGGTTTGAGCGAAATCTCCCATCTGCGGTGATTTCCAGGGCCAATGACCAGCGTGCATGGGCGCTCGGGTTCGCAGTACTGCACACTGACCTTGGGCAACTTGGCCAAGCCGCGCTCGTTGACCTGCACGTCCACCACCAGCCAGGGTTCGTCGAAGTCGAGATCGTCGAGCGGCATCTCCAGTTGAGTGCGAACACCACTGGAGCCGCCGTCGCAAGCGATGGCGTAGCGTGCACGCACCTGCCGCGTGTCGCCGACCTGCAGCGTCACGCCAGTCGCATCCTGCTGCAAGCTTTTCATTTCGACACCGAGTTCGACCTCGACGTTTTTCATCTGCGCCACCCGCTCACGCAGCACGCGCTCAACAGCTGGCTGAGTGAACACCATGGACGGGGTGTAGCCCTGCGGAAATGGAGGGGCGACCATGGTCATGCGTCGGATCAGTTGGCCGTCCACCCCATAAAACTCGGAGGGCGTGAAGGGTTCGCAAAACGGAGCCACCGCCTCGGCCACGCCAAGTTGCTGAAACACCCGCATGATCTCGTGGTCCAGTGCGATGGCGCGCGGGATCTCGTAGACGTCGGCCAGTCTGTCGCACACATAGACGTTCAGGCCAGCTTGACCCAGCAGGCCGGCGGCCACCACGCCCGCGGGCCCGTAGCCGATGATGGCCACATCGAACACCTGCTGCGCCATGGTCAAGCCTTTTCGCTTTCTTTCTCGTTTTCGATCGGGTTTGACAACACGCCCACTCGCTCGATGTCGACCTGGTAGACGTCGCCCGCCTTCATCCAAACCTGCGGGGTACGAGCCTGGCCGACACCGGCAGGGGTGCCCATGGCGATCACGTCACCGGGCTCCAGAGTGAGCACTTGGGCCAATAGCGCAATGGTCTCGGCCACGCTGAAGATCATGTCGCTGGTGTTGGCGTCCTGCATCACCTGGCCATTCAGTCGCCCCTGGATTTTCAGGCCCACGGCTCCGGGTGGTAGCTCGTCGGCGGTCACCAAAGCCGGACCGAAGCCGCCTGTCCCATCGAAGTTCTTGCCAATGGTCCACTGCGGCGTGCGCTTCTGGTAATCACGAACGCTCATGTCATTGAATGGTGCATAACCAAACACGTACTGCAGCGCGTCGGCTTGTGTCGTGTGGCGTGGCACCCTCTTGCCAATCACCACTGCCAGCTCTGCCTCGTAGTCGAATTTTGAAGACACCTTGGGGACCACGCCAGGGGCGCCATGGCCAATCAGCGAGCTGGTTCCGCGGTAGAAGAACCAAGGGTATTCAGGCTTATCGCGTCCGCCTTCCTTGGCGTGGTCAAAGTAGTTCAACCCCAGGCAAATGGTCTTGCCTGGGTCTGCCACCAAAGGGGCGAGCGTGGCGTCGGCAAGCGGGTGGCGTGCGGCTTGACTGTCCAAGGCTGCGCGCGCGGCTGCATGCAGGTCCACGCCAGCGCGCAGGGCTTCACGCAGGTCGGCGGGTACGTGGGGTTGAGCGTCATGCAGGTCGATGAACTGGTCGCCCTCGACGACGGCCAGGCGGGGGGCGCCATCGCGCAGGTAGGTGGTGAATTTCATGATGGGTTCAGGTTCTGGAAAAAAAGAATCAGACGGTGGGTACGAAGAGCACGCGGCGCTGTGCTTGCTTCAACGTGGGGCCGGGTGCAGGAGAAATGCCCCACTGGTCGTTACGCCCGGGCGGCCACTTCCACTCCGCCGGGCCGCGTGGCACGTAGCTCTCGTCCACCTGTTCGACTTCAGCTGTGTACTCAATGACAATGCCGAAGGGGTCGATGAAATAGTTAAACAGGTTGTTGCCGGGGCCGTGCCGGCCGGGACCCCACTCGATGGGATGGCCGGCGTCCTTCATGCGCCCGCCTCCTCGCATCACGGAGTCGGCATCGGGCATCAGAAAAGCAATGTGGTTGAGCGCGTCGTTGTCGGCCACGCCCACGGCAAGCGTGTGGTGGTCCTGGTTGCAGTTCATGAAGGCTATGGCGACGGTGCGGTCGGCCAGCGTGAACCCCAGCGCCTCGGTCAAAAAGCGTTGCGTGTCATCCACTGCGTGGCTGTTGAGCACCACATGGGTGAGTCGCGCGGGCTTGTCGCGCTGCGGGCCTTGGTCGTCTCCACGCGTGTCGCCGTGCACGACCTGAATCACGCGGCCATGCGGGTCGCGGAGCGTCAGTCCGGTGCCGCCGGCCGGGTTGCGTGTGAGTGGACCTATGGGCGAGACGATGGTGCCGCCTGCGCGCGGCACGGCTTCTGCCACGGCGCTCAGCGCATCAAGGCTGCGTGCGCGCAACGTGACTTGACGGATCTGCGGCTCAGAACCGCCCGCGTAAAGCGCGATCAAGTGGTGGTCGGTTCCGGTGCCTCTGAGGTAGATGGATTTCTCGCTTCGGTGCGCCACGTCCAAACCCCAAACCTCTGTGTAGAAGGCCTCCGCCTTGGCAAGATCCGGGACATTCATCGCTACGCTGCGTACAGCTTCAATCCATGGGGAGCTCATACGGAAGACACTTTCTTGGGTAGGCCGAGGAATCGCTCGGCGTTTTGGCGCGTAATAGACGCAGTCATGCCTGCGTCGAACCCTGCAGTTTCGATGCGTTGCACGGGCGTGTGGTCGTGAAAGTTGAAGGGGTAGTCCGTGCCCACCATCAGCTGCGTCTCTCCGAAGACGTTCACCAGGTGGCGCAGCGTAGGCGCATCAAACACCAGGGTGTCGTAGAACAATCGGCGTGCTTGTTCCGTTGGCGCTTGCTGTACCGCTTCGCGCAGCGCTGGGAACACGCCCCACCCCTGTTGCAAGCGGGGAAGCAGCGACGCCAGCGTGCCACCACCGTGACTGAAGGCAATGCGCAGTTGGGGCCGCCGCACAAGCAGGTTGCTGGTGATCACCGATGCTGCAGCCAGGCCCACATCGCTTGGGTAACCCAGCACCTGCTGCAGCGGTGCAGGTCCGACCAGGCGTTCCATGCCGGCGGGGCGGATGGCGTGCACAAACACGGCGGCGCCCAGTTCTTCACAGGCTTCGAAGAACGCATCGAAGGCCGGTGCACCGACGGGCGCGCCGTTGATGTTGCTGCCGATCTCCACTCCGGGAAAGCCAAGTTCCTTCACCACGTACTCGAGCTCTCGAATAGCGAGGTCCACATCTTGCAAGGGAACGGCACCCAGGCCCAAGAGTCGGCCGCCGCTTTCGGCCGCCATGGCCGCGATCTGCTCGTTCAGGAACCGCAGCAGTTGCTGCGCATCTTCAGGGGCCATCCAATACGAGAGCAGCTCTGGCATGGGAGACACCACTTGCATGTCCAGCCCCATGGCGGGCAGGTCCTGCAGCCGCTTGGCCACGTCCCAGCACTTGTCAGATACTGTGCGGTAGTTCTTGCCGGCAATCATCACGCTACGGTGGCAAGGCTGTGCCGGCGCCATGGAAGGCCAGTCCGCAGGTACCATACGACCCATGTAGGTGGGGAAGTTCTCGGGCACGACGTGTGCGTGCACGTCGATCCCGCCGCAACCGCAAGGCATCAAGGAGGACATACGTTCATTCCGCCGTGATGCCCAGGGTTTTGACGACATCGCGCCAGCGCGCATGCTCGCCGCGCATAAACACGTCGAACTCAGCTACCGACATCTTCTGTTCGGCCAGAGAACCCAACTGCGAAAGGCGTTGAGCTACCTCCGGTTGGCGCAGTACCGTTTCCATGTCGCGGTTCAGGCGCGCGACCACATCTGCCGGAGTTCCGGCAGGTGCGAACACACCGTTCCAGCCGGTGTATTCAAAGCCGGGAAAGGTCTCACTCAGCGCCGGCACGTTGGGCATGTCGGGCTGGCGCTGTGCCGTGCTGACGGCCAGGGGCTTCAATTGACCACTCTTGATGTAGGCGGTCACCGCGGCGTCAGGCAGGCACACCAGCTGCACAAGCCCGCCGATCACGTCGCGAATAGCCTCTGGAGCCTTGGTGTAGGGCACGTGGTTAAGCTGAACCCCCGCTTTCGCAGCGACGCTGTCGGCCAACATGCCGGAGAATGTTTTGGGCCCTTCGGTGGCGATCGAGACCGTGCCCGGTTTGGCCTTGGCCAAAGCAAAGGCCTGGGCGAGGTCCTTGACTGGAAAATTGCCGGCGGCGGCGATCACGAAGGGGCTGCGGCCCACTAGCCGCACCGGCACGAAGTCTTTCACGGGGTCGTAGGGCAAGGCCTTGAAGGTAAAGGCATTGGTCACCATGGCGGCGGTGGTGGCGTAGTAGAAGGTGTAGCCATCGGCCGGTGAACGTGCGGCCGCTTGGGCGCCGATCACGTTTTGCCCGCCAGGTTTGTTCTCCACCACAATCGGCTGGTTCCACATTCGGCCCAGATGGTCAGCCAGGTAGCGCGCCAGGATGTCCGGACCCGCACCAGCGGGCTGCGAAAGAATGAAGCGTACGGGTCGCTGCGGCCAGGCCGCAGCAGTTTGAGCGTAAAGCGAGCTAGCGAAGGGCAGCAGCACGGCGGCGCGGGCGAAGTTTCTACGTTGCATGAAATGTCTCCTTTGTAGGCGCGTGGTCGTTCGCGCGCCGCTGTCCAGGGGCAGCGACAAGCAGGGATGCTAGGGATCGCTCAATCATCTGTACAGACGATGGTGTGAATTCATAGAATCCATGTCATGGATATTAGAAATGTCGACCTCAACCTGCTCGTGGTGTTTGACGCCATGACGCTGCATCGTCATGTAGGCCGCGCGGGTGAGATGCTGGGGCTGAGCCAACCCGCTACCAGCGCCGCACTGGCGCGGCTGCGAGTGATCTTTGATGACGCGCTGTTTGTGCGTGCAGGCACGCAAATGAGGCCGACGCCACGCGCTCTGGAGCTGGGGCCTGTGGTGCACCGGGTGGTAGAGACCATCAACCTCGAGATCCTTCGCCAGGCCAGCTTCGAACCTGTGCGCGCTGAGCGCAGCTTCACCATACTGACGCCCGATATCGGTGAGGTGGCGTTTTTGCCTGGCGTGCTTCGCCGCTTGCGCCAGGAAGCGCCGCACGTGCGCCTGCAAGCGACGGCGCGCACACGCTTCGCAGCTGCTGAAGCACTTGAGTCCGGAGAGGCCGATCTGGCCGTGGGTTTTTTCCCTGATCTGCAAAAGGCTGGTTTTTTTCAGCAGGCGCTGTTCAAGACCTCCTACGCGTGCGTGACGTGCGCACACGCGGGGCCGGTAGCCGAACGCATGACGCAGCGGCAATACCTGGCTGCGCGACACGTGGTGGTCAAGCCAGACGGGCGCGAACACTTGCTAGATCGCTACCTGGACGACAAGGGTTGGCAGCGTCTGGTGACCTTGGAGCTGTCTCACTTCATGAGCTTGCTTGCACTGCTACCGGGGTCTGATCTTGTGGCCACGGTGCCGGAAGACATTGCGACCGTGCTGGAGCGCCACATCGAAATTCGGCGTATAGCGCTGCCGTTCGCAGTGCCGGTGATAGAGGTGAAACAATTCTGGCACCGGCGCATGCAAAACGACCCCGGGCATCGTTGGCTGCGCGGTTTGTTCCACGAGGTGAATCGGCGCGAGGCGAACGCCCGTATGCCTTTGTAAGTCCGGAGACGGGGCCGGCGGTTCCAGGAGAGCCTGCCGCCTGCCCTAAACGCCCTCGCAGGGCGAAATCTGCATCTATCAGCCGCTGATAAGGCCGACGGAGTCCACACCGGCCATGCAAATCAGCTCATCTTCGTCGCCTGTACCGCCACTGGCGCCGACCGAACCGAGCAATCGGCCTTGCGAATCCTTGATCACTACGGCCCCTGTGTGGGCCAGGAACTTGCCTTCGGAAGTTGCTGCGAGTGAGACAAAGAAGTTCGGGTTTCCTTTTGCACGTTCTCCCAGCACGCGGCTTGAGACGCCCATGGCGACTGCACCCCATGCCTTGGCACGCGCGACATCGAAACGGAACATGCTCGCACCGTCTTCGTTTGCAAAGGCCTTGAGGTTCCCTGATGAATCCAGCACCGCGATGCCCATGGGGGCGGAGCCCATTTCCTTGGACTTTGCCAGGGCTGCGGTGATGATCTTTTGTGCCTGGTCGAGAGAGATAGTCATGTTGATGATGGTGTCCAATGATTGAAGAGGGGTGGTGAGCTCATCGAGGCAGGGCATCAGTCTTCAGGCTTGAAGCCGGTGACCTTCACCACCTGGCCCCAGAACGCGTGATTTTCCCGTACCGCCTTGGCAAGCCCCTCGGGCGATACGCGCATGATTTCCAGTCCATTTTTTTCGATGACCTCCGCCATCGCTGCACCTGCCAGTGCTTCATTGACTGCCGCATTGAGCGCGTTCACCTTGGTTTTGTCCATGCCGGCGGGGCCGTACCAACCCAGCCAGTCTACGAAAGCGATGTCTTTGTAACCCAGTTCGGTCAGGGTGGGCGTGTCTGGCAATGCTTTCCACCGTGTCGGTGCCGAAACAGCAAGTGCCCGCAAGGTGCCCGCGCGAATGTGCGGCAACACTTCGCTCACCACGTTGAAGCTGACCGGAATCTGCCCGCCCCTAAGGTCCGTGAGAAGCGGGGCGCCGCCCTTGTACGGCACCGACTGCATCTCCACACCCGCCTGCTTGCCCAGCATGGCTCCAGCCAGGTGCAGGGATGAGCCGCTGGCCGGCACACCGTAGTTGGAAAGTGTGGGGTTGGCCTTGGCCCACTTCAGATAGTCAGCCACCGTGCGGATTTCCGCCGGAAGCCCTGGGCCAGCGGTGAACACGGCCGTATAGGAGCACAGACCTGCAATCGACGTGAAATCGTTCAGTGTGTCGTAGGGCAGTTTCTTGAATACATGCGGATGCAAGGTCATCAAGGAGCTTGGGCAACCAAACAGCGTATTTCCATCTGGCGGCGCGCGCTTGACGAACTCTGCCGCGATGCGACCACCTGCACCAGGCTTGGCATCGTAGATAAACGGCTGCGGGTACTTGCCACGCAGTTGGTCAATCAGCGGACGCGCGACCTGGTCTCCCAGACCTCCGCCTACTGGAAAGCCAGACCAGAGCGTCACGCTCTTGGCTGCGCCTTGAGCGAGGGCGGGCGAGCCTATGCTGGCCAGTCCACCGAAAGCCACACCGGCACTAAGCAGTGTTCTGCGTTGCATGATTTGTCTCCTGAGTTATTTTTAAGGACGTGTGAACTCGCCCTAGAACGGGTAGTGCCGTGGCGTGGTCTGCAGCGTGACCCAACGCAGTTCGGTGAAGGCATCTATGCCAGCCTTCCCGCCGAAGCGGCCGTAACCCGAAGCCTTGACACCGCCGAAGGGCATTTGCGCCTCGTCATGTACCGTGGGGCCGTTGACATGGCAGATGCCCGATTCAATGCGCTGCGCCACCTGAAGTGCGCGACCGGCGTCGCGGCCAAACACGGCAGCCGAGAGGCCATAGGGGTTGTCGTTGGCGCAGGTCACTGCTTCTTCAACGCCATTGACTCGCACCACCGGTTTGACCGGTCCGAAGCTTTCTTCGTGGTAGATACGCATCTCGCTCGTCACGTGGTCTAGTACCGTAGCGGGCATCAGGGTGCTGTCAGCTTTGCCGCCGCAAACCAGCGTGGCGCCTTTGGCCAGTGCGTCTTCAATGAGTGCATTGCAGCGTTCCACCGTGCTCATGTCGACCACTGAACCCAGCACGGTGGGTCCTTTGCGCGGATCGCCCAGCGGCAGGCCCACGGCGCGCGCCGAAAGCTTGGCCACAAAGCTGTCGGCCACTTTCTGGTCGACCACGATGCGCTCGGTGGACATGCAGATCTGGCCCGAGTTGGCGAAGCTGCCAAAGATCGCAGCATCGACTGCGGCATCGAGGTCGGCATCGTCCAGTACGACAAAGGGAGCCTTGCCACCGAGTTCGAGTACGGCAGGCTTGAGGTACTTGGCGCAAGTCTGCGCAATCAACTTGCCCACGGCGGTTGACCCCGTGAAGTTCACACGTCTCACAGCGGGGTGCGCCACCATCGCATCCACCACCACCGCCGCGTCAGCCGGCGCATTGGTGACAAAATTGACGACGCCTGGCGGCAAGCCTGCTTCGTTGAGCGCTTCGATGATCAAACCATGCGTGGCTGGGCAGAGCTCGGAGCCTTTCAGCACGACCGTGTTGCCGCAGGCCAGCGGCGTGGCAATGGCCCGCACCCCGAGGATTACCGGCGCATTCCATGGTGCAATTCCAAGCACCACGCCCGCGGGAACGCGCAAGCCCATGGCCAGGCTACCGGGCACGTCGGACGGGATCACTTCGCCGTTGATCTGTGTCGTGAGCGCTGCAGCTTCCTGCAGCATGCCCGCCGCCAGATGCACATTGAATCCTGCCCAGGGCGCGGCTGCGCCGGTTTCACCCGCCATGGCCTCGATGAACTTCTGAGTGCGCGCTTCAAGGGCGGTTGCAGCCTTTTGCAGCAGCTCGCGGCGCGCGCCAGGGCCCATGGCCGACCAGGCGGGAAAGGCCGCAGCAGCAGCCTGCACCGCCCGCACAGCGTCTTCGGCGCTCGCTGCTGGTGCGCGCGTGGCCACCTTTCCGTCAAGCGGATTACGCCGCTCGAACGTTTGGCCTGAGGCGGCGGCGGCCTTCTCGCCACCGATCAACATACTGATGTCGTTCAAAACAGTCTCCTTGGGTGTATCTAGTCGACTTAGCGAAGCAAAGCCGTATTTGTTCATGCTGGCAAACTGACCCACCGCTGGGTGAGGCAGAAACTTGGTGCGGCAGTCCAGTACGGCTGGCAAGCCGGAGTCGATGGCGCGCTGAAGTGCGCCAGGAATATCGCCGGCGCGGGTAACTATTTCTCCGTGGCAACCGAAGCCCCGTGCAATGGCTGCGTAGTCCGTGTCTTCGAGTGCCGTACCCATCTCGAAATCCATGCCCATCTTCTGACCCATGCGGATCACTCCCCAGGCCGCGTTGTTGTGAACTACGGTAATGACTGCCAGGCCATACCGCCGAGCCGTGTCAAGTTCATTGAGCGTAAAGCCGAATGCGCCGTCGCCAGTGATGTTGACCACCGTTTTCTGTGGGTGCTGGGCCTTCAGGGCGATGGCTGCAGGCAGGCCGTAACCCAGGTGCGCCATTCCGGGTTCATGAAAGCGCGTTCTCACGTCATGAACGGGAGTCAGGTCGTTGCTCCAGAAGGTGGTATGTCCTCCGTCGTACACCGCCAGCGCGTCCACCGGCAACGCTTCGCCCAGTGTCTTGGCCAGTGCGGCAGGGTGCATGGTCTCTTCTGTGTCACTGGCCATGATGGCCAGCTTGCGTTCGTGTCGCGCTCTGACGGCGCGCACCTCGGCCAGCCAGCCGCCGTCGGTATTGAGCGCTGCATCGCCTAGCGAAGCCAACAGGTCACTGAGCGCTTCCCCCGCGTCCGACTGCATGGCCACCTCGTGCAGCGCGGCATGGCCGAGTGCAGACGGGTCGATGTTGATGTTGATGACCTGGTGATGCCGACGTGCGAGCGCTCCGCGTTCGTCCCACATCCACGAAGACCAGCGGCAACCCACACTCAGGATCACATCGGCGCGCTCGAACGCGTACTTGACGGACTCGCCCGCAATGATGCCGCCATGTCCGACAAAGTGAGGGCTGTCAGAGGGCACGATGCCGAGCGCCATCTGTGTCGGAATCACGGGGGCGTTCAGCCGCCTCGCAAGTTCTCGCAAGGCATGTTGCGCACCCGCTGCCACCACGCCGCCACCGCCCACAATCAATGGGCGCTTGGCCGATTGCAGCAGTGCCACGGCATCTGCCAGCGAAGCGGCATTGGGCCTGGGGCCTGAGGTGGCGCGGTAACGCTCCGGTGTGAGGTCAAATTCGTCGGCCGCGAACACTTGTACTTCGCCCAGGACGTCTTGGGGAATATCAAGATGCACTGGACCGGGGCGGCCACTCAATGCTTCACGAAATGCGCGCCGCGCCAGTTCGGGAATACGGCGCGTATCGTTGACCAGCGCGTTCCATTTCGTCAATGGTTTGGTCACCGCCAATGTGTCGAGGTCCATGAAGAAACCGACATGCGGGTACGAACTCGCGCGATGCTGATTGGTTGTGATGGCCAGCAGGGGCAGGTTGTTGTTGAAGGCCGACCCCAAGCCAGAGGCCATGTTCAGACCCCCCGGGCCAAGTTCGCCTACCGCCACTGCCATCTGACCAGTGCCCGCATGCGTGGCCGCGGCCATCATGGGGCCTGCAGCTTCGTGCCGCACGCCAATGAATCGAATGCGCGGTTCGCGGCTAAGTGCATGGAACAACGGGGAGAGCTTGCCGCCGACGATGCCGTAGACCGTATTCACACCCTCGGCGAGCAGCACCTGAACCAGCGCTTGTGCACCCGTGAGCCGCAAGGGGGCGCGCTGCCGTGCGGGTGACGGGGCGTGCGCGTGAGGCGCATCGGATGGTGGTGTGCGTGTCATGTTGGACCGTTGTCTCTCTTGGGGTGAATGATGGACGCGTCAGGCAGAGAAATCGATGGACGTTTCCACCCGCCCTTGCAGATTTCCGGCATCGAGCGAGAATGGCATCCCATGAAACCTTCGCCACTGCTCATGGTTCCTTTTCGGGAAGTCCTGCACGGACAGCCTGATGATTGCCTGCATTACGAATCGGTGGCCGTGCGGGGAACGGAGATGGACTGGACGATTCCGGCTCATCGTCACGAAGGCTTGCACCAGTTTCAGTTTCTTGATAGAGGGGAGATTGCCGGGACGATTGACGGCTGCGAGTTCAAAGCGTCGGCACCCGTCATGCTCTTGCTGGCGCCCGGGTCAGTGCATGGTTTTACCTATAGCAGGGACTCGTCCGGGCATCAGGTCACTGTGCCCACCTGCACGCTGAGTCGTCTTTTGGGCGAAACGCGGTTTGTGGAGAAAGAGCTGAGCCGCTCATTTGTGATTACCAAGCCCCTTGCCGCCGATGAGCTGGGAAGGTTGCTCAAGCAGATCGCCGACGAATTCGCCGCCCTTGATGAAGGGCGAGTTCAGGCGCTGACGGGCCTTGCCACCCTGGTGGCCATCCGGTACGTGAGGGAGCGCGGCGAGCAGTTCGAGAGCGAGCAACGTGCAGGCGCTCGTGACACCCTTGTGAGGCGTTTCGAGGCCCTGGTTGAAAAACACTTCACCCAGCAGAAGTCCCTAGATTTCTATGCAACAGAGCTGGCGGTCACGGCGGACCACCTGAGCCGGGCCTGCCGGCGCAAGAATGGCGTCTCGGCACTGCAGGCACTTCATGATCGCGTTCTTCTCGAAGCGCGCCGGTTGCTGGCCTACACCGAACTTTCAGTGGTGGACGTATCCCGGCAACTGGGATACGCCGACCCCGCCTACTTCAGCCGGTTCTTTCGTCTCTCCGTGGGTCACACGCCGACACAGTACAGAAATCACGTGGCGAGCGGGGTCAGCATGGGCGTGGAGGCCAAGGGTTCCGAATAGACGTGCTGGTGGCCACCGCCACGGAGACGCACTGGGTGAGCAACTCACTGCATCTGGCGCAAAAGAAGGGCTGTCTACCTTTTATTGACGCAATCCCTCGTCCACGGCACCGAAGATCGTGGCGCTCGAATGCATGCCCGCTGACGCGGCGCAGGCTGCCAATGTGGCGCCCACGCGGTGTGCTTGCTGGCATGTATGTCTGCTCGGGAATTCAGGGGCTCATTCGGGTTTGAAGCCGGCGCTTTTGAGCAGATCCGCACTTTGGCGGACATAGCCGGCGATGAACTGCTTGAACTGTTCCGGATCGTTGGCGGGCACAGGCTCCAGGCCCAACTGAGCCCAGGCGCCATGCTTGGTTTGCTCGGCCACGGCGAGGGTAATCGCGGCATTGAGCTGCTTGACCCGCTCAGGCGGCAAGCCCTTGGGGGCCCAGACGCCGTACCAGGACGCATAAGTCAGTCCGGGGTAGCCGCTTTCCGCGGCGGTTGGCACGTCGGGAGCCAATGGCACGCGCTTGGCCGACGTGACGAAGATAGGCTTGACGCGGCCGGCCTTGGCGAGTGGTTGCAGCGCAACCATGGAGTCCAGCAGCATTTGCACATGCCCGCCGGCCACATCGACCACGGCAGGCTGGGTGCCCTTGTATGTCACATAGGTGAACTTGGCGTCAGCTGCCTTGGCTAACATCAGCGTGGCCAAGTGGGCCGGTGCACCCGCCGCCGGAATAGCCGCGGTCCAGCGGTCGCCCTCCTTCTTGGAGTGCGCCAGCACCTCGGAAAGCTTGGTCTGCGTTGATTGCGGGGAGAGCACCAGCATCAGTGGAGCCTCTGCCACCTTGGCGATCGGCGTAAAGTCGACCTGCGGGTCGTAGGGCGCCTTGGCCATAACTTGTTGCGCGAGCACATGCGTCGCCGCCGAGAACAGCAGTGTGTAGCCGTCGGCCGCAGCCGTTTCGACAGACTTGCCCCCCAAAATGCCGTTTGCACCGGATCGATTGTCGACGATGACCGCGACACCCAGTTGCGTCTGCAACTGAATGGCCAACAAGCGCGCTGCGCTGTCGACGCCACCACCTGCGGCGAATGGTACGACCATGCGGATGGTTTTGTCGGGGAATTTGGTTTGCGCTTGCGCTGCAGCAGCCACGGGTGCCATGATGAGGACGGCCGCAAGGAGTCTTAAAGGTTTCATGTTGTCTCCGAAATGTTGGTGGGAAAGGACCTGGCCTACGCTCTGCGGCGCCGACGAGTCATCACGTTCAACAGGTCGTCCAGGGACTGGACATCGAGACCGCGCGTGATAAAGACGATGCGGGTGCGCCGGTCTTCGCCGGGCCACTCGGGCAGCGATTCGGGCGGCTGGAACAAGTGCTGGACACCGTGGAACACCAGCGGCTGGTTGGGTTGCCCTGCGATATGCACAATGCCCTTGACGCGCAGCAGGTCCTCGCCGCGCATCGCGATCACCATGTCCAGCCAGTTGGCGAAGCCCTCCAGCGGCAGCGGCTCGTCGCGCACAATCACGAAAGACTGGATGCCTTGTCCGTGCGACTTATCAACACCTCTGTTGTCGCTTGGGACCACTGGCCGGAATGCAGGAGATGTCTCCAGCTGGAACGCGGGCGCCGCCTTGGGGTCGGGCTGCAGCAGCGCGCGAAGGGCATGTGCCTGCTCCGCCGCATTGGCCTGCAAGTTCGCAGTTGGGTTCATGGTCCAAAGCTGTTCCAGCAGCATGGAATCGACAGGGACTTGCAGCAAGTCCGTCTTCGTCAAGAAAACCGCGTCGGCCACGGCCAGCTGGCGCGCGGCTTCAGAGTGCTGCCGTAGCGTGGCCAGACCCAGCACCGCATCCAGTGTGCAGGCGATGCCCGCCAGGCCGAAGTGCTCGCGCACTGCCGGTTCGGCCATCAGTGTGCGCAGAATCGGTCCTGGGTCCGCCAGACCGCTGGTCTCGATCAGCACGCGCTTCGGCGGCTTTGGCCGTTTGAGCAAGCCTACGAGTGCCTGGACCAGATCGCCACGCACTGCGCAGCACAGGCAGCCGTTGGCCAGCAGCACTGTGTCCTCGTGCGTGGCGGCCACCAGATCGTGGTCGATGCCGACCTCGCCGAACTCGTTGACGATCACCGCCGTGTCATGCAGGTCGGGCAGCTTGAGGAGCTGGTTGAGCAACGTGGTCTTGCCGCTACCGAGGAAGCCCGTGAGCACGGTCACGGGAATGCGCGGGCCGGCAAGCATGGCGGTAGCCAGCAGTGAAGAGAAGTGCCCGCTCATGGCGCGGCCGATCCGGCCCTGCACGGGCGCTTGCGTATCGCGTTCATGGTGTGTCTCCAGAGACGGCCCTCTTGTGGGGTGTCTTCGTCGGGGTGGGGCATGTTTATCCGTGCAGATCGTTGATCGAGCGCAACGTGCGCTCCAGGCGCTGCAGCAGCCAGTCTGCGGTCGGAACAGGCACCTGCCTTGCCACCACCGCGTCCAGCAAGTCACGCAGCGGCTGGCTGCCTAGGTCCCGGCCCTGGCGGGCCTGGAACCAGGCAGCGATCTCGGCGTCGTCGTGGCGCTCCCCGCCGTCCTGCAGATAGTCCACGATGTCCAGCTCGAAGTCCTCCAGCCGCAGGCTGACGCCGCCCGCACCGCACCCGCAGGCGCTGCCCAAGGCCACGTGACGCAGCGCGAGCGCGCTCCACAAGTCCAGCAGTTGCTCGGCGAGCGCGATGGTGGGGTCGGCCACTACGGAGCTCACTGCCCGGCCCAGGCAAGGTCGGCAGAGCCGCTGCTGCCACCGGCGGCACTGCGCAGCGAGCGTGTGGCTTCCTGGTCCACCTGACCTTTGGAGTCCAGCGCGACCTTGTAGACCTTGCGCGCGACATCGGCGCTCACATAGCCCTCGCGCACGTCCTCGGCCACCTTGTCTAGTTCGCGCTCCAACGGATTGCCGAAGCCTCCACCGCCTCCCGATAGCATCTTGTAGGCGTCGCCGCGCTCAAGTCGCACGTTGAAGATCTTCGCGTTGGCGTGGTCGGTCTTCCACTCGCCTTTGTGGCGCACGGCCAAGCCGTTGCCCATGGCGTCGCCACCTCCTTCCAGTCCCCAGGGCTTGCAGTGCACGCGGTCAATCCGAGTGGTCACCGTGAAGGGAGCTAATGCCTGCACCACCATCTCGGCGCCCAGGCCGCCGCGGTACTGGCCCGCGCCCCCAGAATCCTTGCGGATCTCATACTTTTCCACCAGCACTGGGTATTTGGCCTCCAACTGCTCGGTCGGGCTGTTGTGCGTGTCACCGTCGTTGATGCAGACTGTGACGGATACGCCGTCTTCCTTGCTTTTGGCACCCCACCCGCCGCCCAGCGGGCCGATGCCCACAATGAACAAACGACCGTCTTCAGGGCTGATGCCATGGATGTTCGGAAACACCAGATCGGCGTGGTGGCCGGCGATGGAGCGGTCGGGAATGGCCGCTGCCAATGCTTTAAAGATAGTGTCGATCACCGTCATTGGAAAGGTCATCCAGACGCGCATCGGATAGGGGCGCTCCGCGCTGATGACCGTGCCCATGGGCATGATGACCTTGAGAGGGCGGAATGAGCCGTCGTTGACCGGGTAGTCGGTCGGCGTGGTCAAACACTTGTAAGCCACCTGCGCGCAGGCAATGCCGGTGGTGAAGCCCGAGTTGTAGAAGCCCCGCACCTGCTTGCTGACGTCCGACAGGTCGATCGTCATCTCGTCGCCAGTGACCGTGACCTTCACCTTGATGGGGATGCGCTTGCCAATCTCCAGGCCGTCGTCGTCCATAAAAGATTCAGCTTCGTACACGCCGTCGGGGATCGACAGCGTGTTCTTGCGCGCAACGGCTTCGCTGGAGTCCATGATCTGCAGGATGGAGCCGTTGACGGCATCGACACCGTAGCGCTGCAGCAGCTCCACATAGCGGCGCTCGCCGGTCGTGATGGCCGTGATCTGCGCGCGCAAGTCGCCCAGGGCGCGTTCGGCCAAGCGAACATTCATAGCGATGATGTCCACGAGGTCCTGGTTCACCACGCCTTCTGTCTGGTACTTCATGATGGGAATCTGGATTCCCTCGCTGAAGATGTCAGTGGTCACGTTACCCAGCGTGCCGCCCACGTCCAGCCAATGCGCCATGCAGCAGGTGAAGCCTTCGAGTCGGCCTTCGTGGAACACCGGCATCGTGAACGTGAAATGGTTCAGGTGGCTGCCTGTGGTGTAGGCATCGTTGGTTACGAGGATGTCGCCGGGTTTGATACGGTCGTAGCCGAAGTGACGGATCTTGGCCTTTACAGTCTCGCTCATTCCGCGAATGAACATCGGAAGCCCGAGTCCGATGGACACCGTGTCGCCTTCCTTGGTGAACAGGCCCACCGTGAAGTCCAGCGCCTCGTAGATGATGAGGTTGTAGGCTGTGCGCGTGAGGTTGGTCTTCATTTCCTCCGTCACGGCGTACAGGCCGTTGCGGATGATCTCGACGGTGACCGGATCAACGGTCGTGATTTCTGCTGTAGTGTTCATGACCGGTCGCTCCCTATTTCGATTTGCAGGTTGCCGAGTTCGTCGACACGGAGCTGGTCTCCAGGCTGCACGACGGTGGTGGATGCGTGTTCCTCAATGAGGGCCGGGCCGGAAATCTCGTTGCCGGCCAGTAGGCGGTCCCGAACGTACACCGGCGTATCGGCCCATCCGCCAGCGCGAAAGTACACCGGTTTGACGGCGCGCACGGCCAGCTTGTCGGGCGTGGCGTTGCCTTTTTCCACGCTATGCTTGGGCGGCTTCTTCATGGTGCCCAGCACAGTCACGCGCAGGCTGACCAGGTCGGCCGGCTCCTTGGGGGCGGAGGTGCCGTAGCGTACCTTGTGTAGTTCGTCGAACTGCTGCTTGATCGCGCCGCGGTCCTTGCCAGCGAAGTAAGCCAGCGGGAGGTCCACCGTGACGGCGTGTTCCTGTCCCACATAGCGCATGTCGGCGGCACGTTCGATGACCACACCGTCGGCTTTCACGCCAGACGCTGCAAGAGCGGCGCGACCCTCGTCCTCCATCGTCTTGTAGGCGGCCTCGATCTCTTCGAACGACACGTCGTTGAGTTTGCGGAATACGGACCGCACATAGTCGTAGCGCAGATCCGAGAACAGCATGCCGTAGGCCGAGAAGTAGCCCGGCGCGTGCGGGATCAGCACCTTTCGGATGCCGATCTCGCGCGCAATGGCCGAGGCATGTAGCGGGCCGGCGCCGCCGTAGACGACCATCGTGAAGCTGCCGGCGTCCAGACCGCGCTCCGTGGTGACGGCTTTAACGGCGTGCGACATCTGCGTGACCGCGATACGCAGGATACCGTCGGCCGCAGCGGTTGGATCCAGGCCCAGCGGCGTCGCGATACGCTCCGCCACTTGACGCTGGCAGCTGTCCAGGTCGAGCTTGAGCTCGCCGCCGAGGAAGTTGTCCTTGTCCAGCCGGCCCAGCACCAGGTTGGCATCAGTCACTGTCGGCTCCTTGCCGCCGCGGCCGTAGGCCACCGGGCCGGGGATGGAGCCGGCGCTTTTCGGTCCGACACGCAGAGCGTTGCCTGTTTCCACTCGGGCGATGGAGCCGCCACCCGTGCCGACCTCGTGGATGTCCATCATCGGGATCTGGATCGGCAAGGCCTGCTCGTAGCCGCCTATCAGTGCCGAGCCGGTCGTCAAGGGCCGGCCTTCGCTGATCACGCCGGCCTTGGCCGTGGTGCCGCCCATGTCGAAGGCAATCGCGTCGCCCATTCCCAGCTGCGCGCAGATAGCCTGTGCTCCGATCACGCCCGCGGCAGGGCCGGATTCGAGCATGCGCACGCAGCCGACTTTAGCGTGCTCTACCGGGAACAGGCCGCCAGTAGATTGCACGATGTAGAAGTCACCGTCGAAGCCCTTGCCCGCGAGGTGGCTCTCCAACTGGCCCAGGTACTCGCTGACGCGAGGGCCGACGTAGGCGTTCGCCACGGCCGTGGAGACGCGCTCAAACTCGCGGTATTCCTGGCTCAATTCGTGCGAGGCGCAGACGAAGGCGCCGGGCAGTTCTTCCTGCAGGATCTGCTTGACGCGCTGTTCGTGCGCAGGGTTACGGTAGGAATGCAGCAGCAGTACCGCGACGGCTTCGACTTGTTGGCCCTTGAGGTCGCGGGCCAGCTCGCGCACGGCGGCCTCGTCCAGCGGCTTGTGGGTGCTGCCGTCGGCACGCAGCCTCTCTGCCACCTCGAAGCGCAGGGAGCGCCTCACCAGCGGCTTGTGCTTGTCGAAGAACAGGTTGTAGGCGTCTGGCCGGTTCACTCGGCCGATCTCGTAGATGTCTCGGAAGCCCTCGGTGATCAGCAACGCCGTGTTCGCGCCGGTGCGTTCCAATAATGTGTTGATTGCAATCGTGGAGCCGTGCAGGAAGAGATGGCCATCACGCCAATCGATGTCGGCGCTGTCTATCGTCGCCTGGATGCCTTTGACGAGCTCGCCGTGGGTGGACAACGCCTTGCCGAACAGCAGTCTGCCGGTCGACTCGTCGAAGGCGGCCATATCGGTGAAAGTGCCACCGATGTCGACGGCGATGCGCAGCTTGGGTTTGGTTACCATGTTGTTTCTCCTGGTCAGGTGGCAGAGCGGTCCGTGCCGATGCGGTTGCGCAGCACGCCAAGGCCCGTGATCTCGACCTCAACGGTGTCGCCTTCCTTCATGTAGAGAGGCGGCTCGCGGCGGTCGCCCACGCCACCTGGCGTGCCGGTGGCGATCACGTCGCCGGGCGACAGCGGCGTGAAGCGCGACACGTAGGCGACGATGGTCGGGATGTCGAAGATCAGGTCCGACAGGCGCGCTTTCTGCATGACTTGGCCGTTAACCCGGGTCTCGAGCTGAAGATTCGTCACATCCGGCACTTCGTCGCAGGTGGCCAGGTGCGGGCCGAAGGGCGCTGTGCCGGGAAAGTTTTTGCCGGGGGTGAATTGGTGCGTGTGGCGCTGCCAGTCCCGCACGCTGACGTCGTTGAAGCAGGCGTAGCCGGCAATGTGGTCGAACGCCCTGTCCTTGGCTATGTGACGGCCGCCCTTGCCGATCACGAAGGCCAGTTCGCCCTCCCAGTCGAAACGCTCGGAGAAGGACGGGCGCAACACTTCGTCGCCGTGCGCCGCCAGCGAGTCATTGAAACGCAGGAACAGGGACGGGTGTTCGCTGTCGCCGCGCTTGGTCTCGGCGACGTGGGTCTTGTAGTTCAGTCCGACGCAGATCAGCTTGCCAGGGCTGGGGATCACCGGCAGCAGGCGGACGTTGGACTTGGCCACCCGGGTGCCGGACTGGCCCGCTTGTTGTTCTAGTTCAGAGAGTGCATCGGCGCGCAGCACGGACACCAGGTCGGGATATTGCGCCAGGAATTGGTTCGGTGGAAGGACGATGTCATTCTCGGCATCCAGTCCGTAAATAGACCGGCCGTCGAGTTCAAAGCTGGTAAGTCGCATGGCGTCTCCGTGTGTGTGAGGCCCGACTTTAGGAACGCACGAGAAATCTGAATACTCAGAAGTCCGTGATATCAGCTATGCTTGATATGGCAATTCGGAGAACACGATGAATATCGCAGGGGTCAGGTTGTTTTTGGAAGTTGCGGATGCCGGCAGTCTGAGCAAGGTCGCAACGCGCCGGGCCACAGCGCAATCGCACATCAGCCGACAGATCACGGATTTCGAAACCCAATGTGGAGGTCGGTTGTTCCATCGCACCGGACGTGGCGTTGCTCTGACGGAGTTTGGCTCGCGGTTGGTACCACAGCTGCGGTTGTGGCTGCACGAAACCGAGCAACTGATGCAGGAAATGCGCGCCAGCGCGGGCGCGCTGCTGGGCACTGTCCGGCTCGGGATCATTCCCTCGGCGGCCCATCCGCTGGTGACAAGACTGTTCTCGGAACTGCAAACGCGGCATCCTGGCATTCGGCTCAGCATTGTTGAAGCGCAAGGCATCGAGCTCGATGTCCTGCTGGATACGGGCGCCGTAGATCTGGCTGTATTGTTTCGTTTTGCACCTCCACGCGGGCAGGACGAGGTATTGCTATGCAGCGCCGACACCTATCTCGTGGGGGCTTCGGGCGACCGCCTCACAGGTGCACCGATGGTTTCATTTGACATGTTGGAGGGCCTGCGGTTGGTCCTGCCCCGAGCCCCGAGCCCCTGGCGCGAAGCGCTGGACGAGGCTGCGCGCAGCCTCGGGTTCAAGCTCCAGGTGGTAGCAGAAGCGGACTCGCTTAGCGTTCAAAAGCAGCTTGTGGCACACAACCTGGGATTGCATTCCGTGCTTGGCCCTTACTCGATGCACGCGGAACTCTCGCGGGGTGAGCTTCAGGCCAGCCGACTGGTAAACCCGGATCTGCACCGGCATGTAGCCCTTGCATATCCGCGCCACGGCAAACTGTCTGCCGCATCGCGAGAAGTCGCCGACATATTGCAGAAGCTGGTCAAGTCCTGGGGCGACAAGCTGAACGAACCCTTCGCCCCCGCACGCCTCCAAACGAGGACGGAGGCATAGTCAGAGTATCGCGGCAGTTGATGGCGCCGTCCGGCCGAACACACTAGCTGCGTGTTTGCAGCCCCCTGCGGTACTGCACAGCTTCCGCCACGTGGCTGACGGCGACATCATCGCAAGCTTCCAGGTCGGCCACGGTGCGCGCCACTTTCATGGCACGGTGCGTGGCGCGAGCGCTCCAGCCCAGACGGGCTGCGGCAGTGGTCAGGAAACTGGCGGCGTTGGGCTCCAGGCGAACATGTTCATCGATCGCCTGGCCTTGCAAAGCCTGGTTGGCGTGGCCTTGCCTGGCCATGGCTCGGGCCCGCGCAGTCGTGCAGCGTTCGCGCAAGGTGGCGGAGGGCTCGCCCGCCGGAGCTGCGAGTAGTTCGTCTGTCGAAAGCGAACCAATCTCGACATGCAGATCAATGCGGTCTATCAAGGGGCCGGACAGCTTGCCCTGGTAGCGTGAAACTTGATCAGGCGTGCAGCGGCAGGCGCGCACGCGTGAACCCAGGTAGCCGCAAGGGCACGGGTTCATGGCTGCGATCAGCTGAAAGCGTGCGGGAAAGTCTGCGCGCTGGGCCGCGCGTGAGATGGTGATGTGCCCACTCTCCAGCGGCTCTCGCAAGGCTTCCAGCGCCATTCTCGGAAATTCAGGCAACTCGTCCAGAAACAACACGCCTTCGTGCGCCATGGAGATCTCCCCCGGCCTTGGCGGTGAACCACCACCGACCAAGGCGACCGCGCTGGCTGAATGATGCGGCGCGCGCGTGGGACGTTGGCGCCACTGATCGAGTTTGAAGGTGCCTCCCAGGCTGGCGATGGCAGCGCTTTGCAAGGCTTCGTTCACTTGCATGGGAGGCAACAGGCCAGCGAATCTTTGGGCCAGCATGGACTTTCCGGTTCCAGGGGGCCCCATCATCAGCAGCGAATGACCACCCGCGGCGGCGATCTCCAAAGCACGCTTGGCGGCGGCCTGGCCCTTGACATCCATCAGGTCGGGGTAAGGGGGCGTGCTGGGGTGCGCTACGGTCTCGACTCTCGACCAGCCCCCGTCCGTTCCTGTCATGGAGTCTGTGGGGTCCGATTGCGATCGCTCTGAGGCAGGCAGGAATTGCGCCACCACATCGAGCAGATGTCGTGCGCGGTAAACCGCCATGCCAGGCACCAGGGCCGCTTCTTCCGCGCTGCCGGGCGGCAAGACCAGTTGCGCATCGACGCCTTGTTGGTGCAGCGCTACGCCCATGGCCAACGCGCCGCGAACGGGCCGCAACTCTCCTGAGAGCGACAGCTCACCGGCAAACTCCCAACCTGCCAGGCGTATGCCATTGATTTGTCCACTGGCAGCCAAAATACCGAGTGCAATGGGCAAGTCAAAGCGACCGGAATCCTTGGGCAGGTCCGCGGGAGCCAGATTCACGGTGATGCGCTGGTTATGGGGGAACTCCAGTCCGCTGTTTTGCAATGCGCTTCGAACGCGCTCGCGGGCTTCCTTCACTTCCACGTCGGCCAGCCCCACCAGCGTGAAGCTGGGCAGACCGTTGGCCAGATGAACCTCCACAGTGACTTGAGGTGCCTCCAGACCCATCAGCGCGCGGCTGGCAACCAGACTCAAGCCCATACCGAATTTTCTCTTTCCATGAACATCCCGAAACGGGTAATGCACCAGACGCTCGCCGCACGCGAATGGTGCGGCGGCTTTTCTGGTATTCGCCCGTTCGCTTGGAGCTTTTTGGCTCGGCGAATCTACAGTGGGCATGCTCCCTTAGAAACCACTCCTCGGATGTCGAACCATCCTGGTGAATGAGCGCAGAAGGCGCTTGCATTCAACCCAGGAACATGGCGTGGACTTGATTTGCAGAGCGCTATTGTCCGCGAAGTAGTAGTCAATATAGTAATTTAGTTTTCAATAAAGAATTGATAACCATTCATGCTCACTCGCCGTCGGTCTTTGACGAGCGTGTGTCCAACC
Source organism: Comamonadaceae bacterium (assembly GCA_015999985.1). Classification (GTDB taxonomy): domain Bacteria; phylum Pseudomonadota; class Gammaproteobacteria; order Burkholderiales; family Burkholderiaceae_C; genus Ottowia. Next base: position 27,462 of record JAECRA010000001.1, read on the forward strand.
TATCCGAACAAAATGAAATAGCTGCACTCGTACTCAGAGCCAGGCCTAGGCGGCCCCGCGCAAACCGCAGTGATCTCAGGCAGTATCGCGAGGCTTTGAAAGTGGCCGGCCAGGTGCGGCCGGCTAGGCGTGGCCATGGGTTCCAAGGCGCGATTTCACGTGCAGATATCTGCAGGGCAGCTAAAGCCCAGCCAAAATTTGTGAGTCACCTCGACTTTCTATGCGATAGCTCGAAGAAATCTCGACGAAATTGGTCTATCTGATGGAGATGTGGCACGACCCCTATGCCGGGAGTAGTCGGCAAGCGAAGAAATCCTTCGCTGATCCATGGTGCATAGCTGCTGGAGTCTCGAAGCGGATTCGGGTTAACGTCTATCTCGGCATAACCACGCCCACCGGTCGCGGCAAGTACATGGGCAGATGTCGCTGCTGCAATGTGGGTGCCGAATGAGTGGGGACAAAACAGACGGCCCGCGTTCTCAGTGTCGACGCCAATTTCGTGGCAGCCACTGACGCCGCCCCACTTTGCGACATCAGGCTGGATCACGCCAAGCCAGCGAGATGCTTCGAGAAACTCCCCTTTGGACATCAGATTCTCCCCCCCGGCCAACCGAGTGGCCGACGCGCGCGCCAAACGCTCCCACTCGAGCTGCGACCGATTCGGCGCCATCGGTTCCTCAATCCATTCCAGTGCCACTTGATTGAGCTGCGCCACCGCATCCAGGGCCTTGTCAATGGTCCAGCCGCAATTGGCATCGACCATCATTCGCTCGGAAGAGGCAAGCCTTCGTCCCTGGTCGATGATCGAAGTAAGCGTTTTCGCATCGTCAAAGCCCGCCTTGAACTTGAAGGCACGATGGCCCTGAGATCTGAGGACATCAAGGCCTGCGGCGGATATGTCGGGCGAAAGCCCGCTGGCATAGCACCGCATGATGTTGGCTTGGCCGCCGAGGAGCTTGAACAGCGGCTGTCTGGCGATGCGCGAGCGCAGGTCCCAGAGCGCGCAGTCCACGCCCCCTAGCACTTGTGAGACAGGGCCCGGTTCCCCTGCCAAAGTAATGACAGGCGTGAGGTTGGTTCGCAGATCGGCGATGACTCCGGGAATGTCGTGGACATGGCAACCCAGGAGAGCTGGTGCGACGAATTCACGCAGCAGCATAAAGCGATGCAAAGCGCCTGCAGCAGGCATACCACACCACACCTCACCCCAACCAGTACATCCGTTTTCGTCGGTCACGGAGAGCAGCAAGGCTCCCCGTTCGCTTCTTGCCCCGAACGATGAAACGATCCTCTGGCTAGGGGCAATGAACGCATAAGCCGCGATTTGAGCAATGCGAAAATCGAAGAGCGGTTGAGTGGCTCCGGGCTTAGCCCAACTGCGAGGCGCTCGCTCGTCTTTGATGCTCACGTCAGACGTGACCATATTTGCTGAGAGCATCTGCCAAGCTCAAGCCGGCGGCAAGCTCTTTGCGGATCTCGGCTTCCTGCAAGGTCAACCTTTCCGCTTCAGCCAGAACCACCTCCACCTGTGCAGCTGGAATCACAATGGCGCCATCCGCGTCGGCCAGAATAAAGTCACCAGGACTCACTTGGACCGTTTTAGTAGTAGCGCCCGCCATGAACACGGGCTCTTGCCATCCCGTGACCTGCCAGCGGCCTATGGACTGAACCGGTGTGCGATACCGCGCGAAGATAGGAAAGTTCATCTTTCCCAGCCATAGAAGATCGCGGATGCCGCCGTCAATCAGGGCCCCCACGCTGCCTTTTTCCCTCATTCCGATCGCAATCAGTTCGCCAAAGTAGCAGATGCCCTGCCCATCTCCGGACCACACGCTGATCTCATCTTCCTTGATCTCGCTACAAGCAAGCATTTTTTTGGGATCGCCGCCCTGCGGTCCGGGCACCATTTGCCCCCGCACCGTAAACGCCCATCCAGCCAATCGGTCGGTCCCGCTGAGCTGTTGAAATTCCGGCGCCAGGCCTTGATTCAAAAAGCCCATCTCGTCGAGGACGTCGGCCACGTTGGCTGTATCTACTTTCAGGAAGCGCTCACGGATCTCACGTCGCTGTTGGCTGGTAAATTGCATTTCTTGGTCTTTCATATGCTGGAAATGAGGCCGCCGTCCACGCGAATGACGGTGCCGGTGATATAGCTAGCCCGAGCGCTAGCCAGGAAAGTGATTGCGTCGGCGTATTCATTCGGATTCCCATAGCGTCCGATCGGGATACTTGCAATGCTGTTGGCCGAAACTTCTTCGGGTGTTGATCCGGCCGCCGTGGCTTTTGCATGGTCGAGATCGACAATCCGCTGGGTTGCAATCCGACCTGGTACCGTCACGTTGACAGTCACTCCGTGCCTGGCGATCTCTCCTGCCAGAGATTTAGACCAGCCCACCAAGGCCAGGCGCAGCGCATTTGAAGCCGCCAGATTGGGAATAGGCGCCACTACGCCCGACGATGTCGAGGTGATGATTCGGCCCCACCCGCGGCTTTTCATACCTTCAGCAATAGGCCGTGTGAGAGAGACCAGAGACAGAACCATGGAGTCGAAGTAGCCGCGCCACTGTTCGTCCGAGACTTGGTCCGTGGAGGCAGGTCGAGGCCCGCCCGAGTTATTGATGAGAATGTCCACGGGGCCGAACTTCTTCTCAAGGACGCCCAGTCTTTCGGCGTGATGCTCTGTTCTGGAAAGGTCCCATTGCATCGCGCCTGCGGTTCCTCCCGACGCCCGAATCGCTGCGGCCACGGACTCCGCGGCTTCCAGGTTGACGTCGGCCACCGCCACACTGCATCCCTCTTTGCTGAGCGCGTGAGCGATCGCTCCGCCCAGACCGCCGCCACCGGCCATCACGAGGGCCGTTTTCTTGTTGATGCCTAAATCCATGTTCAACGCTCCTGTTGTAGTGCGGGTGCGTTTGCAACCGTCGTTTTCCAAACCTCGGATTCGGATTGCCAGAATTTCTGAAAGGCCGCTAGTGAGCTGTCACCAGGTAGGAAACCTGCGTCCGCCAGCTTCTTGACCAACTCAGGATTTGCAAAGGCGCGTGCAACAGAGTTGGCAATCTTCTCCGCTCTTTCTCGGGGCACGTCCTTGCTGGCGAAGAGACCGGCCCACGTCGTCACTACAAAGTTCGGCAGGCCCGACTCGGCGACTGTGGGGACCGCTGGAGCCAGCGAGAATCTCTTGCTGCCGGTGACTGCGATTCGGCGAACTCTGCCGCTGGCCACCACCGACTCGGTCGATGGAAGGGATTCGAACAACAGGTCCGCTTCACCTGACGCCACACCGAGAGCAGCAGCAGGGCTACCGTTGAAAGGCACCGCGTAGATGTCAACTCGAGCCGTTTGCTTGAAGAGCTCGATGGAAGCATGAGAGGCACTGCCGACAGCGGCATATGCAGCTGTGAGCTTTCCCGGAGATTTCTTGGCAGCGGCTATGACGTCGCTGACACTGTGTAGCTTCGACGCGGAATTCACCACCAGGCTGAAGTCGGTCCTGTAGATTTGGCTGACAGCATAGAAATCCGTGAGAAAGGAACCGGCCTGCTTGGGATAAACGTGCGGCGTGATCGACATGGTGCTCTGCGGCGCCATCAGGAAGGTGTAGCCATCTGGCGCGGCCTTGAGCACCTCACGTGCTGCCAACGTGCCATTGACGCCCGGGCGGTTGTCGATCACGACCGGCTGCTTCAATTCCGCCGATACAAACGCACCCACCAGGCGTGCGCCGATGTCTGGCGTGGACCCGGCAGGTGTGGCGACAACGATGCGGATGGGGCGCTCTGGATAGTTCTGTGCTTGAGCGGGCAACGAAAGGGTGAGTAATGCGCCGCCGATGGCGGCACTCAGACGGAGGAGATTGCACACGGTTTGGGCCTTGGTGTTGAGGGGGTAAGCGAAATATAGAAGCGTGCGGGTTTCGCGTCCAATATCATTGAAGTAAGGAGCGATACGTTATGAATACCCCCTTTCACGCGCCGGAACTTCGAGTTCTGCGGCAGTTTTCCGTGGTGGCTGCGTCAACCAGCCTCCGGCAAGCAGCCGAGCGGCTCAACATGTCTCAGCCGCCACTGAGCGTTGCCATGCGGAATCTGGAAAGCCAAATCGGAGCTCGGCTATTTGAAAGAACCGCAGCAGGCATCGTGCTTACCGACGCAGGGCGGGTCCTGGAGCGGGAAGCGACGGCATTGCTTTCTCATGCGCACCGCGCTATCGAGCTGACTCGGGCAACGGCAGCTGGTTTGGCAGGGGAGATCCGGGTCGCTTTTATTACCTCCGCGATGGTTAGTTTCCTGCCTGACGTACTCGCCACGTTTTCCGAGCGCTACCCCGACGTACGCCTGCGACTGGTGGAAGCGGTGTCTGTGGAGGTGGCAGACCTTCTTTCCGCCGGGAAGGCAGATGTAGGATTCTTGAGTCCACCTGTTGATTTTTCAGTTCCGATGGATTGCCAGACCGTACATGCCGATCGGCTGGTCGCGATCCTTCCTGCCAAACATCCATTGGCTTCGCGCAAGAGCATTCCGTTGTCTGCACTTTCGCAAGAGCGTTTTGTATCGTTCTCGGCAGACCGGGTACCTGCGTTCTCACAGCGAATCGTCGGTGCCTGCCTGGAGGTTGGTTTTCAACCGCGCATTGTCCAGGAGGCTGCGCATATCTTTACGATTCAGTCCTTGGTTGCGGGGAACTTCGGGGTCGCTCTGGTGCCAGGGTCGACAGCGGGAAACCACAGAGGACTTGCTCGGGTGCCAATCTCCGGAAAGTCGCGGCTCTTGGACATCACTATCGACATGGCCTATCTTGCTTCGCGCGCTTCAACCAGCAGCCTGAACTTCATTGAACACTGCATGGCTCAGGCCCGTTCAGGTGTGGCACGCGCTTCCTCATCGCCATGAGCAACAGCGCAACCGTCCTGGGGAATGAACGCAGTAGGCGCCTTCATTCAACCCAGGAACTTGGCGTGACTTGATTCGCGGAACGCAATTGTCCGCGAAGTAGTAGCTCCGTCAGTCTTTGGACGAGCTCGTGTCCAACATGGGCACGAAGCCGCCGTAGATCATGCGTTTGCCATCAAAGGGCATTTCCATGTTTTTCATGTCCGGGTCTTCCATCATCTTCTTGTTGGCCGCGTCACGCACCTCTTTCGAAGGCCATTCGATCCACGAGAAAACCACTGTTTCGCCCGCTTTCGCGTCTACCGAACGCTTGAAGTCGGTGACCTTGCCATCAGGCACATCGTCTCCCCAGCACTCGACCTGTCTAAGCGCGCCTAACTTCTTGGCTTTCTCAGAAAACGACTTGCTCAGGGCAAGGTACTGCTCTTTTTTATCAGAGGGTACGGGGACAACAAATCCGTCGATATAGCTCATCGGTTGCTCCTTGAGGCAATGGGCCCTTGTGGTGGAACTTGAGCGAGGCGATCTGACGTCAGAGAAGAAGTCAGGCGAAATGGGCCTGTGCGCATTGAAAGCGCGAACGCTGCCTAACCCAATATTCAAGTATCTCCCGCTGTGAGAATAAGAGTCTGTAAGACAAAAACGCTTGCACGCCTCAACGAACAGGTTGCCATCGATCGATGAAGTGGCAAGGCCCACTGGCCGCATCCCGCGTCCTTAAACTATAGGCATGAATCGAAGAAAAATAGTTTTGTCAGCCTTGGTCTCGGGGTGGGCTTCGGCCGCCTTAGCCGCCTCACAGCGCCAGGAAAGAAGCGAGTGGTCACGCTTTTTCAAGGACGCCGATGCCCAGGGCAGCATCGTGGTGCTCGACGCCCGGGGTCCGTCAGAAACGACTCACGTCTACAACCTCACGCGTGCAGAGCGGCGTTATTCGCCTGCCTCTACTTTCAAAATTCCGCATAGTCTTTTCGCGCTGGATGCTGGGCTGCTGCGCGATGAGTTCCAACAGGTTCCGTGGGACGGTGTGAAGCGTTCGGTTGATGCGTGGAACGCAGACCAGAATCTGCGCTCGGCAATGAGGAATTCCACCGTCTGGGTTTACGAACGCTTCGCAAAAGAGCTCGGCGATGCGCGCGAGACGGCCTATATGCGCAAGCTGGGATACGGCAATGCAGTGGCCACCGGCGAAAAGCCGTTTTGGGTGGAAGGCGATCTCGCCATTTCATCCTTCGAGCAGATTGCGTTCTTGCAGAAGCTATACCGCAATCAGCTGCCCTTTCAGGTCAACCACCAGCGGCTTGTCAAAGACGTGATGGTCAGTGAAGCGGGTTTTGACTGGATACTGCGCGCCAAAACGGGCTGGACCGGAAAGATCGGTTGGTGGGTTGGTTGGGTCGAATGGGCCAGCGGGCCGGTTTTCTTTGCCTTGAACATCGACACTCCGAACCGGCTTGGCGACCTTGCGAAGCGCCAGAGCATTACCCGCCACATCTTGCGGTCGATCAAGGCGTTACCGGAGCTTTCCTAATTGCAAGCGATGGTCACAATGGGCTTGGACTGGGACTGACTTTTACAAAGCTTTGCTGCGGCGCATTGGATGTGCAGTAATAATTTCTGCATCATTTTTGACGTGCGAGATGTGATTTGCAATTTCTGGACTACGACCCTTCCGACATTGATGTTCGAGTCTCCGAACTTCTGGTGGCGACGAGCGACGCCGTAGAACCTTTGGTTCATCCCAACGTGAGCGAAGCCCTGGCCATATTCCGCGAACATCTGAATATGGACGTGGTGTTTGTCTCGCAAATCCAGGATGGTCGAAGAACCTTCCGGGTGGTGGAGTCCAAGCCGGGGAAAACTTTATTGCAGGTGGGGCACTCGGACCCCGTCGAAGAGAGTTGGTGCCAGCATGTCGTGAGTGGCCGCCTGCCTCAGTACATGGCAGATGCGGGCCCCTTCATTGAGCGGGGCGATGCACCCACCCCAGCCTTTCCCATCGGCACGCATTTAAGCACTCCCATTTTGCTTGGAGATGGTAGTGTTTATGGCACGCTCTGCTGTTTTAGCCAAGTCGTGGAAAACAAGGTCGGGGAGTCTGATTTGCAGCGGCTTCGCACGGTGGCCCGCCTTCTGGCTGAGAAGCTGGGCACTTCCAAGAGAAAAGAACTCCAGCTGCAGCCGCTGGATGCCCGCCATCGCTAGGAATTCCAGGGTAGCGGCTACCCTGGCGCAAGCGTCTGGCAAATGAAGGTTTCGACGGCGATGAGCGTCAATACGTTATCGTCGGCTCATGGAACACTCCAAGCTTTCCCTGGCACGCCGACTCAAGCTGCAGCAACTGGCCATTTTTGAAAAAGTGGTGGAGACTGGGTCCATCCTGGCTGCTTCACGGGCGCTGCACATGACGCAGCCAGCGGTCAGCAAGTCCGTACACGAGCTTGAAGCCCAGTTCGGCCAATCGCTTTTCACCAGGGGAAAGCGCGGGGTGAAGCTCACGGAATTTGGCGTGTTACTGCAACGCCACGCGCAGTCGCTGCTGGCTGACTTGCGGTTCCTGGCGGACGACGTGAATGCCTGGAGCAACGGCGTCTCCGGACAGGTGGTGGTGGGGGTGCTGATTTCAGCTTCGGCCCGACTGTTGCCCCGCGCGGTGGTCCGCATGCACGAAACGGCGCCCAATGTGGTTGTCACGGTCCGCGTAGGTTCCAACGATGTGCTCTTCCCGGAGCTTGCACGTGGCGTGGTTGATGTGGTGGTGGGGCTGTTGCCGGACATCCAGGCCGAAGTTTCCTCAGGGAGCCTCACCCATATTCCCTTGTACGACGAAACCTTGTGCGCAGTGGTTGCACGCGATCATCCACTGGCCGGTGACCCGAGCATTGACCCTCACCAACTCGAGAACATGGCGTGGATTGTGCCCACCCAGGAGTCCGCCGCATGGCGCTCGGCCGATGCTTTCTTTGAGGCCGCAGGGCTGGCTGCGCCAAAGCGTCTGGTGGAATCCGTCTCCATTTTGACCAACCTGGAGCTTTTGCTGGAGTCATCCATGGTGGCGCTGATGCCGCACGCGGTCGCCGAGCAATTTGTTCGTTCCGGCCTTCTCAGCATCTTGCCTCTGCGCTTGGCCAGCAGCTTCGGCAAGGTGGGCTACACCCTCTATGCAGAGCGCACACCCACAGCGGCCACTCAGCGCTTGCTGCAGACCTTGCACGAAGTGGGCGAAAGCGTGCGGCTGGAGCTGATAGCCAACAGCCCGCCCGCTGACACCCGATAAGTCATGAGGGTGCTGAGGCGCGGGCCTGAACTCATCGAAGATGAGGTATTCCTGTTGGTTATAGATGGCGCCTGCTCTTTCATTATCCAAAGCTGGCATTTCTCCCTACAGTCCATCCATATAAAGACGCCTGGGAGAGCTTCCTTAAAGGCGTTCCCACCATTGATGGTTTTTGCGGGAGTTCCACTTTGTCGCACGCTGTTCCCTGGCCTGTCTCTCTTTCCCCCACACGCAACTACGTGGACGGCCAATTCGTCGCCACGGCCAAAACCTTTCCCAATATCTGTCCCATCAACGGTGTCAAACTGGCCGATGTCCATGAGGCGGACGCGGGCCTGGTAGACCGTGCCGTTCATGCCGCACGGCAGGCACTGAGCGGCCCTTGGGGACGACTGTCTCCCGCGGAGCGATCCGCCGTCTTGCACAAAGTGGCTGACGGCATCGAGCGCCGCTTTGAAGACTTTGTGGCCGCTGAGGTTTCGGACACCGGTCGCCCGGTGGCACAGGCGCGCACGCTAGATGTTTACCGGGGCGTGGCCAATTTCCGAACCTTCGCCGATCTCGCCCGCCTGGCAGGCGGCGAGACATTTGATATGCGCACGGCCGACGGCCAGGACATCATGAACTACACCGTGCGCAAACCGCATGGCGTCGTGGGCATCATTTCTCCCTGGAATCTTCCACTGCTGCTGCTGACCTGGAAGGTCGCACCAGCACTGGCATGCGGCAATACGGTGGTGGTCAAGCCGTCTGAAGAAACGCCTTCGTCGGCGACCTTGCTGGCTGAAGTGATGCATGAAGCAGGTGTTCCGCCGGGTGTGTTCAATCTGCTCCATGGCTTTGGCCCCGATTCGGCCGGTGAATTCCTCACGCGGCATTCGGAACTGGACGCTATCACCTTCACAGGCGAGTCGCGCACGGGCAGCACCATCATGAAGGCGGCGGCGGAGGGTGTGCGTGAGGTTTCCTTTGAGCTGGGAGGCAAGAACGCCGCCGTGGTGTTCGCCGATGCGGATTTCGACGAGGCCGTGGCAGGTGTCATTCGCTCCTCGTTTACCAACTCGGGCCAGGTCTGCCTCTGTTCCGAGCGCGTCTATGTCGAGCGGCCTATTTTTGATCGCTTCGTCGCCGCACTGAAGGAAAAGACCGAGGCGCTGAAGATCGGCTACCCAGATGAAGACGGCGTGAACATGGGCTCGCTGATCTCCCACGGCCATCGCGACAAGGTTCTGTCGTACTTCAAGCTCGCTGTCGAAGAAGGTGCCACGGTGGTCACCGGTGGCGGAGTACCGCACTTTGGCGATGAGCGCGATCAGGGCGCATTTGTGCAACCCACCATATGGACAGGCTTGCCGGACACCGCTCGTTGCGTACGAGAAGAGGTCTTTGGCCCGGTCTGCCACATCTCGCCTTTCGACACCGAAGAAGAGGTGATTGCCCGCGTCAATGACAGCCCCTATGGTTTGGCCGCGTGCGTCTGGACCACCAACTTGAAGCGCGCCCACAACGTCTCGCGCCAGTTCCGTGTGGGCATTGCCTGGGTCAACACCTGGTTTCTGCGCGACCTGCGCACGCCGTTCGGCGGTGCCAAGCTGTCGGGCCTGGGCCGAGAGGGCGGGCGGCATTCGCTGGACTTTTATTCAGAAATCAGCAATATCTGTATTCGCCTTTCATGAAACATCACAGCTCATCGGCTATCCCGGCACCCAAGTTCCACTACACCCCTTGCGTGCAGGCGGGGGCGCACTACAGCGTCTCCGGCATGGTGGGCTTGGACCCGGCCACAGGGCAGTTGGTGGCTGGAGGCACTGCCGCCCAGACGCAGCGCATCTTTGACAACCTGCTGTTGGCTCTTCCGGACTACGGCCTGCGTCTGCAGGACATGGTTCTGGCACGGATCTACACCACCGACTTTGCGGCGTTTCCAGAAATCAACGCCATCTGGGAAGCCACTCTCTCTGACGTTCCCCCACCCGCGCGCACCTCGGTAGGGGTGCAGGCCTTGCCTTTGGGCGCTGCCGTCGAAATCGAATTCTCTTTCTACAAAAACCCCTCTTCAAAAGATCAAGAGACATGACACTCAGCATTGAACAGATGGCCGACGCCCTGTGGCAGGCCGAGCAGACCGCAACGCCTGTGCAGCCTCTGCGTGAGGCCATCACCGCTGCTGCTGGTTCAGGTGGTACCGCCGGGGACGCACTGGCCACGGCCTATGCCGTGCAAACCTTCAACACACAACGTCGGCTGGCCGCTGGAGAGCGTCTGGTAGGTCGAAAGATTGGGCTGACCTCGCTGGCGGTGCAAAAGCAGCTGGGCGTGGACTCGCCCGATTTCGGTGCGCTGTTCGCCAGCATGGCGGTTGGCCATGGCGAGGAAATTGCCGCTCACCGTCTCCTGCAACCCAAGGTAGAGGCGGAGATTGCCCTGGTGCTGGAACGCGATCTGCCGCATACCCGGCACACCGTAGCTGACATCATCTCTGCCACGGCCTACGCCTTGCCCGCGATCGAGGTTGTGGGCAGCCGCATTGCCAACTGGGACATTCGGTTGACGGACACCGTGGCCGACAACGCTTCTTCCGGTTTGTTCGTTCTGGGTTCGCGCCCGGTGAAGCTGTCAGATTTTGACCTGATCCGTTGTGGCATGTCGATGGAGCGCCGTGGAGACCAGGTGTCTACCGGCATAGGCGCTGCCTGCCTGGGTAACCCACTCAATGCCGCCGTGTGGCTGGCCAACACCATGGCCACGCTGGGCGCGCCTTTGCGTGCGGGCGATGTCGTGATGACAGGTGCCCTTGGTCCTATGGTGGTGGCGCAACCCGGCGACGTCTTCAGTGCCCACATCGAAGGCTTGGGTTCGGTGGACGCCATTTTCAGCTCTGCCGGCTAGAGAAAAAGAGAGTCATCACGTGAACTTGAACGACAAGAAAATCCCCGTGGCCATCATTGGCTCCGGCAACATTGGTACCGACCTGATGATCAAGGTACTGCGCAATTCGAAGCACCTGAGCATGGGGGCCATGGTGGGCATTGACCCGCAATCCGAAGGCTTGGCACGAGCCACCCGCTTGGGGATCCCTGCGGTGTCTGATGGCATCCAGGGCCTGCTGGAACTACCTGGATTTGGTGACATTCGCATTGCCTTCGACGCCACCAGTGCCGGTGCCCATGCTCGCCATAACGCCTTGCTGGCGCCTCACGGAATCAAGGTGATCGACCTGACGCCAGCGGCCATAGGCCCGTACGTAGTGCCTGTGGTCAACCTGGAAGATCACCTGGACGCACCCAACATCAACATGGTGACCTGCGGCGGCCAGGCCACCATTCCCATGGTGCGCGCTGTGTCGCGAGTGGCTACGGTGCATTACGCGGAAATTGTGGCCTCCATTGCCAGCAAGTCTGCGGGGCCCGGCACCCGTGCCAACATCGACGAGTTCACCGAAACCACCTCCAAGGCTCTCGTGGATGTGGGCGGTGCAAAAAGCGGCAAAGCCATCATCGTGCTCAATCCGGCGGAGCCTCCGCTGATCATGCGCGACACGGTGTACTGCCTGGCCGATGTCAACGCCGACCAGCAGGCCATTGCTGATTCGGTGCAGCAGATGGTCCGCGATGTCGCAGCTTATGTGCCGGGTTATCGCTTGAAGCAGCAAGTGCAGTTCGAACGCTTTGACGCCAACCGGCCGCTCAATGTGCCTGGCTTGGGCCTTTTGCCGGGCCTGAAGGTCAGCATCTTTCTGGAAGTCGAAGGTGCCGCGCACTACTTGCCGGCCTATGCCGGCAATCTGGACATCATGACCAGCGCCGCTCTGGCTGCAGCAGAGCAACAAGCCGTCCGCATGCTTGCGGCCCTGAATCAGGCCTGAGGACTCGCTATGTTCGATAAAGCCAAGAAAATATACGTTTCCGATGTGACCTTGCGCGATGGCATGCATGCCATACGCCATCAGTACTCATTGCAGCAAGCCGTGGACATCGCCCGCGCGCTGGATGAGGCCAAGGTTGACAGCATTGAAGTGGCGCACGGCGATGGCCTGCGTGGATCCAGTTTCAACTACGGATTCGGGGCTCACACCGATCTGGAGTGGATAGAGGCGGTGGCGGGTGTGCTCAAGCATGCCCAGGTGGCCACGCTGCTGCTGCCCGGCATTGGCACCATCCATGACCTGCACGCTGCCTACGACGCCGGCGCTCGCGTCGTGCGTGTGGCGACCCATTGCACCGAAGCCGACATCTCACGCCAGCATATCGAATATGCGCGCAAGCTCGGCATGAACGCGACGGGCTTTCTCATGATGAGCCACATGAACACGCCGCAGGGCTTGGCCGAGCAGGCCAAGCTGATGGAAAGCTACGGAGCGCAATGTGTCTACGTGGTGGATTCGGGCGGTGCCATGAACATGTATGAAATCGCCGACCGCTTCAAGGCTTTCAAGGACGTGCTCAAGTCCACTACCCAGACCGGCATGCACGCCCACCATAACCTGAGCCTGGGCGTGGCCAATAGCCTGGTGGCACTGGAGCACGGCTGCGACCGTATTGATGCCAGCCTGACGGGCATGGGGGCAGGGGCAGGGAACGCTCCGCTGGAGGTGTTCATTGCGGCCGTGGACCGCATGGGCCTGAACCACGGCTGCGATGTGAAGAAGCTGATCGATGCAGCCGAAGACATCGTGCGTCCTCTTCAGGAGCGTCCGGTGCGGGTGGACCGGGAAACGCTGGCTTTAGGGTATGCGGGGGTGTACTCCAGCTTCCTGCGCCACAGCGAAGCCGCTGCCGAAAAATACGGCATACCTGCTTTCGACATCCTTTGTGAACTCGGCCGGCGCCGCATGGTGGGTGGCCAGGAAGACATGATTGTGGACGTGGCGCTGGACATGATCAAAGCGCGCGAGCAGGGCGCATCAGGAACATCGGGAGCAAAAGTATGAGTGGAAATGCCATTGCGAACGCTGCGGCACTGCTGGACGATGCAGCTGCCAACGCCCAGGCGGTAGATCAGTTTGCCCCAGGCAGTTTCGATCTTGCAGATGCCTACCGCATCCAGCGCGCATCGATCCAGCGCCGCGTGGCGCGCGGTGACGGCATCAAAGGCATCAAGCTGGGCTTTACCAGCCGCGCCAAGATGATTCAGATGGGCGTCGACTCTCTGATCTGGGGCTGGTTGACAGAGACCATGATTGAAGAAGAAGGCGGTACGGTTGATCTGAGCCGCTACATTCATCCAAGGGTGGAGCCAGAGGTGTGCTTTCTCACACGCCGCACCATAGACAGGCCCATCACCGCCCTGGAAGCTGCTGACTATGTAGAAGCGGTGGCGCCGGCGCTGGAGATCATCGACTCGCGTTATCGCAACTTCAAATTCACCCTGGAGGACGTGGTCGCAGACAACTGCTCGTCAGCTGGCCTGGTGGTAGGCCCATGGTCCCGTCGGTTTGAGGGCCTGGGCAACGCCGGGGTGGGCGTGACGGTCAATGGCCGTCTCGTCTTATCGGGCTCCACCGCGGCCATTCTGGGCCATCCTCTGCGCACGCTGGTGCAAGCCTCGCGGCTTCTGAGTTCATGTGAACGCAGTTTGCCTGCAGGCTCTCTGGTGATGGCGGGTGCCGCGACAGCAGCCCATGCGCTCACACCTGGCGCCCATATTCGCTGCGACATCAATGGCCTGGACAGGGTCGAATTCTTTACCGGAGCTGCATCATGAATCAAGCTACCCAGGCCCAGGTTGTTCCCGGCAAAGCCAAACCGCGCGGACGTTTTCCGCACTACAAACGCGCAGGCGACTTCATCTTCGTCTCAGGGACCAGCTCTCGTCTGCCAGACAACAGTTTCGCAGGGGTGCAGGTGGACGAGATGGGTACCACCGCGCTAGACATCCGCGTGCAGACCCGCGCCGTCATCCAGAACATCGGCGACATCCTGGCCAGCGCCGGTGCCAGCCTGTCTGACTTGGTGGAGATCAGCGCCTTCCTGGTGAACATGAATGACTTCGGAGGCTACAACCAGGTCTACGCCGAGTTCTTCGACGAGACCGGCCCTACGCGCACCACAGTGGCCGTTCACCAGTTGCCTCATCCGCACCTGCTGATTGAGATCAAGGCAGTGGCCTACAAGCCCTTGTCGGCTGCTGCCTGAATCCCTCACCCGAACGAGAACATCCCATGAGATACAAGTACGGTCGCCCCCTTAATTTCCAACGCTGGCTCGATGACAACGCTCATCTGCTCAAGCCTCCGGTCAACAACAAGCAGATCTGGAAGGACAGCGACTTCATGGTCACCGTGGTGGGTGGTCCCAATCAAAGGACCGACTTCCATGACGACCCGGTGGAGGAGTATTTCCATCAGTTCAGGGGCAACGCCTCCCTGTTGATCTGGGACCGCGGGCAATACGACAAGGTCGAGCTCAGGGAAGGCGATATGTTCTTGATGGCACCTCACACCATCCATTCGCCGCAACGCCCGGAAGCGGACAGCCTGTGCCTGGTGATCGAGCGCCAGCGCCCCCTGGGTGAGCGCGACGCACTGCAGTGGAGCTGCGCCAGCTGCGGCACCGTCGTCAAACGCTACGAGATGCAGTTGCACAGCATCGTGGCAGACCTGCCGCCCGTCTACGACACCTTCTACGCGACCAACGATGCGGAGCGCACCTGCCCGCAGTGCGGCGAGGTCCACCCCGGCCGCGATTTCAAGACCTGGCATCAGCGTCTTGATGTGGCCAATCCCTCACTCTAAGCCGAGACAAGGCGAGAAGATGCCCCAGAAAATTGACATGCATGCCCACCACTTCCCGCATTTGACGCAGGCGGAAGCGGCCATATTGAACGCGGAAACCGGCCCCTGGCTGCGCATTGACCCTGATGGCGAGTGCGGCCAGATCATGGCGGGCGACAAGCCCTTCCGCCCGGTCAACCGCGTGCTGTGGGATGCCCGCGCCCGGCTGGAGGAAATGGACTCGCAAGGTGTGGACATCCAGATCAGCTGCGCCACGCCCATCATGTTCGGCTACAGCGCGCCGCCCAAGGTGGCTGCGGACTGGGCGCAGCGAATGAACGACCACGCCTTGAAGTTTGCCAGTGCCAACCCAGAGCGCCTTAAGGTTCTTGCTCAAGTGCCTTTGCAAGACCTGGATCTGGCGTGCGCCGAGGCCAGCCGTGCCAAGGCCACAGGCCATGTGGGGGTGCAGATCGGCAACCACCTGGGTGATCGCGACATGGATGATCCGCATCTGGTGGATTTCCTGGTGCACTGCGCCAACAATGACATCGCGGTCCTGGTCCACCCTTGGGACATGATGGGTGGCGCGCGCATGAAGAAGTGGATGCTGCCCTGGCTGGTCGCCATGCCTGCGGAAACGCAGCTGGGGATTCTGTCGTTGATTTTGTCTGGCGCGTTTGAGCGTATTCCGCGTTCACTGAAACTGTGTTTTGCTCATGGCGGCGGCGCATTTGCCTTTGTCCTGGGCCGCGTAGACAACGCCTGGAAGCACCGCGACATCGTGCGCCAGGACTGCCCCAATCTCCCTTCTTCCTACGTCGACCGTTTCAGCGTAGACAGCGCCGTTTTTGAGCCACGAGCCCTGCGCTTGCTCACCGAGGTGATGGGAGCCGAGCGCGTCATGTTGGGCTCGGACTATCCCTTCCCCTTGGGAGAGCAGCAGATCGGCCAGCTCGTCGCCGATGCGGAGTTTCTGTCGGTTTCCGAGCGCGAAGACATCCTGGCAGGCAACGCCCGCCGGTTCTTTGGCCTTGGCTGACATTGAGTTGATATTTCGGTACCCAGCAAATCTGAAACGAAGGATGTAAGACATGATGAACATCGATTTTTCACGGCGCGCCGCGATCTTCACCGCTGCACTGCTTTGCAGTGCCGGGTTCAGCGGCGCGCTTCAGGCGCAAGGCAACGACTATCCCAACCGCGCGGTGACCCTCGTGGTTCCTTCGCCCCCCGGCGATGGCTCCGATGTGCTGGCAAGGCTGCTGGGACAAGAGCTCAGCACCAGCCTGAAGCAACCCTTCACCGTAGACAACCGGCCCGGCGCGGGCGGTATTCTGGCGTCGGACCGGGCTGCCAAGTCCAAGCCTGATGGCTACACAATACTGCTGGGCAATGCCAGCTCGCACGCTGTGGTGCCTGCGCTCTACACCAAGCTGACCTATTCCCCGCAGAAGGATTTCGCGCCCATCGTTCTGGTCGCTACAGCGCCCAACGTGTTGGTAGTGGGCAGCGATCTGCCCGTGAACAACGTGGCGGAGTTCATCGCCTACGCCAAGGCCCGTCCAGGAAAGCTCAACATCGCCTCTGCCGGCAACGGCAGCCTGTCGCACCTGGCCGCAGAAATGTTCAAGAACATGGCCGATCTGGACATGGTGCACGTGCCCTACAAAGGCGCCACGCCAGCACTCACCGATGTAGCAGCCGGCCACGTCGCCGCCATGATCATCAATATCCCCACCGTCCAGCCCCTGCTGAAAGGCGGCAAACTGAAGGCCCTGGCAACTTCCGGCGCTACCCGCGCGCCTTCCTTGCCCGACATTCCAACGCTGGACGAGGCCGGTGTCAAAGGCTATGAAGCCAGCGCCTGGTTCGGTCTGTTTGCACCCACAGGGACGCCCGCCCCCGTGATCGAAAAGTTGCGCGCAGAGAGCGTCAACGCCTTGAAGGTGCCCGCCATGCGCAAACAATTCGAAACCCAGGGTCTGATCCCTGCCGGCGGCACCTCAGCCGACTTTGTGGCTCATATCCAGAGGGATGTAGAGAAGTACACAAGGATCGTCAAGATCGCCAAGATCACGGTGGACTGAAAGGTTAAATGCAAATCAGATCGGAGGCGTGATCTGATTTGCATATCTGGTGTGTTCCAAGTGATAGGGGGACAGGCGAAGGGCTAAGCGCTAAGCGGCGGCTTGGCCTTGGCGGCCGGTGTGACGAGAGACCGAGCCACTTTTTTTCCAGAGTTTCAAGGACCACGGAAGCGATCGGTACCTTAGCTGGAAGGTGCCCTTGGATAGCCGGTCATTGCCGGCAACGTCGTTTGATCTCGACGCCAATTTCTAACAGACGCGGTGCGAGCTCTGCGGCCACTGCCTCGGCAGAATAGACCTTGGTACTGAAGCTGACGTTGATAACGAAAGCCCCTTCGTGCAGCACCAGTGGCATCGCTACCGATTGTGTTCCGTGATCCCAGGTTCGGGCGCAATAGCCCAACGATTCCACCTGGCGGCGTGCCAGGTCGATTTGCTGTGCAATCTCCGGCCATCCGCTTTCGTGCCTGGCCTTGATCTGCTCGAGTGTCTTTTGGTACTGGTCGACGCTGAGGCCACCCAGATAGGCTCGACCAATGGCATTGGCCTCGATAGCCTTTCGGTGTCCGGGCTCGATTCGACTGAAGTGCCTTTCTGGGTCTCCATGGACCACATGCAGGTAAACCATGTCGAGTCCATCGGCCGTGGACAGGCCGACATTCACGGATTTTTCGACACCGAACTGTTCCATTAGCGGAAGCGCCTCATGCGCAACGCGTGAATCCAGCATCACAGCGTGCGCGAGGCTCAATACCGAGAAAGAAAGTTTGAATGCGTTCGTTGTAGGTTCTCGCCGCAGAAATCCGCTGTTGACCAGCGTCTTGGTGAGCCGGCTTACTGTGGCTTTGGGCAGGCCCGTGCGTTCCACGATTTCTGCATTGCCAAGAGCACCCAGACCAGGCTTGAAGCAGCGAAGTATCGCTAACCCCCTTTCCAGAGATCGATTCGACGCCGTGCCCTCCATGGCGGTCTTTGGTCGAGAAGCTTCGCCTAGGCTGATAGAGGAAGGGTCAGGTTGCATCGCCCAAGAATAGCAATGTTTCAACTACCGAAACTGAGGGGTTACCACCCTGATGAGGTGATGACATAGTTGGCCGCGTCGCACTTACATCACTGCGACGCACAAAAACTAAGGAGACCTCATGGGAATTTTCAGGCGCAACATCGCCTTCGTGGCGTTGCTTATAGTCGCTGGCTCTGCGTTTTCGGCAAAACCCTATCCGGAGAAAATTGTCAAAATCGTCGTGGGTTACCCGCCTGGCGGCACACTTGACAATCCGGCGCGCGCACTGGCGCAGGAGCTTTCCCGTGTGAGCGGCCAGACGTTCATTATCGAGAACCGACCTGGTGCCAGCGCGAATATTGCGGCGGACCTGGTGGCGAAATCGCAGCCCGACGGATATACGCTGCTCCTGAGTTCATCAGCCCTGGCTTCATCTCCGACGCTGTACAAAAGCCTTTCCTACAGCGCTCAAACAGATTTTCGGCATGTCGGGGGTTTCAGCAGCTTGCCTACGCTGATCGTCGCCCGCAAGGATTTCCCCGCGGACGACCTCGCTGACGCGGTTGCATTGGCCAAGAAGTCTCCCGGGAAGTACACGTTCGGTTCGCCAGGCAATGGAACAGGCGCGCATATAGCTGGAGAGGTGCTGAACAAGTATGCGGGCACCAAGATTAACCATATTCCGTTCAAAGGGGCTGCCCCAGCTCTTCAGAGCATCGTGGGCGGTCATATCGATTTCATGATTGCCGGCCTTTCTACGCTGGAAGGGGCGGTGAAGAATAAACAGGTCAAAGTGTTGGCGGTCACCAATGCCGAGCCTGCACCGGCATTGACTAGTGCACCCACCATTCAGCATGCGCTCAAGGGCGTCGCCATCCCGGTTGAATACCAGTTTTCTACGTGGTTGGGCTTGTCCGCTCCCGCCAACACGCCCGAGCCGGTGGTCAAGACTCTGCAGGATCTGATGGTCCAGGCCCTCTCCAGCGCCAAGTTGAAAAGAGACTTCACCGAGATGGGCGTCATGCCTGGATTCGTCCCAGGCCCGGCGCTGGCTGCGCAGATCGAGAAGGAAACCCAGGCCTATTTGCGGGTGGTCAAGGATCTGGGCATCACAGCGGATTGAGCAGGGGGCGACGATGAACCACATCACTGACACCTCGCTGATCTTGAGCAGTACGCACGCAGGTGTCTGTCAAATCCTGATGAACCGGCCAGATCGGTTCAATGCCATCAATGGAGAACTGGATGCTGCGCTACGCCATGCGTTTCGTTCAGCAACGGCAGACACGGCTTGTCGCGCGATCGTATTGTCTGGGGTCGGAAAGGGATTTTGCTCTGGCGCTGACAGGGAAGCGTCGAGCATGCAATCTCCCGATTGGGATGCCATTCCCGAGACGCTTGAGCGCTTCCGATTCGCCTACCTGACCCAATGTCCAAAACCGACGATCGCGTCCATCAATGGTGCGGCGATTGGCGTTGGATTGGTGCTGGCGTGCCTGTGCGACTTCCGCATCGTGGCCGATCACGCCAAGCTCTCGTTTCCCTACTCACAGCTTGGCTTGATTGCCGAATACGGAATCGCCAGCCGACTGGCGAGTCTCATCGGCACTGGGAAAGCCACTGAATTGCTGGTGACCGGCAGGCAGTTTTCCGCAAGGCAAGCGAGCGACATGGGTCTGGTCACTCAGGCTGTCGAAGCTTCGCGGCTGGATGCAACTGTGCAAGCGTTAGCAGGTTCATTGGCACTAGAAAACTCACCTTCCTCCATGGCCGCGATCAAACGGCAGCTTAACGCGATCTTCGAGCGCGAATTCCTGGATTCCACCGCCATGGCGGGAACCGAATTGTCTGCAGCTCGCCTCTCCCGTGACTACGCAGAGGCGAAGTTAGCGCGCGCTGAAGGTCGCCATCCAATTTTTAGCGGACATTGAAATGGAATTCGTCGACATATCTATTGAGCAAGGCATCGCCACGCTTAGCTTGAATTCTCCTGCCACACGCAATGCCATCAGTGCACCGGAGCATTACAACGCGGTCGAAGATGCTTGCGTGCGCATATCCCGCGACAAATCCGTACGAGTCGCGGTCCTGACTGGTAGAGGTTCGGCCTTCTGCGCAGGGGGAGACATCAAAAAAATGCACGAACGCGCATCAAACCCGGACGCAGTGGCTGCAGATGAGCGTTACCGATACAAGGAGGGCATCCATCGCGTCGCACGCGCGGTGTTCGGGCTCGAAATTCCCGTCATCGCAGCGATCAACGGTTCCGCTATTGGCGCAGGGTTGGATCTTGCCTGTATGTGCGATATACGCATCGCTGCCCGCAACGCTTTGTTTGCGGAGAGCTTCGTCAAGTTGGGAATTATTCCGGGCGATGGTGGTGCATGGCTGCTCCAGCAGGCAATTGGGCCGGAAAAAGCCGCGAGGATGATATTCACCGGCGACACCATCGACAGCCAGAGGGCTCTTGAGTATGGCTTGATCAGCGAGGTGGTGGATGAGGGAAAGGCACTTGAGGCTGCGCAGGAACTTGCGCTGAAGATCGCTGGAAACCCTCCACACGCGCTACGCATGGCAAAGCGGCTACTCCGTGAATCCCAACATAGTCGATTCGATTCCATCCTGGAGATGTCAGCCGCTTACCAGGCATTGGCACATTTCACACCTGAGCATAGGAAGCTGGTGGCAAAAGCCGTGGCTCGGACCGCGTGATATGGCAAACAAGAAATATCCACTCGAAGGCATCGTGGTCCTGGATCTCGGTCAGGTCTACCAAGGGCCGTATTGCGGCTTCCTGATGGCCATGGCAGGTGCTCGGGTCATCAAAATCGAACCGCCTCACGGTGACTCTGTCAGAACTCGGACGGACGCGCCTGGGGGTAATTCGCTGGCCTTTTCCATGCTTAATTCGAATAAGGAAGGCATGGTTTTGGATTTGAAGACCGAAGCCGGGCGAGAATTGTTGAGAAGCCTGGTTGATAAGTCAGATGTATTAATAGAAAACTTCGCTCCGGGCGTGATGGACAAACTCGGTGTCGGAGCAGCCGCGTTGCGAGCACGAAATCCGAGGCTGATTTATGCCTATGGCAGCGGTTATGGCTCGTTTGGGCCCTACCGGGATTTCTTGGCCATGGATCTCACCATTCAAGCCATTGGAGGGGGCATGTCCGTGACCGGATTTCCGGATGGTCCGCCGGTGAAAGCTGGCGCCGCAGTTAGTGATTTTCTCGGTGGCACGCATCTATATGGCGCAGTGCTCACGGCATTGTTCGATCGTGAAAAAACAGGCGAAGGGTGTGCCATCGAGACGTCCATGTTCGATATGTGCTACCACCCCTTGGCGTCTAACCTGAGTATGACGCACATGAAGAATGCGCTTATTCCGCGCACGGGCAACAGGCATGGTGGACTATCAGTTGTTCCCTACAACGTATATCAGTGCAGGGACGGGTATGTCGCCATTATTTGCGTCAAGGATGCGCATTGGCGTTCGCTTGTGGAGACCATGGGGCTGCCTGAGTTGGGACAGGACTCGGCCTACTCCACCAATCGGGCTCGCGCACAGAACATCGACGAAGTTGACCGCATCGTTGGCGAATGGGCTATCGGACTGGGCAAGGAGGAGATTTTCTTGATTTCTCAGGAAAAGCGTTTTCCCGCCGCTCCGGTACGGGATTTGAAGGAACTCAGCGCAGACCCGCACCTGCACGAGCGCAAGTCCCTACAGTATTTTGATCATCCAGTACTTGGCCGAATTGTGTTGGCGGCCTCCCCTATCCGTATTCAGGATCTGGAGCCCATGCCCTTTCGGAGAAATCCGGAATTGGGCGAGCACTCTGCTGCTCTGCTGGCTGAATTCCTGAACTTGGATGACCATGCTGTGGCCGCATTGCGCGATTCGGGTGTTTTGGGAGATGTCGGACTCGAACCGGCGCAGGAGAAATGACAATGGGATTCAACGCTTCCTTTTCAGACGTGAAAGCAGCCTGTTCTGACGCAGAATGGCAGATGCGGGTCAACCTTGCCGCCTGTTATCGGTTGATGGATCTGTACGGATTCTCAGATCTGATGGCCAACCATGTATCCGCCCGCGTTCCCGGCGATGACCACCATTTCCTGATCAATCCCTATGGAATGTTGTATGAGGAGATCACCGCATCTAGCTTGATCAAAATCGATCTGGACGGTAACGAGATACTCAAGCCGGATTTTGGTGAGCTGAACTACGGCGTGAATCGGGCAGGGTTCGTCATCCATAGCGCGATCCACCGAGCCAAGCCAGAACTCGAATGTGTGATCCATTCGCATACCTGGAGCGGCATGGCCATTTCTTCACTTGAATGTGGCATCCAACCGCTCACACAGACTGCTATGCGTTTTGCACATGTGGCCTACCACGACTTCGAGGGCGTGGTTCTGGACCTGGACGAACAGAAATCCATTGTCGAGGACCTGGGGGACCACCAAGTCATGATTTTGCGCAACCATGGATTGCTTACTGTGGGCGAATCCATCGCCGAGGCTTTCAACTGTATGCACCGACTTGAGTTGTGCTGCAAGGCTCAACTTGCCGCCATGGCGTGTGGATCGCCACTGCATCCCGTGCCCAAGGAGGTCGTGGAAGACACCTACCGCAGTTATCTTCCCAATGTCCGGCGACGCTTTGGCCTTCTGGATTGGCCGGCGTTGCTGCGCAAGCTCGATCGCCTGGATCCGTCTTATGCAAGTTGAAAAGCGTGATGCGGATACTGAGTTCAGCTGCATCGATTGCAGCGCTTGCTGACCCTATCAGGCGCTTTTTGCCGGAAGCGCAGTTTGAATTCCTGACGCCTGCCGACATCGCGGATCGAGGGGGTGACTTCGAGGTGGCTTTGCTCTCACGAGATATCGCTGGCACGTCTGCCAGCGACGTTTTGTCGGAGTCGCTGGTGGAGTTTTACGCCGCTATGCGTGCCAGCCAAACGTTGAGATGGGTTCAGTTGTATTCGGCGGGAGCGGATCGTGCGGTCTACCGCGAGCTGTATCACCAGGGGGTGACCATTACCACCGCAGCCGGAACCACTGCGACGGAGGTCGCTCACTCCGCGATCGCTGGCATGTTGGCTCTTGCGCGACGCTTTCCGCTGCTGATGCAAGCCCAGCGTGATCGGCGCTGGGCCTCCCTTCACCGGGAAGGGCTGCCCCAGGGCTTGGCAGGTAGTCACGCTCTGGTGGTGGGCTTTGGCCCGATTGGCAAAGCCATATGTGGACTACTCGAAGCCTTCGGCGTGAAGGTTTCTTGCGCGCGCCGGACAGTTGGAGCGCCTGACGGGGCGGATTTTGAATTCCTGACCTACGACGGCATCAACGCAGTCGTGCCCAGGATGGATTGGATTTTCATCGCCTGCCCACTGACCCCGTTGACCCGCAAGTTGGTTGGCAAGCAAGTGCTTGGCAACATGAAGCCGAGCGCGGCCATCATCAACGTCGCGCGCGGCGGTGTGATCGATCAGGACGCGTTAATTGAGAGGCTGCTTGAAGGCCGGCTAGGAGGCGCGTTCCTCGATGTGTTTGAGGTGGAGCCGCTGCCCGCAGATTCACCGTTGTGGTCTATGCCGAACGTGATGGTGACGCCGCACAGCGCTAGCCATACACTGGAAAACGCAGGGCGGGTTCGCGAGTTGTTTGTCCAGAACCTGGGACGGTTCATGTTGTCCTTACCTATGGAAAACGAGATCCGCCTTTCATGACTTAGGCGTGTTTCCGGCGGGTTCACGTTCGTGCGAGCTAACGGTCCAGCCGACGGGAGACTTCCCAAAACGTCCTTGCGATTCAGCATTTCTAAACCGGCCGAGATGTTTGTCGCACGTTTCTGGGGCATTGGGTAACTATTGGTTAACACCCGTTTCCGAATTCATGCCCCAAAAAAGCATGCACCTTTTTATTTTTACGCACCTAAATGGTGCATCTAAGTGGTTTTGATCACTTCGAGTTGCCTCATACGCCTCTGAATCGGAATTGGCATGCTCCCTGCTTAAGGTATCGCGGAGTCCCCGACAAACCCTTTGGAGTAAGCATGAACGCCGCATTCAAAAAATCGCATCAACTTATCGCTGGCCTGGCCCTGTTGACCGCCGCATTCGGCGCGTCTGCCCAGACCGCTGCAGCGCCTGCCGAGAGCGCACCTGCGGCCGCGCCAGCTGCTGCACCAGCCAGCTCGCTGTCCTTCAACGCAGCGCTGACCAGCGACTACCGCTACCGCGGAATTTCACAAAGCCGCCTCAAGCCCGCGATTTCAGCCGGTGCCGACTATTCCCACGCCAGCGGCTTCTACGTCGGTACTTGGCTCACCTCTATCCAATGGATCAAGGACGCCGGTGGCAATGCGTCAGCCGAATGGGACGTCTACGGCGGCTTCAAGGGCACAGCCGGCCCCATTGGTTATGACGTCGGCGTTTTGCGCTACATGTACCCTGACCACAAGCTGTCCATCAGCCCCAACACCACCGAAGTCTACGGTGCGGTGACCTGGGAAATGCTCACAGTGAAGTATTCCCACTCGGTGACCAATCTGTTCGGCTTTGACAACAGCAAGAACAGCGGCTATCTGGATGTCTCGGCTGCCTTCGATCTGGGCAATGGCTGGTCCCTGACGCCACACGTGGGCCGCCAGTGGATCAAAAACAATGGTGCAGCGTCTTACACGGACTACTCCATCGCTCTCGGTAAAGACTTCGGCAATGGCTTCTCAGCCAGCGCAGCCATTGTCGGCACCGACGCCGACAAGTCTCTGTACGTCACCCCTTCCGGCCGCTTCACTGGCCGTACGGGCCTGGTCGTCGGCGTCAAGTACACCTTCTGATCGCCCAGCGGCATTCAACTGGAGAAAAGCATCATGAAAATGATCACCGCCATCATCAAGCCTTTCAAACTCGACGAGGTGCGAGAAGCGCTGTCGTCACTGGGCGTACAAGGCATCACCGTGACTGAAGTCAAAGGATTCGGTCGTCAGAAAGGCCACACCGAGCTGTATCGGGGAGCTGAGTACGTGATCGACTTCCTGCCCAAAGTGAAGATCGAGGCTGCGGTTGACGCCTCCATCGTTGACCGTGCCATCGAAGCCATCGAGTCTTCGGCACGCACGGGCAAGATCGGCGACGGCAAGATTTTTGTCACCGACATTGAGCAAGTGGTGCGTATCCGCACCGGCGAGACCGGCGTCGACGCCCTGTGATTATCTGGAGCGACAGCATCATGAAACGTATATTTTCATTCTTCCTTTTCGCGCTGGCCATGTTCGCTAGTGTGTCCACCATGGCGGCGGATTTCCCCGCGTCCAAGGTGTTGTTTGAAACCGGTGCGACAGAAGTGGGTCCGCAAGGCCAGGATGTCGTCAAGGGCGCTGCAGCCTACGTTGCGGCCAACAGCGGTGCCAAACTTCTGGTCTCGGGCTACACAGACACTTCTGGTGATCCCGCAGCCAACGCCGAATTGGCCAAGAATCGTGCCTTCGCGGTGCGCGACGCACTCAAGAGTGCCGGCGTGCCAGAAGCGTCCATCGAGCTCAAGAAGCCCGAAGATTCCGCCAAAGTGGGCAGCCCTGACGAAGCTCGCGCTGTAGAGATTCTCCTGGCGTCTGCAGCAGTCGCTGCCGCGCCCGCTGAAGCGCCAGCCGCCCCAGCAGCAGTTGTACCTAAAGTGGACTCAGGCGACACGGCCTGGATGCTCACATCTACCCTGCTCGTGATCTTGATGATCATCCCGGGTCTGGCATTGTTCTACGGTGGCCTCGCACGCAGCAAGAACATGTTGAGCGTGCTGATGCAGGTGTTCGTCATCTTCTCGCTGATCAGCATCCTGTGGGCAGTCTACGGCTACAGCCTGGCATTCAGCGGTGAAGGCAACTTCTACGGCGGCTTCGACAAGCTCTTCCTCAAGGGCGTGTCGCAGGAAACATTCGGTGCATTGGCGACCATTCCTGAGTATGTGTTCATCTCGTTCCAAGGCACGTTTGCAGCCATCACCGTGGCACTGATCGTCGGCTCGTTTGCCGAACGCATCAAGTTCAGCGCCGTGCTGCTGTTCTCGGTCCTGTGGTTCACATTCAGCTATTTGCCCATTGCGCACATGGTCTGGGGTGGTGGTTTGCTGGGCAAAGATGGTGCGCTCGATTTCGCCGGTGGTACCGTGGTGCACATCAACGCCGGTGTCGCCGGTCTGGTCGGTGCCTACATGCTGGGCAAACGCCTTGGCTTCGGACGTGAAGCGTTCACTCCGCACTCGCTCACACTCACCATGGTTGGCGCATCGCTTCTGTGGGTGGGCTGGTTCGGCTTCAACGCGGGCTCGGCAGGTGCTGCCAACGCCAACGCTGGCCTGGCTTTCATCAATACCATCCTGGCTACAGCCGCTGCAACCCTCGCATGGTGCATTGGTGAGTCGCTGCACAAAGGCATGGCCTCCATGCTGGGTGCCGCTTCCGGTGCCGTGGCAGGTCTGGTGGCCGTCACTCCAGCTGCCGGCTTCGTGGGCCCCATGGGCTCCATCGTGATCGGTGCTGTTGCGGGCTTCGTCTGCCTGTGGGGCGTGAGTGGCCTCAAGCGCATGCTGCGTGCTGACGATGCGTTTGACGTCTTCGGAGTCCACGGCGTGGGCGGCATCATCGGTGCCATCCTGACCGGCGTGTTCGCTGCACAGGGCCTGGGTGGCACGGGCGGCTTGACGCCTGACACCTTCGCCATGGGCGCACAAGTGTGGATCCAGATCAAGAGCGTCCTGCTGACCATCGTCTGGTCCGCTGTGGTCTCGTTCGTGGCTTATAAAGTCGTTGATATGGTGGTGGGTCTGCGTGTCACTGAAGAGCAAGAGCGTCAAGGTCTTGACATCAGCAGCCACGGAGAAACTGCCTACAACAGGTAACTCGTTCAAACTCGGCGCCAGGTCCAGCGCCGAGTGGGTTTCTCCAAGGGGACAATTTCAGCCCGCCGTGTGCGGGCTTTTTTCTTGGTCGTGGTCAGACATCGTTCCGGGATGGCAGGAACACCGCAAGTGGCCAGAACCCTCCCATGTCAGAATTTCCCGCATGTCCCGCACCACCCGTTTGCTCGACCTGCTGCAATTGCTTCGCCGCCATCGCCACCCCATCAGTGGCGCTGACCTGGCGGCCACCATGGGCGTCAGCCTGCGCACCTTGTACAGAGACATCGCGACCTTGCAAGGCCAAGGTGCTCTGATCGAAGGCGAGCCGGGCATTGGTTACGTGTTGAAGCCCGGTTTTACCCTGCCGCCGTTGATGTTCACGCTGGATGAACTGGAGGCGTTGGCTTTGGGATCGCGCTGGGTGGCTCGGCGCGCCGACGCACCGCTGGGAGATGCGGCGCGAGGGGCGCTGGCGAAAATCTCGGCTGTTCTACCCGCTCAGCTTCGCCACGAGCTGGAAAGCAACGCGCTACTGGTCGGCCCCGGCACTGCCATTGCCTTGGATGTGGCATCTACCGGTGCACTGATGGCGCAACTGCGCGAGGCCATCCGCGACGAGCACAAGGTAGCCATCACCTATCGCGACCTGAAGAACCGCGACAGTCAGCGCGTGGTCTGGCCCTTCGCCATCGGTTTTTTCGATCAGGTCGACGTGCTGGTGGGCTGGTGCGAGATGCGCGAGGACATCCGCGCTTTCCGCATCGACCGCATCACCTCACTGGTCTTGAGCGGCACGCGTTACCCGCGCCGACGACAAGCACTTTTGAAGGAGTGGCGCGCTCGCGAGGGCATCCAGCCGCAATAAAGGTGGCGGCACAAGGCCGCAGCACACTCCTGACAGAAATTGACAGAGGTGCTTCCTAGTATTCAGGTGTCGATCCAAAGACGAATTCTCACCCGAAATTACCAAGGAGGCCTTCATGCCGCACCCGCACTTTGTCATTCTCTACGTCCACAATCCTGTCAATAGTGCTCGTTTCTACGAGCTGCTGCTGGGCTGTGCACCAATCGAGGCGTCGGATACCTTCGCCATGTTCAAGCTCGACTCCGGCATGTTGCTGGGCCTGTGGTCGCGTCACGCGGTAGAGCCTGCAACCGGTATTGGCAGCGGTACGGAACTTGTCTTCGCCAAGGACTCCGTGCAAGCCGTTGATGCTACGTACTCCGATTGGGTTGCTCGTGGCCTGTCAGTGCTGCAGACACCCAGAGAGATGGAGTTTGGTTACACGTTCACCGCAGCCGACCCTGACGGTCACCGCTTGCGCGTCTATGTCCGTCAAGTCGACTGAAGTCTTGCACGAAGGAGCGTCGCCATGTCACTAGGATCAAGCACCCTGCCGTCTCAGAATTGGATTGCCGTAGCCAGCGCCGAACACGTGCGCCTGGGCCGTGCTCAGGGTTTCATGCAGGTTTGCCACGGCAAGGCTGCGCCGTTGCGGCGTATGCATGCGGGCGACCGCGTGGCCTATTACTCTCCCAGCACGACTTTCCGCGGCAAAGACAGGCTGCAGGCTTTCACTGCCATCGGTCAAGTGCGGGCAGAGGCGCCGTATGCCGTCGACATGGGTGGCGGCTTCTGCCCTTTCCGCCGCAATGTGGATTGGCTGGTCGCGCGGGAAGCCCCTATCCAGCCCCTGGTGGAACAACTGGATTTTTCGGCAGGTCGCCGCAATTGGGGGTACCCATTGCGTTTTGGCCTGTTCGGTGTGAGCGCAGGAGACATGGATCGGATCGCCCAGGCCATGGGCGCCTTGCTGCGCTGAAAGCCTGCTGCAATAGGGGCCGCTCGATCCGCCAAGGCAACCTGCAACCACTGCCAGTGGTGTCGGCCGCCCTGTCTGCGTACCTCCTGGCAAGCTGTGGTTCGTAGCCATGGACGGCGGCTGGCAGCTCATGCCCCGATTCGGAGATCTCGTCCGGCCAGCACACCCATGAACGCGGCCACCAGGGCTACAGCGGCGCACAAGCCCAGCGGGACATGCCAGCTGCCCAGTCCATCGTGCAGCGCGCCCATGGCCATGGGCCCTGCCGCAGCCAGCAGGTAGCCTACGAACTGCGACATGCCTGAGAGCGCGGCCGCCTGACTTGCATTGTCAGTACGAAGGCCCATGAACGACAGTCCCAAAATGATGCTCGCGCCGGTTCCAATGCCGAACAAAATTGACCAAATGAGCGCAAATTGTGGCGCCATCAAAAACCCAAGTAAAGCAACGAACGAGAAGCAGGCCACTGTGGCCGCAGGAAGGCTTTGACTGCGCCTGCCGCGCAGCAAGGGCGCCAGCAGCAGGCCCGGCACGGCCGTCGCCAGTTGGAGCACGCCGTGCAGAGAGCCGGCTTCGGCAGGCGATAGGCCAGAGTCGATGAGGATGGTTGGAAGCCAGCCAATGGCGACGTAGTAGACGGTCGAATTGAGCCCCAGAAAGAGCGTGACCTGCCAGGCCAGGGGCGAGCGCCAGACCTTGCCTGTGTCGACCGCTGCCGGCGCATCAGACGTGGGGGTGGTGTGGGCCCGAAGTTGGGTGGTCCATACAGCCAGGGCCGCCAGCGGCAGTATGAGCAGACTTGCGAGCGCGCCTATCCATCCCACCGACTGAGCCAGAGGAACGACGGCGGCTGACCCTAGCGCTGCAGCTATGCCCATTGACAAGGCATAAGCTCCAGTGAGCGCGGCAATGCTGTTGGGAAAGTCTCGTTTGACCAGGCTGGGCAGCAGGACATTGCCGGCCGCGATACCCACGCCTATCAAGCTGGTGCCGACATACAGGCACCACAAGGCATCTGCAGAGCGCAGCAGAATGCCCAGCGCAATGACGAACAGAGCTGTAAAGAGCGTACGTTCCAACCCGAATTGGCGCGCCAACGTTGCGCTCAAGGGAGACAACAGGGCGAACGCAAGCAAGGGCAGGGTAGTCAGCGCGCCCGCTGCTGTGGTCCCCAGTCCGAAATGGGCCTGGATAGGCGCCAGCAGCGGAGGCAATGAAGTGATCGGGGCACGCAGGTTGACCGCGATGAGCAAGATGCCGATCAGCAGCAAGCTTTTGCCAGTTGGATTTCGATAGGACACGGCGTGCATCTGCGGGCTTTCTCTGCGTATTGGTGGAGTCTGATCTGACTCTATTCATCATTTTTTGAACATATAGAGAAGAAAAGACAATTAATATCCAAATAGTGACAATCAGTCTTGCCCTGAACCAATCGCTGCAGCGTTTCGACCCGGACGCGGCAGACTGCGCGGCTGCGGCGCTACTTCTGGACGTGGCGCACAACGATGTGGAGCAGCCGATACATCAGCACCACAAGGGGCAACTGGTGATGGCCTTGCGTGGCGGGGTGGTGTGTGAGGTCTCCAGGGCAAAGTGGATGGTGCCCCCCAATCACGCGGTGTGGATTCCAGGGGGGATGCCTCACAGCAACCGTGCTACGAACAATGCGCGCATCTGCTTTTTATTCGTCGAGGCGCAGGCTTCGAAGATGCCCGTCAAGTGCTGCACTTTGGTGATCAGTCCCATGGTCAGGGAACTCATCCTGTATCTCGCCGAGCAGGGTCTTTCCTATCCCAGGGAGGGCGCCGCTGCGCGTGTCGCCGCCGTGCTTTTGGAGCAATTGGCCACAGCACCCGTCGAGCAACTTCATCTGCCCGTCTCGGACCATCCGAAAATCCGCACCATCACAGAGGTCTGGGAGCAGGACCCGGCAGATCGCCGAACGCTGGTGCAGTGGGCCGACCAACTTGCGCTCAGTGGTCGCTCGCTGGCGCGGCTAGTGGAACGCGAAACCGGGCTCAGCTTCGGTCGGTGGCGCCAACAATGGCATCTGATCGTCGCCCTGCGGCAACTTGCGGAAGGCGCCCCCGTTCAACAGGTCGCCAGCAACCTCGGCTACGACTCGGTGACGGCGTTCATCACCATGTTCAAGAAATCGCTCGGTAAACCACCCGCGCAATATTTCGCATCCCTGCGCTAAACCAATTCATGGGCAAGGAGCGGACCATGCGCAGCAGGGTAGCGTGGGGGCTACTTTCATCGCCGGGCCGCTCCCAAGATGAAAAGCGGCGCGGCCGGCTTCGGACCCTCGGG
>JAECRA010000001.1:58572-161195 GCA_015999985.1 Comamonadaceae bacterium
AGGGTAGCGTGGGGGCTACTTTGATCGCCGGGCCGCTCCCAAGATGAAAAGCGGCGCGGCCGGCTTCGGACCCTCGGGGGGCAACGGACCATGCGCAGCAGGGTAGCGTGGGGGCTACTTTGATCGCCGGGCCGCTCCCAAGATGAAAAGCGGCCCCCTCGGGGGGCAGCGGACCATGCGCAGCAGGGTAGCGTGGGGGCCTATTTCAGCCAGCCCCGACGCCTGAAATACCACATGGGAAGCAGCGCGCTGGCGATCATGACCCCAATGGCCCAGGCGTAGCCAAACTGCCAATCCAGCTCCGGCATGAGCTTGAAGTTCATGCCGTAGATGCTGGCCACCAGTGTTGGAGGAAGCAGGGCCACGCTGGCCACGGAGAACAGCTTGATGATGCGGTTTTGGTTGATGTTGATGAAACCGACGGTGGCATCCATCAGGAAGTTGATCTTGTCGAACAGGAAGGTCGTGTGGCCATCGAGGGAGTCCAGGTCCCGCAGAATCTGCCGGGCCTCATCAAACTGCTCTGCACCCAGCATCTTGCTGCGCATCAGAAAGCTCACCGCGCGGCGGGTATCCATCACGTTGCGCCGGATGAGACCGTTCAGGTCTTCCTGCCGAGCAATGGCAGCGAGCACTTCGCTGGCCAGAGAGTCGGTCACGTTATCGGAGAGAACCTTCTTGCTGGCCATCTCCAATTCGTCGTAGATGCCTTCCAGTGTGTCGGCTGAATATTCGGCATCGCCGTCGTAGAGTTTGAGCAGCACTTCCTTGGCGTCGGCCAGCAAGCCTGGCATGCGGCGGGCGCGCATACGCAAGAGGCGAAATGCGGGCACTGATTCGTCATGGATCGAAAACAGCACCCCATGGCTGCGCAGGTTTTCATTGACGAGGTTCAGAATGAAAGCCACGCGTTCCTGGCGCGGTTCGTCCCAGTCGGCAACCAAAAAGTCGCTTCGGATATGAAGTTCGCCGTTATCTTCTTCGTAAAAACGTGCGGATTCTTCGATGTCCTCGTCCATCGCATCTTCTGGAATCGACAGGCCGTAATACTGCTTGATCCAGCGCTTTTCTTCGGGCGTAGGATCTTCGAGGTCAACCCAGATGGGGCGAAACTGAGAAAGCTCTTCCAGAGACTCGATCTCTTCCTGGAACAGCCGCCCATTGGTGAGCGTGAAGATGTTGAGCATGGTTCCCTCGGCGTGGACGAACTCTGGCGATAGTGGGCGTTAGCTAGTCTCTGTCCGGAGAGAGAAACGTCAAGAACGGGCGATTTCATCGCGAAGTCCGGAGAAAAAGCTCCTCAGGCCAAGCATCCGCGACGAACGAAACAGCCGGCGATTATGGCATCGCAGCATGACCCTGCAAGTCGGTAGGGCGGGTTGCTTTTGCTGGGTTTCGCAGGCATAGTGGTTCTTAGAACGTAAACACGTTCTAAGTGACATGAGTTTGACGTGAGTACGATTTTTTCGTGGTTGCCCAGCCTTTACGCAGGGCAGCTTGTTTCACCCTGAGGCCAAAGGAGGCTCTTCATGAACTTGACGATCAGTGGACACCATCTTGAAGTCACCCCCGCGTTACGCAGCTATGTAACCGGCAAGTTGGACCGGATAACCCGGCATTTCGACCAGGTGGTCGACGTGAAAGTCCTCCTGACAGTTGAAAATCAGAAGGAAAAAGACAAACGTCAACGAGCGGAATGCAACATTCGTGTCAAAGGAAACGATCTGTTTGCTGAAAGCGCTCACGAGGATCTGTACGCCGCTGTGGACGATCTCATGGATAAGCTAGACCGTCAGGTGGTGCGCCACAAGGACAAGCTGCAATCCCATGATCATGCGGCTGCCAAGCATTTGATGTAGGATATTATTACAACAACGAGCGAAGACTGTAGACTCCATCTTGTAAGCCGTCGCGGGCAGCCGGGCGGCTTTCTTTTTTTCACGGTTTCTGGAGCTGGAGCAGGTATTGGCATGTTGGCCGGCTGTCATCCTGGCGTACAGGGAGCATAATTCGCGTCGAACCCATGAACCGACTTGCGTCCATTCTTCCCGCCTCGCAGGTGCTGGTTGGCGTTGATGCCACCAGCAAGAAGCGCGCCTTTGAAGAGGCGGGCTTGCTATTTGAGAACCTGCATGGTCTGTCGCGTGCCTTGATCACCGACAGTCTCTTCGCGCGCGAGCGCTTAGGATCCACTGGCCTGGGCCACGGGGTAGCCATCCCGCATGGCCGAATCAAGGGCCTGAAGGCACCTATGGCTGCCGTCCTGCAGCTGACCCAGCCCATTGGCTTTGACGCTCCGGATGAGCAGCCGGTGCGTCTACTGATCTTTTTGCTGGTCCCTGAAGCTGCGACGCAAAAGCACCTTGAGATCCTTTCAGAGATCGCCGAACTGCTGAGCGATACCGCTTTGCGCGAGAAAATCAAGTCCGCTGCAAGTGTCGAGTCGCTTCACAGCCTGATCGACGACTGGCAACCCGCACTGCCCGCAGCATGAGCAGGGGCGTGGGCTTGTCGGGCGCTGCCTCACGCTTTTCTTTCTCATGAAGCCCTCCGCCATCAGCGCAGACGTACTGTTCGAGGACCACCGCGCTATTTTGCGCTGGCAATGGGTCGCAGGGCTGGGCTCGCCCGAACGCCGGTTCGATGAAGTTGCAGTCAGGGCTGCGCGCTCCAGTGCCGATCTGGTTGGGTATTTGAACTACATCCATCCCTACCGGGTGCAAATCCTGGGAGAGAGGGAGGTAGCCTATCTCAGCAATGGCTCGGCTGCAGACTGCGCACGGCGCATTTCGCGCATCGTCACGCTTGAACCACCCGTCCTGGTGCTGTGTGATGGCCAAAGCGCCCCTGATGCCCTTGTGTCGTTGTGCGAACGGGCCCAGATTCCGCTATTTGCCACTCAGGAATCAGCCGCGTTCGTCATTGATGTCCTGCGCGCCTATTTGTCCAAGCATTTTGCCGATCGCACCACCATGCACGGCGTTTTCATGGACATTCTTGGCCTGGGCGTGCTGATCACGGGTGAATCCGGGCTTGGCAAGAGTGAATTGGGGCTGGAGCTGATCTCGCGCGGCAACGGCTTGGTGGCCGACGATGCCGTCGACCTGTTTCGAATCAACCAGACCACCATCGAGGGGCGTTGCCCTGAGCTGTTACAGAACTTGCTGGAAGTTCGAGGCATCGGCCTGCTCGACATTCGCGCCATCTTTGGAGAAGCGGCCGTACGCCGGCGCATGCGTTTACGCCTGATCGTGCATCTGGTGCGGCGCGAAACCATGGAACGTGACTACGAACGCATGCCCTATGAGCCACTTACCCAGGAAGTGCTGGGCGTGCAGATCCAGAAAGCGGTGATCCAGGTGGTGGCCGGGCGCAACATCGCTGTGCTGGTTGAGGCTGCAGTGCGCAACCATATCCTGCAATTGCGGGGCGTGGACACCTATCAGGAGTTCGTCGAACGCCATCGGCGGGCGATGGAAAAAGGCGGCGAATAGGCCATTGGGCCTCTCGTTTTTTCCTGCTGCTGAGTGTGCAGGCAACTCCATCATCCGTGAAACCCAGGCGCAAGTCTTAACCGGCTGTTCTCCTGGGAGCGCCAAGCTCCAGCTTGGCAATTCAGCGCTTGAAGGAGCCCTCGGAATGGCCAAGCCGGAGCTTGGCGTTTCCAAGAAATGTGTCCCCTGCTTCCCAGACGCCTTAGCGCAACTCTGCGGCAGTCCCGTCACCGCGTCGGCCCTGCAAGCCTTTTCAGCCGGCCGGGAAAGCACAAACGCCGAGCGCTCGGCGCTTACTTCCTGACGACCCTGTGCGGGCACCCGGTCTTGATGCAGTTGGCGTAAAGGCTGAGCGCATGATCGGCAATGACGAAGCCCTTGAGCTTGGCCACGTCGTTTTGCCGTGCTTCGATCTCGGCATCGTAGAACTCTTCCACATGGCCGCAATCCAGGCACACGAGGTGATCGTGATGCTGCTCTTCACGCAGTTCGTACACGGCTTTGCCGGTCTCGAAATGGTTGCGACTAAGAATTCCGGCCTGCTCAAACTGCGTGAGCACCCGATAAACCGTCGCCAAGCCGATGTCTGAATGATCGGCCAGCAGTAAACGGTAGACGTCTTCGGCCGTCATATGCCGCTGGTCGGCTTTCTGGAAAATTTCCAGAATCTTAAGCCGAGGCAAGGTGGCCTTGAGGCCGGTACTCTTTAGTTCGTCGATGTTATCCATTCTGTCGCCGCTACAATGTCCAGCCGTATTGTGCATGAGCTGGGATCAATGTCTCCATCGCCCCAAACCCTTGTCCGCGAACCTCTGCGGACCATGCGGACGCTTATGGTGGTCAGCATGGCCGCCGCGCTGGCCGTCACACTGACGGCCTGCAGCAGTTTTAACCGCGCCACACTAGGTGTGGCCGATGCCCTGACGCTCTATAAACCAGAAGTGGTGCAGGGGAATTTTGTCTCCAAGGAGCAGATGGCCGCTTTGCAGCCTGGCATGACACGCCTTCAGGTGCGTGATGTTCTGGGTACCCCTTTGCTCACCAGTGTTTTTCACGGTGATCGCTGGGATTATGTGTTTTCCTTGCGGCGCCAAGGCGTCGAGCCACAGAACTTCCGCCTCACGGTGTATTTTGAGGGCGACACTCTTTCTCGTTTCGAGGGCGATGATATGCCCAGCGAAACTGAATTTGTGCAGCGCATCAGCCGCAAGCGAGACGTGAAGGTGCCCGTTCTGGAAGCTACTGAAGCCCAGCTGGCCAACTTCCCGGTTCGGGCCGCTTCAGATGCGCCCGCTGCGACCACATCACCGGATGTCGCGCCTTCGGGCAACTACCCTCCGTTGGAAGGACCTCGCTGATGGAAAATTCCTCCACAGCGCCTGGCGCGCAGTCGCCGCACCGCATTGCGGTTGCGGGCGCCAGTGGCCGAATGGGCCAGATGCTGGTCGACGCTATCCAGGTAGCCAACGACTGCCAGTTAACAGGTGCACTTGACCGTGCAGACAGCCCCGTACTTGGCCAGGACGCAGGCGCGTTCCTGGGGCATGCCACAGGCGTTCGCATCACTTCGGATTTTGCGGCGGGCTTGAAGGGCGCGCAGGTGCTGATTGATTTCACCCGGCCCGAAGCGACCATGGCGCACTTGGCGGCCTGCCGTGAGCAGGGCGTGGCGCTGGTCATAGGCACCACCGGTTTCTCCGATGCGCAGAAAGCGGAGATTGCAGACGCCGCCAAGCACATTGCCGTCGTCATGGCGCCCAATATGAGCGTTGGCGTCAATGTGACCTTCAAGCTCCTTGAAATGGCCGCCAAGGCGCTGTCTACGGGCTATGACATTGAAGTCATTGAGGCCCACCATCGTCACAAGGTTGACGCCCCCAGTGGCACCGCGCTCAAAATGGGCGAGGTGATTGCACAGGCCCTGGGCAAGGACCTGAAAGATTGCGCCGTCTATGAGCGCTTTGGGCATACCGGCGAGAGAGACCCCTCGACCATCGGCTTTGCCACTATTCGAGGTGGTGACATCGTGGGCGACCATACCGTGATGTTTGCCGGTACTGGCGAACGCATAGAGATCAGCCACAAGGCCGGAAATCGTGCCGGATACGCTCAAGGCAGCTTGCGTGCCGCGCGGTTCCTTGGCGACAAGCGCCATGGTCTTTTTGACATGTTTGATGTCCTGAACTTAAAGTGACCCTTCTCCTGATCCGCTCCAGTGCCTTTTCCTTTCTAAAGGCACTGCGAGCAGCCCGGTCTAGCTCGTTCCGCGGTTAATCGATTGAGATCTGAAACTCCATGAATTTGCAACAAATTTTTTCGCAGAGCGATGCCATTGGCAAGGCCGTGGCCATCTTGCTGCTCCTGATGTCCATAGCAAGCTGGGTGGTCATTCTCTACAAAGGATGGTTGCTGCGCCGCGCCAGCGTCAACGTGGCCACTACCGTAGCGGCATTCTGGCAGGCGCCGTCCCTCGAAGAGGGCGCGGCCCAGGCGCGCAAGTTGGATCAAGGGGCGCTGGTGGTGCCTTTGATCGAGGCCACGCAAAAACCCGCCGTCGGTACCTTGGCAGCGGCGGGTGACCGGGCGCAACAGCTCACACGGGTTCTGCGCGACGCCTTGCATGGTGTGCTCCACCGCCTGCATTTTGGCCAAGTTCTGCTGGCCACGATCGGTTCAACCGCTCCCTTCGTGGGCTTGTTGGGTACCGTTTGGGGCATCTACCATGCGCTCACCGGAATCTCCGGCAGTGGGCAGATTTCCATCGACAAGATCTCCGGACCTGTGGGCGAGGCACTCATCATGACCGCTGCGGGCTTGGCGGTGGCCATCCCCGCAGTGCTGGCCTATAACTGGTTTGGCCGCATCGTCGGGCGTATCGAGGCAGATCTGGAAGGTTTCGCGCGCGACCTGCGGGAGTTGACTTCACACAACTGATGAGTCACGAGTCCATGATCTCTGGGTTCTCTCGTTTCACCGGCTGGATTGGCGCGCAGCGCCTTGGATAACTGATATGGCTTTCGGAAGACTCGAACGCGCCAAGGGCACCGAGCCCATGAGTGACATCAACGTCACACCGTTGGTAGACGTCATGCTGGTGCTGGTGGTGATTTTCATCATCACCGCGCCCCTGCTGGCCAGTTCCATCCGGCTCGATCTGCCCAAGACCGATGCAGCCAAGCCTGGCGATCCACCGAAGTTCGTGACCCTGGTGGTAGACAAAAGCGGGCAGACCTATTTCAACGACAAACCCGTCAACCGCCACGAGATGATTCTGGCACTGACCGACGCCGCTCGGGCAGACGCGCAGACCGAAGTGCAATTGCGTGCGGATCAAACGGTACCTTATGGCCGCGTGGTCGAAGTCATGGGCGAGGCCCAGAAGGCAGGCCTGAACCGTATTGGGTTCGTGGCCGACGCCCCTGCTGAAGCCACCCCGCCCGCTCAAGCAGCCAGCCGCTAAGGTCATCAGTTAGGAGTCTGCGATAGCGGCGGGCTCGTTAAAACTTTCCGGCCGGGCTGTTTTTTTGCCCCTTGTGAGGCGGTAAAAACGCAGCTGTGGCCAAATAACCCGGCTGAAAGCTGTTCAGCCAGATTTCCGCACGTGAAACTCACGCTGGCGCCACCTACAATTTGCCCATGGAAGAAAAATACAGCCACCGCGAGGTAGAGGCGGCCGCCCAGACACACTGGCAGGCCTTGGACGCCTATCGCGTGAGAGAAGACGCGAGCAAGGAAAAATACTACGCTTGCTCCATGCTGCCGTATCCCAGCGGCAAGCTGCACATGGGCCATGTGCGCAACTACACCATCAACGACATGCTGGCGCGCCACTTGCGCATGAAGGGCTATAACGTCCTGATGCCCATGGGCTGGGATGCGTTCGGACTGCCCGCAGAGAACGCGGCTCTCAAAAATGGCGTTCCGCCCGCTCAGTGGACCTACGACAACATCGCCCACATGAAGGGGCAGATGAAGGCCATGGGCCTGGCCATTGACTGGAGCCGCGAAGTCGCCACTTGCGATCCCAGCTACTACAAGTGGAACCAGTGGCTGTTCCTCAAAATGCTGGAAAAAGGCATTGCCTACCGCAAGACCCAGGTGGTCAACTGGGACCCGGTCGATCAAACCGTGCTGGCAAATGAACAAGTCATCGACGGCCGCGGCTGGCGCACGGGTGCGCTGGTTGAAAAGCGTGAGATTCCGGGCTACTACCTGAAGATCACCGACTACGCTGAAGAACTGCTCGAGCACGTGCAGCGCAAATTGCCGGGCTGGCCTGAGCGCGTCAAGCTGATGCAGGAAAACTGGATCGGCAAGAGTGAGGGCGTACGCTTTGCATTCACGCACGACATCCGTGGCGAAGATGGCCAGTTGATCCAGGATGGCCAGATGTACGTGTTTACCACGCGCGCTGACACCATCATGGGCGTCACTTTCTGTGCCGTTGCACCGGAGCATCCGCTGGCCACGCATGCCGCCAGGACCAACCCGGCGCTGGCCGAGTTCATCGAGCAGTGCAAGCAAGGGGGCACCACAGAGGCGGAACTGGCCCTGCGCGAAAAAGAAGGCATGCCTACAGGCCTTTCGGTCACGCACCCGCTGACTGGGGACGAAGTGCCCTTGTGGGTCGGCAACTACGTGCTGATGAGCTACGGCGATGGCGCTGTGATGGGCGTACCGGCGCACGACGAGCGCGATTTCGCATTCGCTCGCAAGTACAGCCTGCCTGTCATCCAGGTCGTACACGTCGATGGCAAGCACTACGATTACGAGCAATGGAACGATTGGTACGCTGACAAAGAACGCGGCGTGACTATCAATTCCGACAGCTTCAGCGGAATGGGCTTTAAGGAAGCAGTCGATGCCGTCGCCAGCGCGCTGGCTGACCAGGGCCTGGGTGAGAAGAAAATCACCTGGCGCCTGCGTGACTGGGGCGTCAGCCGCCAGCGCTACTGGGGCACTCCTATTCCCATGATCCACTGCGATGCGTGCGGAACGGTGCCCGTGCCGGAAAAGGATTTGCCTGTGGTGCTTCCGCAGGACCTGGTTCCAGACGGAAGCGGCAACCCGCTGAACAAGAGCGAGGCTTTCCTCAAGGTGGACTGTCCTTGCTGCGGTCAGCCAGCGCGGCGCGAAACCGACACCATGGACACCTTCGTGGATTCGTCTTGGTATTTCATGCGCTATTGCGATCCAGCCAATGCAGAGGCCATGGTGGGTGACGGTACCCGTTACTGGATGCGTGACCAGCTGGCTCAGGTGGGCGGTAGCGGCATGGACCAGTACATTGGCGGCATTGAGCACGCCATCTTGCACCTGCTGTATGCGCGCTTCTGGACCAAGGTCATGCGCGACCTCGGCCTGGTCAGCATCGATGAGCCGTTCACTCGCTTGCTGACCCAGGGCATGGTTCTCAACCATATCTACTCGCGCCGCACGGAGAAAGGCGGAATGGAGTATTTCTGGCCAGCCGATATCGACCCCGTGCTGGACGCCGATGGAAAACAGGTGGGTGCCAAGCTGAACAAGGCGGTGGGCGCGTTGCCTGCGGGCACGCCCATCGACTACGAAGGCGTCGGCACCATGTCCAAGTCGAAAAACAACGGCGTGGACCCGCAGGAGCTGATAGACAAATACGGCGCTGACACCGCGCGCCTGTACACCATGTTTGCAGCGCCGCCAGAGGCGACGCTCGAATGGAACGATGCCGCCGTGGAGGGAAGCTACCGTTTCCTTCGCCGGGTCTGGAATTTCGGCGCCAAGCTGAGGACTGTAGAAAACGTGGCAGCAGCCGCATTGCTGGCGAGCGCTGCGAGCCAGAATGGGGTGGTGCTCTCAAAAGGCGCCAAGGCTTTGCGCCACGAAGTCCACACCGTTCTGGGCCAGATCGACTACGACTACCAGCGCATGCAGTACAACACGGTCGTGTCTGGTGCTATGAAAGTGCTCAACGCGCTGGAAGGTTTCAAGGGCGACGGTTCTCGCGGAGATGTGGCGACCCAGGTAGAGGGCTTCTCCAAACTGCTGCGCGTGCTGTATCCAGTGACGCCTCACCTGACCCATGTCCTTTGGAAGGAGCTGGGCTTTGCCGCGGTGCAAGGGGAGTTGCTTGATGCCCCATGGCCAAAAGCCGATCCCGCTGCGCTGATTCAGGACGAAATAGAACTGATGCTGCAGATTGGTGGGAAGTTGCGCGGATCTATCCTCGTGCCTTCCGGCGCCAGCAAGGAAGAGATCGAGGCCGCTGCACTGGCGAGCGAAACCTTCCTCAAGCACAGCAACGGGAGCGCAGTTCGAAAACTCATCATCGTTCCAGGCCGCTTGGTTAATATCGTGCTATGAGCACTTCTGTGAACACACGCCGGCGCTTTCTGTTGGCAGTGCCCTTGCCTCTGGTTCTGGCTGGCTGTGGTTTCGCGCTGCGCCTGCCGCCAGAATTCAGCTTTCGCAGCATCTACATCGCCATGCCAGCGAACTCCTCACTCGGCAACGAACTGCGCCGGCAACTCATAGGAACGGGCCGGGTGCAGGTCATCTCCGATGTGGCCAAACGCAACGAGGCGGACGTCGTGCTGGAGGGCTTGCAGGATTTGCGTGAGCGCGTGGTGGTGGGCTTGAACGCTTCCGGGCAGGTGCGCGAATTCCAGCTGCGGGTGCGGTTCGGTTTCCGTGTTCGCACTCCTGATGGACGTGATGTGATTCCCAACACGGAGATCTTGCGTCAGATCGATCAGAGTTACAGCGAAACTGCAGCCTTGTCCAAAGAGGCGGAAGCGTTGATGCTTTACGACAATATGCAAACCGACGTCGTGCAGCAGGTCTTGCGCCGACTGGCGACCATCAAGATTTGAACCAGATTCTGCGGACTGATCCACTTCACGGAAAGTCTGCTGGAACCTATTGCCCATGCAACTTGCCATCGCACAGCTCTCCAATCACCTGAACAAGGGCTTGCGCTCGCTTTATGTGCTGCACGGCGACGAAGCCTTGCTGGTGCAGGAGGCGGCGGACGCTATCCGCTCGCAGGCGAAGGCCCAAGGTTACGGTGAGCGCACGGTGCATACGGTCGCGGGTGCCCATTTCGACTGGAGCGCCGTGCTCGCTGCGGGCGCTTCCCTGAGCCTGTTCGCCGACAAGCAGATCGTGGAAGTGCGCATCCCTTCTGGAAAGCCGGGCAAGGAAGGTAGTGCCGCGCTGCAGCAGATGGCTGCCAGCGCCGTGGGGGACGAAGCCACTCTGACCTTGGTGCTTTTGCCCCGTCTGGACAAAGCCACACGCAGTGGTGCGTGGTTCGGCGCGCTAGAGGGCTCTGGCGTGACCATACAAATTGATTCGGTAGAGCGCTCTGCGCTACCGCAGTGGATTGCCCATCGTATGAACTTGCAGGGCCAGCGCGTGGCCGCTGGTGAAGAAGGTCAGCGAGCGCTGCAGTTTTTTGCCAACCGGGTGGAGGGCAACCTGCTGGCTGCACACCAGGAAATCGCCAAATTGGGCCTGTTGTATCCCGCTGGCGATTTGAGCTTTGAGCAGATTGAAGCGGCTGTCCTCAACGTGGCCCGCTACGACGTGTTCAAGCTCTCCGAAGCGGTGCTGGGTGGTCAGCGCGCGAGGGTGCAGCGCATGCTGGACGGCCTTAAAGCCGAGGGCGAAGCCGAGGTTCTGGTGCACTACGCGCTGTCCGAAGACATACGGGCGCTCAAACGCGTCAAAGACGCCATCGCCGAAGGTCGACCACTACCGGTCGCCCTGCGGGAGCAGCGCATATGGGGGCTGCGCGAGCGCCTGTTCGAACGCGTGCTGCCTCACTTGGGCGACACCACGCTGGCCAACTTGCTCCATGCTGCCCAGCAGGTCGATGGCATCGTCAAGGGCCTCAAAAGTCCAGGCTGGCCGGTAGAGCCCTGGCAAGCGCTCCATCGGCTGGCACAAGGCCTGTGCGGGGCCTGCGCGGCCGCACGCTCCTAGCCCGGATATTTTCTCAGTGAGCCATTTGGGCTCCAAAGGCGTATACCGGGCCTTGGGCAGTTTCACTCTGATGGTGGCGTGCAGGCTTTGGCTAGCTCGGTGTTCTTCCGCGCCAGGCCACGTAGGTTGAATCGCAGCGCGCGACCGACCTTGACTTCCAAGCGCTGAATCTATTGCGTAACGCTCGATGGGGTGCGCCCAATGCTGCATGGCGGCGCCCGCAAAACTTTCCTGGCTAGTCATTGTCACCAGCGTAGAGAGTTGATCCGGGTCCACTGCTTCAATATATTAATTTGCCTTAATAAAATTCCTGAATATGTGGGATTGTCGACGTCGTGAAGCCTCGCTACATTGATGCTCTACCCGCAACAGCGGAAAAAAGCATCAAGATTTCTTAAGAAAGCAAAGGGGTGTGAGTTGGATCATTTCTCGTCATTCAACATCCGGGATGAAGATTCCATGGGCGCGATCGATACTCATCGGCGGTCCGCCCTTTGTCGGCTGGTGACTTTGCCGCTTTTGGCCGCTCCCAGCCTGGCGTGGGCGAGCGATAAACCCAGCAGTGCGCCCGTCAGCATGGTCGTGCCCTTCTCACCCGGCGGCACCAGCGACATCATTGCCAGAACACTGGCGGGCGCAGCGGCGCGCCAAACCGGGGGTGTTTTTGTCGTGGAGAACCGAGCAGGGGCCTCGGGGTTGATCGGACTGCAAGCGGTTGCCAAGGCGCAGACCGATGGTCGATCTCTGCTGTTGGGCAATATAGCCACGCAAACAATAGCCCCCCATCTCTACAAAAAAGTAGGCTACCCAACCATCAAGGACTTTCGCCCTTTAATATTGACTGGTCGAACGACCAACGTCGTCGTAGTGCATCCCGATAGCGGTATTCGCAACTTCAAGGACATGGACTCTCGTATGCGGGGGCCGCAGGCGCTTGTCTATGCCTCAGGCAGCATAGGCGGTTCGCCGCATTTGAGCTTCGAGCTGCTCAAACAGCGTCTCGGTTGGCAGTGCGAACATGTGCCCTACAAGGGGGCTGGGCCGATGATCACGGACCTGCTCGGCGGTCAAGTCAAGGTCGCGATCGATAACTTGCCGACCATGTTGCCCTTGATTCGGCGAGGCGCCGTCATTCCGATTGGGATCACCAGCGCCCAACGTTGGTCAGAGGCCAAGGAGATCCCGACGTTTTCAGAAATGGGCATCGCCGACTATGACGTGGATGCATGGTTCGGCGTGTTCGCACCCCGAAAAATGCCAGATGAAGTGGCGACCAGGTTTGTCGAGATATTTCGGACGGCACAGGAAGACCCTGTAGTGCGCGAGAAATTCGACGTACTAGGCGCCAGGATTGATCCTCTGATGCTCAGCCGTTTCGAGGCTTTTATTGCTGACGAGGACAAGCGTTGGTCCGAAGTGATCCGCCGTGCCAATATCAAGATCGAATGAATTGTGACGAGGTTCAGCGAAGCGCAACTAGTCGCCTGCAAGACGGCCGTGGTCACGGGACGTGCGTGTACTGTTCTGCTCGATATTGACGGCGCGACCGTCCAGCATGCGGGGCCTCGCATGCTGGCGCAGGTTTCGATGCGGTTGGCCATGAGCTGGATGTTCCAACCGACCTGAATGTCGTCAAACGCGCCAGCTCGATCGACGGCGGCTACTTGGTTCCGTAGTTTTTTCCCTGCTTAACTCTGGATTTTTCCTTCATTTCCACCTCGTCATGATCTCCTTGAATGAAACTCACGACCCCAGCCTTAGCAGTTGGGTGAACTCGGCCAACGGTGGCCAAAGCGACTTTCCAATCCAGAATCTGCCCTTCGCTATTTTTC
Source organism: Comamonadaceae bacterium (assembly GCA_015999985.1). Lineage (GTDB taxonomy): Bacteria > Pseudomonadota > Gammaproteobacteria > Burkholderiales > Burkholderiaceae_C > Ottowia. The sequence continues at coordinate 71,864 of JAECRA010000001.1, forward strand.
GGCGTCGAGACAGCGGCGATGACTGGCGCGGCGGCGTGGCCATTGGTGATCAGATCGTCGACATGATGGCGGCCGTGCACGCCGGCATCTTCAGTGGGGCGGCGTTGGCACCGGCGCAGGCGGCGGCAGACTCTACGCTCAACCGCCTGATGAGCATGGGACCCCAGAGCCTGTCCTCACTGCGCAAGGCCCTGGTCAAAGCCCTGCAGACAGATTCGGCGCAGCGCACGACATTGGAGTCTTGTTTGCTTGCACAAGCCGATGCCGAATATGCAGTGCCAGCGCGCATTGGCGATTACACCGATTTCTACACGTCGATTTACCACGCCACGAACGCCGGCAAATTGTTTCGTCCTGATAACCCGCTGCTGCCCAACTACAAATGGGTGCCCATCGGCTACCACGGACGGGCTTCGTCGGTCATCGTGTCCGGACAGGACTTTCACCGACCATGTGGGCAAATCAAGACGCCCGATGATGGCGCGCCGGTCGTGCAGCCGTGCACGCGTTTGGATATGGAGTTGGAGCTGGGCGTGTTTGTTGGGCAGGCCAATGCCTTGGGTGAGCCGATTGGAATAGGGGACGCAGAAGACCATGTTTTTGGTCTGGCGCTGTTCAACGACTGGTCAGCGCGCGATATTCAGTCTTGGGAATACCAGCCACTGGGCCCATTTCTGGGCAAGAATTTCGCGTCCAGTATTTCGCCATGGGTGGTGACGATGGAGGCACTCGCTCCGTTTCGTGTGCCATTCACACGGGCCGCGAACGATCCACAACCGCTGCCGTATCTGACTAGTGAGAGCAACAGTGCTGCGGGTGGGCTCGACATTCAGATCGAGGCGCTGATCGAGACCTCCGGCATGCGCCGTGCCCAAACCTCGCCGGCGCGGGTGGCTCTCACCAACTACCGCCACGCTTACTGGAGTGTGGCGCAGATGGTGGCGCACCACACTGTGAACGGATGCAATTTGCAACCCGGCGATCTTTTGGGTACGGGCACCTTGTCGGGCCCGACGCCCGACTCAGCGGGCGCATTGATTGAACTGACCGAGGGAGGCAAGAACCCCATCGAACTGCCCAATGGCGAGCGTCGCGCCTGGCTGCAAGATGGTGATGCGATCACTCTCCGAGGTTGGTGCGAGCGAGCCGGTGCAGTCCGTATTGGCTTTGGAGAGTGCCGGGCCACCGTCTTGCCTGCGCGCTGAGGTACGCGTCCAGCTGGTGCTGAACTTCTGGAGCCTGTTCATCTCCTTCCAAAAGCCGCCAAGACATTATTCAGGTGCGCACGGCTGGATTAGTCCGCTCTCAATGCTCGCCGTAACCAACTGAGTGATCTCAGCTCTCAGCCTGCGGTGCATAGGCGACGCATCTTGCCTTCGTGGCCAGGCCATGCGACGGGTAATGTGACGTAGTGGCCGGGGAAGGCGACTGGTGGCCACTGCACCATCTCATGATTGTTGAAGTCCGCCAGTGGCGTAAGACGTACGCACAGTGGGCCTGCCGTTCTTGCGGGTCCGCGCGGCGGTCACGAAGGCGCGCTTGTTCGCCGCATTACACCCACCGTTGATGTTGCTGGTGTGTTCGCTGCCCAAGCGCGCGTCGCCCTTGTTCATGGATTGCCTAGCTTGTGTTTGAGCAGACAGGCACGCTTGACTGGCGCCTCAAAGCAAAGGCACTGATGGCGTTCTTGTTCTTGCTGAGCAGGGAGATGACCAGGAACCACTGCGTCAGCGGCAGATGGGTGTTCTCCATCACGTTGCCCACAATGCGGGCGCTCTGGCAGCCGCATACAAAGCTCCCACCCCGGCGGCTTCGGCTGCTGAACCTTCGGGTTTGCTCTAGTGCCAAAGTGACCGTCACGCTCAATAATCGTCTCATATGAAACGAATTTGGTGCTCCTGCTGCGCCATCAGATGAGCTTCCGCTATGAAAATTAATGTCGTCGTACCCCAATTGGGCCCCAACGTGTTCGAAGTCACGCTGGTGACCTGGCTCAAGGACTTGGGAGCCACCGTCGAGAAGGGAGAGGTCATTGCCGAGGTCATGACCGACAAGGTCAACATCGATGTGGAAGCCCCTGCTGCAGGGGTTTTGGTGGAGGTCGTCGCTCAGCCTGGTGAGTCGATGGAGGTCAAGGGCCTGATGGCAGTCATCGAGGCGGCCGATGGTGCGTGAGCGCGCCCTCCGCGAAGGGTTCGTGACCAGTGAATCGCGGATCGGTTGATCCGCATTCAGACTTGGCTTGGATCTGACGATCCATGAAACGGCAGCGCCAGAAAATAGGTTGATGATGGAGCAAAAGTCCTTGGAGCCCATGGCTCGCATGCCTCACGGCGACGCCTCTGTACTAGCAACGATAGGCCGTGTGGCGCTGCGCGTCATCGAGGGCGGGGCTGCTCTTCTGATGTTCGCCATCGTCGTGTTGTTGCTGGGCGGGGTGGCGATGCGCTACCTGTTCGCATTGCCCGCCGTATGGATTGATGAAGTGGCATCGCTGTCCTTCATGTGGCTTGCGATGGTTGGTTCGACCATTGCCATGCGGCGTAACGAACATCTGCGATTGTCTGCGTTGATCGACCGGCTGGCACCGCCGCTGCGGGGAGTGGTGCAGGCTTTTGCCCTGGTCATGGTGCTTGCCTTTCTGGCAGCGCTTTTGTGGCCCGCGATCGACTATGCGTGGGAAGAATGGTTCATAACCACCCCGGCGCTGGGTATTCCCAATACCGTCCGTGTGTTGGCCATGCCTTTCGGTATTGCTTGCATGCTGGTGACCGTAGCCGCCTATTGCTTGCGGACGGTGAGTCGTCGGCAATTGATCGGCGCAGTGGCTGCCGTCGGCGCAGTAGGCGCGATCTGCTGGTTGGCGACCCCTTGGCTTGCTGACATGCGCGGGTTCAGCATGCTGCTATTTCTGGTGGGTGTTGTGAGCGTCTGCCTTGCTGCCGGCGTACCCATTGCGTTCTGCTTTGGGCTGGGAACAGTTTGTTTCCTGAGCTTTTCTAGCCAGGTCCCTCTGCAGGTGGTGATTGGTCGCATGGACGAAGGCATGTCAAACATGCTCCTGGTGTCGGTGCCCATCTTCGTCTTGCTGGGTTGCATTCTCGACGCCACCGGCATGGGCAAGGCCATCGTGGACTTTCTGTCATCGCTGCTGGGGCACATCAAGGCGGGCATGTCTTATGTTTTGCTGGGCTCCTTGTTCATCGTGTCCGGCATTTCAGGCTCGAAGGTGTCCGATATGGCGACCGTGGCACCGGCGCTGTTCCCGGAGATGCGCCGCCGCGGGCACAAGCCCAAAGAAATGGTGGCGCTGCTGGGTACCGGCGCGGCAATGGCTGATACCGTGCCGCCCAGCATCGTCTTGATCGTGCTCGGCTCGGTGGCTGGCGTCTCGATAGCGGGCCTGTTTCAGGCGGGATTTGTGGTGGCGCTGGTACTGCTGCTTACCCTGTTGGTGCTTGCCCGCTGGAAAGCGCGCCATGAGGACATGGGCAATGTGCGCCGTGCCACGCTGCCCATGGTGGGTAAGCTGCTGCTGATTGCGACGCCTGCCTTGCTGCTGCCGTTCCTGATCCGCAGCGCGGTGGGCAGCGGTGTGGCCACCGCGACCGAGGTGTCGACCATCGCCGTGGTCTACGCGCTCTTCATCGGAAAGCTTCTTTACGGCGGCATCGGCTGGCGAAAAATGTACGACATGCTGGTGGAAACGGCGGCCTTGAGCGGTGCGATCCTGCTCATCCTGGGCACCGCCTCCGCCATGGCATGGGCGATCACGCAAAGTGGTGTGATCCAGAGCCTGTCCCAGTTTTTAACCAGCCTGCCGGGTGGATCTCTGACCTTCATGGCCGTGACCATCGCCATATTCCTGGTGCTGGGCTGCTTATTGGAAGGACTGCCCGCAGTGTTGCTGTTGGCACCCATCATGTTTCCGATAGCGCGTAGCTTGGGCATCAACGACATCCACTACGCCATGGTGGTGGTCACGACCATGAACGTAGGTTTGATGATGCCGCCCATAGGGGTGGGCTTCTATGTTGCTTGTCGTATCGGTGAAGCCAAGCCTGACGAAGTCATTTCCGCCATCTGGCCCTACCTGCTGGCGTTGCTGATCGGTGTGGGGGTCATTGCGGCCGTTCCCGCCATTTCCACCTACGCCCTCTGATCTTCTCGTGCCGTTGCACAGCGGCAGCGGTGCGTTGTTTGTCGTAGTTATAGAGGTGGTATTAACCCGCCTCAGTACAGAAAGGAGCCCATGAACTCAGCCCCAGCCCCCGCAGTCCCGAAGCCTCCCACAGAGGCGCGGTCTCTTCTCCTCGGCATGTTGCGAGGTCGGTCCATGGAGGATGCCATCGGCCGTGTGAGCGGACACTACCATCCGGCGCGCGGAGAAGAAGGCGTGATCGTCGGTAGTTTCAGTGCATTGCATGAGGGAGATTTTGGTGTTCCGCACTACCGCGGCGCTATCGTCGCTTCGTTAACGCACGGTGCGGACATGCGTCGCCTACTCGCTGGAGTATTGGGTCGAGAGACCGGGTACACACGGGGGCGCCAGCGCGGCGACTTCGTGGGCCGTTTCGAACGCCGCTTCTTCGGGCTTTTCTCAGGCACACTCGGCCCCAGCATCGGCTACGCCACAGGCGCAGGATTGTCCTGCAAGCTCGATGGCGGCGGTCATGCGGCGCTTGTCACCTTTGGGGACGGAACCTCCAATTCGGGCTTGCTCTATGAGAGCCTGAACATGGCGGCCATGCTCAAGCTACCGGTGGTCTATGTTTGCCAGAACAATCAATATGCCGTGTCCATGCCGGCATCACGGAGCATCGGTGGCGCTGCGTTGGCAGACCGTGCACGCGCTTTTGGCATCGAGGCGGTGGACGTTGATGGCAACGATGTACAGGCCGTTAACGCCACGGTGGGCAAAGCCCTGGAGCGTGCGCGCCTAGAGGGCTTGCCTTCGTTTGTGCATGCGTTGACCTACCGCGTGTCCGGCCATTGGGCGAGTGACCCGGGCGACTACCGGCCGGCCGCAGAACGTGATGCCTGGATGCTCAAGGACCCCATCCAGCGCCTGGCGCAGGCACTCATCGCCGAAGGCGGCATCACACAGGCGGAATACGACGCGCTTTGCGCCAGCACAGAGGCGGAAGCAGTCCAGGCCATGGAGTTGGCCCAGGCTGACCCCATGCCGGGCACAAGTGTGACCGCCGACACCCACGCATATATCTAGGAGATCACACATGGCACGCATGACACTAGTGGAAGCCATTGTCCAAGGCTTGCGCGAGGAGCTTGAGCGCGATTCTTCCATCTTCATGATGGGGCAGGACATCGGTCCCATGGGCGGCCCGCTGCAATCGTTTCGGGGCCTGTGGGAGACCTATGGTTCTACAGGCCGCATGATCGACGCTCCGATTTCAGAGGAAGCCATCACGGCCGTTTGTTTTGGTGCGGCGATGGCGGGTAAGCGCCCCGTCTTCGAGTTGATGTTCTCGGAGTTCACACCTCTGGTGATGGGGCTCTTTGCCTCAGAGGCGGGAATTGCCTACAAGACCGATGGGGTGCTGAAGGCGCCGCTGGTGATGCGCACCAAGGTTGGTATCAGCCCTCACCGTGGGCACCCCGAGGACTTTCATTCGTTCTTTGTGCACTGCCCTGGCGTTAAGGTGGTGATGCCTTCCACGCCCTACGATGCCAAAGGCCTGATGAAGGCAGCCATCCGTGATGACAACCCAGTGGTCTTTTTCGAGCACATGAGCCTTCTGCACGGTCGCAAGGAAGACGTGCCTGCGGATGACTACGTGATCGAGATCGGCAAAGCGGATGTCAAGCGGCCAGGGCGCGATGTCACCATCATTGCGTATGGTTTGATGGTCATGCGTGCGCTCAATGCCGCAGCGGCTCTGGCCAAGGAAGGCATCGAGGCCGAAGTGGTGGATTTGCGCACCATCTCTCCGCTAGACAGGGACACCATTCTGGCTTCCGTGGAAAAGACCGGGCGTGCCGTGGTTGTGCACGAGACGTGGAAAACGGGTGGCTCCGGCGCGGAGGTGGCCGCGATGATTTCCGAGCATGGTTTTCACAGCCTCAAGGGACCGGTAGTGCGCGTCGCACCGCCGCATCTGCCGGTGCCGTTCAGCTTGCCGCTGGAGCAGGCTTTTATCCCGGACGAAGGCCAGATCATGGCTGGTGTCCGCCGGGCGATGTGCGGCAAGGCTGCTGTGCTGGCCTAGGAGGCTGCAGGCCCGGCACTTCCTCAGATATCTATCGTTGAAATCACCCACCCCTTAGGAGACAACATGACAACATTGAACAGGCGTTCCTTGGTTCTTGGTGGCGCTGCCGCCGTCATTGGAGGCGGAGCGCTGGCTCCGCTTACGGCACAGGCCGCAGAGTTCACGTACAAGTACGCGAACAATCTGCCCGTCAGCCATCCCATGAACGTCCGAGCCAGCGAAGCCGCAACGCGAATCAAGCAAGAAACCGGGGGCCGAGTGGAAATTCAGATCTTCCCCAGCTCGCAGCTCGGATCCGACAGCGACATGCTGAGCCAACTGCGCAGCGGCGGCATCCAGTTCTACACGATGGCTGGCGCATTGCTGGCGTCCCTGGTGCCCGCGGCGAATATCGAAGGCGTGGCCTATGCGTTCCCGAACTACGACGCAGTCTGGAAAGCCATGGATGGCGACCTGGGCGACTTGATCCGCAGCGAAATCGCCAAAACCAATATCGTGGCGATGGACAAGGTGTGGGATAACGGCTTCCATCAGATCACGACGCGCAACCGCGTCATCAACACCCCCGCAGACATGAAGGGGCTGAAGATCCGCACCGGCGCGACGCAACTGCAGATGACGATGTGCACGGCCTTGGGCGCATTGCCCACGGCTATCAGCTTTGGGGAGCTCTACACATCCCTGCAGACGGGTGTTGTCGATGCACAGCTCAATGCACTGGTGGTAATCGAGTCCGCCAAGCTGTACGAGGTGCAAAAACATTGTGCCTTGACCAACCACATGTGGAGCGGCTTCTGGTTCCTGGCCAACAAGGCAGCCTGGAACAAGCTGCCCGCCCCATTGCGAGAGGTGGTTGCAAAGCACTGGAACGCTGCCGCACTGGCTGAGCGGGACGACATCGCCAAGGCGCAAACCCGTCATATGGAAAGCCTCAAGGCTGCGGGCATGGCATTCAACAAACCCGATGCGGCGCCGTTTCGCCAAGCCCTCAAGGATGCCGGATTCTATAAAGATTGGCGCGGGAAACTAGGTGACAAGGCATGGCTGGCGCTGGAGAAATATGTTGGCCAGCTCGCCTGATTCGACCTGCGCGGAAATCGACACCTGCGCGCGGGCTGCGCTAGTCACGGGCGGTGCCTCGGGTATCGGCCTGGCAGTCGTGCGGCAACTGCTGTCCGAGGGGTGGCATGTTCATGTGGCAGACGCCGATACCAGTGCGTTGGATGCTTTGCGTCCCTGGGCAAACCTCCATGCGGAGCGCGTGACTTTGGTGACGCTGGACGTTTGCGACGAGCGCAGCGTGATCCAAGCCGTCAAGGCCGTTCGCTCCAGCGCGCCGCTCAAAGGCGTCGTCAACTCTGCAGGGATTGGAAAGAGCGTCTCGTTCATGGACACCACGTCCGAGATGTTCCTGAGAGTGTTGGAGGTCAATCTGCTGGGGACATTTCGCGTCTGCCACGCTGCGGCGTCTGAAATGCTGAGTGGCGGGGCCATCGTCAATATTTCCTCGGGCTCTGGCCTGCGGGCAAACCAGGGCCGTACGGCCTATGGAGCGTCCAAGGCAGCGGTGGAGTTGATGAGCAAGGTCATGGCGGTGGAGCTCGCTGCGCAGTCGATTCGCGTCAACACCGTGGCTCCTGGTCCGGTGGAAACACCCCTGGTGGCAGCCATGCATACGGATGCAGATCGGCGCCGCGCGCTGGCCGCGGTTCCGATGCGCCGCTACGGACAGCCGCAGGACATCGCGCAGTCGGTGGTCTTCTTACTCGACGAGCAGCGTTCCGGATATGTGACGGGCGAGACGCTGTGCGTGGACGGGGGGTTCTTCGCAGCAGGGCAGTTCGGTTGATCACCCCGCCGCGTTATGAGTGATCTTGCCTGGTGAGCGGGGCGCACGCACCATGGAGCGTACGAGCGCGACCTGGGATATGTTTGCAGCAGCACAAATAGTGCGAGCAGGCCTAATGCTCCGGCGGCGCTGTGGTTTCCTGCGTGGCAGACCAGTCGCGAGCCGCACTGATCAGCTTTGTCAGGGTTTTCTGAAACTGGACAAGGTCTGCATTCGGGAGTGACTGTGTAAGCAATTTCTGGCGCCACTGCAAGGCAGGAATGCTCTGGTGGTAGATATCCCAGCCTGCATCTGTGAGGTACACGGCCTGCTTGCGGTTGTCATTGGGATGGGGCTCCAGTCGTACATATTTGCCGAGGCTGTTGAGTTGACGGCTGACGTTGGATTTGTTGAAGCCCGTGGCATACACGATTTCCGACTGGCTGAGGCCCGGGTGGCTGGCAATGACCAGCATGAGACGCCAGTCATTCAAAGAGATGCCCGCATGCCGGCCCACAACGGAGTAGAAGGGCCGGGCGATCAGATTGCTCAACACGCTGATCTGAAACGTGATGGCCTGATCGGTATCGAAAACCGCACTTGAAGCTCTTTGTTTTTCGCTCATATCTTGTGATGTTTCCGCTTGCATTACGAATTCCTCTTACATCAACCGTTTTGATTTCATGACTCATCCTAACGTAGTGCCAGCGCCCCAGCGGCGCGATATCGCAGGAGGCGCATTGCTGGTTGATCGCCTGCTGGCAGGCATAAACAAGCGCCAACGCATGCCTTTGCACCAGATGGACATTCGCGATGCGCGCAACGCATATGCCGACGCCTGCGTTCAGTTGGATGTGGGGGCCGTGGAAGGCGTGCGAACACAGGTGCTGAGCGTCGTCGCGCCCGATGCGCTGGAGTTGCGCGTCACCCAGCCTCCGGCTGTCGATGTGACCCAGGTGCTGGTGTGGGTGCATGGAGGCGGCTTCTGCGTGGGGAATGCTGCATCCACGGACCTCTTGTGCCGATGGTTCAGTGCGCACCTGCAATGCGCGGTGGTGTCGGTAGACTATCGCCTGGCCCCCGAGCACAGCGTGCGCCAAGCTCTGGATGACGTGATAGCAGCCATCACCTGGGCCGCTAGAGAATTCCCAGGCGCGCGTTTGGATGTGTTGGGCGATAGTGCGGGTGCGGCACTGGCATTGCCAGCCGTGGCGCACTGTGTGAGCGAAGCGGGCGTGTGCGTAGAGGGGTTGGTGCTGTGCTATCCGCTGGCAGCCCCGGGGGCTGTTACCGCATCGCGCGAACGCTATGCGCAGGGCCACTACCTGACCATGGCAGATGTGGAGTGGATGCATGGGCTGGCGTTGCTGGACGAGTGCGATGCTCTTCTACAACCGCTTCAGCGCTTTCACTGGCCACAGGGCATGCCAACTTCCCTGGTGGTCTTGCCACACCGGGATCCGTTGTTCGATGAAGGCCAGGCCCTGGTTCACCACCTGCGGGCGACCGGGTGTGTGGTGTCGGAATTGCACATGCCGGATTTCATCCACGGCTGCCTGCATATGGGCGGACTGTTCCCACAAGTGAGGGGGATGCACGAACACATCGCTAACTTCGTGCGACCCCCGACGGGTGGCGAGGAACTGAATAAATAACCCTGATCCCGGCAGAGCGCGGGCCGTCCACGGCATGCTTGCCTCCCTGCGGGAGCGCCTCCGCGTGCCGCCCATGCATGCCGAATATGCGCTGAACATTTGAAGCCTCTAGTCGGTATTTCTCGCGGTCAGGAGAATAGGCGCAAATACGTACTAATACGTATTTTTCTCGAGCAATTAAAATCTATATTTCAAATATGAATTTGAATTGTGGATTTTGATCGAGATGAAGGAACGAGCAAGCGGCTCCACAGCGCCCTCTGAGGGATCCACGCGCGCGCGGATCATGGCTGCCGCTCTCCGGGTCTTTGCCACTCGGGGCTTCGAGGCTGCCACGCTCAAGGAAATTACCTTGGCCAGCCAGACGAACGTAGCTGCCATCCATTACCACTTTGGCTCCAAAGAAGTGCTCATACAGGAGGTGCTGGCCTCGGTGGCAAACCCGATCAATCGCATGCGCCTGGAGTTACTGAATTCGGTGCCTGAGGGGCCAGAGCGAACGCTCGTTCACGTGGTTCGTTCGCTGGTGGCGCCACCGATTCGGCTGAGCCTGGACTCCACGGGCGATGCTCGCTTGCTGACCCGCCTGCTATTGCAGGCGCGGGCATTGCCCAGCGAGTTCACTTCCACCACCATCTTTGCCCAGTACGACGCCACTGCCCAGCACTTCGTGCAGGCACTCATGCATGCCACGCCCGGTTTGTCTCAAGAAGACGCCTATTGGCGCTACGCATTCGCGATTGGCGCCATGCACTACATCGTCAGTGAGTCTGAAGCGGGCCACCACCGGCTGCAACGCATCTCCAGCGGAGCGTGCGATACAAGCGACTCCGACGCCATTCTCAGCCAGCTTGTGGCCTTCGTGGTCGCAGGCTTTCAGGCACGCACTCCATCACCCGCAGCGCCAAGCACCTAAGGCCACCGCGGGAGTCCCTCCATCCTTCATGAACTTATCAAATCATGGCACGACGCATCATTGACCTGTCGGTCACGCTCGAAGACAAGCCGACTTCCCCGGCCCATCACCGACCGACCATCGAATATTCCAATCACGACGAATCGTGGCCGCTTTTCAGCAAGCTATTTCCTGGCATTGGTCCTGATTCCCTCCCGGAGGGCAAAGCCTGGGCGGTGGAGCGCATTTCCTTGTCCACCCATGCGGGCACCCATATGGATGCGCCATGGCACTACCACCCCACCACAGACCATGCCCTGCAACCCGGCGGTCGCGCCAGTCCTGGCATTGACGAGGTGCCGCTCGATTGGTGCTTGCGTCCGGGAGTGAAACTGGATTTTCGCCACTTCGAGGCAGGTTATGTGGTCACGCCGGAAGACGTCGAAGCGGAATTGAAACGCATCGGCTATGAGCTTCAGCCTCTGGATATTGTGGTGGCCAACACCCGTGCGGGTGAGCGCCAAGGCCAGGAAGACTATTGGGAAAGCGCATGCGGGTTCGGACGCGCTGCAACGCTTTACTTGCTCGAAAGAGGCGTGCGCGTCGTGGGAACGGACTCCTATAGCTGGGACGCCGCATTCAAGTTCGTCGTAGAGCGCTTCCAGCGAGATGGGGACCCTTCAATCATATGGGAGGGCCACAAGGCCGGTCGCGATATTGGCTACTTTCAGATGGAAAAGCTCGCAAACCTCGATCAGCTCCCCTCACACGGATTTCAGCTCAGCTGCTTTCCCATCAAGATCAAGCACAGCTCTGCAGGATGGGTTCGTGCGGTCGCAATCCTGAACGAATAGATCGCCAGCACTTTCGTACGAAGCCTTTCGGCTGCCTTTTTCAGTCCATAACTAGATTAATTTCCCTTGGAGTCATTACCTATGTTCCGCACTCTCGCTCGGCCCCAACGCAGGCACTTTGTTCGCAACTCGCTCGCGCTAGTGGCGGCTTCGCTGGCAGCGGGCGTCCCCGCAGTGGCGTTCGCGCAGTCCTATCCCAACCAGGTTATTCAGGTCGTGGTGCCTTTCCCCGCAGGCGGCATCGTGGACAACGTCACGCGCAAGTTGGGCGTGCAGCTCAGTGCCTCGCTGGGGCAGACGATCGTGATCGACAACAAAGCGGGAGCGGGCGGGTCCATCGGCGCGGCCCAGGTGGCGCGTGCCAAGCCCGATGGCTACACCTTGCTTTCAGCGTTCGACACCCACGCCGTCAACCCTTTGCTTTACAAGCTGCCCTTCGATTCCGAAAAGGACCTGAAGCCGGTGGTGCAGATTGCGACTTCGCCCTTGGTGCTGTTGGTGCACCCTTCGGTGCCGGCCAAGACCGTTGGGGAACTTGTGGCGCTGGCTAAAGCCAAGCCGGAGTTGCTGAACTATGCGTCGACCGGCGCAGGTAGCTCCAACCACTTGACGGCAGAACTTTTCAAATCGATCACGGGCGCATCGATGCTGCATGTCCCGTACAAGGGCGGAGCTCCCGCCATTACGGACATCGTTGGTGGCCAGGTTCAGGTGATGTTTGTGAGCGTGACCTCGGTGCTCGGGCATATTCGCTCGGGTAAGCTGCGGCCGCTGGCAGTCACATCGAAAGAGCCTATTGCCGCATTGCCCGACGTGCCTGCGATCGGAGACACCTATAAGGGTTTTGAGGTGTATTCGTGGGTCGGACTGCTGGCCCCTGCCGGCGTGCCCAACGATATCGTCGCAAAGCTGAATGCGAGCGTGAATGCGGCGCTCAAGACACCCGATGTGCAGAAGTTTCTGGAGGACCAATCCTTGAAGCCGGCAGGGGGCACACCTGAGCAGTTCGGGGCTTATATGAAGGCAGAGACGCAGAAATGGAAAGACTTGATTCAGCGAGCCAACATTAAGGTGGATTGAAGTTTGGGAGGCCTGTGCGGGGCATGCGCCGCCGCACGTGCCTGGACCGCACTCATGGCTTCCCAAACGGCCGCTATTCAGGTGCGCAAGGCTGGATCAATCCGCTCTCAATGTGTGCCGTAACCAGTTGAGTGATCTCCGCTCTTAGCCATCGGTGCATGGGCGACGCGTCTTGTCTTCTTGGCCAGGCCATGCGAAAGGTGACATGGCGCAGCGGCCGAGGCAGCCGACTGGTGGCCAAGGGAAACGTCTTTTTGTGAAGAATGGCCGCAAAGGCGGGCATCGTGGTGGCGTAGTCGCTTTCCATCAACACATGGGGACTGAGTTCGAAGCTGGCGATATAGGCTTCAAAACGGACTCGTCTGCCGGTGCCTTTAAGTGCGCGGTCAAAGTTGGTTCGCCGCCCGTGCATCTGCGTATAGGCAAACCAGCGCGCTTTGTCCATGTCGTCGAGCGTGAGCTGTTTGCGGCCCGCGAACGCGTGGCGGGGCCCCATCACGGCGACACGCTCATCGCTGAAGAGCGCCTTGGAGCTGAACCTTGCGGGCACATCAGCAAACAAGCCTATGGCGATATCTTGCGATTCGCTATCCAGTTGACCGGGATCGAACTCGCCATGGATGGAGTGAAATATCGGGGTGACTCCCGGCGCACGCTGGGCCAGCCTTTGCAACAAGGGGCCGGTGAGCAGCAGTTCCAGGTGAGCGGCCAACCCAATGTTTACTACACCGGTGACTTGAGCTGGTTCGAAGGTCTCGGCACCTGCCAGGGCTTTGCCTAGGTCCCGCAGGGCGGCGCTCACAGCATCGTGCAAGGCCAGCGCACGCTCGGTCGGCACAAAGCGCCCTTTAACCGGTACGAGCAGGGCATCGTCAAACGCGTGACGCAGTTTTGCCAGATCGCGGCTGATGCCAGGTTGGGTTTTGTGCAGCACCACGGCCGCCTTGGTAGCACTGCGGGTAGATAGCAGCGTATCAAAGGTCAGGAGCAGGTTCAGATCGAGACGTCTTAGCGCGGCCAGGTTTTCTTGCATACCAAATACGATATGAATTGCTTGCGATTTCATAATTAGACACGCAAAGCACCACCTCCTAAAGTCCTGAGTGGAAGATCAATTCAACAAGACTTGGCAATCGGAGACAAACATGACTTTTCCCCCGCTTTTCAAGCGCGCATCAAGCGTCGCTTTCGTGGCGCTGGCCACGCTGGCCACATTGGCATTCGCGCCAGTTCCTGCGTCGGCCCAGAATTTCCCCAGTAAACCGATTCGCCTGGTCGTTCCTTTCCCAGCGGGTGGAACGCCGGACATCCTGAGCCGCATCCTGGGTGAGCATGTCGGCAGGTCACTGGGACAGCCCGTGCTCGTCGAAAACCGTGGCGGCGCTGGTGGGAATATCGGCTCGCAGCAAGTGGCCAAGGCGGCACCTGACGGCTACACCTTGCTGGTCTGCGCCTTCAATTGTGCGGTGGCCCCATCTCTGTACAAACCCGCTCCGTTTGATCTCGCCAAGGATTTCCAGCCTGTGGCCTTGCTGGGAACGGTGCCCAGCGTCCTGGTGGTCAATCCCCAGGTCCCGGCCAAGACCCTCAAAGAGCTGATTGCCTACGCCAAGAACAATCCCAACAAGCTGAATGCGGCGTCATCGGGCGTGGGTGGTTCGGCCCATCTTGCGCTGGCGCTGTTGCGTAACCGCGCAGGCGTGGAGATTGCGCATGTCCCCTACAAGGGCGCTGGCCAGGTGGCCGGAGATCTGCTTGGCGGCCAGGTGGACATGTATTTTGACAATCTGCCCGCATCGCTCCAAAGCATTCGCGCGGGCAAACTGCGCGCGCTGGCCGTGGCGAGCAAGGCGCGGGCTGCCACCATTCCTGATGTTCCCACCTTCAGCGAAGAAGGCTTGAGCGATTTTCTAATCACGCCCTGGTTTGGAGTTTTGGCGCCAGCAGGTACGCCTGCGCCCATCGTGGCAAGCTTGAACAAGGCACTCAACGCGGCGTTGGTAGACCCTGCAGTCGGCAAGCGGCTGGAGGACCTGGGGGTGGTCACCCAACCTATGTCACCTGCTGAACTGGGGCGTTTCATGTCTGATGAGCTTCGCAATTGGGCTGCCGTGATTCGCAAGAACGACATCAAGGCCGAATGAGCATCGACAGAGAGCAACCAGGCATGGCCCCTGGCGAAGGGGCTGCCCTCTGTCTGCGGGACATGGGCGCATTCCATGTCGGCGGAGCCGCGCTGTCACTGAGTGATTTACCGATCACGAAGAAAGTTCTTGCCGCGGGCGGAGAGCCCGTGCGCATGGATCCCAATGGCACCTATTGGGTGGGGCAGATGTATGCCCAGTATTTCTTTCCGGCGAAACCATGGTCAGCAGTGCCGCTGCAACTTTGGCATGGCGGTGGTTTGACTGGTGCTTGCTGGGAAACCACGCCTGATGGCCGCCCAGGATGGCTGAACTACTTTCTGAAACAGGGATGGGACACCTACCTGTGTGATGCCGCCGAACGTGGCCGATCTGGCTACGCTCCTCAGCACGTCTGGGGGGTGCCTATTTCGCAGACGGCTGAATCTGTATTCGAGCGCTTCCGTATCGGTGAAGGAATCCAGGGCCTGGACGAGCAGGGGCTGACGCAGCACGCCTTTCCTGGGGGGCAGTTTCCGTCTCACGCCTTCGCGAGCATGGTGCGCCAATTGGTGCCGCGCTGGGCACATACCGATAGCGTGATCCTGGAGGCTTATGCCGCCATGCTGGAGCGGACCGGGCCGTCCGTGGTGATGTGCCATTCCCAGGGCGGGATGTTTGGTTTGACCTTGGCCATGGCTCAACCCGAGAAGTTTCGTGCCGTGGTCGCACTCGAGCCAGCCGCTGTGCCCGCATCGTCCGAGCCCGGCGCCCACTACGACGTGCCCACCCTGATCATCCTGGGCGACAGGATAGAGACCGATGCAAGATGGCCTTCCATCCGTGCGCGCATCAGGGAGTTTGCAGAGCGCCACCCCAGCGTGGACATCCTGTCCTTGCCAGAACTGGGGATGACCGGCAACTCGCACATGTTGATGATGGATGCCAACAGTCAACAGATCGCGGGCCTCGTTCAGCAATGGCTGGCACGTAAGCTGCCTTCGACCTGAGAGCACGTTGCGGACGGCGTCCCTATCAGGCCATCAAAGAGCTTGCTCAGGTGCGAAAACGGCGCTTCTGCGAAAATCTCTATATGAACGCTCTAAATGTCGCCGAGACCATGCAACTGCTCGGCGTGCAGGCACGCCAGGCCTCCAGTGCCATGGCTCGCGCCTCCACGGCCGCTCGTAACCAAGCCCTGCGCGAATTGGCGCGGCTGCTGCGTGCGAATACGGATCCTCTGCAAACCGACAACGCACGGGATTTGGAACGCGCCCGCGCTGCCGGCTTGGCCGAGCCCATGGTCGATCGGCTGAAGCTGACACCCAAAGTTCTGGAGACCTGCGCTCAGGGCTGCGAGCAGCTCGCCGCCATGCCTGACATCATCGGTGACATCGTCGGCCTCAAGCAGCAGCCCAGCGGCATCCGCGTGGGTCAGATGCGGGTGCCTATCGGGGTGTTCGGCATGATCTATGAAAGCCGGCCCAACGTCACCATCGAGGCCGCTTCCTTGAGTATCAAGAGCGGGAACGCCTGCATACTGCGCGGCGGCTCCGAAGCCATCGATTCCAACAAGGCGCTTGCAGCCCTGGTTCGCCAGGCGTTGGCTGCGGCCGGGTTGCCGCAAGAGGCAGTGCAACTCGTGCCAACCACCGATCGCGCTGCGGTGGGCCAACTGATCACCATGCCCCAATACGTGGACGTGATCATTCCACGTGGTGGCAAGGGCCTGATCGAGCGCATCAGCGCTGAAGCCAAAGTACCCGTCATCAAGCACCTGGACGGCAACTGCCACACCTATGTCGATGATCCCTGCGACCTGGATCTCGCAGTGAAGGTGGTGGATAACGCCAAGACGCAGAAATACAGCCCATGCAATGCCACTGAGAGCCTCTTGGTGGCGCGCAGCGTGGCGCAAGCGTTCCTGCCCCGCATCGCGGCCGTTTTTGCCTCCAAGGGCGTTGAAATGCGCTGCGATGCCGAGTCTGCTGCAGTGCTGCGCTCGGGCCCAACCCCGTTCTCGGTTTCAGACGCGCAGGAAAGCGACTGGTTCGAGGAATATCTGGCGCCCATCATCAGCATCAAGGTGGTTGCGGGCCTGGACGAAGCCATGGAGCACATCAACCGCTACGGCAGCCACCATACCGAAGCCATTCTCACGCGCGATCACGTGCACGCGCAGCGTTTCCTGCGTGAAGTGGATTCGGCCAGTGTCATGGTCAACGCCAGCACCCGGTTTGCCGATGGCTTCGAATACGGCCTGGGCGCTGAAATCGGAATCAGCACGGACAAATTCCACGCCCGCGGTCCAGTAGGCATTGAGGGTCTGACCTCGCTCAAATGGGTCGTTCTCGGTGAAGGCGAAATCCGTTCATAGAGCAAGGCAGGGCGCCTGATCATCCATACAGGCAAACCCACTACACTGGTGGGCTAATCCAATAAGCGCAATCGCCCATGGTCCCCCATCTCATTACTGCTCTGACCGGTCCCATCAACGAGTTGGAGCAGCGCATTCTCGATGCCACGCCGGTGATTGAGCGCTGGTTCCGCCTGGAGTGGATGGAGCACACGCCGCCCCTGTATTGTTCGGTGGACATCCGCAACGCGGGCTTCAAGCTGGCGCCGGTCGATACCAACCTGTATCCGGACGGATGGAACAACCTCTCGCCAGATATCCTGCCGCTGGCAGTGCAGGCGGCTCAGGCGGCCATCGAGAAAATCTGCCCCGAGGCACGGGGCTTGATGATCGTGCCGGAAAACGGCAAGCCGTCCAGTTTCTACCTGGCCAGCCTGGAGCGCTTGCAGCAGATTTTCCGCATGGCGGGGCTGACGGTTCGCTTTGGATCGATCGATCCGGCACTCAAGAAATCGACGTCCATCAAGCTTGCTGATGGGGAAAAAATCACGCTGGAGCCCGCGCTCCGCATGAATTACCGTCTGGGCCTGAAAGACTTCGACCCCTGCACCATCTTGCTCAACAACGATCTTTCAGCCGGCCCTCCCGGCATTCTGGAAGAACTCCATGAGCAGTACTTGCTACCACCTTTGCAAGCGGGCTGGAGCGTGCGGCGTAAAAGCCGGCACTTCAGGTCCTACGAAGAGGTGAGCAAGCGCTTCGGTAAATTGCTGGGCATCGATCCATGGCTGATCAACCCCATGTTTTCCTCATGCGGAGAGATCGACATAGCCGAGCCCGCAGGCTTGGAATGCCTTCGCAGTGAAACCGATGCCCTGCTGGTCAAGATTCGGCGTAAATACAAGGAATACGGCATCAACGAAAAGCCGTTTGTTGTGGTCAAGGCCGACAGCGGGACCCGCGGCATGGGCATCATGACCGTGCGCGACGCCAAGGACCTGGATCAGCTGGCGAGCAAACCCGCAAAAGGCCGCACCGCTCCGCAAATGCCAGGAGGTGCCGTACTCATTCAGGAAGGCGTTCTGACCAATGAACGCATTCACAGCGCAGTGGCCGAGCCTGTGGTCTACATGATTGACCGCTACGTAGTCGGTGGTTTTTACCGCGTGCACGCGGATCGCGGCGCGGATGAGAATCTCAATGCTCCCGGTGCGCACTTCGTTCCCCTGGCATTTCCGGGTGGCAACCAATTGCCGCGTTCGGGCATGAAACCTGGCGCCAGCCCGCCCAACAGGTTCTACATGTATGGCGTGATTGGCCGTCTGGCCATGGTGGCTGCCAGCTACGAACTCGAAGCGACAGATCCGGAGAATGACATCGCTCAGGCGTGACCTGACCACTGAGGGATTCTGTTTCGCCCTCGTAGAGATGACATCACTCGTTTGGTCTGGGGGGCTTCAATCGCTTCTCAGAGCCGGTTCATAGCCTTGCATTGGCAACTGGTACGCAGCCGACATGATGGCCTGAACACCAGCCGTGGCGGCTCAGGCGAGCGTCAATGGCCTGGCTCTCAGTCTCCATTCCTGGCGGCGCTTGTCAATCATTAGAAGTCATTTCTGATCGAACTGGGTTGCCAGTCACATGGGTCTCAACAGTTCCCCCATTTCAGTAATTGACGAATAATGAATACAATTTCGCCGCTTGGCCAGGGCGGTAGCAGGCAGTTCGAGCTGGAAGTCACGGACCCCGCGGTGCGCGAGCTTCTGTAATGATTTAGGGGCTTTCGTGCCATACCGAGCACCAAAGCATATCGACGGCACCCTTCACTGGTTGTTTTCACGCCTAAGGCCGACCGCCAGCTAGCCTATGTCTCCCCTTTTTAGCTTAGCTGGCGCACAATAACCCTCTTCGAAATCACCGCTTCGTCCGTCCAGATGGGGCTTTTTTTGTGTCCTCTTCGAAATCCGCATTGGTGCCACTGATTGTGGGCGCCATTGGTGTCGTCTACGGTGACATTGGCACCAGCGTTCTGTATTCGGTCAAAGAGGTCTTCGGCGGCGGCCACGTCGAATTCACGCCGGACAACGTTTATGGCGTGTTGTCCATGTTCTTCTGGACATTGACCACCATCGTTTCCCTCAAGTATGTCGTGCTGGTTCTGCGCGCTGACAACAATGGTGAGGGCGGGCTGGTGGCCATGCTCACGTTGGCCTCACGTGCTGTGGCGGACCGTCCGCGCATTCGCAACATCATGATGCCCATCGGTATTTTTGGGGCCTGCCTGTTTTATGGTGACGGCGTCATCACGCCCGCCATTACCATTTTGGGTGCCATGGAAGGCCTGGAGGTGGTGTCTCCCGCATTCAAGAGTTATGTCATTCCGCTCACGCTGGTGATCTTGACCATACTTTTCGCCGTTCAGAAAAGCGGTACGGCGGGCATTGGCAAATTTTTTGGCCCGGTGATGCTGGTGTGGTTTGCCGTGATCGCGGTGCTGGGGGCCTACCAGATCGCAGGGCACCCAGAAATCCTTCAAGCGCTCAACCCCTGGCACGCTTGGCTGTTTGCCTGGCATTACCCGGGCCTCACCTTTATCTTGCTCGGCGCCATTGTGCTGTGCGTCACGGGCGCTGAGGCACTGTATGCGGACATGGGCCATTTTGGCAAGAAGCCTATTCGCATCGCCTGGTTCACGATCGCCATGCCGGCGCTCACACTCAATTATTTCGGCCAGGGCGCGTTGCTGCTGGCAGAGCCTGCGGCCAAGTCCAATCCATTTTTCATGATGGCGCCGGAATGGGCCCAATTGCCGCTGGTGGTGCTGGCCACCGCCGCAGCCGTGATCGCTTCTCAGGCATTGATCTCCGGCGCGTTCAGTGTGACCAAACAAGTGGTGCAACTGGGTTACCTGCCGCGTCTGCAGGTCATGCATACCAACATCAAGGAAGCCGGGCAAATCTACATGCCCTTGGTCAACTGGACCTTGTTCGCGTTGATCGTCTTGGCCGTCGGCATGTTCCGCACCTCCGGCAATCTGGCGGCGGCCTACGGGATTGCCGTCACCACGGACATGTTGATCACCACCGTGCTGACCTTCTTTGTGATCCGTTATGCCTGGAAACTACCGCTGCTGGTGTGTGTGGCCGCGACCGGATTTTTTTTCGTGGTCGACATCCTGTTCTGGGCATCTAACCTGCTCAAGCTTTTCCACGGCGGCTGGTTTCCGCTGGTCATTGCGGGCGCCATATTCACTTTGATGTTGACCTGGCGTGACGGCCGGACTTTGCTCAATAAGTCGCTGCGCGCCACCTCCATTGGCCTGAGCGATTTTCTTGACGCCATCTTCATTGCACCACCGCAGCGCGTAGCGGGGACGGCCGTGTTCCTGGCGGCAGAGCCCGGCGTGGTGCCCAACGCGTTGATGCACAACCTCAAACACAACAAGGTCCTGCACGAGCAGAACCTGTTCGTTACTGTGCGCAACCACGAGGTGCCCTGGGTGGGCATGGAAAAGCGCATCGAGGTGGAGTCGCTGGGCCGCCATTGCTGGCAGGTGGTCGTTCACTATGGGTTCAAGAACGATCCGGATTTGCCCAAGGCGCTGGAGCACATCACAGGGCGGGGCATCGATCTCAACCCGATGACGACCAGCTACTTTCTGTCGCGCGACATCGTGAGCCCGACCTTCGGCGAGGGCATGTCTCCCTGGCGTGAAAAGCTCTTCGCGCAGATGCACCACAACGCCAGCGCGGCGGCGGAGTTCATGAATCTGCCTAGCAATGCGGTGGTGGAGTTGGGTTCCAAGGTCGAGATTTAGGCCCCCCTGAGGCGCTGGCGCGCCCCCCCCCAGGGAGACGCAGCCAGCTCCGTAGCTTCACCCGAATGGCCCACTCCGCAGCCTTCTGAACTTGGCCCCCGCTCGCGGGGGAGGGTTGCGGCGCCCGGCTAGGGATGAGGGCAAAGCGTCGGCATTGGCGTTTCACGGTCCATGCTGGGAGCAGCCTCTGTTGGCAGTGGGCTGCGCCAGTTTTGGCTCGCCAGCCGTCGGCGCGGTCAGCGGCTCGGTGCTTACCATGGCCCCTCCTGGCGTCAGCACGCAGAAGTGATTGGGGGTGAGCGCTACCCACCTCATTTTTCATTGGATGATCTTTTTCTCGCGCAAGCGCCCAATCTGCTCGGCCGACAGGCCCATCTCACCCAGTATGGCATCTGTATCGTCCCCTACGTGCGGCGCACTGGTGCGAATGGTGCCCGGAGTACCTGAGAGTTTGGGCACGATGCCGGGGACTTCCACTGTGTAGCCATCGCGTGTGGTTTGCGCAAGAATCATGTCGCGGGCGCGGTAGTGGGGGTCTTCTGCAATATCCTTGGCGGTATAGACCTTTCCGGCGGGTACGCGCGCTGCTGCAAGCTCTGTGGTCACGGTCAGGACGGTGCGGGCCTGTGTCCAGGCTCCGATGGCGGCGTCTATCTCTGCCACTCTGGCTACCCGGCCAGCGTTGTCGGCCAGATCTGTCGCTTGTGCAAGGTCTGCGCGGCCAATGGCCTGCATCAGCCGCTTGAAAATGCTGTCACCGTTGCCAGCCACCAGCACCCAGCCGTCCTGGCAAGGGTAGGCGTTGGAGGGAGCAATGCCTGGAAGGGCACTGCCTGCGGGTTCGCGCACTGCTCCGAAGGCGCTGTATTCGGGTAGCAGGCTTTCCATCACGTTGAACACCGCCTCGTGCAGGGCCACATCCACCACCTGACCCAACCCGCCTTGTACTTTGCGATGGTAGAGCGCCGTCAGCACACCAATCACGCCATGCAGCGCCGCCAGGGTATCGCCAATGGAAACCCCCACGCGTACCGGCACACGGCCAGGCTCGGCGGTGAGGTGGCGCAAGCCCCCCATGGCCTCACCCACCACACCGAAACCTGGAAGATCGCGGTAGGGTCCGGTCTGCCCATATCCGGAAATGCGCAAGATCACCAAACCAGGGTTGAGCGCGTGCAACTGCTCGGGAGACATGTCCCAGCCTTCCAAGGTGCCAGGTCGGAAATTCTCGACCAGAACATCAGCCTCGGCAATCAGCTGCCGCGCCAGCGCCTGCCCCTCGGCCTGGCGAAGATCAAGCGCCAAAGAGCGCTTGTTGCGCGATTGCACCTGCCACCACACGGACGTGCCGTTCTTGATGAGGCGCCAGTTGCGAAGGGGGTCACCAGCACCCGGAGGTTCAATCTTGATCACCTCGGCGCCAAACTCGCCCAGCGTCTTGCTGGCGAAGGGACCAGCGATGAGCTGGCCCATTTCGATCACGCGAACGCCGGCCAGGGCGGCGGGGGTGGAACTGCTCATGTGCTTGTCTCTCCTCGATCGGGGTGCGGGTTGCCGCAAATGATGCATTTTCTCTTGCCGTCCGGGAGCGTGTGGCAGGAGGTCTCTCCAGGGCAGCGCCAGAAGTGGCCGGTCTGCCCCGAAGATGATGGGAAAGAGGTTGGCCCATCAGCGCCCGCGCTCAAGTATGTGTCGCCTGGGAGCCAGTGGGTGAGTCAATCGAAGTGGGCACACCACAATCCCTCTTAAGATCCTGAGGATGCACTTTTTTCGTGACCTGACCCTCTCCACCTTTACCGCAGGCATTGTCGCCGTGCTGGTGGCCTTTGCCAGTTCGGTGGCCGTGATCTACCAGGCGGCTCAGGCGCTGGGGGCCACGCCGGCGCAGGTGACTTCCTGGGTCTGGGCGCTTTCGATCGGCATGGGGCTCTGCACCGTGATTCCCTCGCTCATGCTGAAAAAGCCGGTCATGATCGCCTGGTCTACGCCGGGGGGCGCAGTGGTGGCCACGGCGGCCATGGCGGGTGGCTTCACCATGGCGGAGGGCATTGGCGCTTTTCTCATGGGGGCGGTGCTCATCGTGCTGGCCGGAGCCACGGGCTGGTTCGAACGGGTGATGAACCGCATTCCCATGGCGCTTGCGGCAGCCCTGTTGGCAGGCGTATTGGGCAGGTTTGCGCTGGACGCTTTTTCAGCCGCGCGCACCGCACCTTCGCTGGTTATTCTGATGCTCCTGGCCTACTTGCTGGCCCGCAGGCTGGCACCGCGCTATGCCGTGGTGCTGACCCTGTTGGTGGGCGTGGCGCACGCTGCGCTGACAGGGCATCTGCAATGGTCGGGCGTCAGCCTGGAGCTTGCTCGGCCAGTGTTCACCATGCCTGCCTTCAGCTTCAGTGCGTTCATGAGCATCACGCTGCCGCTTTTTGTGGTCACGATGGCCTCACAGAATTTGCCCGGTGTCGCCGTGATCCGGGCCTCCGGCTACCAGATGCCTATCTCGCGCCTGATCACCATGACCGGGGTGGCTACGTTCATTTTTGCGCCTTTTGGAGGCTACGCGCTCAACCTAGGAGCGATCACTGCAGCTATCTGCACGGGCCCCGGAGCGCATGAAGATCTAAGCAAGCGCTACACCGCCGCCGTGGTGTGCGGCGTACTCTATCTCATCATCGGCCTGTTCGCGGGGGTGATCACCGGGTTGCTCATGGCTTTTCCAAGTGAGTTAGTGCTTGCTATCGCTGGATTGGCGCTTTTAGGTAGTATTGCTGGCGGCTTGGCACAGGCGCTGGCCCACGAAAATGAGCGCGAAGCCGCCCTGATCACCTTCCTGGTCACCCTCTCCGGGGTGGCAATAGCCGGAGTCGGCTCGGCCTTTTGGGGAGTGGTGGCGGGCAGCATTGCGCTGTTTGTGCAACAGTACGGGCGCAAACCCCGGAACTCATGACCATGAAATTGCTTTTTGTCGCTGATCCCCTCGAGGCCTTCAAGACCTACAAGGACACCACCTACACCATGATGCGCGAGGCTACTCGCCGCGGACACACCATTGCCGCCTGTGAGCCTCGCCACATGCACTGGGAAAGCGGCCAGAAGGTCCGTGCCCAGGTGCGCGAGATCGTGCTGACGGGCGAGCAAGACGTGTGGTTCACCGAAGCCACGGTCCGCGATGCCGAAATCGCGGAATTTGATGCGGTACTGATGCGCAAGGATCCCCCCTTCGACGCTGAGTTTATCTACGCCACTCATCTGCTGGAGCAGGCCGAGCGCGAAGGCGCTTGCGTCATCAACAGCCCGCAAGCGCTGCGCAACCACCCAGAGAAACTGGCCGTGATGGAGTTTCCCCAGTTTGTGGGCCCGACGCTCGTAACCCGCTCGGCAGAAGATGTTCGCCGGTTTCACGCCGAGCATGGAGATATCGTGCTCAAGCCCCTGGACGGCATGGGCGGCATGGGCATTTTCCGCGTCGGGCCAGATGGCTTGAACCTGGGCTCGATTACGGAAACGCTCAATCACAACGGCGCCACGACCTTCATGGTGCAGAAATTTCTGCCGGAGATCACGGAGGGCGACAAGCGGGTGGTCATCATCGACGGTGAACCTGCCCCCTTTGTGCTGGCCCGCATTCCACAAGGCACCGAAGTGCGGGGAAACCTGGCCGCCGGAGGCAAGGGCGTGGCACAACCCATTACAGATTCTGATCGCGCCACGGCCAGGGCCATTGGTAAGGTCCTCAGCGCGCGTGGCTTGCTGTTGATTGGTCTGGACATCATCGGCACCAAAGTCACCGAGATCAATGTCACCAGCCCGACGGGGTTCCGGGAAATCCTGGACCAAACCGGTTGTGATGTGCCCGCGCTTTACATTGACGCCATAGAAAAGGCTGCAAAGCGAACTTGAGCAGCCTCTCTGACACTTGGGCGTTTCCTTGTGCCTCTCTGGTTCATGGGGGGCGTAAGCGCCCTATGAACCAGCGCTACCGAGGGTAGCGCTTTCTATGCAACCTACCTCTTGCGGCCGAAGATCAGGCTGGCTACAGCCAGGATCAGAAATACGACAAACAGAATTTTCGCAATGCCGGCCGCGCCGGCCGCGATGCCGCCGAAGCCCAGCACAGCGGCTACGATGGCGATGATGAAAAAGACGACAGCGTAATGCAGCATGGTGGTTGTTCTCCGTGTGGCTATAAAGTGCCTCGATCATGAGGCGCTGAGGTCTTTTCTGCTGTCGCTGGGTTCCCATTGATGTTGTGAGAATTCTGAGCCCTTCGTTGTAGGAAATTCTCGACGCCCTGCAAGCGGACTATCATCGGCATTCATGCCTGATTCAGAACGCTCGGCTACCGCACCCCCTTCCGCTGACTCACCTGCCCGTGACCACGGGGCGCTCGCGCCCTTTCAGCACAGAATTTTCTCCATGCTCTGGGGGACCTGGCTGATCGCCAACCTGTGCATGTGGATGAACGATGTGGCCTCAGCCTGGCTGATGACCACCCTCACGTCAAAACCCATCTGGGTGGCCTTGGTGCAAACGGCGGCCACTTTGCCAGTCTTTCTCATCGGGTTGCCCTCCGGGGCCTTGGCAGACATCCTGGACCGCAAGCGCTTTTTAGTGTTCACTCAGATTTGGGTCGCGGTGGTAGGCAGCGTACTCGCGGTGGCGGTGTTCTCCGGCATGATGACGCCGCCGCTTCTGCTGTTGCTGATCTTCTTTAACGGCATCGGCCTGGCCCTTCGCTGGCCGGTGTTTTCCGCGATCGTCCCTGAATTGGTTCCTCGCCATCAGTTGCCGGCCGCATTGGCGCTCAACGGCGTCTCCATGAACGCTTCGCGCATCCTGGGGCCCCTGGTGGCAGGCACCATCATTGCAGCGTTCGGAAGTGCCTGGGTATTTGTTCTCAACGCTATTTTGTCCGTGGTCGCTGCGGTGGTCATTGCACGCTGGAAGCGAGAGCACAAGCCAGATCCGCTGGGGCGTGAGCGGCTGACGGGTGCCATGCGTGTGGGCCTTCAGTATGTGGCCCAGTCGTACCACCTGAAGGGGGTGCTGGGCCGTGTGGCCATCTTCTTCTTTCATTCCACAGCGCTCATGGCTTTGCTGCCCCTGGTGGCACGAGACGTCAAGGGCGGCGCCGCCGGTACCTTTACCTTGCTATTGGCCGCCATGGGGGCTGGTGCGGTGGCATCCACCTTTGCCCTGCCACGCCTGCGCCAGGGCTTCTCGCGCGACCGCCTGGTGCTGGTGGGCGCCTGCGTTCAGGCGGTCACCATGGCTGTGATGGCCTTCAACACCAACATCTGGCTGGGGGTGCTGACCATGGCGGTATGCGGGGCGTCCTGGATCACCACTGCCAATTCGCTCAATGTGGCGGCGCAGATCAGCCTGCCCAATTGGGTGCGCGCGCGCGGCATGTCCATGTACCAGATGGCCATCATGGGCTCCGCTGCACTCGGTGCCGCCGTCTGGGGCCAGGTGGCCACCTGGAGCAATGTGCCGGCCGCTCTGGCGCTGAGCGCAGCCAGCGGAGCTGTGGTCATGGCCTACGTGAGCTGGCGCTGGCCTGATCGCGGCGTCATGGAAGACCCCACACCCGCAGGCCCACTGCCTTTGCCCAAGGTGAGTGCACCACCAGAGAGCGGTCATGTCATCGTCACTATCGAATACCAGATTGATCCTGCCAAGGCGCCCGCGTTTCGCGCCCTGATGGAAGAAAGTCGCCGCGCCCGCATGCGTCAGGGTGCGCTGGCCTGGGATCTTCTGTCGGACATCAACGACCCTGGCCGCTTCGTCGAAGTGATCGAAGATGCTTCGTGGCCCGATCACCTTCGCCGCTTCGACCGCACTACCGTGGCCGATGCAGCACTGCGTGACCGCAAACTGGCCTATCACTTGGGCGAGAGCGCGCCGGTCGTCAGGCGTGCGGTGCGAGAGAGCACCGTACGCAGTCCGTAGCGCGACACCCTAACCGGTATTTGCCAACGTCCCCACCATCTGCCCCAGCCTCGCAAACGCATGATCGATTTCTGGGGTGAACGGCCAGCCGCAGTTCACGCGCAAGTTGCTGTCGAAACGATTGGAGTTGGTAAAAATGGTGCCTGGTGCAATCACCAGTTTTTCTGCCAGCGCCGCGTGAAATAGCGTGGTGGCCGACAGGCCTTCGGGCAACTCTACCCACAGTGACAAGCCGCCGCGCGGGACAGTGAGCCGCGTACCTTCAGGGAAGTAGCGCGACACGGCCTGAGCGGTTTGTGCCCGCTGAGTGACCAGGGTAGTGCGCAACCGCCGCAGGTAACGGTCGTACGCGGCAGAGCCAATGAAACTGGCGGCAGCCATCTGCGCCAGCCGCTCGTTACCGCGGGAAGCGGCGAACTTCAGCATTTCCACCCGCGCCCTCCAGCGCCCGCCGCTGATCCAGCCCAGGCGCAGGCCGGGCGCCAGGTGCTTGTGCAGGGACGCGCAGTGCAGCACATGGCCGCTGTCGTCCCACGACTTGATGGCGCGCAGCGGCTCCTCGCGCAGCACTGCGTCGTCCACCAGCGCGCTGTAGGTGTCGTCTTCGATCAGGGCCACATCCTGCTGCTGGCATAGACGCAGCAGTGCCTGCTTGTGCGCGTTGGGCATGATGCTGCCCGTGGGGTTCTGTAGGTAAGGCACAACCACCACGGCCTTGATGCCTGGGGTGGTGCGAAAGGCCAGCTCCACCGCATCAACGGAGATCCCGGTGCGCGGGCTGGTGGGAATTTCCAGCGCCTTCAAGCCCAGGCTTTCCAGCGTCTGCAGCAAGCCGTAGAACGCAGGCGACTCCACCGCAATCGTGTCCCCTGTGTTGGCCACCGCGCGCAGCGCCAGGTTCAGTGCTTCAGTGCAGCCATTGGTCACTTGAATGTCGCTGGCCGACAGGCGCATGCCTGCGCCCAGGGCGCGCTGAGCCAGCACTTCGCGAAACTCCAGGCACCCCTGTGGTGGCGCGGCGCGCACGAGTTGGTCCGGGTGATGGCGCAAGCTGCGCAGTGCGGCCTGTTGCAGCGCATCGGCCGGATAGAGCTCAGGTGCGCAACGCGCTACCGACAGATTGGTCTTGAAGCGTTGCAGGCGACCCAATGAAAGAAATTGCGACACCTTCGCATGTATGCCCACGTACTGCGCCGTATCCGGCGCGCGGTGCATGGGCGGGTCGTTCACCGGGGCCAGCAGCCCCAGCGAAGGCTGCCGTACAAAGTAGCCAGAACGGGGCCGCGCCTCCAGCCAACCTTCACTCTCCAGCAGGCGACAGGCCTGCATGGCCGTGGTCAGGCTCACCATGTGCTGCGCCATCAGAGCCCGCAGCGATGGCATGCGCTGGCCCGGTAACAGGCTGCCTGCCTGGATCGCTCCACGACAGTGGTCGGCCAGCTGGTGGTATTTGGGCGCAGACCCAGTGGGAGCAGATGCGGTCATGGAAGCTCCATCATGCGCGCAGCGGCATGGGAAGAACAGGTACAGAAAGCGTCAAAAAGAACCATAACAGAGCTCGGATTTCTGAACTGTTTCGTAGCAGATAGCGCACAGCTGTGGCTGTTCACTGCGGCTTGCCGATCCTACGCTAGAGGCTCGTTCAAAAGGAGCTATTTCATGGCACACCCAGCCCTTTCGCAATCCCTGTTTTGCCTGCAACTGCAGCCTGGTCAGACGGCATGGGAAACACTGCCCCGCGCGGCCGACATTACGGTCACAGAAGGCAGCATTGTGGTGCACCAGCGGCTGCTGCTGGGTGACACCTGGGTCCGTTTGCCGGTGGTTTTACAGGCAGGCGAGCAGTTCCGTGTGGGCGCCGGTGGATGGGTAGAGATGGAGGCGACGGCTAACGCTGCCGCGAGGGTGCAGGCAAGTGTGGCGCTTTCCTGGTGGCATGTAGGTTGGTTGGCGCGGGCATGGCGGCGGTTTCGCCCTGGCACATTGAGTTCCTGGGGCACGGCCGCATAAGCCCGCCCCGAGGACTTAGCGCTTAGGCGATCAGCCGCTTCAGGAAAGCGTCAACCCGTTGACGAACACCTTCAGCTCGCCTGGCGCAAAGGGTGTCCAGACTTCATCGCAAGTCAGCGGTGCAGTGGCCACCAGCGCCACCCGGTCGTTGGGTGTCGTGTGTTCCGCAAAGTTGACCGAGAGGTCTTCATCTGACAGCTTTGCCGTGGCAAACGGATGCTGGCGCAGGATGTAGCAGAGCTTGGTGGACGCGTGAGCCCAGAGCGCCTCGCCGTTGGAGAGCAGGAAATTGAAAGTGCCGAAACGCGCTACCTGCGGCACCAGCTCTGCCAAAGTGCGCGTCAGCTCTTCCACTGGCGGAACGCTGGCGTGGGCCTTGGCCAACTCCTGCATCAGCCAGCAGAAAGCCTGCTCACTGTCGGTGGAGCCTACAGGCCGAAACTGGCCGTGCAGCCGCGGGGCGTAGTCTTTCAGATCCCCGTTGTGGGCAAACACCCAATAACGGCCCCACAACTCGCGCACGAAGGGGTGGCAGTTTTCCAGCCTCACCTCGCCAACAGTTGCCTTGCGGATGTGGGAGATGACGTTCTTGCTCTTGATCGGGTAGCGGCGGATCAGGTCGGCTACGGGTGACGCCGCCGCCGCCGTTGGATCCACGAACAGGCGTACCCCGCGCTCTTCAAAGAAAGCGATTCCCCAGCCGTCGGCGTGATGGTCCGTGAGGCCGCCGCGCTGGGCGAACCCGGCGAAGGAGAAGGTCACGTCCGTCGGCGTGTTGCAGTTCATTCCCAGTAGCTGACACATAGTAGGGGAGTCTAAGGCAAGGGCGCTGCGAGACCGTGAACGGGGTTTCGCATTAAGTGCATTTGAAAGAACGTTTTATGCAGTTGTGCGCAGCGGCAACCCATATCGCAAGGCCGATGATGGGGCGGCGCGACTTTCCATCATGGCGTCCGGCTATGTGAGCCCAGATAGCGCGCAGCCAGCATCGCCAATGCGCAAAGCGCAGCCAACATCAGGAAAACCTCATTGAATGCGGCCAATCTGGCAGGTACGTTCTCTCCGCTGGTGAGCGAAGCGCCATACGCCGCGAGCCGCCATTCCAGGACGATGCCGCACAGGCTCACACCTGCTGCGCCGCCCAGCATGCGAAGAAAGTTGATGACACTGGAGGCCTGGGTAATCAGATCGTTTTCCAAACCCCGCATGGCGCCCAGATTCAGGGAGGGCAAGATGAAACCCAAGCCAATTCGGCCCACCGTGCTGTAGGCGATCAGCAGCCACAAACTGGCGTGGGGGCCAATGGTGACCATCAAGGAAAAGGAAAGCGCCAGAATGGCCAGGCCCGTGCTCACCAGGAAATTGGCGGGAAGCCGGTCTGCCCAGCGAGAGATCAGGGCGATGGTTCCGGCCAGCACCAGGCCCGCTGGCAGCATGACGCTGCCTACCTTGGAGGCGGACAAGCCCAAGCCCATCTGCATGTAGACCGGCAGCAGATAGGTCGAGCCAAAAAGGGCCGTGCCATAAATGGCAGCCACCAGGCTACCCATGGCAAAAGGCCTCCAGCCGAACAGGCGAAGATTCATCAAAGGCGCTTGGCCGACGCGCGCACGCCGGGCCTGCCACCACACGAAGGCGCTGAAGCAAAGGGCTGCACAGGCCAGCAGACTGGCCGCATACAGTGGGCTTTCGGTGCGTACCGACACCAGGCCATCCAGCAGGCTCAGCGTGCCCACGGTGCCCAGCACCAGGCCCACCCAATCCAGTGATTCACTGCGGTTGGCGATGGCGCCACCGGGCGCCGTCGTGGGCACATAGCGCCGCCCCAGCCAGAGCGAGAGCAGGCAAAAGGGCGCCACCATGAAGAAAATCGAGCGCCAGCCGAACCAGTCCACCAAGATCCCGCCTATCGAGGGGCCGAGAGCTGGCGCCAGCACCACGCCCATGGTGAACAGGCCGATGGCACGCCCCTGCTCATTCGGCTGGAAGGCCCGCATGATGATGATGGCCGGTATGGGCTGCACCACTCCAGCGGCCAGGCCCTCTGCCACGCGCGCAGCCAGCACCAGGTTGAAGGTTTCGGCAAAACCCCCCACCATGCCGCCCGCCAGCAGCAACCACATGCAGCCAGCGTAGGTGGCTCTGTAGCCAAAGCGCGCCAGCAGCCATGGCGTGGTCAACATGGAGACGGTCATGGCCACCATGAAACCGCTGGTCACCCATTGCGCGCGTTCCTGACCCAGTCCGAACTGGTGCGACAAGCCAGGGATGGCCACATTGACCACCGTGGACGACATCACGGACGCGACCGTGCCCATCATGACCGCCATCAGCAGCAGCCAGCGATACCGCTCGCCGTAGCGCGCTCTGAGCGCTTCGCCGGAGTGCGGGTGGGGATGCGGATCGGTGGGGGCGGAGGCGGGTGAAGACATGCTCAGTTGATCGCCTCTGGCAACTGTTCGGCCTTTTGCGAACAGGCCAGGCAAATGCAGGCGGTTCCACGGCTCTCTGGGGGAACCTGCTCAAGCAGCGCCGGCGGGAAAGACGCCTGCATGCACCAACATGACTGTTGGAGCTGACCGGTGGCGCGCTCTATTTCCATGGCGCATTGGTTGGTCTGCCCGCATAGGGGGCAATAGGTGGCGGAATTTGCAACTCTGGCAGACGTCATACGGACTGTATTTTGCGTGATGACGCGGGCGGACTCTGTTGCGCAGGCGTCAAGTGGGCGACAAAGCGGGCTGTTGCATCTGGCGGCCACCTCGGGCGCCGTGCTGATGCAGCGAGGGCCGTTTATATCCTTGTATCACCCTCGAAGCCCTGGGGTCGTCATAATTACGACCATAACCTCGCTGACAGAGTTTGGCCCCACCATGAATGCTCGTTTCCCTGCCGCAGCGCCGCTGGATCGCGTTGCGGAACTCGTCGCAGTTCACCGCGACCGTCCCGGTGCACTATTGCCGTTGCTGCACGATATCCAGGATGCGCTGGGGTATGTGCCCGCCGCTGCTGTAGAGACCATCGCAGGGGCGCTGAACCTCTCTCGTGCCGAGGTACATGGCGTACTAACTTATTACCATCACTTTCGCACCGAGCCCACTGGCGGCGTCGTGGTGCAGGTCTGCAGGGCAGAAGCTTGCCGGGCCTGTGGGTCTGAGGCTCTTTTCGAACATGCCCAGCAGGTGCTGGCCAGGCCGGGCACCCCCTCTTGCCACCTGGAATCGGTCTATTGCCTGGGCTTGTGCGCCTCTTCTCCCGCCATGATGGTGGGAGACAAGCTGCACGCCCGCATGACCCCCGAGAAATTCGACCGCGTGATCGCAGCGCAAGGGGCTACGGCATGAGCGGCGTGACCACTATTTTTGTGCCGCGAGATTCCGCAGCCTTGGCGGTGGGCGCCGATGAAGTGGCGCAGGCCCTCGCAGCCGAATGCGCGCGCCGTGGCCAGAACGTGCAGATTGTGCGTAACAGCTCCCGTGGCATGTTCTGGCTGGAACCGCTGGTGGAAGTGCAAACGCCCGAAGGCCGGGTGGCCTATGGCCCTGTAGCACCAGAAGATGTTGTCTCTCTGTTGGACGCTGGCGTTTTGACTGGTGGCCAACATGCGCTGGGCCATGGCCTCACCGAAGCCATGCCCTACCTGGCCAGGCAGGAACGCCTGACCTTCAAGCGCATGGGCATCACCGATCCTCTGTCCTTGAGTGACTATGAGGCCAATGAAGGCTGGGCGGGTTTGAAGCGCGCGGTCTCCATGGACGGCGCCGCGATCGTGACAGAAGTGCTGGACTCCGGGCTGCGTGGCCGCGGAGGCGCTGCGTTTCCCACGGGCATCAAATGGCAGACCGTGCTGCGCGCGCAGTCGTCCCAGAAGTACGTGGTCTGCAACGCCGATGAAGGCGACTCCGGCACCTTCTCGGACCGGATGACGCTGGAAGGCGACCCCTACATGCTCATCGAAGGTATGGCCATCGCCGCGTTGGCAGTGGGCGCCACGCACGGCTATATCTATATTCGCTCCGAATATCCCCATGCCGTGGCCGTCATGAATGAGGCCATCGCCAAAGTCACTGCCGCTGGCTATCTGGGAGTGAGCGTGCTCGGCTCGGGCCGCGCCTTTCATCTGGAAGTGCGCAAGGCTGCGGGTGCCTACGTGTGTGGCGAAGAAACCGCCATGCTCGAGAGCATTGAGGGCAAACGCGGCGTGGTGCGCGCCAAGCCACCGCTGCCGGCGCTGCAGGGCCTTTTTGGTCAGCCGACGGCGATCAACAACGTCATCAGTTTTGCCACGGTACCCATCATTCTCGCGCGCGGCGCGGCCTTCTACCGCGACTATGGCATGGGCCGATCGCGCGGCACGCTGCCCTTTCAGCTGGCAGGCAATATCAGGCAGGGCGGTCTGGTAGAGAAGGCCTTTGGCCTGACATTGCGCGAATTGGTGTTCGACTTTGGTGGCGGAACCCGTTCGGGCCGGCCAGTCAAGACCGTTCAGGTAGGCGGGCCCCTGGGAACCTATCTCCCAGAATCTCAATGGGACATTCCGCTGGACTATGAAGCCTACGCCGCCGTCGGTGCGGTCGTAGGGCACGGCGGCCTGGTGGTGCATGACGACACGGCTGACATGGCAGCTCTGGCGCGTTACGCCATGGAGTTCTGTGCGCTTGAATCCTGCGGCAAATGCACGCCTTGCCGTATCGGCTCGACACGCGGTGTGGAAGTCATTGACCGCATCACCTACCGCGCCAAACATCGTCATAACGACCGCACCCCCAGCCAGCAAGACCATGCCCACCAGGTGGAGCTGCTGCGAGACTTGTGCGACACCATGGTGCACGGCAGCCTTTGCGCCATGGGCGGCATGACCCCTTACCCGGTCTTGTCCGCCCTGAACCACTATCCGGCAGATTTCGGCATAGAGGCCGCTGTTCCCGTTGCGAATTGAGAAGTAGACAGGAGACCACGATGCTCTACCACCACAATCCTGAAATCGACCATGGCACGCCTGCCGTGAAGTCCACCGAGTTGGTGACATTGGAAATCGATGGAGCGGATGTCACCGTTCCCAAGGGCACCTCATTGATGCGTGCCGCCCTGGACGCTGGTGTGCAAGTTCCCAAGCTGTGCGCCACAGACAGTCTTGAACCCTTTGGTTCCTGCCGCTTGTGCCTGGTGGAGATCGAGGGCCGCCGCGGTTATCCGGCCTCTTGCACCACGCCGGCTGAACCCGGTATGAAGGTGCGCACGCAAAGCCCCAAATTGCAGCAGTTGCGCAAGGGGGTCATGGAGCTCTACATCTCCGACCATCCGCTCGATTGCCTGACCTGCGCCGCCAACGGCGACTGCGAACTGCAGGACATGGCGGGTGTGACGGGTCTGCGCGAAGTGCGTTACGGTGTGGGCGAGCAATACGGTGGTAAACACCACCTGAACCTGCAAAAAGACGAATCCAACCCCTACTTCAGCTTTGACTCGTCCAAGTGCATCGTGTGCAACCGCTGTGTGCGGGCGTGCGAAGAAACACAAGGCACCTTTGCGCTCACCATTTCTGGTCGAGGCTTTGAAAGCCGCGTCTCTGCCGGCCAGGACCAGTCTTTCATGGAGAGCGATTGCGTCAGCTGTGGCGCCTGCGTGCAGGCCTGCCCTACAGCTACGCTGCAAGAAAAAAGCGTCATCCAACTGGGTCAGGCTGAACACAGCGTCATCACCACCTGTGCCTACTGCGGCGTGGGTTGCGGCTTCAAGGCCGAGATGAAGGGCAATGAAGTCGTGCGCATGGTCCCCTGGAAAGACGGAAAGGCCAATGAAGGCCATAGCTGTGTGAAAGGGCGTTTTGCGTGGGGCTACACCACCCACAAAGACCGTATCACCAAGCCCATGATCCGTGACCAGATCACAGACCCGTGGCGTGAAGTGAGCTGGGACGAGGCGATTTCCTATGCCGCCCGAAGGTTCCGCGAGATTCAGGCCAAGCACGGAAAAGACTCCATAGGCGGCATCACCTCCAGCCGCTGCACCAACGAAGAGACCTATCTGGTCCAGAAACTGGTGCGCGCTGCCTTTGGCACGAACAACGTCGACACCTGCGCGCGCGTGTGCCACTCTCCTACGGGTTATGGCCTGGGGCAGACCTTCGGCACATCGGCTGGCACCCAGACCTTCAGCTCTGTGGATGAGGCGGACGTCATCATGGTCATTGGCGCCAACCCCAGTGACGCGCACCCCGTGTTCGCCTCTCGCATGAAAAAGCGCCTGCGCGGTAAGGGCCATGGCGATGGTGCCAGCCTGATCGTGGTGGATCCTCGCCGCATTGATCTGGTCAGCAGCCCACACGTGCGCGCCGATCACCATCTGGCCCTGCGGCCAGGCACCAACGTGGCGGTCATCACCGCCCTGGCCCATGTGGTGGTGAACGAAGGTCTGGTCAATGAAGCCTACGTGGCCGAGCGCTGTGAAACCCGCAGTTTCGAGCAATGGCGCGAGTTCGTAGGCCGCTCTGAGAATTCACCTGAGGCGCTGGAGGCCGCCACAGGCGTACCCGCAGCTGAGGTGCGCGCTGCTGCCCGCTTGTATGCCGCAGGTCCCAACTCCGCCATCTACTATGGTCTTGGCGTGACCGAGCATGCACAAGGCTCCACCATGGTGATGGGCATTGCCAACCTCGCTATGGCGTGCGGCATGGTGGGCCGCGAGGGTGTGGGTGTGAACCCCTTGCGTGGCCAGAACAACGTACAAGGCAGCTGCGACATGGGCAGCTTCCCCCACGAACTGCCCGGCTATCGCCACATCTCCGACACCACCGTCCGTGCGCAGTTCGAAGCGGTCTGGGGTGTGGAGCTCGATCCTGAGCCAGGCCTTCGAATTCCCAATATGTTCGAAGCGGCCATTGGTGGCACCTTCAAGGGCTTGTACTGCCAGGGCGAGGATATCGCGCAGTCCGACCCCAATACCCAGCACGTGTCCCAGGCCCTCGGGGCTATGGAGTGCATTGTGGTGCAGGACATCTTCCTCAACGAAACGGCCAAGTTCGCCCACGTGCTGTTGCCCGGCAGTTCGTTCCTGGAAAAGGACGGTACCTTCACCAATGCAGAGCGGCGCATTTCGCGTGTGCGGCAGGTGATGCCGCCCATGGCCGGGCTGGCCGATTGGGAAGTCACGGTGCAGCTGTCCAATGCGCTGGGTTATCCCATGCATTACGACCACCCGGAACAGATCATGCAGGAAATTGCGGATCTGACGCCCTCGTTCCGTGGCGTGAGCTACGAGGCCATCGAACGCCTGGGCAGCTTGCAGTGGCCCTGCAATGAAAGTACGCCGGCTGCGGGCACGGCCATCATGCACGAGGGTGGCTTCGTGCGCGGTAAGGGCCGCTTTTTCATCACTCAGTACATCCCCTCTGATGAAAAGGTCACGCGTCGCTTTCCGCTTCTGCTCACCACCGGGCGCATTCTTTCGCAATACAACGTCGGTGCTCAGACACGCCGTACGCCCAACAATATGTGGCACGACGAAGACCGCCTGGAGTTGCACCCTGAGGACGCCAAAGAGCGCGGCGTTGTCGACGGCGATTGGGTAGGTATTACCAGCCGAGCGGGCCAAACAGTCCTGCGCGCTACGGTCACTGATCGCATGCAGCCCGGTGTGGTCTACACCACCTTCCACTTTCCTGAGTCAGGTGCCAACGTGATCACCACGGACAGCTCCGACTGGGCCACCAACTGCCCTGAGTACAAGGTCACCGCGGTGCAAGTCAACAAAGTGGCGCAGACCTCAGACTGGCAACGCGACTACGCCGCGTTCAACGAACAGCAACTGGACTTGCTGGCCCGTGCTCAGGACCCAACGCCTGCCGACGTAGGTGTGCCTGCAAAATGATTCCCCCCGCCGGCGTGCGGGCCGCCCATGTGCAGGTTCATGGCGGCCCCAGCGCACGTACGCAGTCTGACTGGGTGGCTGAGGAGGTGCCGGTCGCGCTGGTCTTCAACGGCATTTCTCACGCCGTGATGATGGCCAGCCCTTCCGACCTGCACGATTTCGCGCTCGGCTTTGGCATCACTGAAGGGCTGCTGAACCATCCCGACGAGCTCTACGGCGTAGAAGTCTCGGAGTCCGCAGAAGGCCTTTCGGTGCATTTGTCTGTGGCGTCTGCCTGTGAGTGGCGCCTGAAAGAGCGCAGGCGCACCTTGGCTGGCCGCACCGGTTGCGGCCTGTGCGGTACAGACAGCCTGGCCGAAGTGCGCCGCACCCTGCCGTCCTGCCCGGAGCTCAGCTTCCACGCCTCAGCGTTTGGGTGTGCCCTGCAAGCGCTGGCTGCCGATCAGGCCATTCAGCACCTGACGGGTGCTACGCATGCAGCGGCCTGGTGCGCGCCCAGTGGAGAAACCTTGATCGTGCGCGAGGACGTGGGTCGGCACAACGCGCTGGACAAGGTGGCCGGTGCCTTGCTCCGCAGCCCGTGGGCGGGGACGTCAGGCTTTGTCTGCATCACCAGCCGTGCCAGCTTCGAGATGGTGCAGAAGGCCGCCATGATGGGCGCTGGCGCCTTGGCGGCTGTTTCTGCCCCCACCGCCATGGCCATTGACACCGCACAGGCCTGTGGTCTGCCCCTGGCCGGATTCCTGCGGGGCGAGAATTTTGTAGCCTATACCTTCCCGGAACGACTCGGCCTGGCCGAGGCGACGACCAACTGATCCATGGACACTGAAAACCTAGCCAACATGGCCAACCGTATTGGCCAATTCTTCGAGTCCCTGCCCGATCGCGAGGAGGCACTCGACAACATCGTCACCCACATCCGCCTGTACTGGGAACCGCGCATGCGCCGCGCCATTCTCGAATACGCCCAGCAGGAAAGCACCAGCCTTTCCCCCATCGTGGCAGATGCCTTGCGCGCACACGGCCACCGCCTGTAGCACGCGCTTCTTCCTGCGCAGCTTTGCCGATGCGCCTCCTCCCAAAGAGGCTGTCCCCCCTGTGAGCGCCAAGCTCCAGCTTGGCTCTTCAGCGGTCCTGGCACACCAACGCCAATCAGGATCTTGGCGGTCCCAGCAAAAACCAAGACCCTGCAGCCTGTCTTCCTGAGCGAAGAGTTCCACCCTTGATGCGCGTCTTTCCCAAAGAGGCTGTCCCCCTGGGACCGCCGAGCTCCTGCTCGGCACTGCAGCGCTCGCAACCCCCCAACGCCAAGCCAAACCCGGCGTTCCCAGAGCCGCAAAACTTCACCCCCGGTAGAGCAAATTTCATAAAGGCCAACCTCAATCCTGGTTGATCCAGTTCATATCCAGGTTTTGACTCGGGTGTTATGGTGTGTCTTCAGCATAGACGCTTCAACCCCCTTCAGGAGAACCCGACATGACCCAGAACACCCCTCTGACCGCCGCCCAACTGAAAGAGTTGAAAGATCAATTGCTGGCTCGTCGCGGCGAGCTCGATGGGCAGATGGCGCAGAACCTGGTTAATCTGGCACCTGTTGAAAATACCGCAGGCAGCGTGTCACAGGACGACAGCGCGCGGCTGGCCAATCAAACGCGGGAGGTGGATCAAGCCTTGACCTCGCTTGATGAGCAGGAATTGGCCCGTATCAATCGCGCGCTGGAAGCCATGGAAGAGGGCAGCTATGGCCAATGCGATGAATGCGGCTGCGCTATCCCCTACGAGCGATTGAAGATCGAGCCCATGACCCAGCACTGCGTGGCTTGCAAGTCGCAGATAGAGCAAAAGCAAGGCATCGCTCGCGCCTGATACCAACTTGCTGTCAAGGAATCCGTTCGGGCTCGAACGGTTTTAGTTGATTCAAAAGCCGCTTTCCGCCTGACGAAAGCCATAAAACCTCAGTACAGGCCAAGCTCAGCCCGAACGTTGGTGACCGATCACACGCAGTCCGGTCTGGCATGTCGCCTCCACATAAAAAAACGGCGCCCTCAAGCGCCGTTTTCTATCTGCCTCAAGCCTTGCCGCTTTTGACCTTCTGCCGCCAGGCGTGCAGCAGCGGCTCTGTATAACCGCTAGGTTGTTCCACACCTTTGAACACCAAGTCGCAAGCCGCCTTGAAAGCCGCTGATTTCTTGAAGTTGCCATCCATGGGCCGGTAAAGGCGGTCGCCAGCGTTCTGCTTGTCCACGAGGGCAGCCATGCGTTCCATGGTGGCTTTCACCTGGGTCTTGGTCACGACACCATGCAGCAGCCAGTTGGCCATGTGCTGGCTGGAAATGCGCAGCGTCGCGCGGTCTTCCATCAAGCCGATGTTGTGAATGTCCGGCACCTTGGAGCAGCCCACGCCCTGGTCCACCCAGCGCACCACATAACCCAGGATCCCCTGTGCGTTGTTGTCCAGCTCCTGCTGGCGTTCTTCAGGTGTCCACTTGGCCTCAGGCGCCACCGGAATGGTCAGCAGGCCGGTCAGCAACTCGTCGCGCAGCGCTTTCGTGTCGGCCTGTGCCAGCTCGTTTTCAAGCTGCTTTTGCACATCACTCACCAGCACCTGGTGGTAGTGCATGGAGTGCAGCGCGGCGCCGGTAGGGTTGGGCACCCAGGCGGTATTGGCGCCTGCCTTGGGGTGGCCGATCTTCTGCTTCATCATCTCTGACATCAGATCGGGTGCAGCCCACATGCCTTTGCCGATCTGAGCCTTGCCGCGCAAGCCGCAGGCTAGGCCCACCAGCACGTTGTTGCGCTCATAGGCCTGAATCCAGGCGCTGGTCTTCATGTCCCCTTTGCGGTAGACCGGTCCCGCTTGCATGCAGCTGTGCATTTCGTCGCCGGTGCGGTCCAAAAAGCCCGTGTTGATGAACGCTACGCGCGCCTTGGCAGCTTCAATGCAGGCCTTCAGGTTGACGCTGGTGCGGCGCTCTTCGTCCATGATGCCCAGCTTGACGGTATTCGCACGCAGGCCCAGCACTTTTTCCACACGGCCAAACAGCTCGCTGGCAAAGCCCACTTCCGCAGGGCCGTGCATTTTGGGCTTCACGATATAGACACTGCCGGTGCGGGAGTTGCGGATACCGTTGGCGCCCTTGCCTTGCAGGTCGTGCATGGCAATCGCCGTGGTCACGGCGGCGTCCATGATGCCTTCAGGAATCTCCTTCCATTGGCCCGCAGAGTCCTTCCACTGGATGGCCGGGTTGGTCATCAGGTGGCCCACGTTGCGCACGAACATCAGCGAACGGCCATGCAGCGTGACTTCGCCTTTGCCGTTGGCTGCCGTGTAGACGCGGTCTGGATTCAGGCCCCGCGTGAGGGTTTGGCTGCCTTTCTTGAAGGACTCGGTCAGCGTGCCGTTCAAGATGCCCAGCCAATTGCGGTAGCCCAGCACCTTGTCCTGCGCATCGACTGCAGCCACGGAATCTTCAAGGTCGAGAATGGTCGAGACAGCCGCTTCGACCACCAGGTCGCTCAGGCCGGCCGGATCGTTCTTGCCGATGGCTGATTTGTGATCAATGCGAATATCCAGGTGCAAGCCGTTGTGCACCAGCAAGATGGAAGCAGGCGCCTTGGCCTCGCCCTGATAGCCCAGGAACTGACTGTTGTCAGCCAGTTTGCTGCTTTTGCCGCCCTTGAGCTTCACAACCAGTTCGCCGTCTTTCACGACATAGCCGGTGGAATCAATGTGTGAGCCTCTTTTCAGCGGCGCAGTGCGGTCCAGCACGTGGCGCGCCCATTCAATCACCTTGGCGCCCCGCCGTGCGTTGTATTTGACACCTTTCTCAAGGCCCTTGGTCTGCGCGATCACGTCGGTGCCGTACAGCGCGTCGTACAGACTGCTCCAGCGTGCGTTGGCAGCGTTGAGCGCGTAGCGGGCATTGAGAATGGGCACCACCAGTTGGGGGCCGGCTTGCACCGCCAGTTCGTCATCCACGTTGCTGGTAGTGATCTGCACCTTGCCAGGCTCTGGCACCAGATAGCCAATGCCTTGCAGGAAAGAGCGGTAGGCAAGCATGTCCTTGATGGGGCCTGGATTGGCGCTGTGCCAGGTATCCAGTTCCTTTTGCAGCCGGTCTCGCTCGGCCAGCAGGGCGGCATTCTTGGGCGCCAGGTCGGTCACCAGCGCAGAAAAACCTTGCCAGAAATCGCCCTGAGAGACACCTACCCCAGGCAGTACCTCTTGATTGACGAAGTCATAAAGCTCGGTAGCAACTTGCAGGTCGTGGATCTTGGTGCGTGAAGTCATGCTGAATCAATCAATAGGTGAAGAAGAGTTGAAGCAACTCTCTAGAGGATCCTAAATATATTCGATTTGTTTTCAGCACAAAAGACCTATAAAAATAGAAAAACCTTTAACTAAAACGCAAAGATAAACAAAGGTCTGCATAATTTCCCCATGGACAAGCTCAAGGCTTTTGAAACCTTCGTCTCGGCGGCTACGCGCGGGAGCCTCAGCGCTGCGGCGCGGGCCGAAGGCGTGGCGCCAGCCGTCATCAGCAGGCGGCTGGACGCGCTGGAGGAACATCTGGGCGTGAAGCTGCTGGTGCGCACCACCCGGCGGATCGCGCTCACCCATGAAGGCGCGGCCTTCCTGGACGATTGCCAGCGCATCGTGGCCGAAGTCGCTGGGGCAGAAGCCAGCGTGTCCGCCGGCGGGCTTCAAGCCAGTGGGCATTTGCGCATCACCGCGCCCGCGGGATTTGGGAGACGGCACGTGGCGCCCCTGGTGCCGGAGTTCTACGCCCAGCACCCGCGCCTGCGCATATCCCTGAATCTTTCTGACCGCGTGATCGACCTGGCGGGCGAAGGCTACGACTGCGCAGTGCGCGTGGGCGACCTGCCGGATTCCTCGCTCATCAGTGTGCGGCTGGCTGACAACCGCCGTGTATGCGTAGCGACACCGGACTACCTCTTGCGCCATGGCACGCCCCTGCACCCCAGAGAACTGGCTCAGCACCATTGCCTGGTGCTTTCCAGCGATGCGTCCCAGACCCGCGGGTGGGCCTTCAGCGATCAGGGCGTAGTCACGCACCTGCGCCCAGATGGCCCGCTGGACTGCTCAGACGGCCAGGTCTTGCATGACTGGTGCCTGGCAGGCCACGGTATTGCCTGGCGCAGCATCTGGGAAGTCGAGCAGGACATTGCCAGTGGGCGGCTGCAGCCTGTGCTGGAGGCCTTTGCCGCTCTGCCCAATGGCATCTACGCCATCTTGCCGCACCCTACCAAGCACTTGCCATTGCGTGTGCGGCTTTGGGTAGACTTCCTGAAAGTACGGTACGGCGACCCCACCTTCTGGGCCGGCCGATCTCCTGCCTGAGCCAGGCTGCGGCACAAGGGGCTTGTCCGTTTCAACTTTTCTACCTTAATTTCAATGACCGAGGCTTGGCTTGCTTTCTTCCATATCAGCGCCTTTCTGGGCTGGATCGTCTTCGCCTCCAGCCAGGCGGCGCTCTGCCGTGTGGAATGGGTCAATGCGGCAGTGGTGCAAAGGTTGGCTCGTCTGGACAAGATTTTGTGGGTTGCCACCGCCGCAGTGTTTTGCTCAGGGCTGGCAAGAATTTTCTGGGGTGCGAAGGGCGCGGCCTGGTACTGGGGCAACCCTCTTCTCCATCTGAAGCTCACGCTGTTGGTGGTGGTGGTCGTGCTCATGATCGGTTCCACCAGACGCTTTGCACGTTGGCAGCAAGCCTTGGCTTCATCAGGGCAGCTACCACCCGCGATTGAGCTCAGTGGCGTCCGGCGCTTGATCATGATTGAAACGCACCTCGTGGCGCTGATACCGCTGGCCGCCGTTTTTATGGCGCGTGGTTTTGGCACTTGAATCGTTCAGTCGTTCTCAGCCCAGAGCGTTCGCCTTCGCCGCTCACCTCCGGGCTTGGCACAATCTGTCATTGACGTGAATAAGTGTAGAGTTTCTCGATGTCGAAAATGATGGTTTCTGGTGCGAAGGAAAGCTTGGCACCCCGGGGTGAAGAGGCGCTGGTTCTGAATGATTTCAGCCTTCCCCTGTTGCTAGGTGCTTTTGGCGCTTGCTGGCTGCTTTTTTTGGCTTGGTGCGCGCTGACGCCGCCTATCGACAATATTGAGCAATTGGTGTGGATCAGTTCGCTGGAGTGGGGCTATTTCAAACACCCCCCCTTGCCCACCTGGATCCTGGCGGCGGCTTCCATGGTCTTGCCGCAAGGGCCGGCGCTCACCTTCACGCTGGGCGCTGTCTTCGTTCTAGGTGCGCATGCCATCTTTTGGGTCTGGCTGCGTGAAGTGCACGGGCCGCGCACGGCCACCATCTTGCTGTTGGCGTCTCTGTGCATCACCTTCTACAACCAGCGGGTTCACTATTACAACCACAACGTGGTCATGATGCCGCCCATCGCGGTGTGCATTCTCATGATCTGGCGACTCACCCAGCGTGCCGGTTGGTCCGCCTGGATC
The DNA here is from genome assembly GCA_015999985.1 of Comamonadaceae bacterium. Classification (GTDB taxonomy): domain Bacteria; phylum Pseudomonadota; class Gammaproteobacteria; order Burkholderiales; family Burkholderiaceae_C; genus Ottowia. The sequence continues at coordinate 115,010 of JAECRA010000001.1, forward strand.
GCAATCGGAGTGGCCATGGGGCTGGGCATGCTGGTGAAGTACCAGATGGCGCTCATCGGAATCGCCATAGGCTTGTGGTGGCTGCGCATGCGCTGGTGGCGTGATCCGATAAATCGTTGGGGCTTGTTGCTGGCCACGGGCATTGCAAGTGCCATCTTCTTGCCGCATCTCATCTGGCTCATCCACCATGATTGGGCACCTTTGCGTTATGCGGAGACAAGTTCGCTGGGCATGAGCCTGTCCATGTCCGCGCGGATGTCTGATTCCACGAGTTGGACGACAGATTGGTTGTTCAATCGCCAGATGCCCGCCTGGATGGTGATGGGCGCCGCCCTGGGTTGGGCAGCGTGGCGCACGAAGAAGTCCAGACAAGCGGCGTTGGAAGGCCAAGCCAGAATCGTGCACGCACCGGTGACGCCCACATCACCGGGCGCGACCCCTCCTGCGTTCTGGCGCGAGTTCTCCCTCCTTTGGGGCGTTTTTCCTCTGCTTTTCATGTTGTCCCTGGGCCTGGGGCTGGGTGTTGAAATGCAGAACCACTGGGGTACTGCGTTTGGTTTGTGGATGTTGCCTGCTGCTTTGGCTTTAGCCCCTTCGTCCTTGAAGTACCTGAATACCCGTTCTGCCGTCCGTGCAGCCTGGGTGGCCTTCGCGTTGATTCAAGGTTTGATCGTCTTGCAGTTCTGGGCCACCTCTCCGCAGGGCATTGATCGTTTGAAGACCCAGCACTGGCAGCATTTCCCGTCGCAAGCCATGGCTGAAAGCCTTGCCCCGCAGGCACGCCAAGCATTGGGCGGTCCCATTGACATCATTGCCGGCAGATCCGCCATTGCGGGCTCGCTGGCGCTGCACTTGCCAGAGCATCCCAAAGTGCTAATCAACGGAGATCTTGCTACCAGCCCTTGGGTATCGGCCGAAGAGTTGCGAACCGCGCGTGTGGTGGAAGTGTTCCCAGCGCGGGAATTACCCGAAGGCGCCCAATGGTTTTCGGGAGGATGGGCATGGCGGGTAGGCGTCTCGCCCCTGGCGCGCTTGCAAGGCAAAGACTTGCCTGCGCAGCCGCAACCGCAACCGCCTTCCAAGTGACATTGAAGGCACCCTCCATGCAATCAAGCACCTCTCTTTCTCGCCAGGCAGATCAGGTTCCATCTGGCGAGAGGCGCGTGGTCATGTGCGCCGACGACTACGGCATGAGTGCCGGCGTGTCTGACGCCGTTTTGCAACTGGGCCGTCAAGGCGCCCTCAGTGCGACCAGCGCCATGGTCCTGTCGCCGCGCTGGCAGGAAGATGCGCAGCGCCTGGCGGAGTTGCGCGGCCTTTTGGACGTCGGCCTGCACCTCGACTGGACCAGCGACTTCGCTCAGGCTGCGGGCCATGGAAAGGCCTTGGGGGGCGCCATGCGCCGCGCGCTGCTCGGCGGCTTCAATCAGGCGGCGGCCAAGACGGAGATCGAGCGCCAGCTCGATGCTTTCGAAGCCGCCTGGAAGTCAGCGCCCGACCACATTGATGGGCATCAGCACGTGCAGCAATTTGCGGGTATCCGGCAGGCTCTGCTGGAGGTCGTTACGCGGCGCTATGGCCCCCAATTTCCCTGGCTTCGGGTCTCGCGCCCGGCAGGCCCGCGCCTTGACTTCAAAAGCAAGGTAATTGCTGCCTTGGGCGCCAATGCCCTCACCACGGCCTCAAGGCATGCCGGAGTGCCGGTCAGCCCGGTGCTTTCCGGCATTTACGACTTTGACCCTCAAGCGGGGCTTTATGAGAAGCACATGGCCCAGTGGCTGGCCGACATCCCCGATGGTGCGTTGTTGATGTGTCACCCTTCCACCATGGCCGAATCAGGCGACGAAATCGGACCGGCACGCGTGCGTGAATGGGCGTTTCTGCAAAGCCCTGCGTTTTCAGATCAGTTGAAAGCAGCCGGTATACGGCTGGTGCGTGGCGCTGCGGTTTTCCAGGAGCTTTTGTAGCGCTTACTTGTCCGCGAGCGCTTTATCTTCGCGCAGGCCCTGGCCCCTGTTTTCGGCTACCAAATAGCTCGGGCGTTGTTTGACTTCGTCGTAAATTCGCGCCACATACTCTGCGAGCAAACCTATGGCTGTCAACTGCACGCCACCCAGCAACATCAGGCCCACAACGAGCGTGGCATGACCAGGTACGGTGATACCCAGCCAGAAATACTCAATCACCACCCATGCCGCGTAACCCAGCGACAGCATGGACAAAAACAAGCCCAGCAAGCCCACCGCGCGCAGCGGCGCGGAAGAAAACGCCAGCAATCCGGTCACACCAAGGCGCAGTGCGCCCCCCAGGCGAAAACTGCTCTGGCCACTCTCGCGATCCAGGGGCAGATAGTCAATCGCTTTGGACGGAAAGCCGACCCAGGCGTAGAGACCCTTCATGAACCGGTGGCGTTCTGGCAAAGAATTGAGCGCATGGACCACCTTGCGATCCAGCAGGCGAAAATCCCCTGCGCCAGCAGGAATCTTGACGGGATTGCCAAAGTTCACAAGCGAATAAAACAGATTCGCCAGCCGCTTGTGCAAACGGGATTGATCCTCCCGTGAGCGGCGTACCGCATAGACCACATCGCTGCCTTGGCGCCACTCTTGCAGCATCTCGGCCAGTAATGACACAGGGTGTTGGCCATCCGAATCCATCAAAATGGCCACATCTCCCAAAGCGGCGTCCAGGCCAGCGGTCAACGCAGCTTCCTTGCCAAAATTGCGTGAAAGGTCCACCAGGCGCACTTGCGGATGCAGCGCACAGAGCTGCCGGGCCACGGCGCCGGTGTCGTCGCGGCTGCCGTCATTGACGATGATGATCTCGACTTTTGGAGACAGGGCATTCAGCGCCGCCAGCACGCGCTCCGTGACCAATGCCAAGCCGCGCGCCTCGTTATAGGCGGGCATGATGCAGGAAATGCTGGGTGTTGTTTGGTGTCTATCGAACATAACTAGGATCAAGCGAAATGCCACCGGTAAAATCCGGCGATGTCATCCGTCAAGAACGAATTGCTCGCCGCCCTCGCGGCAGAGCTAGAAAAACTGGTCCAGGGAGCAGGTGCGCAGGCTGCGTTCGAATCTCCCAAGCAGGCTGCACATGGCGATTTTGCCTGCAACTCTGCCATGCAACTGGCCAAACCCCTGAAAATGAACCCGCGTGCATTGGGCGAGCAGCTCAAAACTGCGCTGGAAGCCACCCCTGCGTTTGCGCGCTGGGTGGCCGCCATCGAGATCGCGGGGCCCGGGTTTCTGAACCTGCGACTTATCCCGGCGGCCAAGCAACAGGTCGTGCGCCAGGTGCTGCAGGAGAGTCAGCAGTACGGCAGGAAGGCTGTGGGGCAGTCGCAGGTGCTGGTTGAATTTGTCTCCGCCAACCCTACCGGGCCGCTGCACGTCGGCCATGGTCGGCAAGCGGCCTTGGGCGATGCGATCTGCAACGTGCTTGAAACTCAAGGGCTGCGCGTGCACCGCGAGTTCTATTACAACGACGCCGGCGTACAGATCGAAACGCTGGCCAATTCTGTGCAATTGCGGGCGCGGGGCTTCAAGCCCGGTGATGCCGAGTGGCCAGAGGCCGCCTACAACGGCGATTACATCGCCGAAATCGCCGCCGATTTTCTGGCCGGCAAGACCGTCAAGGCCGATGACCGCAGCTTCACCGCCAGCGGCCAGGTAGAAGACCGCGACAGCATTCGCCAGTTTGCCGTGGCCTATCTCCGCCATGAACAGGACAAGGACTTGCAGGCCTTCCGCCTCAAATTTGATGAGTACTACCTCGAGTCCAGCCTCTACACCAGTGGCCGCGTCGAGGCCACCGTCAAACGCCTGATCGATGCCGGCAAGACCTACGAGCAAGACGGCGCCTTGTGGCTCAGGACCACAGACTACGGCGACGACAAAGACCGCGTCATGCGCAAGACCGATGGTGGCTACACCTATTTCGTGCCAGACGTCGCCTACCACATCGCAAAATGGGAGCGTGGCTACCACAAGGTCGTCAATATCCAGGGCACCGACCATCACGGCACCATTGCGCGTGTGCGCGCCGGCCTGCAAGCAGCCGATGTCGGTATCCCGGTGGGTTACCCGGACTATGTGCTGCACACCATGGTTCGCGTGGTCAAAGGCGGGCAGGAAGTGAAGATCAGCAAACGCGCAGGCAGCTATGTCACCTTGCGTGATCTGATCGAATGGACCAGCGCTGATGCCGTGCGCTTTTTCCTTCTGTCGCGCAAACCAGACACTGAATACACATTTGACATCGATCTCGCTATTTCGAAGAACAACGACAACCCGGTTTACTACGTGCAATATGCGCATGCGCGCATCTGCTCCGTGCTGGAAGCCTGGGGTGGCGACAAGAGCAGTCTGTTGGATGCCGACCTGTCCCCTCTGGACACCCCGGCGGCGCAGGCCTTGATGCTGCAATTGGCCAAGTACCCTGACATGCTGACCTCAGCAGCCCAGGACTTTGCTCCCCATGACATTACCTTCTACCTGCGCGAATTGGCTGCCAGCTACCATAGCTACTACGACGCCGAGCGCATTCTGGTAGATGATGAATCTGTCAAAAAAGCCCGGCTTGCCCTGGTCGCCGCCACCGCTCAGGTATTGCACAATGGCCTGTCGGTGTTGGGCGTGTCTGCCCCCACCAAGATGTAACGGTAATCAGCGACATGAACCCACATACACAGGAAACTGCGGAGCAAGCTACGTCGGGGAGGTCCATCTCCGATGTCCATCGCCTGCGCGCCTCGCGGGGGCGGTATCAGTCCGGAGGCACCTTTCTCGGCGTGATCCTTGGTGTCATGGCTGGCTTGGCCGTGGCTCTGGGCGTGGCTATCTACGTCGCGAAAGTACCGGTTCCTTTCGTCAACAAAGGCTCTACACGCACCAGCGGCCAGGATGCCGCAGAAGCTGAGAAGAACAAGGACTGGGATCCCAACAGTGCACTGCGCGGCCGCGCTGCCGGTGCTGGTCGTCCGGCGGCTCCTGCAGTCAGCGGTGTCGTGGCCTCTGAACCTGCGCCGCAGGTCATACCCACACCGCAGATTCCCGCTCCCGCAGTGGTGGCACCCGCACCTGCAGAGGTCAAGCCTCCAACGCGTACCGCCGAGAAACCCGCTGCTGCTGCATCCGCACCGACTCCCCGGGCCCCTGCCGCCACGCGCGCGCCCTCTGCGGACCCCTTGGGTGATCTGGCCGCAGCCCGTGCAGGAAGCACTTCGCAGGCCGTGGATCCTTTCACCTATTTCGTACAGGCAGGCGCGTTCCGCAACGATGATGACGCGCAAGCCCAGCGAGCCAGGCTGTCGTTGATGGGTGTCGAATCGCGGGTCACCGAGCGCGAGCAGGCCGGACGTACCGTCTACCGTGTGCGTGTGGGCCCGTTCCAGAACAAGGACGCCGCCGATCGCGTCAAAGAGCGGCTGGACGGCAACGGCTTTGACTCTGCTTTGGTTCGAGTGCAGAAGTAAAGCCCCCCCCCTGAGGCGCTTACGCGCCTTCCCCCCAGGGGGGGACGCCACTGGCGGCCTGGCAAAGCCAGCTCCGCGGTGGCCCTTAATGGCCTGCTCCGCGGCCGTTGGATGGGTTCCCCATCTCCTGCGGTGGGAAGAGTTGACTGTTACAACCTCTGCTCTTCCGAGCGAGTTGACTGTGACTCCCTCTCCCGTTCGGTAGAGAGAGTTGGCTGTGACTCCCTCTCCCGTTCGGTAGAGAGAGTTGGGTGTGACCCCCTCTCCCGTTCGGTAGAGAGAGTTGGGTGTTACTCCCTCTCCCGTTCGGGAGAGGGTGGGGGTGAGGGTCAGCGGCGTCACCGTCATATCAGACGGTATTCAGCGACGACATCGAGCAGTTTCCTGCGCCCGTTACGCCCACTCCACGCTCCACATCGGCTATGCCCGAACACCTTGATCTCAAAAAACATCAATAATCTCATCTGGTCGAGCCGGTCGCGGAACTCCTGTCCCCAAAACCTGCTCTGACAGCCTGTTGAAAATGGAGCTACTATGAAACGTCGTGAATTCGCCCTTGGTGCCACTGTGGCGGCTATCCCCGGGTTCTTGGCTTTGCCAGCGTACGCGCAAGGCAACAAAGGCTATGTGGAACTGAGCCAGAAGGCGCCCACTGATGTGCCGGCCGGGCAGGTTGAAGTGATCGAATTCTTCTCCTACGGCTGTGTGCACTGCATGCACTTCGACCCCGTTTTCAACGCGTGGAAGAAATCGGCCCCCAAGAACGTCGTGGTGCGCCTTGAGCACGTGGGCTTCCAGAGCAGCTTCGAGCCTCTGCAGAAGATCTATTACGCCCTGGAAGCCGTTGGCGCCGTGGATAAGGTCCACGCCAAGGTGTTTGACGCCCTGCAAGTGCAGCGCAAGCGCCTCGACAAGCCTGACGTTCTCTTCACATGGGTTGCAGAGCAAGGCGTGGACCGCGCCAAGTTTGAAACGGCCTACAAATCGTTCGGCGTGGCCAGCAAGGTTCGCCGTGCCGTGCAGCTTCAAGAGGCCTACAAGGTCGAAGGCACTCCCGCTTTGGGCATTGCCGGTCGTTACTACACCGACGGCTCCATGGCGGGCGGGTTTGAGCGCATGCTCCAGATCACCAATCAGCTCGTCAAAACTGCCTGATCTCTGACAGGCTCTAAGCCTGCGGTCTGGTCCGCAGGCTCAGAAACTCCTTAACCCAGCCTCAGGGTGCAGGAATCACCCACCGAGTCGCGCCACACCTTCACGTAGTGCAAGGTCGCCGCTCCCTGGAGCGCCGGCAAGCGCTTGGAGATGTACACACAAATGTTCTCCAGCGTGGGCGTTCCCAGCTCTTTGACTTCGTCGAGCAAGCGGTGGTCCAGTTCTTCACGAAGAATCGCTATGTCACGGCGAAGGTAGCCGAGATCCAGGACCATGCCCGTTTCTTCGTTCCTGGTGCCCTCGATGCCCACCTCCACCTGGTAGGTGTGGCCATGGATGCGCCGGCTGGGTTCGGCCTCAATTTCCCGATGGAGCGTGTGGGCCGCATCAAAGAAAAACTTCTGGCTCAGTTCAAACCTCATCGGATCCCAACCATCTTGTGCGTTTGTACGCTCAATCTCCAGCGAGGATCGCGCATGCAATACTCAATGGCCCACTGGGTGTTTTCCTTCAGCAAGGGGCCGTCCATGGGTTGCAGAAGATGGCGGTCGAACGCAAGGGCAATCAAAGTCTCGAGGTCCTGGCCTGTCTGCGGCACCACCACTTTGAGCTCCCGTCCGGCACGTACTTTGAGTTCGGTGTTCGCCTTCGGGCTCACGCACAGCCAATCGATCCCTTCGGGTGCAGCCACAGTGCCATTGGTCTCCACTGCAACCTCGAAATCGAATTCGTGCAAAGCCGCAAGCAGGGCCTCATCAACCTGTAGCAGAGGTTCTCCCCCAGTCAGAACAACCAGGCGCTTGCCCAGTGCCGTGGCTGGCCAGAACCCTGAAATCGCAGTCGCAAGGGCCTGGGCCGTGGCGAACTTGCCGCCACCCGTACCATCTGTGCCCACGAAGTCGGTGTCGCAGAATTTGCATTGCGCTTCGGCGCGGTCGACCTCGCGGCCAGACCACAGGTTGCACCCCGCAAACCTGCAGAAAACGGCTGCCCGACCGGCATTTCCGCCTTCGCCTTGCAAGGTATAGAAAATCTCTTTGACTGTGTAGCTCATGAATGTGTCGGCTAGCGATTTCCCCGCCCTGTACGAGGTGCGCGCTCAAGTAATGCCAAGACCCCGTCTCGAAGTTGCGCGGGGTCTGTCCGAAGGCAGGAAAATCGCTGATGCAGGATGGGGTTCGGCCAGATTGCCTGAGGCTAATCTGCTCGTCAGCAACAGAAGATCAGCCATGCCGGTAGGGGCCAACTGGTTCTCTCGTTCATCCGGCGGCGCATCAAAGCCCAATCCAATGCACGCGTCGTGCACTGCTTGCACCGGCTGTGAGTTCGATGATTCCCGGCATGCAAGCCCAGACACGGATTTTCTCATATGTCCATTAGCGCGGGTTAACAGGCACTAGTCATCCTTTTTTATAGGCCATTTCGTCTCAACCTCGCATGCGCAAAGCCGTGCGGCTTAAAATGCAGAACGCAATTAAAGCAAAAACCGTGCCTTCAATGAAATCACCTGTTTTCTCATTGCCTGGAATATTGGGCGGCTGCCTGTCCTTGCTGGTAGCCGTGCTCACCCCTGCTTGGGCAGAACTAGCGGACCGTGAGAAGCCCATGAACATCGAGTCCGATGCGCTTCGCTATGAAGATCAGCGCCAGCTCAGTACGTTCACCGGCCGTGTCGTGGCCACCAAAGGCACCATTGTGATGCGTGGCGCCCGCCTGGAGGTTCGGCAGGACGCCGCGGGTAACCAGTTCGGTGTGATGTATGCAGAGCCCGGCAAGCGCGCCTTTTTCCGCCAGAAGCGCGAAGCCCTCGACGAATTCATTGAAGGCGAAGGCGAAGTCATTGAATACGACAGCAAAGCCGACACGGTGCGTTTCCTGCGCCGTGCCGAGATGAGGCGCCTGGCTGGTGCCACACTGCAAGACCAGGTCACCGGTCCGGTCATCGTCTACAACAACACCACCGAGGTCTACACGGTAGACGCGGCACCCCGCACCGCTGCCGGAGCCGCCGCCACCCCTGGCGAGCGTGTACGAGCCACGCTTGCGCCCCGTGGCATTCCGGCTTCGCCTACCCCTGCCGCCAAACCGGCCGTGCCGCTGCGGCCTTCCACCGGGCCAGCCAAGTGAGCGTGCCGGCTGAGCAAGCCCTGGCGTCGCAGCCAGAAGGCCCCACCACTGCATCGACTCCGCTGGAACATGGTTCCAGCCAGCTTGAGGTTCGGGGATTGCGCAAGAACTACGGAGCCAGGCGCGTGGTCCATGACGTCTCGCTCACGGTTCACAATGGTGAAGTGGTGGGCTTGCTCGGACCCAATGGCGCAGGCAAGACCACCTCCTTCTACATGATCGTCGGCCTGGTTCGCGCCGATGGTGGTGAGATCAAGATCGACGGTCAGACGGTCGAGCACATGCCCATCCATCGTCGCTCCAGACTTGGGCTGTCCTATCTTCCGCAAGAGGCATCGATCTTCCGCAAGCTCACCGTCGCTGAAAACGTGCGTGCGGTGCTCGAGCTGCAGCAGGATCAGGACGGCAGGCCCTTGTCCAAGCCTGAGATTGAACGCCGTTTGACCGAATTGCTGGAGCAACTGCACGTGCAGGGGCTGCGCGATTCGCCCGCACCCGCACTCTCGGGGGGCGAGCGCCGCCGCGTGGAAATTGCCCGAGCGCTGGCCACTCAGCCGCGCTTTATTTTGCTCGATGAGCCCTTTGCCGGTATCGACCCCATCGCCGTCATAGAAATCCAGCGCATCATCGCCTTTCTCAAGGCCCGTGGTATTGGCGTGTTGATCACCGACCATAACGTGCGCGAAACGCTGGGCATCTGTGACCACGCGGTCATCATCAGCGAAGGGCGCGTGCTGGCTACAGGCACGCCTGACGACATCGTCGCCGATCCCGAAGTTCGGCGCGTCTACCTTGGCGAGAATTTCCGGCTTTGATTCATGCGCTGGTGTACCGTAGGCGGCATCCATCCATTGAATTTCCTGGCTTGGCAGTGACCACATGAAGCCCGGCCTTTCGCTGCGTGTCTCGCAACATCTTGCGCTGACACCTCAGTTACAGCAGTCCATACGGCTCTTGCAGCTCTCCACTCTGGAGCTGGCCAGCGAGGTCGAGCAGATGCTCGATGACAACCCCTTTCTCGAGCGTTCGGACGATGATGCGCCGCGCGAAGATTTTGGCATTGCGCGCTCTGATACGGCCGTCAGCGAAGGCGATCGCGTCAGCGAACAGGCTTTCGAAGGGCATGATGACGAACGTGCGGAAAGCGTCGAAGCCTCAGATTCCCAGTCTCTGGTTGCCGAGAGCTGGGACGGTGACGGCAGTGTGGAAGCCGCACCTGACGACGGCGAATGGGGCGGCGATGCGCCTGCACGCCGTAACAACGTCGAAGATGACGATGCGCTCGATCCTGGTGAGCGAGGCGGCCTTCAGCCATCGCTGACGGATCACCTGCGTCGGCAGGCCTTGTCTCTGCGCCTGGGTCCAGAAGATGCCGCCGCCTTGAGATTTTTGATCGAGTCTTTGAACGACGACGGCTATCTGGAAGACTCCCTGGCCGAACTGGCCGCGACGCTGCTCGACGAGGACGACGGACTGGAGCAGATGGAAGAGCTGGTGCACCGTTTCACGATGGCGCTGAATCTGCTCCAATCGTTGGACCCCCCCGGGGTCGGTGCACGCGATTTGCTGGAGTGTCTGTCCCTGCAGATCAAAAGCCGCCAGTCTGAGCGGGACCTGACAGCCTCAGAACAATCGCGCGTGGCGGTGGCGCTGAAGATCTGTGCGCAGCACGGAGTGCTCGAATTGCTGGCACGGCGTGATGCCCGCCGCTTGGCGCAGTTGGTGGGCGAGAGCGAAGAAGCCGTGCGCGCCGCTATGGCCTATGTCGCACGGCTGGAACCCAAACCTGGCCGACGCTTCGCAGATGTCAGTCGCAACGCCATCGTGCCTGACGTCATCGTATCCACCAGCGGGCAGGGGCCTCAGCAGCGCTTTCGCGTGCAGCTCAACCCTGAAGTCATGCCGCGCCTGCGGGTGCACGAAATCTATGCCAATGCACTGCGCGGTGGACGTGGCGGAGAAAGCCATCAGGCACTGACCCAGCGACTCCAGGAAGCCCGCTGGTTCATCAAGAATATTCAGCAGCGCTTTGACACCATCTTGCGCGTCTCTCAAGCCATCGTGGAGCGGCAGAAGAACTTCTTCGTCCATGGTGAACTGGCGATGCGTCCCATGGTTCAACGCGAACTGGCTGACGAACTAGGTGTTCACGAGTCCACCATCAGCCGGGTGACCACCGCCAAATACATGGCCACACCGCAGGGCACCTTTGAGCTCAAGCACTTCTTTGGCTCCGCTCTGGGCACGGAAGCTGGCGGCAATGCTTCCAGCACAGCAGTGCGGGCGCTCATCAAGCAGTTCATCAGCTCAGAAGACACCAAGAAACCGCTCTCCGACAATCAGATTGCTGAAATGCTCAAGGAGCAAGGCATCGACTGCGCACGCCGTACCGTCGCCAAATACCGCGAAGGCCTGCGCATTCCGATCGCCAGCCTGCGTAAGCTAGTCCAGTAGGCTGAGTTAAAGACCTCCCGCCGGTGCGAGTGAACTCAACCTGTGGGCAATCGCAAGCAGGTCCCAATCCTTGCCGCGAGCTCCCGCAAGCTGCATGGACAGCGGCGCGCCCTCTGAATTTTTCCCCCACGGAATTGCAATAGCGGGCATCCCACTCAAGCTGAACGGCATCGTGAGGTTGGACACCGCCGTATGCAACGGGTAGGCCTTGCCTTCAATATCGACCTTCGCTGCCCCCACCAGCGGAGCAGGCGATCTCATGGTCGGGCACAGCAAGATGTCCGCTTCATCAAAGAGGCGCTCCATGCGCTGCACGAACACTCTGCGCAAGCGCTGAGCCTTCAGATACCAGTGCCCAGGCAAAAGGCTGGCCATCTCCAGCCGAACCCGGACATCCTCTCCCAGCCGTGCTCCATCATCGCGCAGACGCTCTCCCTGGCTGGCAGCCGCTTCGGTAGAAATAGTGATGAACTGTATGGCGGCGGCCAGTTCAATGCCCTCCATCAAGACCTTATGCGTTTGTGCTCCTTCAGAGCGCATGGCGGCCTGTATCCCCTGCAGCGCGGCACGAACATCACTATCCAAAGGCTCCTGGAAGAAACCACCCAGTACACCCACACGCAAGCCTTTCAGGGAGCGCAGCGGAATTCCCTTGAAGTCGGGCAGCCCAGTCAGGGCCGCAAACGCCTGGGCGCAGTCCATCACGGTGCATCCAATAGGGCCAATGTGGTCCAGCGTTTCAGACATGTCTATCGCACCGTGGCGCGACACGGCGTCGTAACTAGGCTTGAACCCAACAACTCCGCAGCACGCTGCTGGAATGCGGACCGAGCCGCCGGTATCCGTGGCCAGTGCGACATTCACAATCCCCGCCGCCACGGCAGCAGCAGATCCTCCGCTGGAGCCCCCTGGAATCCGATCTGGCGCTGCAGGATTGATCACGCGCCCAAACACGGGGTTATCGCTGCTGGCCCCGAACGCCAGTTCATGCAGGTTGTTCAGGCCTATGAAGACCGCGCCCTGGCGCTTCATGGCGGCGACAGAAGCGGCATCCTCAGGAAAGGGTTCAGCGGGCCCTGTAAGGCTGCCGCCACTGCGAGGCATACCGGCCACCCCGATCAGGTCCTTCACTGCAAATGGCACGCCGCGGAGGTAGCCTTGCCCGGCGGGTTCCAGCACTTCCGGCAGGCGGGTGAACGCACGCAGATGCGCGTTGTCTCGGGCGGCAGCCCAAGCGGCTTCAGCGGTGATGGCCGTGCTTCCAGGGGCGGCGTCCACCGGCCCTTCGGTCGGCAACGGCTCCGGCGTCGCTGCCCGGGCGGCGAACGCAGGCCCCTCTGGCGTCGGCGCATTCCTGAACCGGGCGATCTCCTCCTGATTCATTGTCAGGCGTTCTACCCACAAAGGCGCGCGCTCCGGACAGCTCAGGCCTGCCCAGCGTGCGTAACCCTCCATGGCCTTTGCCAGTTCGATACCTTGTTCGTTTTCAGCTTGGAGTAGCGGTTGCGCTTGCATGCGTTCACTCAAGCGAGACGTTGGCTTCCTTGATGACGCGCTTCCAGAGTTGCGTGTCGTCCGCCAATTTCTTGGCCAGCAACTCCGGGCCGGCCTTGACGATGGTTCCACCCTCTTGCCCTTCGATGAAGGCGGCCACTTCCTTGCTGCCTAAAACGGTATTGAGGTCGGCATTGAGCTTGGCTGCTTTGGCGGCAGGCAGCCCCTTGGGAGAGAAGATGCCATACCAGGTTCCCACATTGAAATTGGCAAGGCCCGCGGCTTCAGCCACCGTGGGCACATCAGGCAGGGTCTTGCTGCGCGTGGCACTGGTGACCGCCAGCGCGCGCAGCTTGCCCGATTTGATGTGCGGCACGATCAATGAAATGGACGACATCATCAGAGAGATTCGGCCGGCAAGCGCGTCGGTCAGCGCCGGTGCAGAGCCCTTGTACGAGATGTGGCGCATGTTGATGCCTGCGGCCTTGGCAAACAACTCCCCGGACAAGTGAGGTGTAGTCCCAACGCCTGCAGAGCCAAAGGTAATGTCTTCTTTGTCCGACTTACCGGCTCGTACAACATCGGCCAGCGTCTTGTAGGGTGTGTCCACCGAAGTGACAATCACAATAGGAATGTCCGCCAGGAAGGCGATGGGCTGAAGATCTTCCAGGGGGTTGTAAGGCACGCTCTTGAGCAGGTAGGGCGCCACGGCCATATTGTCAGCCTGCCCCAGCACCAGGTTGGTGCCGTCTGCCTGCATTTTGCTGGCGGCCCCAATACCAATGGTGCCACTGGCACCGGGCCGGTTGTCAATGATGAGGGGTGTTTTGGTCAGCGTGGCAAACGAAGTGCTGATGACGCGTGCGACGCCGTCCGTGCCGCCGCCTGGTGGGAAGGGCACAATCATCTTGATGGGCTGGCCAGGGGCATCCGCAGCGAAGGCTGACCCCGCTGACTGGCCAAGAACCAGAGAAGGAAGCAGGCCAAGAGTAAATTCTCTTCTTCCGAATGCACGCGATTTCATATAGTCTCCGAAATAATGAGGTTCAGAGATCCGCGTGGCATATGCGTAAAGCAAACAGCAAGCAGCAACGATTGATTTAGCTACGCGAGACCCTGAGTACCTGGATAGTCGTTAAATGAGTAACCCCGGGCGATACTATCGTCTCAATTTCACCATCGTCATCTTCAATGGAGATGCGAGGCGTCATGAAATTCGGCTACCGAGCTGACTTTTCGCACTCTTGAAATCGCTCTTTGAGCGATTGTGGAGCACTCCGCGTTTGCCATATATCCGAACAATGAACGGGGTGAGAGAGAGTTCTTACACCTCTGACCAACGGCATGCGGCGACAATTGGTCTTCCGCCGTGCCCACGCAAGTTTTCAAGCAATGAACCAACTGACCCTTTTCCTCCCCTGCGCCGCCGGTGTCGAGGGCTTTCTCGCTGATGAAGTACACGGCATTACAGGGCTGACGGGTGATGATTTGCTCACGGTGCGAGCGGGGGTACGTGTGCGCACGGACTGGGAAGGCGTGCTGCTACTCAATCTGCACTGCCGGTTGGCGCAACGTGTGCTGATAGAGTTGGCGCAAGGTGGTTACCGAGACCCTGAAGATCTTTATGCGCTGGCCCATGATGTGTGCTGGGAAGCCTGGTTTACACCGCGGCAGAGCTTTCGCATCGAACTCACTGCCCAGCACAGTCCGCTGCAGAGCCTGAACTTCGCGACGCTGCGCATCAAAGACGGCGTAGCCGACCGTTTTCGCCGGGTCGGCGGCGAACGCCCCAGTATCGATACCCATACGCCGGACGTGCGTTTGCACGCGCACTTGACCACGGACACCGCCACGCTCTACATCGATACCTCGGGCGAACCGCTCTTCAAGCGCGGATGGCGTCAGGACAAAGGCGATGCGCCGCTGAAGGAAACCCTGGCCGCTGCCATGCTCGCCGCAAGTGGTTGGTGGCAACCTGCCACGCGCTCAGTGTTGGAAGTCCCCTTGTATGACCCTTGCTGCGGTAGCGGCACCATCGTCATAGAGGCGGCGCAGATTCGGCTGGGAATGCCTGCTGGCGGCCAGCGGCGTTTCGGCTTCGAGCAGCTAAGGCCGTTCAACCGTGTGCGCTGGGACGCCGTGAAAAAAGAAGCCAGCCTTTCAGTCAAGGCTCCTGAGAGCTCTGAAAGTGTGACCGTCTTCGGTAGTGATGTGGCCCACCGTATGGTCGATTTTGCCGAGCGTAATGCCCAGCGGGCCGGTGTCTCAGGTGCTGTGCAGTTGCGCGGCGGCGATGCGCTTCAGCGTATGCCGCCAAGCGCGCAGCCGGGCGTGATCGTCATGAACCCCCCCTATGGTGAGCGTATCGCCGCCGCAGGCGTGGCGGGCAGGGGCCGGGAAGCCTTCCAGAGCGGCACCCTGGCTCGAGCACGGGCCGGTGAAGGCGTCGTTGACGCAGAGGCGGATTCCGGCGATGAATTCTTCCGGCAACTCAGCACCCACTGGAAAAGCCACTTCGCTGGCTGGACCGCCTGGATGCTCACGCCAGACCTCAAGCTCCCCGGTCGTCTGCGACTGAAGGAATCGCGCCGCGTTCCCATGTGGAATGGACCTATTGAATGCCGAATGTTCCGGTTTGATCTGACCGCGCGCGGTGCATCGGCCAAGCCAGGGACCACATGACGGCGATGGGTGACTTGCGACGGGCTTGGGCTTTCATGCCCGCTTTGGCGAACCTGGCTGGCAAGTATTCAAGATGAGTAAGCTGGTCATCGACACCAACGTGGCCCTCGATTTACTGGTGTTTGCTGATCCCGCCGTGCAAGCATTGCGAGGCGCCTTGGTGAAGGGTGAGGCCGTTTGGCTTGCCAGTGTGGAGATGCGGGCGGAGCTGGCCAGAGTGCTGGGCTATCCCAGAGTCGTTCCCCGCTTGGCAGCGCGAGATCTGGACCCCGTAACTGTTTTGTTGGAGTATGACCAACTCACGCGCATCGTGCCAGCGGCTCCCACTGCCTCCTGCCGGTGTGCAGACGCTGACGATCAGCCTTTCATTGACTTGGCGGTTCAGCATGGCGCTCTGCTGTTGAGCAAAGATGCCGCCGTACTGGCTTTGCTCAGGCCTATGCGCGCACTCGGCGCCGATGCGTCTCCAGCCTGGCGGGAGTAAAGGCCAGACGCTCAGGTGGGATGCATCCCCTTAATGGAAATGAGGCTTTCGTCTCGTAAGGCGTGATGACCTCTTTGGGCTCTACAGATACGAGAGTCCAATTATGGCTGCCGTAGCGTCTTCTCGCTGCAACTCGCACTCGCATAGACGGGCGTAGCTTTCCAGAAGTCCTTTCTCGGCTTGTTGGTCGGCGCAAGATGTGATGTTGAGCCGAGATTCAAAGAAGTAACTCAACTGCGACTTGAATGCTTCAATGGCCTTGTCAATGCTCAGGCACGTGTCATTTGCTAGAGCGTCCATCCTGACTTTGATGTCATTCACCGACAGACGGGTCTGGTCCAATGAAATGTCTCGCCACATCGCATCGCACTGTGCCCAATGTGAGCTTACGTGGCATGTACCTTCAGCGGCTTCGACCTCGTAGCTTGAAAGCCGGTCGTTTGCGACTCTCTCAAGCGAAGTGGATGTTCTGTTCATGTTGTTATCTGCTGCATCGAAGACGCGTCGAACGAATGCCATTGCAGGCGTGACGGCGTAGGTCTGCAGGTGGATCTCGAGGTCGCGCAGGCGTCGGAAATGCGCCGTGGCTGAATCGTAGAGCAAATGGTTGCACAGGCGGCTATAAACCCTGGGCTCTGAGCCTAGATCAAAGCTCCAGTACTGATGTTGTGACAGCAGTACCAAAGCCAGGCCCGTCAGCTGAACGCCAAATTTTTGACGCTCAAGCAGCAACTCGTGCAGAGTCCCTTTGTTATCTTCTTGTTTCGAGGCCAAGGGAATTTTCAATTCGGCCGCAGCGGCATCTTCAGAAAGATTGCAAAGGCGATGGGCCTGAAAGGCGTAATGGAGACTGGCTCGACAAATCTGCCATGCAACATTGAGGCAGTTCTCATGGTAGCTTGACAGCAGGCTTGCTTGTTCGGCGTTGTCGGCGTCCATGCCAAATGCCTCCTGCATGGACTGCAGGTCTGTCGTGATGGTCATGGCCGCCTCCGCCAGCGGAAGATAATTCGACAAGGCCAGAAGCAGAGATCCGTCCTTGGCGTAAGGCTTGGGTGCGTCGTTAAGTACGTCTAACTCCTGAAGCAGCTCTTTCATCGAATCAACGGACGGCAAGAGCTGCCGGTTGGCTATGAACGTTGCTTCGTCCGGCGATGCCTCATAAAGGCTGGCCGTCTGCGTTTGCAGGATGGTCATGGCGAAAGACCGACGGTCACTTCGCAAGCTGTCGCACGTGGCGCCGTTGCCAACAGCGGTATTGGCGATAGCCGACGTGCACGTACCCCATGTCCCTTGGAAAGCGGGCGTTTGCGGTGTCTGAGGCGTCTGAAGAGGTGTCGAAAGCTGGGCAGGGCGCGGGAATTGCATAGAGAGTAGTTTTGCCAGGAGCAGGCCCAATAGGGCAAACCATCCACCTGTCGGAGGCGTGTTTGGAAAGCTGTTTGAAGAAGTTAGTAACACTCAGTGGCAGAGCGTTCCAAGGAAAAGTCATGCGCAATCTCAAATCTGGCTGCGCGCCCGTCCATCCACGGGGCTGACACCCCACCCCATAGACCTGAATTGGTCGGAGCGCAGAGCTTTCTGGCAATGGACCCGCGCGCGCGGGGTAGCTCCGCATGTGAATATGACATCTCCACCGGGTTTTCCCCAGTAGGGCGACTCTCGTGTTGAAAATTAATTAAAGCAACATATAATAATTTTCATAGAACGATCATTGACTTGACTTTGCCTTGCGCGGCGCAGCGGAGATCAGTCGAACAGGAGACAACGTGACCACACGATTCAAAACAAGATCACCTTCGGTACAAGTGAGCATGAAGCCGGTTCATCAAAGGATCGTCGGCGCTTATGGGGTGGCGTCATGAATGCACCTGCCCATGCTGAAGACGCAAGTCCGTTGCTTCTTGTTGAGAAGCATGTCCTGGGAGAAGGTGCTGGCAGCTTGGCGCTGGTCACCTTTAACCGCGGTGACAAGATGAACCCCATGGATTGGGCCATGGCGCGCGAAATGCGGCGGGTATTTGATGAGCTGGCGCAGGACGACGATGTCCGGGTGGTGGGCATCACCGGGTCCGGCCGTGCGTTCAGCGCAGGTGGCGACATGAAGAAGTATCAGAAGCTCCAGCGCGAAAGCACGGACTTCCCTCACTTCCTGGCCGACATCCACGAGACCTTTCAAAGAATCGCCACCTACACCAAGCCCTATGTTGCGCTCGTCAATGGCATTGCCGTGGCCGGTGGCATCGAATTGATTCTGTCGTGCGATCTGGTGATCTGTGCGGAATCAGCGCGCATCGGTGATGCGCACCTGAACTTCGGGCAGATGGGCGGGGGCGGTGTGCTCACCATGCTGCCGCGGATCATCGGCCCCATGCGTGCCCGCGAACTCATCTTCAGTGGCCGCTTGCTCGAGCCGAAGGAAGCTTTGGAGTTCGGTCTGGTCAATCAGATCGTTCCCGATGGTGAACTGTTGGACGCAGCGCTGAAGTTCGCTCGCGAGGTGGGTAAGAAGTCGCCGTTGGCGGTGGCCAATGCCAAGCAGGTTTTGAATGCCGGTCTGAACGAAGGGACAGGCGTGCAGGCTGCATTTCGTCTGGAGCGCGAAATGACTGCACGCTACTGCCTCACAAGTACGGATGCCCATGAGGGCCTGGAAGCGTTTGTGACCAAACGCCAGCCAAAGTTCACAGGCCGTTGAGCGCGGCGCCCTAGACAGGAAACATCATTCCCATGTCACAAGCCAACTCCGCCGTTGACACCCCAGCGCGTCCAACTCCCTCGCCGGATCAGGACAGCGCGTTCTTCTGGGAAGGTCTGCGTGCTCACGAATTCAGGCTGCAGGAATGCACGGACTGTGGCAAGCGGCGCTTTCCACCCATGCCAAGCTGTCCTTTCTGCGCGGGCCGCCACGCCAAGGTGGTGATCCCGACGGGGCGCGGCAAGGTCTACAGCTGGGTCGCGGTGCACCACGCCTTTCACCCCGCGTTCAAGGCAGATCTGCCCTACATCGTAGCCACCATAGATCTTGAAGGGGGCGGCCGCATGGCTGCGCGCGTGGATACCCAGGGGCCAGAGAAAGCACAAATTTCCATCGGCCAAGTGGTGAAGGCCGGTTACCTCGACCACGGTGAATGGACCGAGCTCCGCTTCAGTGCCGAGCCTATGGTCCAGGGTTGATCGGCGTCCTATGCAGCTCGCCCAACTCATTCTCAGCGGTCTGGCGCAAGGGTGCATCTATGGGCTTATCGCGCTCGGCTTCGTCCTGATCTACAAGGCCACGGAGACCATCAACTTCGCGCAGGGCGAGTTGATGATGCTGGGGGCTTTCATCGGTCTGGCGTGCATGACCGTTCTGGGGCTGCCCTTTTGGGCGTCCATCATCGTGACCATGCTGGCCATGGTGACGGTAGGCGTCATTCTGGAGTGGGCCTTGATCAGGCCACTTCTCGGCCAGATGGCATTCACAGTGGTGATGGTGACCATCGGGTTTGGCTACATTGCGCGCGGCGCGATCACCATGATCCCTGGCTGGGGAACCGACACGCATGCCTTGCCCGTACCGTACAAGGGTGAGCTAGTGCGCGTCGCGGGTGGGCAGCTGGTCATCAGTGTGGAACAACTGGTCATCATCGGAGCCACCGCCGTTCTCTGCCTGGCGCTGTATCTGTTTTTCCGTTACTCCAAGTACGGCATCGCGATGCAGGCCGTGTCGCAAAACCAGTTGGCTGCCTACTACATGGGCATCCCGGTTCGCGGGCTGAATACGGCTGTCTGGGGTCTGTCGGCTGCCATCGCAGGCATAGGCGGCATCTTGCTGGCGCCCATCACTTTCGTGCACGCCAATATGGGCTTCATAGGGATGAAGGCATTCCCCGCAGCGATCATCGGCGGCTTTGGCAGCATACCGGGCGCCATCGTAGGCGGGCTCATCATTGGCGTCATTGAGGCCTTGGCGGGCTACTACCTGCCAGAAGGCTTCAAGGATGTAGCGCCCTACGTCGCGGTGCTGATCATGCTTGTCGTGCGGCCAAGGGGCCTGTTCGGCGAAAAAATGGCCAAGCGGGCCTGATCGCCGCAGGCTCCGGAACAAGCATGCGATTCATATTCAAAACCAATTACGAGCAAGACCTTGTGCTAGTGCGGCACAGTGGAATGCGATTCTGGTACAGCGTTCTGGCGGTACTGGTGCTGGCGGCACCTCTCGTGCTGCCCGGTTATCTGGTGACACCCCTGACCTTCATTCTGATCTATGCCATCGCTGGCCTGGGTCTGATGCTGCTCACAGGGTTTACGGGCCTGGTGTCGATCGGCAATGCAGCTTTCATTGCAATTGGCGCCTATGTGGAAGCCTGGCTTTCAAAAAGGGGCGTGCCATTTCCCGTGTCCATGACCATCGCTGCGGTGTCGGCAGGCCTGGTCGGCATAGCAGTGGGGTTGCCTGCGCTGCGCACCAAGGGCATCTATCTCATGATCGCGACATTCGCCTGCGCGGTCGTGGTGGAAGAGGTGCTCACGCGAGCCGAGAGCATCACCGGCGGTAACTCTGGCATGACGGTCGGCGCCATCAGCCTATTCGGCTTCCCGCTGAACACGGATGCACGTTTTTATTTCCTCGCGCTCGCAATAGCCGTGGCCGCCACGCTGTGCATTCTGAATCTGCTGCGAAGTCCTACAGGCCGTGCCTTCATTGCCATTCGTGACTCCGAAATATCGGCTCAGAGTATGGGCATCCACCTGGCCTATTACAAGACGGCGGCCTTCGCCATCAGTGCGCTTTTGGCAGGTATTGCAGGTGCTTTGTACGCACACAAGCTGCGCTTTATCTCGCCCGAGCAATTCACCTTCGCGTTTTCCATTGAACTGTTGATGATGATGGTCATTGGCGGGCTCGGCTCCATCAAAGGGGTCTACTTCGGCGCCGCATTTTGGGTCGTGGTGCAGCAGATGATCCTGATGTTCAAGGACTATCTGCCGGCGTCGCTTTCCAACCAGGTCGGACTTCAGCCCATCATCTTCGGTGTCATCCTGATCGCCTTCATCATCTTTGAACCCAAGGGTATCAACGGCAGGTGGATCAAGGTGCGCAGCTACCTGGAGCAGTTCCCGTACTACAGAAAAGGCAGCCACCGCCGACAGAAGACTTACGTGAAATCGGAGCGGATGCGATGACCCATCCCCTGCTTGAAGCCAAGGGCCTCACAGTTCAATTCGGCGGGTTGAAGGCCGTGGACGGGGTGGACTTCACTGTCCGTCAGGGCGAGGTTTTCTCGCTCATCGGCCCCAATGGTGCCGGTAAGACCACCACCTTCAATCTGATCAGTGGTCTGTACCGTGCCACCGCCGGAGAGATCCGGCTGGACGGAGAGTTGGTCTCTGGACTGCCGGCGCATCGCATTGCCGCACTGGGCGTTGCGCGCACCTTCCAGAACATTGAGCTCTTCGAACATGCCACCGTCTTGCAGAACTTGCTCATTGGGTGCCACACGCAAAGGCGCAGTCGCTTGTGGCAGGACGCGCTCTTCACCAGACGTACGCGCCGGCGGGAGTTGGAGTTTCGAACCCAGGTAGAAGAGGTCATCGATTTCCTCGATCTACAGCACTACCGCGACATGTTGGTGGAGGGCTTGCCCTACGGAGTGCGCAAAGTAGTCGAGCTTGGCCGAGCGCTGGCCATGAAGCCGCGTCTGCTTTTGTTGGACGAACCTTCTTCCGGGCTGAACCCTGAGGAGACAGAAGACATGGCCTATTGGATTGAAGACATTCGCGACGATCTGGGAATCACCGTCGTCATGGTGGAGCACGACATGTCACTTGTGAGCCGGGTCTCTGACCGCGTGCTGGCGCTGAACTACGGGCGGGTGCTGGCCACAGGCACTGCGGCCCAGGTGCAGTCTGACCCCAATGTGGTTGAAGCCTACCTAGGGGGAGCTGACGAATGAGCGACGTCCTCCTTAGTCTCAGCAATGTTGAAAGCAGCTACGGTCCGGTCAAGGCCATCCGCGGCGTCAGCCTGAATGTCCAGCGCGGAAAGATATCCACTGTATTGGGCGCCAATGGTGCGGGTAAGTCGACCATCTTGAAAACCATTTCGGGGATCATTGATCCGGACAAGGGCAGCATTGTTTTTGACGGAGCACCCATTGGCGCTCTGAACCCGGCGAAGATCGTGCGACGTGGAGTCGTCCACGTGCCGGAGGGGCGTGAGGTATTTCCGTTTCTCAGCGTGCGTGAGAACCTGATCATGGGCGCTTTCACGCGTTCTGATCGTGATGCCGTTGCGCGGGACATGGAAACCGTTTATGGCTACTTCCCCATCCTCGCGGAGAAGGCGGAGTCACGCGCGGGCTTGCTTTCGGGGGGCCAGCAGCAAATGCTCGCCATTGCGCGTGGATTGATGACTGAACCCACCCTGATGTTGCTGGACGAGCCCAGTCTCGGCCTGTCTCCGAAGCTGATCAAGGAAATTTTCACCATCATCAAACGCATCAATCGAGAGCGGGGCACCAGCATTCTGCTGGTGGAGCAGAACGCACGCGTGGCATTGGATTGTGCAGACCATGGCTTTGTGCTGGAGGTGGGACGCATCGTGATAGAGGGCGAATGCTCCTTGCTGCGAGAACAAAGCGACATCAAGGAGTTCTACCTGGGCATCAAGGAAGCTGGCGTGCGCGGCCAGCAACGGTGGAAACGCAAGAAAAACTGGAGATAGTATGACCCAGTCTCAATCTTTGCTGACGCAGGATGGCACCAGTGCATCCAACCCGCCGCACCACATAGCAGGAGACACTGCGGCGCAGGTATTCTGGCAGGCCTTTCAGAAGCGCGGTCAACAAGTGGCCTTGCGGCAAAAGGAACTCGGCATCTGGATCAGCGTGTCCAATGCTGAACTGGCTGGTATTTGCCGTGAAGTGGGAGAAGGCTTGCTGGAGCTCGGTTTCCAGCGTGGTGAGTGCGTGTCCATTCTTTCAAACACAGTGCGCGAGTGGTTGTACGCAGATCTGGGTGCGCTGTTTGTGGGGGGCGTTTCCAGCGGAATCTATCCGACCGACTCTGCAGAGCAGACTGAGTATCTGATGACCGATTCAGCCTCCACGGTTCTCTTCGTGGAAGACGAGGAACAGCTGGACAAGGCACTTGCAGTGCGCGAGCGCCTACCGCTGCTGCGGCGGATCGTCATCTTCGACATGGAGGGTCTTCAGAAGTTCGAAGACCCTGGTGTGATCAGCCTGGACGATTTGCGTGCTTTGGGCCGCGCACGGATGGCGCAAGCGGGGGCAGACGCACGCTGGCAAGAAGGTCTTGCATCTCGGCGTGCAACCGACCTGGCGATCCTCATCTACACCTCCGGCACAACCGGCAAACCCAAGGGAGCCATGCTCTCGCACGGCAACGTGGTGGCGTCCATTCGCGGATTGCGCCTGGTGGTCGAGCAGGACGAACGCGACCAACGGATGTGCTTCTTGCCGCTATGCCATGCGGCCGAACGGATCATGGGTGCCTACCTCGCGCTCTATTCCGGCACTTGCCTCAACTTCGTGGAAAACCCACAGACCATTCCGGAGAACGTGCGCGAGATTGCGCCCACCGTCTTTTTGGCCGTGCCTCGGATCTGGGAGAAGTTCTACTCGGCGTCCACGATTGCATTGTCGGAAGCCACCTCGCTGGAGCAATGGGCTTACGCGCGAGCCATCAAGGTAGGGTACGAAGCTGCCCCCTACCTGCAAGATGGAAAGCCTCTGCCCGCCGGACTGGCTGCACGCTATTGGCTTGCACGCACCCTGGTGCTCAACAACACCCGTCGTCTGCTGGGCATTCACCGCTGCCGCTTCATCATTACAGGCGCTGCGCCGATTTCGCCAGACCTGATCCGCTGGTACCTGGCGCTCGGCATTCCGGTGCGTGAGATCTGGGGGCAGACAGAAGCCGGGGGCGGGGGCACCGCCACCCCGGTCGGGAAGATCAAACCAGGGTGGATCGGCCCCGCTTCACCCATGAACGAGGTGAAGCTTGACCCCACAACGTCCGAGTTGTTGATCCGCGGGCCGAATGTGTTCATGGGCTATCTGAACTTGCCAGAGAAAACAGCGGAGACTCTGGATGCCGAAGGCTGGCTGCACACGGGTGACGTAGGTCGAGTGGACGAAGACGGCTATTTCAAGATAGTCGATCGGATGAAGGACATCATCATCACGGCCGGCGGAAAGAACATCACGCCGTCGGAGATAGAGAATGAACTGAAATTCTCGCCCTACATCACCGACGCCGTGGTCATTGGCGATCGTCGCGCCTATCTCACGGCCCTCATCATGATTGACCAGGACAACGTCGTGAAGTACGCGCAGGACCACGACATTCCGTTCTCGGATTACGTGAGTTTGTGCCGCGCGCAGGCCATACAGGCCCTGGTCGAGCGCGAGCTACAGGCAGTGAACGAAAAGTTTGCCCGGGTGGAGCAGGTCAAGGCGTTCCGGCTGATTGAGACACAGCTCACGGCCGAAGACGAAGAGCTCACCCCGACCATGAAGTTGAAGCGAAAGTTTGTCAACACCAAGTACGCGGATCTGATCGAGTCGATGTACCGCTAGCTTGACTGAAGAGTTTGTGTATGGGTCAGTGCCATTTCAACCAATAGGAGACAGCAGTGAACATGAAATTCAGACTCGGCCTGGCGACTTTCGCCATCGGCCTTGCCCTCACAACCGCGGCCACCGCCCAGGTCCGCGGCATCACCAAGGACGAGATCATCCTGGGCTCGGTCCAGGACCTTTCCGGGCCCACCTCGGGGTTCAGCAAGCAATCGCGCGATGGACTCATCATGCGCGTGGAGGAAGCCAATGCGGCCGGAGGCATCAACGGCCGCAAAATCAAGCTGGTGATCGAAGACAGCGGCTATGACCCGAAGAAAGGGATCATCGCCACGCAGAAGATGATTGAGCGGGACAACATCTTCGCCATGGTCTCGACCATGGGCACCGTGGTGGTCGTGCCTTCTTTGCCCATGCTCATGGAGCGCAATGTTCCGAATCTCTTCCCGCTGTCCGGTGCGGCTGAGATGTTCGAGCCCACCACCAAGCTGAAGTACGCGTTCTTGCCGCCGTACCTGCTGCAAGCCACCACCGCAGTCAAGTACATGACGCGTGACCGTGGATCCAAGAGCTTTTGCATCATCTACGAAGATGGCGACTATGGTCTGGAAATTCTCCGGGGCGCCGAAGCGGGACTGAAAGAACTCGGCCAGACTTTCAAGGAAAAGACAAGTTACAAACGAGGCTCTACCGACTTCTCCTCTCAGGTGGCGCGCATGCGCACCTCTGGCTGCGACACCGTGGTCATGGGCACCATCATTCGGGAGACGATTGGCACACTCAACGAAGCGAAGAAGATCGGATGGACGCCAAAGTTCATAGGTGTGGCTGGCTCCTATACCGATCTGATTCACAAGATTGGCGGGCCCGCTATGGATGGCTACCTTGCAGTGCATCAGGTGGGCCAACCCTACCCCGATGATGCTTCGGCAGCGGTGCGCGATTGGGTCAAACGCTACCAGGCTCGCTTCAAGGAAGATCCGGGCGTGTTTTCCGTCTACGGTTATTCCATGATGCAGATCACCCTGGATGCCATTGCCAAACTCGGCAACAACATCACGGTGGACGCCTTGAATGCACAGCTGGAAAAGACAGTGGTGCCTCGCGACATGTTTGGCAGCCCTGAATACAAGTTCAGTGCCAAGACCCATCTGGGCAATGAACGTTCCCGTGTGAGCGAGATCAAGTCAGGCCGCTGGTCAGCGATCACGGAATACCTGGATTACTGACTCCAGGAAAACAGGCTCAAAGCGCATCATGCATAACACCCACGAGCACGAGACCCTCAGATCTACCATCCGGCGCTTCATTGCGGATGAGGTAGACCCGAATGCGCAGGAGTGGGAGCGTCGTGGTGCGTTCCCTGTACATGAGGTGTTTCGACGCATGGCTGAACTAGGTCTCACCGGCGTCTCCAAACCACCGGAGTTTGGTGGCCTAGGCCTGGATTTCAGCTGGGAAGTGTTGGTAGCAGAGGAATTGGGGCATTGCAGCATCGGCGCTCTGCCAATGGCGTTTGGCGTGCAGACCTGTATGGGCACACCAGCACTCGCACGCTTTGGTAGCGACGAGTTGCGCCGGGAGTTCCTGGCACCCGTGATTGCAGGCGACTACGTGGCCGCCGTGGCGGTGAGCGAGCCGCAAGCGGGGTCCGATGTCGCAGGCTTGAAGTCCACAGCGGTACGCGAGGGTGCTGAGTATGTGCTGAACGGGACCAAGATGTGGATCACCAACGCCCTGCAGGCAGACTTTTTCTGTGTGCTCGTCAATACATCGGGCGGTTCGCCGCACCGAAACAAAAGCATGTTCATAGTCCCCGCCCACCAGCGTGGCATCACGGTTTCAGCACCTCTGGACAAGCTGGGCATGCGCTCTTCCGAAACCTCCGAGATCGTCTTCGACAACGTCCGGGTACCAGCCAGGTTCATGGTGGGGCAAGAGGGACAAGGTTTCCGCAATCAGATGCTGCAGTTCCAGGACGAGCGGTTGTACGTCGCAGCGACTACCCTGCGTGCGATGGAGCGCTGCATCGATACCACAGCAGAGTACTGCCGAGAGCGCGCGATCTTCGGCGGCACTGTGCTTGGCAATCAGGCAGTGCAGTTTCGCCTCGCAGAGCTGCAGACCGATGTAGAGAGCCTTCGCTCGCTGGTCTATCGGGCCACAGATGCGTATGTGGCCGGTGAAGATGTCACCCTCCTGGCCACCATGGCCAAACTCAAGGCAGGCCGTTTGGCGCGTGTCGTGACCGATGCCTGCCTGCAGTACTGGGGTGGCATGGGCTTCATGTGGGACAACCCTGTGAGCCGTTACTACCGGGACTTGAGGCTACTTTCCATAGGTGGCGGCAGTGACGAAACCATGCTGAACGTCATTGCCAAGATGAAGGGCTTCGGCGCCAAACCCTAGCCCGAGACCTGTGAAGACGCCTTGGAAGCCTTGGATGCTCGGGGCGTTGCTTTGCGAGCAGGCTTGTCAATGACCTCGGTCGCGGGCTGGCCTTGGCGGGCCACACCGTAGAACACCAGTTCAGTCGTGTGCTTGATGAAAGACTCCTGAAACTCTTCGTCGACCTTGGTGATGCCTAGCGCTGAAGACAGCAAAGGCAGAGAGGCAAACATGTATTCGCACTGCCCCACGACCGAAAAGAACAGGAACATCGGCTCGACGGGACGAAATTCCCCAGCGGCCACACCTTGCTCGATCAACCGTTCATAGAACGAAATCAGTGGCCTCACGAAGTTATTGCCCAGCCGTTTGGCTACTGCCGGCTTGGTGGTCATGATGACTTCCGTCATCATGCGGCTGGCGTAAGGTGTGCTCTGGTAGTTGCGGATCATCTGCCGGATATGGATCTCCAGTTTCTTGCTGGGAGGAACGTCCAGCAAAAGCAGGCTCTCCAAGGCGGGATTCCAGGACTCGCACAACTGCTCGAACAGGGACACCGTGAGGTCGCGCTTACCACCAAAATAGTAGTTGACCATGGCGGGGTTGACGCGGGCCTTTTCACAGATCGCACTGATGGGCACGGGCAGGCCCTTGCTTTCCAGGAGTAGATCGTGGGCGGCGCTCAGTAGCGCCTTGCGGGTGTCGACGTCCGCTGTCGCGAGGGGGCGGCCCGGCTTCCTGCGGGGCTGTTTGATGGCAACTTTCACCATGGTGCTTGTCTCAAGTAAGGGGGGCGCTGGTGAGCGAATGCGTAAGGGGATTATGTCAGTCGTGAAAGCGCACGAAGGCTTCGATCTCGTCTCTTTCGGTGACCAGGCTATTTTCGATTGCTGTGGGGTCGGCGTACCCGAGTGCCATACCGCAAACCAATGTCTGACTGGCTGGAAGTTCCAGGTACGAGGCAATCAACCGGTGGTAGGGCCTGAAAGCCGCCTGTGCGCAGGTGCCGAGGCCGCGGGCCTGCGCTGCAATCATGATGTTTTGCATGAACATGCCGTAATCCAGCCATGAGCCATGCGACATCACGCGATCGACAGTGAACATGAAGGCCACAGGGGCATCAAAAAACGTGAAGTTTCTAGCCAGTTGCGAATGCATGCCTGGCTTGTTGTCACGCGTGAGACCTAACAGTGAATACAAGTCCCACCCCACCTTGCGACGGCGATCAATGAAAGGTGGGATCCAGCGCTCCGGGTAGTAAGGGTACTCTTCTGTGTGCTGCGCTCGATGCTCGGGGCAATCGTAGACCGTCAGGATTTCACGCGACAAGCGCTCTTTTGATGCGCCCTGCAGCACGTGAACCATCCAGGGCTGGGTGTTGGTTCCCGAGGGCGCGCGCGCAGCGCAGCGCAAGATCTGCTCGATGTCTTCTCTCGCTACCTGGTCAGGAAGAAAAGCACGCACGGACCTGCGTTCCAGCAATACGCGGTCAACGCAGCTCTGCACATCCGTTTCGATCATCCCGTCTGCCTCCAAAGACTGCCGTTGTCAAAAATTAAATATTACGTTAATATTTTAATCACAAAACGCCAAGCGGCGTATATCAAGGAGACAGCAGTGAGAAAAGCAGCCATAGCCGGTGTCGGTTACACCGCATTCACGCGAAGTTCCGGACGCACAGTCCTGGACTTGGCCAGCGAGGCTGCGCTTGCCGCAGTCGATGATGCGGGCATGCCTGTCAAAGAGGTGGACGGCATTGGTTCTTTCATGGTGCTTAACGATTCCGTCACTTGCAATGCGCTCGCCACGTCATTGGCATTGCCTGGCTTGCGCTGGGTGCTTGACTTTCAACAGGGCGGCCAAAGCCCATCTCATGTTGTGGGGCAGGCCGCCATGGCCATTGAGAACGGCTTGGCTGAGTCGGTCATAGTGTTTCGCGCGCTAAACGGCCGTTCGGGCGTGCGCGTGGGCAGTGGGCAGATGCCGGGCGGTGCTTCGCAGTACCGCTACCCCATCGGGTACGACTCCTATCTCATGTACATCGCCATGTGGGCTCGCCGCTACTTGCACGAGACGGGCCAAGGCCCCGAAGCATTGGGCAATGTTGCGGTGGCACAGCGCTGGTTTGCCGAGCGCAATGAACGCGCGATTCAGCGCAGGCCACTGGACCTGGAAAGCTACTACACGCTGCCTTGGATCGCGGACCCCTTCCGTGCCGCAGACTGCACGGCCGAAGTAGATGGCGCGTGCGCAATCCTCGTCACCTCACTGGAGCGTGCCCGTGATCTACGCCATGCACCCGCCGTCGTGGCAGCCGCTGCTTATCGCGCAGGAGCCAGACCGGGTCTGGACATTGGGGATCAGATGCTCTATGACGACTACACACGAAATTTCACTAGCCTGCTCAGCGAAGAGCTCTATCGCCGCGCAGGCATCAACGCCAATGATGTGCAGTTTGCGGAGATATACGACTGCTTTACCAGCGTGGTCTTGATGGGGCTGGAAGGCATGGGATTTTGCGATAGGGGTGAAGCAGGCGCCTTCGTCGCTTCCGGGGCCACAGCCATCGATGGTCGTCTGCCGGTCAACACACATGGAGGTTTGCTTTCTGAAGGCTATCTCCATGGAATGAACACTGTGACCGAGGCGGTACTTCAGATGCAGGGCCGTGGTGGTGACAGGCAGGTGCCGCGTCGCGATTGTTGCGTAGTGACTTCAGGTGCTCTATGCGACGGTTCTGCCATGGTGCTGCTCTCTGACCAGGCGGCCACCAGTTGATCAGTGTTTGAGAAACCAGCTATGAAAACCTTGAAAACTCGATTCACTGATCTGACGGGCGTCCTTTTCCCCATCGTGCAAGAAGGCATGGGTCCTTTCCGTACTGCCCGGCTGGCGGCTGCGGTATCTTCCGCCGGTGGCCTTGGAACTGTGAGCATCCCAGGCATGACCTCTGCGCCCGATGTAGGGGCTCGCGACATGCGTGCGCAGATTGACGAGGTCATGACGCTTACCTCCGCGGTGTTCGCAGTCAATGTTCCAGTGGGAACGACCGAGTCCGGTGAAATGATGCCGGTGAGCGCCGCCTATGTGAAGGCGGTGCTGGACGCTCGCGATTCCGACCCTGCCATAGCCAGGCAACTGCGTGTGCTGACGACCAGTGCCGGTTTCCCCGGTATGTTCCGCGACCGGATCAAGGAGTCGGGCATCGTTCATATGCACAAGGTCGGATCCACTCGTCAAGCACTCAAGGCAGAAGCGGCCGGTGTTGATGTGGTCATCGCCTCTGGCTACGAAATGGGCGGCCACACGCATGCATCACCTGTTCACACCTTTGTACTGATCCCCAACGTGACCGCCAAGGTCCGTGTGCCCGTTCTGCTTTCCGGGGGCGCGCGAGATGGCCGGACGCTGGCTGCGGCCCTGGCCATGGGAGCCGAGGGGGTAGCGATGGGTACACGCTTCATCGCCACACATGAAAACGAATGGCACCCCACCTACAGGCAGAAAATTGTTGATGCCCGTGAAGGAGACGACACACTCTTTCCGTCCGTCTACGGTCCCGGGCGAGGGCTGAAAAACCAAGGCGTGGAAAAGCTCAGGGAACTCATTGACAGTGGAGAGATGTCTGCCCAAGCCTTGAATGAGTGGAAGGACAAGGCGCTTATACGCGCGCAGAGTGAAGGTGACATAGAAGACGGGCTGATTGCTGCAGGCCAGGTCGCCAGTGCCATTGACAGCATTGTGCACGTGGCCGAGTTCGTGCCCAGAATGGCCGAAGAAGCCTGCGAGATCCTGCAAGCATTGGGCCAGCGAGTGCGGGGATGAGCGCCGTGCAAGGACACCAGGGCGTGTTAACAAGCCCTGGTCTTTTCTGAGGCGAACTCAGAGCGACTTTTTCAACCAGGCGCCCAGCTCTCCCACAATGCCGCGCCTGAACAGCAGCACGCAAACCACGAAAATGCCGCCTTGCACCACCAGCACCCAGGAGCCCAGCTCGGCCAGGTAGTTTTGCATGGAGATGATGACGGCAGCGCCCACGACTGGACCAAAGATGGTACCCATACCGCCCAGCAAGGTCATCAGGATCACCTCACCGGACATGCTCCAGTGCACGTCGGTCAACGACGCCAGTTGGAACACAAGGGCCTTGGTTCCTCCTGCCATGCCTGAGAGCGCGGCGGACAGAACAAAGGCACGAAGCTTGAACTTGTCTGCGTCGTAGCCCAGGGAAATGGCTCTAGGCTCATTCTCGCGAATGGCCTGCAGCACCTGACCGAAAGGGGAGTGGACGATGCGGTAGATCAGCAGAAAACCGCCCATGAAAATCGTGAACACCAAGGCATACATGGCAAGCGGTTGCGACAAGTCAATAAGACCAAAAAGCCGGCCGCGTGGTACTGCCTGTATGCCGTCTTCGCCACCGGTGAAAGGCGCCTGCAAACTAAAGAAAAACACCATCTGGGCCAATGCCAGGGTGATCATGGCAAAGTAGATGCCCTGGCGGCGGATGGCCAACTTGCCGGCAACCCAGCCCAGTGCAGCCGCGCAGACTGTGGCAAACAAGATCGCCAATTCAGGCGTGAACCCCCAGACCTTGGCTGCGTGCGCGGCTACATAACCTGCGCTGCCGAGAAACATGGCGTGGCCAAACGAGAGCAGTCCGCCGAAACCCAGCAACAGATTGAAGGAGCAGGCGAACAGTGCAAAGCACATCACCTTCATCATGAACACGGGGTATACGCCTGCCACCGGGGCCAGTGCGAATACCAAAGCCATGGCGATGATCACCTTTCGGTGTAGCGCGCTTGCCGACGGTGTGGTGTTGGAGGTGGGCACAGTCATGGCTTACTTCTGAGTGCCGAACAAGCCAGCAGGCCGGATCAGGAGCACGATGGTCATGATGATGAAAATAACGGTGCTGGAGGCTTCGGGGTAGAACACCTTGGTAAGTCCCTCTACAAGCCCCAAGCCAAACCCCGTGACGATGGCACCCATGATGGAGCCCATGCCTCCAATGACCACCACTGCAAAGACCACGATGATGAGGTCAGCGCCCATTTGGGGACTGACCTGATAAATGGGAGCTGCCATCACGCCAGCCAGTGCCGCCAGGCCCACTCCGAAGCCGTAGGTGAGCGTGATCATGCGCGGCACGTTGATGCCAAAGGCCTGCACGAGTTGAGGGTTCTCGGTGGCAGCTCGCAAGTAGCCGCCCAGCTTGGTTCGTTCAATCACATACCAGGTGCACAGGCAGATGACCAGCGACGCAATGATCACCCATCCACGGTACTTCGGCAGAAACATGAAGCCCAGGTTGATGCCGCCCGAAAGTTGCTCCGGAATGGCGTAGGGCAATCCGGTCGAACCATATTCGTTGCGGAAGTAGCCCTGAATCATCAAGGCCAGTCCAAAGGTCAGGAGCAGCCCATACAGATGGTCCAGCTTATACAGCCGGGCCAGCATGGTGCGTTCGATGACCACACCCAAAGCGCCCACCAGAATGGGCACCAGGAGCAGCGCCCACCAATAGTTCAACCCCACCTTGTTCAACAGCAGATAGGCGCCAAAGGCCCCCAGCATGTACTGTGCGCCGTGCGTGAAGTTGATGATGTTGAGCAGGCCGAAAATGACGGCCAGCCCAAGCGAGAGCAGGGCGTAGAACGAACCGTTGATAAGGCCGATGAGCAACTGCCCCATCATGGCCTGGATCGGAATGCCGAAGACTTCCATGCGCGCTCTCGTTCCCTGTTTTCGCTGGTGGGGGGGGTGGTGGTGAGATTACTTCTTGGCAACCAGCGGGCAGTTGCCTTCCGCCAATGGGCGGAATGCCTGGTCTGCCGGAATGGTCTGCTTCAGTTTGTAGTAGTCATAAGGGCCTTTCGATTCATTGGGTGCCTTGACTTCAAACAGGTACACGGGGTGAATCTTGCGTCCATCCGCGCGGATGCTGCCCTTGCCGAACAGGGGGTCGTCTGTGGGAAGTTCCTTCATCTTGGCGACGACTTTGGTGCCGTCGTCGGTCTTGGACGCTTCGATGGCTTTCAGATAGTGCAGAACCCCAGCGTACACGCCAGCATGGTCGGAAGATGGATACTTGCCCTTGTTCGCTGCGACGAAGCGCTTGGTCCATGCGCGACTCGAATCATTCAGGTCCCAGTACCAGGCTTCGGTCACGTTCAGGCCTTGTGCTGTGGCCAATCCCAGACCATGGACGTCAGGCAGGAACACCAGAAGACCTGCCAGCTTTTGCCCGCCCTTGACGATGCCGAATTCGGCTGCTTGCTTGATGGAGTTGATGGTGTCGCCACCTGCGTTGGCCAGGCCAATGATCTTGGCCTTCGACGATTGGGCTTGCAGCAAAAAGGATGAGAAGTCCTGCGTGGCCAGTGGCACCTTCACGCTTCCGAGAATCTTGCCGCCGGAAGCCTTGACCACCTCTGAGGTGTCGCGCTCCAGGGCGTGCCCGAAGGCGTAGTCGGCGGTCAGGAAGAACCAGGTGTCTCCACCGCTCTTGACCACTGCGCTACCAGTGCCGTGTGCCAGCATCCAGGTATCGTAGAGCCAGTGCACCGTATTGGGCGAGCAGGCCTTGCCGGTCAGGTCAGAGGCTGCCGATCCTGTGTTGACATGGACCTTGCCTTTCTCTTTGGTTACTTCGCTGATTGCCAGCCCCACCGAGGACGTAGGCACGTCAACGATCATGTCCACGCCATCGGAGTCATACCATTTGCGCGCGATGCTGGAACCAATATCGGGCTTGTTCTGGTGGTCCGCAGAGACGATTTCCACTTTCAGTTTGGACTTGCTGGTCTTCTGGAAATCTTCCACAGCCAATTTGGCTGCGATGACCGAGGCTGGTCCGCCGATGTCGGCATACACACCAGACATGTCGTTGAGCACGCCGATCTTGACGGTGTTGCCTGAGATTTGCGCCTGGGCAAACCCTGCCGCCGTGAGGCCGACTGCGGCCATGAGAGAGCACAGTAATTTGCGTTTCATCGGTTTATCTCCTTGACTAAAGTGGACTGCGGAAAAATGGACACCGTCTGTTGACGCTTCGCCTGATGGTGGCGTGCGCGAGACTTCAGTGTTTTGGAAACGCCTGGAAAACAAAGCTCATACTCCCAGGGACTCATGCAGGGTGTGCATGTTGTCCTGAAGTTCTGCGGCAGAGAACTCACGCAGGATCAAGCCACGCTCCATGATGTAGAAGCGATCAGCCAGCGGGGCAGCAAAGCGGAAGTTCTGCTCCACCATGAGAATCGTGTAGCCCCTCTGACGCAGCGCCTGGATCATGCGGGACAAGGTTTGCACAATGACCGGTGCCAGACCCTCAGAGATTTCATCCAGCAGCAAGATCTTGGCGCCTGTGCGCAAGATGCGCGCTACGGCCAGCATCTGCTGCTCTCCGCCTGAAAGCCGCCCACCCGGGCTGGTGCGGCGCGTCTTCAGGTTGGGGAACATGTCGTAGATTTCTTCCAGGCTCATGCCACCTTCTGCCACCTTGGGTGGTAGCAAGAGGTTTTCTTCGCAAGACAGAGAAGCCATGATGCCGCGCTCTTCCGGGCAATAACCAATACCCAGGCGAGCGATCTGATGGGGCGCCATGCGCACGGTCTCTCCGCCATTGATCCGTATGGAACCTGCTCGTTTGCCGACCAGACCCATGACGGAACGAAGCGTGGTGGTACGGCCCGCGCCGTTGCGGCCCAGCAGCGAGACCACTTCGCCAGGCATCACGTGGAGCTTGACTCCATGCAGAATGTGCGACTCCCCGTACCAGGAATGCACGTCCTCGAGTTGAATAGCTGGCGTGGATGCGGTGCTCATGTCAGAAGTAGCTCATGCATGTCTTGTGATTGACGTCCATCAAAGAGTTTCATCGGCACTGCCCATGTAGGCTTCCAGAACCTGTGGGTTGCGCGAGACTTCCGCGTAGGGCCCTTCTGCAATCACCTGGCCGAACTGCAGCACGGTGATCGTGTCTGCAATGTTGCCCACCACGCCCATGTTGTGTTCCACCATGAGCACTGTCCTGTTGGCGGCCACTTTTTTGATCAACTGAGTAACCATCTCTACGTCTTCCAGGCCCATGCCCTGCGTGGGTTCGTCCAGCAGCATCAATTGCGGGTCCATGGCCAGGGTGGTGGCAATTTCCAGCGCCCGCTTGCGTCCGTAAGGTAACTCTGTGGCTTCCAGGTGCGCAAACTCGGCCAAGCCCACGAAACCAAGCAGTTCCATGCAACGCTCATCCAGCTGGCTCAGCGTTTCCTCTTTTTTCCAGAAATGAAATTCGGTACCGAGCTTTTGCTGAAGTGCCACACGGACGTTCTTCAGCACGCTCATGTGCGGGAAAGTGGAAGAAATCTGAAACGACCTCACAACCCCACGCTTGGCGATCTGAGCGGGTTTTTCACGCGTGATGTCCTGCCCGTCGAACAGAATCTGTCCGCGAGTGGGTTCAAGGAATTTGGTAAGCAGATTGAAGCAGGTGGTTTTACCCGCGCCATTGGGGCCGATCAGCGCATGGATGGTGCCCCTGCGCACTTGCAGATTGACGTCGCTGACGGCGACGAACCCTTTGAACTCTTTGACGAGTCCCCTGGTTTCCAAAATGATGTCTGAACTCATGCGCCCCGTCTGCAAGATTTGCGGATACTGCTGTAGACGGGCGGATTATGCGGCGGCGAACTGACCCTGCCGATTGGGGTTTTGCCGATGCGGGTTTGTACCTGAGCGGAGAATGCGAAGGCGCGGCGCGTGGGGTTTGTCCGCCTGCGGCTGACTTAGGCAATGCGAGCAAGCGGTTCGAGCGACCGCAACGACCAGCAGTCTGATTAGCCTGTTCAGGCATCAGTCTGCACTCATCTCATCTTATTTGCTGCGTTCAGTGTGCAACGTCATTGCACTCTCATGTCGAAATTCTGACGCAAAGCCAATGCTGCATCAGTGTTCGCCGGCCTGAATGTCACGCCGTGAAGGTGCCTCGCCGTCAATATCTCAACAAAAGAACCTCAAGGACGGTCCAAGGTTTCAGCCGTGGTGGCTCTCGTGCCCGTATCCGATGCGCCCCAATCGGTAGGTACGTCTGTGGGAGAGGCCGGGGTGGCTGCAGGGGAGTGAGCCTGCTCGGGACTGACAGGGCTCTCCGGCGGGGGCTCTGGCGGATGGGAGCTATTCAATTCTTGAGCCACCTCGCGTGCTGAAGAGGGCGTGCGAGTCTTGTGAATTCCCCTTGAATCACGCAAATCCGGTGGTGTGTCCCCTACCGCCGGATGTTGCGGTGCGAAGGTCTGTGAACTGGCAAGAGGCCAATAAAGACGAAAGACGTTGGGCTGATGGGCGAGGTCGTTCAAGATGGCGCCCTGCTCAAGTCGTGGCATCAGGGATGAGAGCAGGCGTACCTCTGTATCGTCGATGCGCCGCACAATGTGGTGAGAGGTCACATCATCAGGGTGGTTCAGACCAGCAGCTTGCAAAAGCTCCTTGAGCGCGTGCAAGGTATTGGCATGAAACTGGGCAACCCGGGGCGCTTTGTCTGCCACGACCAGGGCTTTCTGTCGCAGAGGGTCTTGAGTGGTCACGCCGGTGGGACAGCGGCCGGTGTGGCAGGTTTGGGCCTGTATGCAACCCAGGGCCATCATGTACCCACGCGCTGAATTGCACCAGTCAGCGCCCAGCGCCAGCATGCGCACCACATCAAATGCGGTGACGACCTTGCCCGCGCAGCCTAGCTTGACACGCTCGCGCAGGCCGATGCCAATCAAGGTGTTGTGCACCAACCGCAGGCCTTCCTGTAAGGGCGTGCCCACATGGTCGACGAACTCCACCGGCGCTGCGCCCGTGCCGCCCTCCGCACCGTCGACGACGATGAAGTCAGGTGTGATGTCGGTCTCCAGCATGGCTTTGGCAATGGCAAACCATTCCCAAGGGTGGCCGATGCAGAGCTTGAGGCCTGTCGGCTTGCCACCAGAGAGCCGCCTTAGCTCCGCCAGGAAGCGGAGCAGGCCCACTGGGGTAGAGAAGGAGCTGTGCGCCGATGGCGAAATGCAGTCCACTCCCACGGGTACACCGCGGGTGGCCGCGATCTCCGGCGTGACTTTCGCGCCAGGCAGTACGCCGCCGTGGCCCGGCTTGGCTCCTTGGCTGAGCTTGAGCTCAATCATTTTCACCTGCGGTTCAAGCGCCTGCTTGGCAAAGCGCTCCGGGCTGAATTTACCGTCCGAATCACGGCAGCCGAAGTAGCCAGAGGCAATTTGCCAGATCAGATCGCCCCCGTGCAGCCGGTGGTACTGGGAGATCGAACCCTCGCCCGTGTCGTGGGCGAAGCCACCAATCTTGGCACCCTGATTCAAAGCCAGAATAGCGTTGGCCGACAGTGCGCCGAAACTCATGGCCGAGACGTTGAAAACGCTCGCACTGTAGGGCTGCGTGCAGGGCTGCGTCCCGGGATTGGGCACGCCGGGCTGACCGCCAATCCAGATGCGGAAATCGTGCGAATCGATTTTTGTCGGGCTCATGGAGTGGTTAACCCACTCATACCCCTCTGCGCCTACATCCAGTTGCGTGCCAAAAGGCCGGTTGTCTGGTTCGCCTTTGGCACGTTGGTACACCACAGATCGCTGCGCACGCGAAAAAGG
Source organism: Comamonadaceae bacterium (assembly GCA_015999985.1). GTDB lineage: Bacteria > Pseudomonadota > Gammaproteobacteria > Burkholderiales > Burkholderiaceae_C > Ottowia. Next base: position 152,498 of record JAECRA010000001.1, read on the forward strand.
CTGCGCCTCGGTGTCGCTTTCAATGAAATACTGGCGTATTTCCGGGCGGATGAATTCCAGGGCGAAACGCATGTGCCCGAGCAAGGGGTAGTTCCGCAAGATGGCGTGCTTTGTTTGCCGCAAGTCGTACACCCCTAAGGCGACTAACAGCCCCGAGGCAAGAAACCACAGCCCTCCGCGACCGAATGCAATCATGGAGAACAGGCTCAAAATCATGACCAGCACGCACAGACCGAGCGTGCTGTAGCGTACGGTGTTGGATGCGGTCAGAGAGGGTGCGGACATAGCGGGCTTTCCGGGTGCGTTCAACGTGGCCGCGCCCAGAGCTGGCCGCGCCAAGCCAGCGAGAGGCCTTGCGACCTTGCTAGCGAAATGAAGACCATCATACGTGGAGCTTATGAACCTTTTTGAAGGACATCCGCTCGCTGTTCGCGCGCATGCTTTCAGCGCAAGCGCCCTATGGGTGATTCCGAGGTCGGCGCCTTGCAGCCGTTACAGGGCTTTCGGAAGGGCCGATTCAGCAGGCAGTCTGGCTACCAGTCCGCTCAATGCATGCTGCACAGTGGCAGACCTGACGGCAGCGCGGTCGCCATCGAACCTCTTGCATTCGCTGGCGGTCTCTCCATGGACGCACCACGCAAACCAGACTGTCCCAACCGGCTTCTCAGCGCTGCCACCGCCAGGCCCCGCCACACCTGTCACCGCGATGCTGACCTGAGCTCTCGAACGAGCCAGCGCTCCTTCAGCCATGGCGCGAGCGACCGCCTCGCTCACCGCACCTTCCTGATCGATCAAAGTCATTGGAATCGCCAGCAAGTCGGATTTGGCTTGATTGCTATAGGTCACAAAGCCACGGTCAAACCAGTCAGACGAACCCGCAAGATCTGTGCAGGCCCCCGAGATCAGGCCTCCAGTACAGCTCTCGGCAGTGCAAAGCTGCCAACCCCGTGCACGAAGGTCTGCAGCCAAAGCTTGAACGGTCTCATTCATATCCATATTCCTTCGTCACGGGGCCTTGATCGCAACCCCAGTTCCGCGTGTCGCTCCGGGCTCAAGCAGATCCCTTTCCCTCTCCCTCTCCCTCTCCCGCTTGCGGGCGCCCGGCTAGGGGAGAGGGTAGGGGGGGGGCCGGCCAACCGGTGAGGGTCCGCAGCGTCTGCAGGCCCTAAGACCTCTCATGTCCCGCTGCATATCTCGATGATCTCAGCTCTTCACCAAGCCCGCCACGCGGCCATCACCATCAAAGTGCAAAAGGCCGCCACCAGATCATCCCAAACAATTCCGAACCCACCGCGCCAGCCCGTCGCACCGTGAAAAAGCCGATCAGCCCAGCCCACAGGCCCTCGTTTAACAGCATCAAAGAATCTGAACAGAATAAACGCCACCAATTGCGTCCAAAGCCCGGCAGGAAGCACCAGCCAAAGCACGATCCAGAACGCAATGATTTCATCCACCACAATGGCACTAGGGTCGGCAATGCGCAGATTCCGGGCTGTGACCGTAGAAGCCCACCAGGCCGCCGCCAGACCCGCGATGATCACCAAACCCTGCTCCGCGGGGGTGGTAAGCCATTGAGACAGGACCAGCCATGCGAGCCAACCCCACAAGGTGCCGGCAGTACCAGGTGCAATAGGCGAGAGGCCAGAGCCGAAGCCAAACGCAATCCAGTGAGCCGGGTGCCCACGCATGAACCGAGCGTTGGGCCGCACGGCGCCTGCGGGCCTGGGCACAGGCGAAGTGGAAAGTGGTTCGAGTCTGATGGGCTCGGGCGCAGCAGATGCCTGGGGTGCAGGTCTTGAGGCGTGCGCTTGCACGTCGGTCACGTCGTCACGGGGGGCATCAGCCAGGCTCATGGAGATTAGGGCGCGTGTTATCACACCCTGGAAAGCAATCGCAAGCCCTCCATGCTATCAGCGAGTGTCCCTAGTGCCAGAGCCTTCCTGATTCGCAGCTATCAGGGCGTCGTCTATTTCATCCGCCCGCAGAGCTGCTGGCCGGCCCCGATGCAAGCTGGAAAATTGCTTGAAAGCCGGGCGTGGATCCAGAAGTTTGAACTCCATATACCAGGTCAAAGAAGCTGCTACCAGCAAGTCAACGGCCGTAAAGTGCTCGCCAGCAAGATGCTCGCGGTCTTTCAATGCGCCTTCCAGCGTCCCCAGCAGATCCTCTTCAGTGCCGAATCCGGCCATGCGAGGATCTGGCAATACGGCTTTGGCAGCCTTGGCCACCATCAGTTGCTCCAGTGGCCCCATGAAGCTGATCCACCGGTAGTAAGGGCCGCGTGCGGCGCTGCCCACCGGAGGAGAGAGTTGCTTGCCTGGCACGAGATCGGCCAGATACATGGCGATGGCGGCGTTTTCAGTGACCACCGTTTCGCCGTGCTTGATGGCCGGCACCTTGCCCATGGGATTGATGGCACGGTATTCAGGCGCCTTCATCGTGGTGCCGTATTCGAGCAGCACGGTTTCATAGGGCAGCCCAGTTTCCTCCAACATCCAGCGGGCAACCCGGCCACGTGACATGGGGTGGGTATAGAACGTGAGAGAGGCGTTCACGGGGTTCTCCTTTTCGGTGAATTATGCAATCCCGAATCGGCATGGTCCACTTCTGGCTGATAGAGCCGCTTCGGCGGCCCCTACTTGCTCCGCTCAATTGGGTTTACAAGGTCCAAAGCAGCGCAAGCTGGCTCCCGCCGGACAGAATCAAGCAGTCCGGTGCCGAGCATCAGTCGGCGTCGCTGTGGCTGAGCTGGGCCTGCAGTTGTGCGATGCGCGCGCGCAGGCTGGCGTTCTCGGATTCCAGCTCGTGAACACGGGCCAGCAGGCTGTCGACGCTGTGTTCCTCCGAGGTCGCTGCGGCTTCATCGCCCGATCCCGTGTCTTCTGGTTTGGGCTTGCGTTTGGCCTCACGTACCCGTTTGGCAGCCTGGCGCAATTCCTTGGCGCCGCCATGGGCAGCTTGCGCTTGTTCCTCGGTGGGCAGGCTGGCGACCATGGCGGCAGTGCTGAGCGTGATGTCGCCCGCCCTGACGGCCGCCACCACCTCGGGTGCAGCCTGGCTCTGGATGGCCTCGATCATGCGCACCTGGGTGCTGCTGAGGCGCGCGGCCTTGGCCAGGGCCTCACGGCTGTTCAGCAACTGCGTGTCAGCGGGGGCGGTGGTGATGCCGGTGGGGGGCGTGGGTTCGGGGCTGGCCTCGTGCGTTGAAGCGCTGCCGTCCCCATCCACGTCAAAGGGAGGGCCACCGGCTGGGCTGGCGGACGTCTCAGCCGCGGGTGCAGTTTTCAGGCGTGTTTCCAGAATGTCGCGCTTGCGCAGCGCGAGCACGCCGCGTTGAAAGTCCGAAATGCTGCGCCGGCCCAGGTGCTGGTCAATCATCCACAGATGCACGTCTTCCAGCGTCTGGAATTGGAGCGCCTGTACGGTGGAGAAAGGCAAACCATGTTTCTGGCAGATACCGTAGCGGTTGTGCCCGTCGATCAGCAGATCACCCCAGAGTACCAGTGCATCGCGGCAACCTTCGGCCAGGATGCTGCGCTCCAGCGCGCTGTATTCGTCTGGGGTAAGAGGGTCGATATAGGCTTTGAGGTCTTCCTTGACAACGATATCCATGAGCAATAAATCAGGCGCGAGAGGGTGATGGGCGAACCGCCGAGGCCGAGCCCGGCAGGCGCGGGCTGGAGAAACGAAAGGGCGCGATTCTACGCGTGCGGTGTGCGGGCGCGGCGGGTGAGGCCTTTCAGTATCACCGTGCGGTCTTCGCCTTTTGCGGGCTGGGTTCCCTGCGGGGAAAGAAGGGGCTCCTAGTCTGGACTAGCCGAAGTGGTCGAAGGCGCTTGCTTTCAGTGGCGTGGGTTGACCGTTCGCGTCGATGAGACGCAGGCCTGGCTGCTCCACGATTCGACCGACGCGGGTGACCGGGGTGGTCGCACGCTCGGCGGCTGACCGCACGGCACGGCGGGCGGCCGCGGGTGCGGTAAAGACAAGCTCGTAATCGTCGCCGCCGGTGAGCGCCAACTGGAGTAGGGTCTCTGAATGGAAACGACCTCCTGCGAGCGAGGGAAAAGCGCCAGCGGCCGTCAGATGAGCCCCCATGCTGGCTTCGATCTCCGCTCCGACCGAGCTGGCCTTCAAGATGTGTCCCAGATCACCCGCCAGACCGTCGCTCACGTCCGCGCAGGCGCTGGCCATGCCACGCAGTGCTACGCCGAGGGCCAGGCGCGGGGTGGGGCGTTCCAGCCGTGGGCGCGCAGCAGCCATCACGTCGGGCGGTAGCGTCCATTCGCCACGAAGGGCGCCCAAGGCGAGGCGCGCATCGCCCAGCGTGCCACTGACCCAAATGTCGTCACCTGCATGGGCACCGTCGCGCCTCAAGGCCTGTCCGACGGGTAACTGACCAAACACCGTGATACACAAGTTGAGTGGCCCCGCAGTGGTGTCGCCCCCGATGAGGGGGCAGTGGTGCGCGTTGGCCAGAGCCAGCAAACCGCCAGAAAATCCCGCCAGCCACTGTTCATCGCGCGCCCGTTCAGCAGGCAGAGACAGGGCCAGCGTGAAACCCATGGGATCAGCGCCCATGGCGGCCAGGTCGCTCAGATTGACGGCCAGAGCCTTGTGTCCCAGTGCCAAGGGGTCGACATCGGCAAAGAAATGGCGCCCTTCGACCAACATGTCGGTGCTGACCGCTATCTGCATACCGGCAGATGGCTGTAGCAACGCGCAATCGTCACCGATTCCCAATGCAACCGTGCTTGTCGCAGACGTGGATTGAGCGGGAGTTTTGAAAAATCGCTCTATCAGTTCAAACTCGCCCATTTCCGTGGCTGCCCCTTCATCCCTTGAATCCGCCTTTAGCGGATTCTTTCGCGAACATAGGCCATGCTGTCTGTGAAGCGCCGCATATGGCCGGCGCGGCGCGCAGCTGCCTTCAAAAAGGCCAGCATCAAGGGGCCGCTGTCGAGTATTCCCGGCAGACCGTCTTCAGATCCGCCCATGTGAAACTCAGGGTGCCACTGCACACCCATGACAAAAGGCTTTCCCGTGTGCCGAATCGCTTCCGGCACCAAATCAATGGGGCTGCGCGCTTCCAGTACCAGGCCCTGTCCCAGACGGTCAACGCACTGATGGTGAATGCTGGTGACGCGCTGAGGTTCGTAGCCGTAGATGTCAGAAAGCCTGGAGCCCGGCTGGAAATGGACTTCATGGGTCAAGCGGTCGTAATCGCGCTCATCCTGGTGCCTGATGGCTCCTGGCCACTGAGTGGGAATATCCTGGATGAGTGTGCCGCCAAAGTAAACATTCAACAGTTGCGCTCCACGGCAGATACCCAGTACCGGCTTGTCAGCGTCGATAAAGCCGCGCAGAAGATCCAGCTCGTACTCGTCGCGTATCGGGTCGCTGTCGGTACTTTCCTTCCAGGGTTTGGCGCCGTAGGTTTCGGCACAGATATCAATCCCGCCCTGAAGCACCAGTCCATCCAGGCTTTCCACCAGATCGCCTAGCGGTGCGTTTCGGCGCTTGCGGGGTACTTGCTCGTCAAGGAAGGGGATCATGAAGGCCACCACGCCGTGGGACATGATCCACTGAGCCATATTGCTTTCCAGGAACTGCAGCCGTTTGAGTGGCAAGCCCAGGCCAGGAGGAGGGCTGTGCAGCAGGCGGGCGGAAATGCCAATGCGAAGGGTCATTTTTATAGTGAGCGTTCAGCAGTCGGTAATAGGCGAGGGGTTCTTGTAGAGATTCCCCAGATGCCATTTTCGCGCCAAACGTTTAAAGGACAGAACTCGTACGATCGTTTTCTGCCACATAACGTTCCATTTTCAAACTTTTTGCCCGCGAAACCGCTGCGCTGCCTGGCGTATGACCTCGCCCAACAAGCGTTCCTGGCCTTGGCGCTCACGCAGCCAACGAGCATCGTTCCTGTTGTCTTCCACTTCCGACTTCAGCATGGCAAGCGCCTGGGTTGCACCGCATTTTTCAGCATAGGGTGCCAATTGCGCCATGGTTGCCAGCATGTGTTCCCGAAGCGGTAGATGCTCGCCGGTCGGTGGATCGACATACACGGCATCAATTCCGAAGCGGCAAGCCTGGAACCGGTTGTAGCTGTAGACCAGGTAGTCGTCCTCCGTAGGCGTAAAAGGCCGCTCCTCTTGAAACCAGGCCGCCAGGCACTGTACGTAACCGGCCAGCGCCGCTGCACGCTCTACGGTCAAAGGCGTATCGAAGACACGCACTTCTATGGTGCCGTATTCGGGCTTGGGCCGAATGTCCCAGTAAAAATCCTTCATGCTTTTGACGACGCCGGTGCGGGTCATCTTGTCAAAATAGGCTTCGAACTCTGTCCAAGTCAGAATGCAGGGCGCCCGGCCAGAGAGCGGGAAGGCAAACACCGAGTTGAGCCGCGCAGAATCAAAGGCTGTGTCATGTCCCTGGACGTAAGGGCTGGAGGCAGCCAGCGCAATGAAGTGCGGGATATACCGCGACATGCAATGCAGCGTGTAGAGGGCAGTGTCGGCGTCGGGGCAACCCACGTGTACGTGCTGGCCAAATATGGTGAATTGTTTGGTCAGGTACCCATAGAGCGCTGAAAGCTCATGAAAGCGCGGCTTGTCATAGATGCGCCGCTGGTGCCATTGCTGAAACGGATGCGTGCCTCCGCCCACCACCGCAATGTTCAGCTTGTCCGCGCACTTGACCAAGGCATCGCGAATCTGAGAGAGCTCATCAAGCGCTTCGTTCCAGGTGTTGCAGACATCGGTCGATATCTCGATCATCCCGGAAGTCATCTCCGGCACGACGCTGCCGGGCAGATCGATCTTGCTCATCAAGAGGAGCATGTCCTCTGCATACGGAGTCAGATCGTAGTCGTGCGTGTTGACGAGTTGCAGCTCCAGTTCAACGCCCAGGGTCAACGGCTTGGATTGCGAAAAAACACCCAGACTTGAAGCTGAAGCTGAAGTTGCAGTGCTGCCTGTGCTGACAGAATTGCCTGGCTGGCTCAGCTCTTGCACGACGATGGGGGATAAATTGTCTGGCGCGCTCATGATGCATTTCCTCCAGAACGCTCACCTGATGGTAGATCTGCGTCGGGGCGTGGTTTTCCTGCTTCACCGGTACGGTAGAGCACTGTGGTCACCAGCACCGCGCCCAATAATTCTGTGACCAGTATCACTGGCAAGGCGATGTTGGCCACCTGGGAGCCAATGGTGTGTGAGGCCACCACAAACTGCGAAGTGAGCAGCAGTGCCACGGACGACATGGGCAGCAGAGCGCCGCTGACCCAGAGAGATTTCTTAAGGGAAATACCCGTGCCGAATCCGGTCGCCACCAAGCTGACCATCTTGGCCAGGGCGCGCACCACAATCAGCACGACCACGGCCCAGGCGATGCTTAAATTCCAATCAGCCTGAGCTGCCATGGAGGAGACCAGCACGAACATCAAGATGGTCAGCATGGATGCTGCGGTGCCCAGTTGCCGGGGCCAGACCCAGGGCCGAGGATGGATTTGCTTGAGCAAGATGCCGCCCAGCAGAGCAACCAAAGGCGCTGATCCGCCAAACGGGGCGGCCAGTGCCGCGCACGCGCCTATGAGTGCCAGCATGACAATGGTGGTGTCTTCACTGGTGGGGTTCATGTAGCGCAGAGCGGCGGTGAGCAGTCCTGCCAGCACGCCGCCAAGCAGAAGTGAAACGCCCAGCACAGAGGCCGACGCCACCATGGAGGCCACAAGCGGCACGGCCTCGGCGCGGTCGATCGAACGCAGCATGGCGGTACCAATGGTCAATGCATACAGCGTATTAAGTGTGGTCAGTGCAATGGCCCTATCCGTCACCGGGCCAGAGGCTCGCAGATCGGACACCACGCGCATCAGCACGGCTGGGGAAGCTGCGACAGCAATTACCGCCAGCGCACGTACCACCGGAAAGTCCAGGCCCAGCGCGCGCAGCGCGGCAAAGGCTGCCACAAAGGTCAGCAGCGACTCGGCCGCGCTTTGTACCAGGACCATGGGATTGTGGCGAAACCAGCGCAAGGGCAGCCTGGCACCAGCTTCAAAAAGCACGACGGCGATGCCGAGTTCCAACAGGAACAGACCGATGCCCTGCAAGGGCCAGGCAGCTCCTGTAAATCCGGCCATGCCCGTAATGGCTCCCACGGCCGCATAGCCGACTATTTTGGGTATTCGAGCATACCGTTGCGCCAGATGGCCGACCAGGGCGGCCACGGCCAACAAAAGCGCCCATTCAAGCGCCGGCAGGGCCTCTGACCCGCTCATCCAATGGGCCCAGGTGGACGGTTCTTTATCTGTCAAATATGGCTCCTCGATGCAGGCGCGGGCGCACTACCCAATCCGATGGGCGATGGCCCGATAACGGCCTGCTCTCAATTTTGGTAGATGGCCTCATTCGTTTTTGAACGAGGGCCTGGCGGGGGCTCCCTAAAGGGAGAACGGCCCTCAACCCATACGAAGGGGATCAGGTACAAACAGCCTATGCCACATAGCAGAGGACACTAGATACTAACGCGCTCATCAGCCTCATGCTCGGCGGCTTTGTCGACAGAACTTGTCGGCGTATGCCTCGACGCCACCGGCAGCACAAACGACAGCGGTTGGCGAAGCATGCGCCGACCCACCGCGCGGTACAGGCGGCGGCGGCTGCTGCAAGGGAAGGGGCATCTGCAGTTGTGGGAGACTCGCCCT
>JAECRA010000091.1 GCA_015999985.1 Comamonadaceae bacterium
CTTGCCCGCCCCTTGCCCTGCGCTCCTCGGCACGGCCAAAGGGGGTGGATACCCACTCGGGCCATTGCTTCGCTCGGCCCTCGAATAGATAGTCGCTGGCGCGAGGGCCTTGTGCCCTCTGCCGCGCGCCGGAGAGGGTTAGGCGAGGCCGGTGCTCACGCATTAGCCGCGCGCCTCTCCCTTCTCCCCGCCGGAGAGGCAGAGACAACTCAGCGCAACCCATCTTCACCCTTGATCTCATGGGCCTGCAAGCCACCAATACGCGGCAAGGGCCGGCCCGAATCCGTCACAGCCACAGCCACCACGATTTCATTGGCGCGCGGCGCATCGCTCACTCGCGCTTCCACCGCATCAAAATGGCTGCGCACGAAGGCGGCATCCTTATGGCCCAGTGGCACGTCGATTGCGGTGCCCAGGGTGCCACGCTTCTTGGCAGAAGGCACCAGTGCCGCGCCCTTTTCCACCGCAGTACGCAAAGGTGCACCCAGCTTGGGATGAAGAATGGCTGCAGCGTGTTCCAGCTCACCCGCCTCACCAACGATGGCGGCCTTGCCGTAGCTTTGCGCGTCACCCGGTGCAATGCCCAGGGCTTTCACAGCCTTCTGACCCAACAGTGCGCCCAGCTCCTCACCAATGGCGATGAGCTCATCGAGGTTCTCGCTGTAGCGGCCTGCGTAGGGGTTGGCGATGACCGCCATCGCCACCGCGCGGCGTGTAGGCGGATTGATGGATTGGCCCATCTCTTGACGGGTTTCATCTATCTGAACAATGATCTTGCGGATGTTGGCGGACATATTCTTGAATTCCTTGATGGGTTGGAGCAGGAGCGGCGCAGATCTTTAGCGCAGGCCGTCCCAGACACTGATGTTCTCTGCCAGCAGGCCACCTACCCGCGCATGGATGCGGTAGCCGGTGGACATGGCCAGGATGAAGACGATTTCATCCGCAGCAGGTGAGCCAGGTACCCGCACTTCAATCGCATCGAACTGGCCACGGACGTAGCTGGCATTGATGTTGGTCAGCGGAACATCCAACGCCGCGCCGGGTGGCCCCACCTTCTTGGTGGAAGGCACGATAGACAGCGCATTGCCGGGCTGACCGGTCTTGGCCTCTCCCTTGCCCGCCTTGTACGCCGCGCGATCGCCTTTCCAGCCCAGCAGTTCGCGCATGGCGTAGCCGCCCGGAACGTGCCAGAGCGCACCGTGCTCGAGTTCACCCGCACCGCCCACGATGGCGCCTTTGCCATAAGTGGCAATGCGCTCGCGCGGCACGTCCATGGCGGCCAGCAGCCGCTGCGCCATGTCCAAGCCCAAAGGCTCCAATGCCGTCATCATGGGAAGGATGTCGGCCTCATAGCGCCCGGCATAAGGATTGGTGAGCACCACGCCAATGGCGCCACGAATCAGCGGCTCGGGCGGTGGAGGGCCGAATTCGTGGCGGATGTCCTCCACCTGCGTGAAGATGCGGCGAATATCAATCATGGGAACAAAACTTCCTTCATAAATCAAGCAAGGACCGCGCCAGCGACCTTCTGAGTCTCTGGCAGCAAGGATAAAGGTTCTACATGGCGCCACTGCTCCTGACAAACCATGAGCACAGCCCACACCAGGCCCGCCTGCTGCAATGCACGGGCCCGGGCCTCGCCCGCATCCAGGGCGCGCTGCACCTGATTGGGGTGCAAGGGTAGTACCGAAGTGGTGACCAGGCGCTCGCCCAGGTCGGTATCGTCTTTGAGCGTGTTGGCGCTCTGGCGCTGGATGGCGGCGTCACTCACATTCACGGCATTGGCAATGATGCTGGCGGCGGCATCGGCCTGCGCGGCTGTAGCGGCCAGAACGGTCACGCTGTCGGCGATGCCCATGGAAAAACTACGCCCACGCCAACCGCTGGTGGCTACCCCGCGCACCGGGTCTGTGTGACGGATTTCGAAACGGCCATCAGTGGATAGGCGCCCCATGTCCGCTAGATCAAAGCGAGCCAGATCGCTGAACAAGCCCACTCGCACCGATTGTCCGGGCGCCAAGTGCAGGGCGATGTCACCGCCGTTATTGAGCCACGCGCGTTCTATGCCGGGCTGCTGGTAGCAGGCGATCAGTTCTTGCGCCACACTGCCCGCGACCGCCGCCATAGGGGTGATGAATTCTGGAAGAAAGGGGGCGCAGGCATGCCACATGCGCTGGGCGATAGGCCCGTGCAGTGGGCACGTGGCACTGGTGACGGGTTGGCGCAGGAGAGACAGTTCGCCAACCAGTTCGGTGAGTACCCCGTGCCTCACCGCAGGTTGGCTGATGTTGTTTGTTGTGCCGTTTCCGTCATCCTCGCCCCGAAACCTCTCCCACGCAGCCTCATGCGCAGCCGCAACCGCTTCCGGTGCGCCATGCGCCTCCGCCACGATATCGATCGGGCCGTGCTGCCAATGCCAGCGGTGGGCGTCGAGACGTTGTCGCTCAGCGTTCATGAGAGTGCCATGGCTGAAAATATCAAACCTTAGCCCAGCATCGGTGGCTGTCCCAAAGGCCAGACGTTTTCCTGTGGGTTGCGTAGCCACTGCCGCGCTTGCGGCGCGCCTTCGTCCTGCCACGCACCACGCGCGAGTGCTTTCTCCAGCGGCATGACATAGTCCACATGCCCGCCCAGCGCGCCAAAATCATCCAGCCGCATAGAGAACTCAATGGGCGCCACGATGGCTGGCGTGGGAACAGTGCCAAAGCTGTTGTCCGGCATGCGCAGCACATCGGCCATGACAGTGATACCGCCGCCCGGCCAGACATACGCAGGTGCACCCCCGCAGGTCACGTTGACCAGCGCGCGTTTGATGGCGCGGGTGAGCAGCACGGGGTTTTCGGTTACCCCTGCCCGCAAGCTTCCGCCCGCGCCGCCCAGGAACAAAACGCTGCACAAAGAGGGTTCACAGTTTTCGCCAATGCGCTCCACCACGCGCCGTATGACCGCGGGCATGTCCTCTTCCACGGGCTGCAGCGCATCATTGAGCACATACCACTGCGCATGCTCACCGGTGGTCGACGTCATCAGCAGGCGCAGGCCCGGCCGCGCCACACCTGGTTCCCACCCTTCGATGATGGAAAGCGGATCCGCAATGTCCGTACCGCCCCAGCCTGTGCCCGGATTAGCCACCTGAAAGTAGCGCCCCGGCGTTGATTTGCGTCCGCGCATCTGAATGCCCGATGACGGCATGCCCAGGCAACGCCCCGCCTGGTGTTCACTCAGCACGCCAGTGATGTGATCATCCACCACCACTACTTCGTCCGCATGTCCATAGAGTTGCCGCGCGAAAATTCCCACCGCCGCAGAGCCGCAGCCCACACGCATGCGTTGCTCTTCCACTCCGCCGACGATGGGCGCCTTGCCTGCCTGAATAACGAGACTCGCTCCGCCGTCAATGGTGCATTCCACGGCCTGCTTGTTCCCCAGGTGCTGCATGATCTCCAGCGCCATGCGGCCTTCCTTCTTGCTGCCCCCGGTCAGGTGGTGCACGCCGCCCAGTGAGAGCATCTGAGAGCCATATTCAGCCGTGGTGACATGGCCCACGGTTTCGCCCTTGTAGCGCACATTGGCTTGCTCAGGCCCCAGAAAGCGGTCTGTGTCGATCTTCACCTTGAAGCTGCAGTAACTGAAGATGCCTTCGGTGACCACGGTGACCATGTCCACACCATCCACTTTGGAGCCCACAATGAAGGGAGCAGGCTTGTAATCTGGATAGGTGGTGGAAGCGCCCACGCCCGTGACGAACACTTCGCCCGAACGCAGAATATCGCCGTCCCAGTCAGAGGGTGTGGCGGTGGGTGCGGCGCTGGATGTGCCAGCAGGTGTGCCGGCAGGTGTGCCAGCGGTGGCATCTTGCACTGCGTCCCCTTCTGCCTGACGCGCGAAGGGCACCAAGGCTGTCTGCCCTTCGCTCAAAGTCCGGCGCAGCAGCACGACCGGGTCTACCCGCACCAAGGCGCCTGCCTGGTTGGCGTAGCGGTCGCATGCGCCCGAACGGCCTTCTGCGATCTGGCAGAGGACAGGGCAGGCGTTGCACTCGACCTTGCCGACGGCCATGCGCTCGTTGCGCGGCGCCGCCTTGGCACCCAGTTCCGGGGGCAACGGTATGTCCATTGCTGGCAGGCCGTCTGTTTTGGTATGTTCAGTCATCGTGTGGGACCCTGCTCGTCAACGTTTTCCCTAGTGGAGTGCAAAACGCTTGTCTCGGATGTGCGAGTTGTGTAGCATCTGCTCCATGTTAATGTAGTAATTACCACATGAAATATAAATATACCCTATAGACCCAGTTTTCGTCTCGGTGTTTTCCAGAAGGTTGTAAACACCGAGCCATGGTTTCAAACTATCCAGGCAATGGCATCATGAGTTCAATGCATACAGAGCGCGTTTTGACGGTTCACCACTGGACGGACCGCCTCTTTTCCTTCACCACTACCCGGGACCCCGCACTGCGGTTTTCCAACGGCCACTTCACCATGATCGGCCTCAAGGTCAATGACAAGCCCCTGCTGCGCGCCTACAGCGTGGTGAGCCCCAACTATGAAGAGCACCTTGAGTTTCTTAGCATCAAAGTCGAAGACGGCCCGCTCACAAGCCGGCTGCAGCACATCAGGGTCGGTGATGAGATCATCGTAGGCCGCAAGCCCACAGGCACGCTGCTGATCGACTACACCCTGCCCGGCAAGCGCCTTTATCTATTTGGTACGGGCACCGGTGTGGCACCATTTTTGAGCGTCATCCGCGATCCGGAAACGTATGAAAAGTTTGAGCAGGTCATTCTGGTGCACGGTGTGCGGCAAGTGAATGAGCTGGCCTACCACGACTACATCACGCAAGAGCTTCCACACCATGAGCTTCTGGGCGAAATGGTGACCGAGCAGCTCAAGTACTACCCGACTGTGACCCGCGAGCCCTTCAAAAACCAGGGCCGCATCACGGACCTCATCAGCAGCAACAAGCTCACGGACGATCTGGGCCTGCCACCGCTGAACCCCGCGGAAGACCGCGTCATGCTTTGCGGCAGCCCGGTGCTGTTGTCGGACATGAAGATCATCCTTGAGCAACGCGGCTTTCATGAAGGCAACACCACCACGCCAGGCGACTACGTGGTGGAGCGCGCATTCGTAGAGAAATAACAAGCAAAGTATGACAAAAAAGCCCGCGCGCACCCATGAAAAAGTGGCCGAAGCCGCACCTGCACCTGCAGTGGCACTGGCGCGCGGCATTGCCAAACCACAGCGGCGTACCGGCTCACGCGCCGCCGCGGCAGAGGCCACACGTGAAGCGATCTTGCGCGCTGCCACCAAGGTATTTGCCAAGTACGGCTACGCCGGCGGCAGCGTAGAGAAGATATCCAGCGCTGCCAAGTCGGTAGATCGCATGATCTACTATTATTTTGGTAGCAAAGAAGGTCTTTTCATAGCCGTTCTGGAGGATATCTACCGCCGCATGGACGAAGCGGAGAGCAAGCTCGCGCTGGATGAAGCGAGGCCTCTGGAAGCCCTGGCTGAGCTGATCCGATTTGTGACGCACTACTACCGCGATCACCCGGAGTTCGTGACCTTGCTCAACACGGAGAACCTGCACAAGGGCAGTCATATCGCCAAGTCGAGCAGGGCGCGTGAGTACTCCCACCACGCCGTCACAGTCACGGCCCGACTACTCGCCGGGGGTGTGGAGCGGGGCTTGATCCGCCCGGGCATAGATGCGAGGCAGCTCTATCTTTTGATTGCCGCTGCAGGCTACTTCCACACTTCGAACCGCTACACCTTGGGTGCGTTCCTGGGTGAAGCCATAGACACTCCTGCCGCTCTGGCGCGCTGGGAAGAATTCGTCATTGACTCCGTCTTGCGGATTGTCCGTGCGACGCCCTGACCTAAGCCCGTTCAAGGCTTCAAACTTTTCTTTCCCACAGATGGGAAAGACTAACTATTCGAAGGCCGAGCGCAGCAATGGCCCGAGTAGGGTTCCCACCCCCTTTGGCCGTGCCGAGGAGCGGAGGGCAAGGGGTGGGCAAGAGCACTGCAAGATGCTCTTGCTTCGTGAACTAGCTTGCGGCAGCTGTCTGAACGTAGAGAGCGAAGCGAACGAAGAGAGTTCTGCCGCACCGCCCCTGGACCGAGCACCGGAGGTTGCCCGTAGCGAAGCGAAGGGTCACGGACAGTGGGGTCGCCTTTTCTTTGGCTTCTTTCTTTTTGCGGAAAAAGAAAGAAGCTGCGCCGCCGGGCGCACATCCCGGCCTCCGACTTCAATGCAAGCGCAGAAGGCAATTAGTAACCGCAGCGACCAACTCAATCGCTGCTTGCCCTCACCCCCCCCTCTCCCAGAGGGAGAGGGAGTAAATCCCCACACCCCACCAAAACACAAAAAAAGGAGCCCCCCATGGCAGACATAGCAGCCGGCGAAAAATCCGGCAAAGTAGTCATCAAGAACATCGGCCTGCTTCTCTCAGGCGACATTGACCAACCCATTCTTGATGCCGACACCATAGTAGTCAACGATGGCATCATCACTGCCGTAGGCAAGTTCAAAGACTGCGACACCACCGACGCCAAAACCACCATAGACGTTCGCCAAACCGCCCTTGCGCCAGGTCTGATCGACAGCCACGTGCACCCGGTGGCCGGGGACTGGACCCCGCGCCAGAGCCAGCTGAACTGGATCGAATCCAGCATGAACGGCGGCGTCACCACCATGATCTCGGCGGGCGAAGTCCACTACCCGGGCCGCCCCAAAGACATCGTGGGCCTGAAAGCTTTGGCCATCACCGCGCAAAGAGCGTTTGACGCGTTCAGACCCGGTGGTGTGAAAGTCCTGGCCGGCGCACCAGTCATCGAAAAAGGCATGGTCGAAAGCGACTTCAAGGAGCTGGCGGAAGCAGGCGTTAGCCTGCTGGGCGAGATTGGCCTGGGCTCGGTCAAGGCAGGCTACGAGGCCAAGGAGATGGTGGCCTGGGCACGCAAGTACGGCATACAGAGCACCATCCATACGGGCGGACCTTCCGTGCCGGGCTCGGGCTACATCGACAAAGAGACCGTGCTGGAAGCGGATGCAGACATCATTGGCCACATCAACGGAGGGCACACCTCGCTGCCTTTGAAGCACGTGTGCGACCTGTGTGAGCAAAGCACGCGGGGTATTGAGATCGTGCACAACGGCAATGAGAAAGTAGCCATTGGCGCCGCCCGCGCTGCCATCGAATTGAAGTGCCCGCACCGTGTGCTGCTGGGCACCGACGGGCCAGCGGGGTCCGGTGTTCAACCTCTGGGCATCTTGCGCATGATCGCGCTGATCTCTTCCATGGCCGACATTCCCGCAGAGCTTGTGTTCTGCTTTGCCACAGGCAACACCGCACGCATGCGCAATCTCAACTGTGGCCTGATCGAGGTGGGCCGCGCTGCAGATTTCGTCTTCATGGACCGCGCTCAACATACCTCCGGGCAGACTCTGCTGGAGAGCGTGCAACTGGGCGATCTGCCCGGAGTTGGCATGGTGATGATCGACGGCCTCGTGCGCTGCGGACGCAGCCGCAACACGCCGCCAGCGACCGATGTTCCTCAAGTCGTTGCCAACCACTAAAAGCATTTTTAGGGAAAACACGGGGCCATTCCTGTGCGATCCCGGATTGACTGCAATAGAGCGGACTCTTAAGATGACCTAACTTTCATGAAGTATGTACTCCATGAATAGAAGAACAAACCATGTCAGCCCCCACATGGTGCACTTTCAACTGAGTGCATCAAGATTCCGGGCTGGCGCCGGCCAAGAATTTTCAATACCCAGGAGCTCTCATGTACGACACTTTTCAAGTTGATCGCCTGATCGATACGTGGCTGACCGAAGACATCGGCTACTGTGACCTCACAGCGCAGCTGATGATCGAGGCCGATGAAACCGCGTCATTCCAGATGAATGCACGCGAGTCCATCGTGGTGGCCGGCGTGGACGTCGCAGCGCGCGTGTTTCGCCGCTATGACGCAGACGTCCAGGTCAAAACACTGGTGCGCGATGGGCAAAGAGTGGAAAAAGGCACGCGCCTGCTGGAAGTCAGCGGTAACGCACGCAGCCTGCTCACTGCCGAGCGTACTTCGCTCAACATCATCCAGCGCATGAGCGGCATCGCCACTGAGACTTCGCGCTATGTAGAGATCATCAAGGGCACCCATGCGCGCCTGATCGACACGCGCAAGACCACCCCTGGCCTGCGCATGCTTGAAAAGCACGCCGTCACCTGCGGCGGCGGCCTGAACCACAGGCTGGGCCTGGACAACGGCGTGATGGTCAAGGACAACCATATCGCTGTGTGCGGTGGCATCGCCAAAGCGGTTGAGCGCGCGCGGCGCCAGTTGCCTGTGCTCACCAAGCTGGAAATCGAATGCGATCGCCTGGAGCAAGTGGAAGAGGCGCTGGCCGCTCAGGTCGACGTCATCATGCTGGACAACATGTCAGTGGCTGACATGGCGCAAGCCGTCAAGCTCGTAGGTGGCCGCATCAAGCTTGAAGCGTCCGGCGGCATTCGCCTGGACACCATTCGCCCCATCGCAGAAACGGGTGTGGACTACATCTCCACGTCCAGGCCGCACCAGTCTGCGGCTGCGGTTGATATCGGCCTGGACGCAGCCTGAGCCTCGGTGGCAAGGGTGTGAGCGAAACCGCCATGTCAGGCATGCGGCCCGGCCACCCGGGCATTTTCTTTCTGGTGGTGGGCCCCAGCGGCGCCGGTAAAGACACCTTGATCGATGGTGCGCGCGCCGCTCTGGCGCCAGCGGGCCGCCACGTGTTCGCCACCCGGGTGATCACCCGGCCCGCAGACGCGGGTGGTGAGCAACACACCGCAGCCACTGATCAGCAGTTCGCGGCCGATGAACAGGCTGGTCGCTTTCTGATCACCTGGTCTGCCCATGGCTTGCGCTATGGGTTGCCTTCCTCTTTGACGAACGAGCTGCAAGCGGGCAGGCATGTCGTGGCCAATGGCTCGCGCGGAGTCATCGCAGATCTGGCCGGCCGTGTGCCGCGCCTGGTGGTGCTGCATATATCCGCGGACCGCAGTGCCCTGGCCGACCGTATTCGTGACCGCGGTCGCGAAGCTGGTGAGCAAGTCACTCAGCGCCTTGGACGTGAGGTCAGTCTGGCGGTGCCGGAAGGCGTACAGCTGTTTGATATTCATAACGACGGCACGATTGATGAAGGCATAGAGAAGCTGCTCACGTCCATCGACAGCGCGCAGCGCAGCCTGAGAATCGTTCCTTATCCCATCGATACCTGGCGCGAACGAGTGGCCTACCTCCCGCAGGATAGCGTGGTGGGCGCAGCCGACTACCTCGGACCGGGGCGTATCTCCATCGAAGGCGCCTCGCGCAGCATCACCGCCAGCGTACATGTGACGCAGGCCGGCCCGGCACTGGCGGCAGATGAGATCGGCCTGTCTGTTCACGCTTTCGAATCGCTGGCGCTGGTTCCCGGTACGCGGGTGAGTATCAAGCGCACCCCTGCTCCGGAAAGCCGCCAGGCGCTGCGCGAAAAAATTCAAGGCAACCCTCTCAGTCAAGCGCAATACGCCCTGCTGCTCGAAGACATTCTGCAAGGCCGCTACCCGGACAGCGAAGTGGCCGCGTTCCTGGTGGCCGCGACGCGTTCGCTTAGCGACGCGGAGGTTGTTGCACTTGCCAAGGTGCGCGCTTCCTTCATGCCTCGCATTGACTGGAATGAACCCATCGTTGTGGACAAGCATTCCATGGGCGGCATTCCGGGCAGCCGCATCACACTGATCGTGATCCCCATTGTCGCTGCGCATGGGCTGATGATTCCCAAGACTTCCTCACGCGCCATCACCTCCGCCGCTGGCACGGCCGACGCCATGGAGGCGGTGGCTCGCGTGGATCTCACAGCCGCCGAGGTGCGTGAGACCGTGCAACGCACGCGAGGCTGCATTGCCTGGAATGGCCGTCTCAACCACTCCGCGCTGGACGACGTGATGAACCACATCACGCGGCCGCTGGGTATCGATTCCAATCGGTGGTCGGTGGCATCGATACTGTCTAAGAAGCTCTGCGCAGGCTCCACCCACGTCATCGTGGATCTCCCCTGGGGGCCGCAGGCCAAGCTCAAGACACTCTCGGAAGCGACTGAGTTGGCGCGCTTGTTCGAGACCGTGGGGCAGGCTCTCGGCCTGGTGGTGCAAGCCCATGCCACAGATGGTTCGACCCCTATCGGCCGCGGCATTGGCCCCGCGCTGGAGGTGCAGGACGTACGGCAGGTGTTGAGCAATGCACCAGATGCACCTGCAGATCTGCGCACCAAGGCGTTGGCTTTTGCTGGCCATATCCTGGCTTGGGACCCCGCACTGGGCCACTATGAAGCAGGGCGCGCTCGCGCCGAGGAGCTTCTTGGCACTGGGGCAGCGCTACAGAAGTTTGAAGAAATCGTCGATGCTCAGGGCAGGCGTGCAGAGCCTGTTCAACCCGCGGCTCTGGCACATTTCGTGCGAGCAAAAGGACATGGACGTATTCGAGGTATCGATATCGCCCGCATCAGTGAAGTTGCGCGCCGTGCTGGTGCACCTGCGGACAAAGCTGCTGGCATCCATCTGGCTGCCGGGCTGGGCGAAGAAGTTGAAAAAGGACAGGTGCTCTACACCATTCACGCCAGCGCTGCGTCAGACCTGGAAGCGGCGGCGCATCTGGCTGAGCAGGCCAGCGGCATTTCACACGGTATGGAGTGAGCAAGAGTTCGTCAGCATCGTTCGTCAACAATAGTTTTTCCCACGCGTTACTGCTTTGCAGGAGGTTCTTTCATGAAGCCGATTCGTCGTTTGTTCGCTTGTCTGGCCGCTTTGGCGGTGCCGCTCATGCCCGCCATGGCGGCAGAGTTTCCAGAAAAGCCGGTCACCATCATCGTGACCTTTCCACCCGGGGGTGGAACGGATCTGCTCGCTCGGCTGCTGGGCACTGAACTGCAGAAAGTGTGGAAGCAATCTGTGGTGGTGGAAAACCGCGCAGGTGCGAGTGGCAACATTGGTGCGCAAGCTGTTGCGCGCAGCCCGGCAGATGGCTATACCCTGCTCATGGTCAACAGCTCCTTTGCCGTGAACCCCAGCGTGTTCCGAAAACTGGCATTTGATCCCAAGGCTGATTTCGCGCCAATGATCAACGTGGCCTACGTGCCGTCGGTTTTCCTGGTCCCGCCAGATTCTCCATTCCAGAATCTCAAGGAGATGGTGGCCGCAGCCAAAGCGGGCCGTCACGTGACCTTTGGCTCCTGCGGAAACGGTACGCCCCAGCATCTGGCCGGTGAAATGCTCGCCGCCGACAGCCAGGTCAAGCTGCAACACGTGCCCTACCGTGGCTGCGGTCCGGCTCTGGTCGACCTGCTTGGCGGGCAAGTGAATTCCGCCGTCGTCACGGCCTCTTCGGCCATGCAGTACATCACTTCGGGCAAGGCAAGAGCTCTGGGTGTGACATCCAAGGCGCGCTCACCGTTCATGCCTGCCGTTCCTACCGTGGCCGAACAAGGTCACCCGGGCTACGAGCTGGATCAGTGGCATGGCTTGCTGGCACCTGCCCACACACCCAAAGCGGTCATCGACAAAATCAATGCCGATGTCGCAGCCATCGTGCAGAGCAAAGAAATCAAGGACCGGATGACGCAACTGCTCTACGTGGTGGTCAACGATTCGCCAGACACCTTCAAGAAAATCGTCTGGGACGACATCGACCGCTTCGGCCAGTTGACCAACAAGATGGGCCTGAAGCTGGACTAAGCTTCGCACGCCGCTTCGGCGTGCCTGAGGGGCTGGGAGTGCCGAGCGGAGCTCGGCATTTTGAACCCGCCCCGGCCGGGGCGGGCCTCCTATCACTGGAATCGGTAACCCAGCAACACTTCCAAGCCGCGGCGATCAGAATAGGTGAGCGAGAACTCTCCATAGTTGGTCACTGAAGCGTCAGAAGGCTTTCCGACGATAGGCAAGCTCGCCGTGTTAGAGCCTGCGGACAGCACTCCATAGGCCGGACCTGATCGAACCAACGGGAACCCCCCCGAGGCGCCCACTTTCGGTCCCTGAGCGAATGAAGTCAGGACCGCAGCCGCCATGGGAGGCGCTCCCACAAGAGTCACCTTGGGGGCCGACCAGCTGAGAGTCAGTTGGTTGCCGCTTCCCCTGAAATCACTGGCGATCTCTATCGTATTGCGCGAAGGCTGGCCGGCAAGGAGAGGGTAGCCGCCATAGTCCCCGGTTGACATCATGTGCGCGAAGCTCAAAGGCGTGCGCCCCAGCGTGGTTGTGTAGCTTGCAATCGGCGTCTTGCCCTGCTGGCCGTTGATGGTTTTCCAGCCATCGTCGGCATAGACGTCCATCGTGAACTGCGCACCTTGTTTCAAGCCCAAGGTATCGTAGGCTGCATCCCGTGCAGCAGTGGTGTGGGCTGGGGTGTTGGGATCATTGAATGAAGCTCCCCACACGTTTCCAGCTACGCCCAGTCCCGTGCAATCTGCGGTAGCTGCATTGGCAGCAATGTTGTCAGAAGTGGAGCGGCAATTGCGGAAGGCATCTGTGTCTGAGTAATTGGCGTTGCCGGCTTTGCCCTGCATTTCCGGCGCATCACGGGACACCCGAGGGGAGAGAAGCTTGAGCGACATCTCGCTTCCATTGGTCGCGGTCCAGCGCACCACAGCGTAGGTTGCTTTGGCGGCGGGGTCGTTCACGAGAAAGCGCACTTCGCGTCGCTGCTGTATGCGGGTAGCCATGCCGTTTACGGTATTGATGCTGTACTCGGACCACACGGCATTGCGTGCTCTCACGCGCGCACCAACGACTCTGCCATTGCCCAGAAGGCGCAACTCAGGTGCATCTTGCGGAGTGGCGCAACTACCAGATGAGCTACCAGCCACCAGTGTCACCAGGGGGTTTTGCCTGCTCGTGCCGTCGGTGAAAGTCTCGTCGTAGCTGATGTCTACCTCGCGGCGCTTGGAGCCGTCTGCGTTGGTGATCTCGCGTTCAGCCACCACTTGTGCATTGCTGATTGTGCGGCCCACCAAGAAAGCGTTAGTGATCTGGAACTCAGCCTGGCTCTGATTCCACTCGGCGATTTGAAGCGCACGGGTGTACCCATCGTCGAGCAAGCACGCGTCTGACTGTGCATAGCGATCCTCACCTTTTGCCGGCAGCGCGGTTTTCGTGAGGGCTTCCTGGGCTTGTACGAACTTTTGGAGCAGCTCGGCCGTAGGGGGCAGGGGCGCAGGTGCGGGCGTTGGTGCTGGCGTAGGCGCGGGTGTGGGTGTGGGGGCCGGCGTTGGTGCTGGAGTAGGTGCGGGTGTGGGGGCTGGGGTCGGCGCCGGCGTTGGGCCTGGCGTAGGGGCCGGCGTAGGCGCGGGTGTTGGCGCCGGCGTAGGCGTCGGATCATCATCACCTCCGCCGCATGCGGCTAGAGCGAAAACGGCGCTAGCCAGAATGGCGCAGCGCCGAAGCTTGGCGGAATGAGTAATCATGGAAGTGATGCCTTTTTAAAAATTCGATGAGCGAGCTTGCTGGTAGCAAAAACGCCTGCATCTCCTCCATCCCACAACCTCGGGATTGAGAGCTTTTGTAGGCGCTCGCACACAGAATAGAAACCGTAACTAAATATGTCATCACCCAAACGGGTGATAGACATGGGCCGGACTCTGTTTCAACACCATTGCGCCCATTCTCGAATCGGCACAAAGAGCCCCTCCAGCGAAGCGAGTGGTTGTCGTGCCGTGTCAGGTATATGACTGGCAAGAGAGCTTGACGCCGGAGGACGTGTTCATCTGGCAAGGGCCTGCGCGTCTCACCGCTTTTTGGCGCTCTGCTACGTCCTGGGACCGCTGAGCTCCTGCTCGGCATCTCCTTCGGTTAGCCCCGAACCGCCCACCCACCCTTCAGCCTAGAACCTCTCGCGCGCGGAATCACGCTAGCAACTGGCCCCTCCTGCCAACCCCCAGCCAGCTCAGCCCCAGGCCGAGCAGGATCAGCGACCA
>JAECRA010000024.1 GCA_015999985.1 Comamonadaceae bacterium
CTACCGGTTTCCACCACCAGACCGGCGCTGGTACGCAGGCCTTCGCGAATCAGACGTTGATGGATGCTGGATAGCGCCAGCAGAGCCGGAATGGCCACACGAGTGCTGGAGACCGCCTTGTCGCTGATGAGCAGAATGTTGGAGCCGCCCTTGATGGCATCGACCGCCTGTGCAGACAAGGAAGCCAGGCGCGCCTCCACCCCTTCGGGTCCCCAGGCCACTGGGTAGGTGATGTCCAGCACGCTGCTGGAAAACTTGCCCTGGGTGTACTGCTTGATGTCGCGCAGCTTGGCCATGTCGTTGGCATCGAGCACCGGCTGGCTCACCTCGAGACGCATCGGCGGGTTGACCTGATTGATGTCCAGAAGGTTGGGCTTGGGCCCGATGAAGCTCACCAGGCTCATCACGATCGCTTCGCGGATCGGATCGATGGGCGGGTTGGTCACCTGCGCAAACAACTGCTTGAAGTAGTTGTAGAGCGGCTTATTGTGATCGGAAAGCACAGCCAGGGGGCTGTCATTGCCCATGGAGCCGATAGCCTCTTCTCCGAATGCTGCCATGGGGCTCATCAAGAACTTGATGTGCTCTTGCGTATAGCCGAACGCCTGCTGGCGGTCGAGCAATTCGGGTGAGGTGGTCTCTACGCCGGAAGACTGAGGTTCTGTCTCGTTGACCGGCAGCTCTTCAGCGTCGAGCCCAGCGACGGGCACGGCCACGTCATCCAGACGGATACGCAGATCTTCGATCCAGCGGGTGTACGGCTTGGCATTGGCCAGGCTGGCCTTGACTTCTTCGTCATCGATCATGCGGCCCTGATCCAGGTCGATCAGGAACATTTTTCCGGGCTGAAGGCGCCATTTACGGACGATCTTGTGTTCGGGCACGGGCAACACGCCGGACTCCGAGCCCATGATGACGAAATCATCATCAGTGATGCAGTAGCGGCTTGGGCGAAGTCCGTTGCGGTCCAGGGTGGCGCCGATCTGGCGGCCATCGGTGAACACGATGGAAGCAGGGCCGTCCCACGGCTCCAGCATGCTGGCGTGGTACTCATAGAACGCGCGACGGCGTTCGTCCATGGTGGTGTGCTGCTCCCAAGGCTCAGGGATCATCATCATGACCGCCTGGGCGAGCGGATAGCCCGCCATGGTCAGCAGTTCCAGGCAGTTATCGAAAGTGGCCGTGTCAGACTGATGGGCAAAGCTGATGGGATAGAGCTTCTTAAGATCGTCCTGAAGCACAGGAGAGCTCATGACGCCTTCGCGTGCACGCATCCAGTTGAAGTTGCCTTTGACGGTGTTGATCTCGCCGTTGTGCGCCACATAGCGGTACGGGTGGGCGAGCGGCCACTCTGGAAATGTGTTGGTGGAAAAGCGCTGGTGCACCAGGCCCAGGGCAGAGACGCAGCGTTCGTCCTGGAGGTCCAGATAATATGTACCCACCTGATCAGCCAGCAGCAAGCCCTTGTAGATCACAGTGCGGCTGCTCATGCTGGGCACGTAATACTCTTTGCTGTAGCGAAGACCCAGAGCCTGAATGTTGGCGCTGGCAGTCTTGCGGATCACATAGAGCTTGCGCTCCAGCGCGTCCTGCACGATGACGTCTGCGCCCCGCCCGATGAAGATCTGCCGAATGACAGGCTCTTTCTCGCGCACGGTGGGCGACATAGGCATATCAAGATTGACCGGCACGTCGCGCCAGCCCAGGAGAACCTGACCTTCCACACGGACAGCGCGCTCCAGTTCTTCTTCGCATGCGAGGCGCGAAGCGCTTTCCTTGGGCAGGAAGATCATGCCAACGCCATATTCCCCAGGAGGCGGCAGCTGGACACCTTGCTTGGCCATTTCTTCGCGATAGAGCGCGTCAGGCATCTGAATCAGAATGCCTGCACCGTCGCCCATCAGCGCGTCAGCGCCCACGGCACCTCGATGATCCAGGTTTTCCAGGATCTTCAAGCCCTGCGTGACGATGGCGTGGCTTTTCTCGCCCTTGATGTGGGCCACGAATCCAACGCCACAGGCGTCATGTTCGTTGGCTGGATCGTAAAGGCCGTTCTCTCGCAATTGCGCTTGCTCAGCAGATGTGGTCATCGTGGGCTCCATCTTCTATCTATATCGGGACTGACCCCGAGGATAGTGCGGTGCAGCAATTTCTTCAAGAATTATTTATTGGGGTCAGATACTTATTTATGAAAGCCTATCGATATGTATAATTAATTGGGGACATATTAAAATCAAGGACATGAAGGCCAATGCATACAGCATTTTCCAGGCGCTTGATGTCGGGTCCGGTCACCCGAGCAAGCACGAACGCCCACATGGCCTGCTTCTTTTAGCTACCAAGTCATTTCAGCGTGCTCCCGCTCGCGTCAACATGTGTTCCATAGTGCTAAATCCTCTTTGCTGAGCGAGCTGCAGCGGCGTACGGCCATGACGGTCCGGGCTTCGCAGGTCTGCCCCTGCCTGAATCAGTACACGAAGCGTCTCCTGATGACGCGCACCGCCATTTCCCAGCACGATGGACTCAATAACGGCTGTCCAGTGCAAATTGTTCACATGGTCTATCGGCGCGCCAGCCAAAATGAGCTGGCGCACTACACCGTCGTGTCCCAAATGAGCCGCCGCTATGAGCGCCGTCCCGTCGTACCGGCTGGTGATCTGGCGCGCACTGGCACCTAGCGAAAGGAGGACGCTCAAGGTGTCCTCATCGTCGGCCACGGCGGCGATGGTGACGGCGTCGTACCGATCTTTTTCCAGTGCAGACAGGTCAGCGCCGCCTTTTGCCAATGCACGCAGGCTGGCATGCTGGCGCGCGAAAGTCGCCACGTGCAAGGGAGTACGGCCGTAGTGGTCTCGCGTATTGACGTCCGCCCCTGCAGCCAGCAGGCGCTGCAGGCCAGGCACGTCGCCGCGTGCGGCTGCAAGGTGCACGCCTCGGTAAGCTGCGGATTCGGAGGCTGTAGGCGCTACTTGCGACCGTGCCACAGGCGCCAACGACATACCCGCCAGCGTCAGAACCATCGCAGCCAGGCACCCGCGCCGACGAACCCGGACACTCATTGAAGCTGCCCTGCCACCTTGGTCAGTGCGTTCTGAGCGCATTGCTCATCCAGATGGCCGCCAGGTGCACCCCCTACCCCCACGGCCCCAATCACTTCGTTACCTGCCTTGATGGGTAGACCACCACCCAGCAACAGGTAGCCCGGAATCTGAGCCAGGTTAGCAGCAGCAGGGTTCTTCTGCGATGCTTCCATGATGGCGCCCGTGCTGTTCTTGGCCGAAGCAGAGGTGTAGGCTTTCAAGCGGCTGGCCTCCAGCGTGTGGGGACCAGCATTGTCTGCGCGCTGCACAGCACGCACGGTACCAGCGCGGTCCACGACAGTGGCCGTGACCGCATAGCCATTGGCAGTGCATGTGGCGACGGTCTGTGCCGCGATTTCGTTGGCCAGGGACAAGGACATATTTTTTTCGGTGCGGATTGCGTCGGATGCCTGAACGGCGTGGGCTGACAGGCTGAGAAGGGCGATAGCGAGGACTCGGTGCATGGTTTCTCCAGAAATTAGTGTTTTGCTGCGGCGTGGCTCAGATTCATCCTGGCCTGGCGCCGTAGGGATACTGTAGAAAATTACGGGCGCGGCCACCATGCGGCCGGTTACGCACCAACCTCCGTAAAACTACGGAGTTGTTGGACACGTGCAGACTGCGGATGCATCAGTGCCGCAGTCAACCTGCCAGAAAATAAGATCGAGCGCACGTGGCCCCCGCTTGTAAACAAGAGTGACGCCGTGAGACTCGGCAAGAGGCGCGACCAAAGAGTGCGCTTATCGACCGCTTCCTGGGTCCGTATCCGCGTCTACCAGAGCGGCATAGCGCCGGATGAGCTGAGCCAGCGAATCCGTACCCAACTTCGCAAACAAGTGGGCTCTGTGGGTCTCCACCGTGCGCGGCGACAGATCCAGGGCTCGACCAATTTCCTTGTTGGTCAGGCCGTTGGCAATCAGCCCCAGCACCTCACGCTCGCGTGGAGAAAGTTGGGCATAGCGCTCTTCAGCAGAACGGTCGACGCCCTGGCGCTCACGTGTGCGCACATGTTGGCGTACCGCAGTTTGTAGCGCCTCTATGAGCACCTCGTCGTCTACGGGTTTTTCCAGGAACTCTGCGGCTCCAGCCTTGAAAGCGCGTCGGCACATGTCTACCGTGCCATGGCCAGTCAATATGATGATCGGCTGATCCACTCCCTGCGCCACCAGATGGTCGAGAACGGTCAGTCCGCTGGTACCTGGCATGCGCACGTCGAGCAAGATAGCACCGATTCCGCCGCGCTCGAATCCATTCAGAAAAGCCTGGGGGTCCTCCCAGGTCTGCACACGCAAACCCACCGTCCCGATCAACAAGGCCAGGCCGTCGCGCACGGCGGCATCGTCGTCGACCAAATGAATAAGAGGAGACAGGGAGAAGGAAAGAACGGTCATGCCAGAGGAAGCAACAAATGGAATTCGGCGCCCATGCCTTCAGGAGAACCCGCCAGCAACAGGCTACCGCCCATGGCCTCGGCCAAACTATGAGACAAGCTGAGACCCAGGCCAAGGCCACCTTCGCGTGTCGTAAAAAAAGGCTCAAACACCCGCGCCCTCGCCTCGGAAGTGATGCCCGTTCCCGTATCTCGGACCACTAGTAGCGCTTGCGTCCCTTGCCGCTGCCAACGCAGGTGCAACTTCCTCCGAGCAGGAGATACCAGCTCCATCGCTTGCACCGCATTCATCAGAAGGTTGTGAATAATCTGCTGTAGTGCAACAGGCTCAGCCTGAACCAGAGGAAGATCAGGCTCCGCGATCACCTCAGTCTGAATACTGCGACGCTGTAGTTCCGGCTCTAGCAAATACAACGCTTCTTGCACTGCGGAGCCTAGCGCCACAGGTTGAACTTGCGTCGCCAGCTCGGGCCGTTCCACCAGGCGACGCAGCCGTCCCACCACGTCAGCAGCGCGGCGCGCCTGGTGGGCTGCCTGCGCCATCGCATCGCGCGCGGTTCCGACATCGGGCGGCTTTTCATCGAGCAAGCGACGAGCAGCCTGGGTGTTGGCCAACAGCGCAGTCAGCGGCTGATTCAACTCGTGAGCCATGCCGGCGGCCAACTCACCCAGGGTGTTGAGACGAGCCACTTGACCCACGCGCAGCAACTCTTCAGCGCGCTGGCGAGCCACACGTTGATGCCACAAATTGCGAAGACCGGCCAGCAGCAAGGCGGCCACCAGACTCCAGCTCACCATGGCCACCAAAGGTAGCTCACGCCAGGTCAGGGGCCGTTCGAGCACCAACTCCAGCGGCTGGCTGGCCGAAGCCAACACTTTCGCAGCTACCCAGCGCCAATGCGGAAACGTTTCTGACTCAGGACGCCCTTGCTGGATCACGAAGCTCGCTCCAGCATGGACAAGTGTCGCTCTCACCGCGCTGGCGGCCCCATCCATGGGCCATTCGCCCCAGGGCATTGCAGCCTTCAG
Source organism: Comamonadaceae bacterium (assembly GCA_015999985.1). Classification (GTDB taxonomy): domain Bacteria; phylum Pseudomonadota; class Gammaproteobacteria; order Burkholderiales; family Burkholderiaceae_C; genus Ottowia. The sequence goes on from JAECRA010000024.1 coordinate 5,500, forward strand.
ATCAATCAACAAGCCATGGCTGAGCGGGTGTGCCGCCAGCACCAGCCAGTATCTGCCTGAAGACAGGTTTTCGTTGGCAAGCACAGCGCGCCTCGTGTGCCGAGAAGTCGCCTCAGCATCATTGAGAGTGGGCGCAATGGCCGCAGGCCACGTCTCCTGCTCAGGGCGTTGCAGGACTTCGAGGATTTGCGGATAGAGCGCCGAAAGTCGCTCGGCGTCGCCGCTTCCTTTGGCAGGCTGGAGCAGCGCCAGGGTCGCCAGGATGGCATCGTGCTGCGCCATACGTTGGCTCAATACACGGTGGGCGATACGGGCATCTGTATCGAAGTCTGCGCGCAACTCTGCCAAACGGTTCGTCGCCAGCCAGCCCGCCCCGACTGCCGAGCACGTCAGCCAGAGCGCCAGCCAGGAATAACGACGCATGTTGGGCTTCATGGTCAAGATTCTGGCACGTCGTCACAAAAAGCTGTGGCTCTCATCTGTTCTTAGACAGAGGCTAAGCCAACTCACCTTTTGGATGCCATCCTCCTGCTTCTATCCTCTGCATCCTGGATATCCTTGTCCGCTTCGAAATCCAGAAGGGATTTCAGTATGGCGACATGCGGTGCGCAAGAATTCGTGCCGTTACGGTACGCGCTGTATGCGATCACTGACTTTGATAGAACGCCTCGCCAACTCAGCCGTGATTTGACACGGTGTTACTTGGACCGACCTGACGGACGACCGGCCCGCCCGGGCGACAGGCGGCGTTCGGTGCGCTTTTGAAGATCAGCCACAAATTGATCTGAACCCAGGGCCCAACCGCTGTGTGCGGCGCGGGTCAGGGCATCACTTTGCGCAGAACCCTGCCCCATACCCACCAGATTGGCGTACGCAGCCTCCCGGGCAAAAGGTGTATTACCCATCTCCCAAAAAAGTGCGTGGGGCGTGATCAGCGGGTCTGAACGCAAGCCTATGTAGTGGGCGTGGCTGGACCAGGGGTAGTTTGCAGGGGACGCCACCATGCCCGCGCGCACTGGATTTAAGTCCATGTAGACCATACAGGCCAGCAGATACCGCTCCGCCTCTATCAGGCCAGACCGGTAACGCCCTTCCCACAGAGTGCCGGAGCGGTCATGCCTGTCATTGAAGTAGCGCACATAACTGCGCCCGAGCGCCTGCATCATGTTCGGCAAGCCATCTCCGCTTTCTGGCGTGAGCAGCAGGTGCAGGTGGTTGGTCATGAGTACATAGGCGTGGACCGCCACCTTGTGCTCGATCGTGAAGTTGTGCAGCAATCCAAGCAATCGCTGATAGTCCCCCGCCTCGCGAAAAATCGGCTGACGATTGTTGCCCCGCAGGATCACGTGATGCGGGTAGGCGGCGATGCTAAGACGAGGAAGACGGGCCATAACTATTGGTCGAAGAGTTCAAACCTCCATCAGGACTTCGCCGCAATTGTACAAACCCGTGCGAAACCAGGATCTGACCCCGGTTTTTTATTGGACTCATGACGACTTATTCCCGGATCCACGCTTTGATTCCAACCCGTATAACTTAAATCCTCATCTGAACTACTGACAATCGACCCGGTACCAACTACGTCCCAGAGGAAAAAATAGTAATGCGGGTTTCACTGCCTTTTGCTTGTACATATAGAACTTGGTTTACCGCGGCATTGTTATCGCTGTCCGCCGCCACCGTCACGGCCACCCCCGTGACTCGCATTCAGGGCAAGCAAGAAAGCTCCGTCTGGACAACGTCCACGGCGGCGCCAGGAACCGCAACCGTCGGCACTGAGCTGCTGAGCTTCACGACGGGGACGGGCGCAAGTGCTGTCACGTACTCCACCGGCCTGAACAACGGCATGCTCGCGCCGGGCAGCTATACGCCCGCCAACTTTCAGGCCTTCGTGCCATTGGCCACGGGCCTCACAGCCAATTCATCCACGCTGACTGCCTGGGCTAGCGGGATGGCCGTGCCCACTCCCTATCCAAACCTGACCTGGTTTCTCTCCGATGGCGCCCAGGGGTTGGAATTGGGAACGGCAATTTTCAACGCTCCTTCTCAAACCCTTAGCTTTCCCATCACCATCCCCAGCAGTGCCGGCCTCAACACGCCCGCCATCCTGACAACCCAGGTTGGAGATCCAGGCACGACGGATACGTATTATTTCGTGAACTCCAGCAACGTCATGATCGGCAATGCCGTTTCTGTGAGTTATGGCAGTGTGGCTGCGGTAGGGAATCTGTCGTGGAAGTTCTTCACGGCCACGGGAGGCACTTCAGCGCAGCCCCCTGGAACCCGACCGCTGCGCATGCAGTCCTACACGCTGGCTGACTTTGGCTTGAATGCCTCTACGGTCGGCAGCGCGGCAGCCTTCAGGCAGGTCCTCAGCGGGCAATCTGACCTGGCCTTCGTCGCTTACAACCGGGATTTGCTGGCCATCAAGGCCCCGGATCTGTCCATTGATCTGGCGAATCTCTCCGGCTCGATCTTGTTGGGCTCCCCCTACAGCGGCAGCTTCGCGTGCACCAACATAGGCGCCAACAGCGCCACCGTGGGTACCAGTTGCACGATATCTGGCCTGCCTGCAGGCTTGTCGGTGGGGGCTTGCACGATCAGCGGCGCAGGCGCCTGGAGCGCAGGCAATGCGATTCCCGTGGGAAGCACCGTCACCTGCCCGGTGACCGGAAGCCCAACTGCAGCGGGCACCACAACGGCCACGGGCAGCACCAACGGCTCCAGCACCACGGTCGTGGGCGGCAGTCCTGTGGTGACTGCGGACTCCGATATGTCCAACAACACCGCGACAAGAGAGTTCACCGTTCTCGGGGTGGACATGCAGGTAACCGGCGTCGACCTTCCCGCGGGCGTAGAAGGCGCCCCCTATTCCGGCAGTTTCGTGTGTACCAACGCTGGCAACATGTCGGCAGCCAACGCAACTTGCACCAGCACCAGTCTGCCCAGTTGGGCCAGTGTTATGTGCACGCCTCCCCAGCCAGTCAATCCATTGGCAGTGGGCGAGAGCATGAGCTGTTCCGTCACCGGCACACCCCCCACGGGTAGCAACGGCGCGACGCCTGTCACGATCACCGCAGGCTCCAACGGGCCCGAAATCAATCCGGTGAACAACACGGCGTCAGGCAACATCGTGATCGCAGGCGTGCCCGACATGCGGTTTGCCAGTTTGAATCTGCCTGCGGCCACAGTGGGCGCAGCCTACTCCGGCAGCTTCTCGTGCACCAACGCAGGCACTGCGGCGGCCCCGGCCGCCACCTGCAGCCCTGCGGGCATACCCGCCTGGGCCACTGTGACGTGCACCCCGCCAACGCCCGTGTCTTCGCTCGCGGTCAACGCAACGATCTCCTGCACGCTGACCGGAACACCCACCGTCAATGACCGTGGAACATCTGACGTCACGGTAACCGCCGGGCCGAACAACCCTGATTCCAACCCCAACAACAATACGGGCACGGGCAGCATTGTGGTGGCCGGCGTGCCTGATATGCAGTTCACCAGCGTGAACCTGCCGCCAGCCACCGTGGGCCACGCCTACTCCGGCGGCTTCGTGTGTACCAACAGGGGAACCGACGCTGCGCCAGCCGCCACTTGCTCGGCTTCCGGCCTGCCTGCCTGGGCCGCGGTGACTTGCACGCCTGCGACTCCTGTACCCTCGTTGACAATTGATGCCGCTATCTCGTGCACGGTCACCGGCACCCCAACGGCCAATGACAAGGGCACCTCATCGGTAACCATCACTGCAGGCCCCAACAGCCCGGACTCCAACCCCAACAACAACACCGGTACAGGCAGCATCGTCGTATCCGGGGAGCCTGACATGCAGGTGACCCAGGTCGAGCTTCCTGCAGCCACTGTGGGCACCGCCTATTCGGGCAGCTTCGTATGCACGAATGCGGGCACCGAAGCCGCGGCGGCTGTGACCTGCGCGCCTGCCGGCTTGCCTGCGTGGACGACCGTGGCATGCACACCGCCACCACCGGTCTCATCTCTAGGAATCAACGAAGCCATCACCTGTACGGTCACCGGCACACCCGCTACAGGCGATAAAGGAACGTCTGCGGTCACTATCACGGCAGGCACCAGCACGACCGAGTCCAACCCGGACAACAACACAGGCTCTGGCAGCATCGTGGTGACGGGACAGCCCAATGTCGTGATCGACCTTTCCGGTTTGCCGCCGAGCGGCACTGTCAACCAGTCTTACAACGGCACATTTACCTGCGAGAACAGGGGCACTGCTGATGCCGATGCGGCGCCTTGCACGGTCACCGGTTTGCCCAATGGCTTGACCATCGGTGCCTGCACCATCAGCCCCAGCGGTGCGCCTTGGGTATCGCCTGGCGACATCCCTGAAGGTCAGACTGTGACCTGCCCTGTTAGCGGCAGTCCCACCGCACCGGGAAAATCAGAGCTGACGGGGACCGGCGGTACCAGCACCGACACTGGGACCATCACCGTGGTGGCCGCTTTCGTGGCGCCTGTTCCCACCATGAGCCAATGGGCCCTGATGTTGATGACGGGTTTACTGGCGGGATTGGGCCTGGCGGGTACGCGCCGCATACAGCGCAGGGGCTGATTACAGCACCTGCATCAGATGCCATGAAGTCGCCTTGGCGGCGCTCCGGGCTTGGTGGCTGGGTCGCGGCAGAGATGTGGGGAAGCGGTCACTCCAGGTGTCTCCTGCGCAGGCTGCCAGGGATGAGGTCACCGCTTCAAGGCAGCTCAAGCCCGCTTTTCGGGAAGCCTCCATAATGCGGCCCATGCCTCGCCTCAGCCAACTCCTGTACACGCCGCGGGACCCCGCACCCCTCCGCCCAGCTGCCACTGTGCTGCTGCTGCGCGACTCTCCAGCCGGTGTGGAGGTGCTGATGACGCGCCGCTCTCCCACGGCCAGCTTCGCGCCAGGGGCCTATGTGTTTCCGGGCGGCGGCATTGATGCTGCAGACGCAGCGGCACATGCCCTGTCAACCAGGCGACCGACGCAGAGCGACGAACACCTGACTCAAGCCATAGCTGCCATACGCGAGAGTTTCGAGGAGCTGGGAATTTTGCTTGCCAAGCGACCAGACAACAGCTTTGCCACTGCGGACGATATAGCCGCGCTGGATCGCAAGGCATCGCTGGCAGAGCAATCCGCGGCGCGGGGACTGAAGCTGGCCGCAGACGACGTATATGTGCTGGCCCATTGGATCACCGACCGTGATTTGCCACGCCGGTTTGACGTACCTTTTCTGGTCGCCCGCATGCCGGAAGGACAAACGCCCGCTGCGGACGAAGCCGAGCAGTTCGAGCCGGTCTGGGTGCGTCCGCAAGACGCGCTTGAGCGACACAAGGCGGGTAATTTCTTCATCATCTTCCCCACCATCCGCACTCTCGAACGCCTGCAAAACTATAGCGACGTACAGAGCATCCTAGACGCCTGTTCTGCAGAAAAACCCTTGTGGACCAGCTGCCCCCGTGCAGGATTTCTGGCCGGCAAGGAAGTGCGCTACATGGAGCACGAGAGCCCATTCGGCGAACTGGAGATGGTGACGCCCGATGGCCAACTGCTGCACTCGCTCGACTGGCAGGCAGAAAATCCGGTGTCATTGCTCAAGAACGTGCAACGCCTGACAGCCGGAAACCCCGGGTTCATGACCGGCCCCGGCACCAACAGCTACCTGGTCGGTGACCCACGTACCGGCTATATCGTGATCGACCCCGGCCCGGTGGATGCCGCCCATTCGGAGCGGCTTTGGCGAGCGGCTGGAGGCAATATCAAATACATCGTGTGCACGCATTCGCACGCCGATCATTCACCGGGTGCCAAGCCGCTTCAAGCTCTGTGCACACCAGCCAAGCCGCCTATCCTGGGCTTGCCTTCTGCACCTACTGCGCGTGCGTCCAGCGAATTCACACCAGATGGGTTGCTCGCCGACGATCAGCGCCTTGTGCTGACTGCTGACTCGCCCGATGGCCCCATTACCCACACCTTGCGCGCCATTCACACGCCAGGACATGCTGCCAACCACCTGTGCCTGCTGCTGGAGGAAGACGGGGTTCTGTTCTCGGGCGATCACATCCTGAATGGAAGCACCACGGTGGTGGATCCACCCGATGGGGACATGACCGCTTACCTGGACTCCCTGGACAAGCTGGACGCCGCCTGCACCGAGCATGATGCCAACTTCATTTTGCCCGCCCACGGCTACGTGCTGGGAAGTGCTCGCAACCAGATCACCAATCTGAAGAAGCACCGTTTAGCGCGGGAAGCCAAGGTGTTGGCGGCCATGCAAGCCCTTCCACAAGGATCCATGGACGACTGGGTCGCCAAGGCCTATGACGACGTGCCCTCCCGCGTGTGGCCGGTAGCCAAGCGCTCTCTCCTGGCGCATGTGGAGCGGATTCAAGGCATGCGGTTTAACCCCCCCTGAGTCGCTGTCGCGCCTTCCCCCCCGGGGGGGGACGCCACTGGCGGCCGGGCCAAGCCCGCTCCGCTGTGGCCCTCGCATGGCCTGCTCCGCGGCCTTTGGAGTCGGGCACTCTTCGAGGCGCTTGCGCGCCGCTCCCACTACGCCGGTCGCACCCTGGGGGGACGCTACCCAGCGGCCTGTCGATGGGAACTCATCTACTGGCAGGCCATTCGTTGGCAATACGATGGAAAACCGGCACTACGAGACTCCGTCAGCGCGCTCTTGGGCGTCAGAGTCGTCTCACCCGCTACACTGCCACTCAAACCCAATAATCGAGGAAGAGGGCTGTCATGGCAATGAGCGACACCGGAGTTATCCTCCGTCACGGCATAGACGCGCATCCTGTTGAATTCACGGGCTCAGGCAGTGAATATTTTCGGGTGTGGATTGTCAATGTGCTGCTGTCCATTGTGACGCTCGGCATCTATACGCCATGGGCAAGGCGGCGAACCGCACAATATTTCTACAGCCATACCCAGGTAGCAGGCAGCCCGCTCGAATTTGTGGCCCAACAGCGCAAGATGGTGTTTGGATTTCTGTTGATGGCGGCGCTCTATATTGCCTATCAGATAGCGAGCGAGACCGGACAGCAAATGGCCGCCAGCTTGCTGCTGTTCGGGTTTGCTGCGCTCTTGCCATTCCTTTGGGGCAGTGCCATGCGCTTTCGCCTGAGCGCCACGCGCTGGCGTGGCGTCAAACTTGCGTTTCTGGCTTCATGGCGCGAGGTGTATGCGGCCAGTTGGCCGGTTTTTGCCATTGCCGCTCTCTGGGCTGCGATATTTTTTGCCATGAACGCACTGTCACCGCATCCACCCATTGGCGTGGCAGGTGACGGGCCGCCTGTACAACTTCCATCGCTCAGCGGTCCAGTTGTGGCTCTGGGCATCTTGGGGATGGTGGTGACGCTGCTGTGCGTCATACGGCTCGAGTACAACTTCCGTAGCCTGCTCGTACTGCGCGCCCGCATCGGCGATCAAATGGGGCGATGGAAGCCTGTCTATATGGATTTCGTGCGCGTCTGGCTGGCGACGGCGGGCTTTTTCCTGCTGGTGATGGTGGTGATCTCAGTGGTCTTCACGCTGCTGGCCGGTGGTTCGATGGCGTTGCTGACTCAGTCGCTCAAAGGCATTGGCGTTGCCGGAATGATTTTCATGGTCATCTTGACTGCATTGGGCGTGTTCTTGGCCTTTGTACTGGCCACGTTGCCCGTGCGCGCCTACCGGCAGGCGCGCATATTCCAGCTGGTGTGGAACAACGTCGGGGTAAGCCATATCGCTCGCTTCAAGACCGACTTGCGTACCGGGGCTTTCATTTGGCTGCGCATCAAGAACGTATTCCTCACAGTTTTGACACTTGGTTTTTACCGGCCATTTGCAGTGGCTAGCGAATACGCCATGAAAGTAGATTCCGTCACCCTGTATATCAAAGGCGGAACCGACCAATTGGTCGGGCAGTTGGTCAAACAACAGGGCGCCTTTGGAGACGCGGCAGCCGACGCCATGGGCCTCGATTTGATCGGCTAGGCTAGCGCCAGCGCCATCTGCTAACCCCGACCGCACGTGCCCACACCTTCATCCGCCCCTGCCCTTGCGGCGTCCTGGTTCGATGGGCGCAGCACGCGCGCGCGCGCCGTGGCCGTGAGCCTGCACCCCAACCGGGGCGGCCCCAGGTTGCAATTGCGCGCACTGGATAACGGCCAGACACTTGACCTGGCCTACGATCAAGTCGGTTGGCCGGAACGCTGGAGTGCCGGCCGGGTGCCCCCTCGGCTGACCGTGGATTTGGGCGAGCACGGCAGCCTGCAGATCGAAGACCCCCTGGCCTGGCAAGCCATGCTAGCCGGCAGCGGCCGGCGGACACCGCTGGCCGAGCGGATGCAAACGCAGCTCAAAGTGCTCTTGGCAGTGCTGCTGGTAGCCAGCGTGGGCATCTGGGCGTTCTATCGCTGGGGCACGCCTTGGGCAGCCACGCAGATCGCGCGCCACGTTCCACTCGCATGGGAGCACGCCTTAACCGAGCGTGCCATGAAGGAAATCGATGAAAACTATGTCAAGCCCAGCAAGCTGGCGCCGGAAAGGCAAGCTGAACTCAGAACGGGCTTCGCTCAGCTGGCGGCCCTCGTAGGCCCCGAACTGCAACCCTATCCGGGCTACGCGCCACCTTTGAAGCTTGAGTTCCGCTCAGGAATGCCAGCCAACGCCTTTGCGCTCCCGGGTGGAACCATCGTCATGACCGACGCCATGGTCGAGAAAGCGCGCTCAAGCGGAACTGGGGAGACTGCCTTGCTGGGCGTGCTGGCGCACGAGATTGGCCATGTGGAACATCGCCACACCACTCGAATGGTGGTCGAGCAAGGCGTACTCAATGTCGGGCTGGGGCTGGCACTGGGCGACGTATCCAGCATCATCTCGTTCGGTAGTTCGCTGCTGACCGGCCTGTCGTACCGGCGAAGCCATGAAACCGAAGCCGACTGTTATGCCGTCGCGATGATGCAAAAGGCAGGCCTGCCCACCAAGCCCATGACGGATCTCTTGCTGTCCATAGAAAACGACGTACAAGCCAAGGAGGCCGGCAACAAGACAGCCGCCTCAGCACCGTCCCCAAGCCAACGCCCACGTCCTCGCGAGAGTGGCGCATTCGACTGGTTCAGCACGCATCCCGATACAGCTGCTCGGGCCAAGAACCTCTGCCCTCACCCCCCTTAAAACCCTGCGCGGGGGGAGGAAAGTAAAGTCAGACGGCCGCGGAGCAGGCCATTCGGGAGTAGCCGCGGAGCTGGCTTTGCCAGGCCGCTGGCTGCGTCCCCCCTTGGGGGAAGGCGCGCAAGCGACACAGGGGGGAGCCCATCTCTCAGGCCGCCAGTGGCGTCCCCCTTAGGGGGGAAGGCGCGCCAGCGACACAGGGGGAACCTATCTAGTCCGCGGACGATCGAGCAGCAGCATCAGGCCCAAGGCCATGATGGCGGGCAGCGCCTGCACAAAGAAGATCTTCGGCGCTGCAGTCATGGCGCCGTAAATCCCCGCGACGATGACGCAAAGAAGAAAGTAGATCACCACGCTTCGTTTTCGGGCGAAGATCCCCCAGAGCAAACCTACGGCGAGAAAGCCGTTGTAGAGCCCCTGATTCGCGGCCAGTGTGACAGTGGCGTCAGCAAACTCTTGCGTAAGATTGAAAGCTTTCAGTCCCTGCGGTTTGTTCCACAGAAACATTTCGAGCACCATGATGTACAGGTGCTCCAGGGCCACCAGCAGGGCCATGGCTTTCGGAATCAGGTTCTTCATGTCGACGCCTCCATGCCGCATCATAGCGACGCCGATACAGCACGTGAACGCGTAAAGCCTTAGGAGGCTGTCGGACTTGGAGCGCCGATAGCGAGAAAAGGCCCCAGCGAGGACAGTTTTCGGCGGGTGGCCGCCCCAGGGATTTGCAGGCCCATAGCCAAGCTATGGGTCAAGAAGACCGGGGCCGGCCATCCGGGGGCCGGCCATCCGGTGAAAAATGGACCGGTGCGGCCATTTCGCAGCCGGCGATTTCCAAGTCCCACAGCCTCCTAGCCACCCCCGAAAGTGTGGGCCAATGACGCCAGTCCTGCGACAAACAACAATAAAAGCCCAAACGCAACGACCACCAGCACGAGAGGATTTCCGCGCTCGTTGATCTCAGCCATGTCCTTGCGCCGGCCGATGCCGATAAAGCTCCAAAGCACGGTCTTGATCTGCTTGAAAATGTTCATGCTCATTCTTTCCTTGATGGCCTTGACACCCGTCTTATCGAACGCGACTGACATCGAACGGGGTCACTCCGCTTGCCTTGTTCCCCCAGGCTGAGCGCACATAGGAGGCCAGCGCGGCGATTTCTGTGTCGTTCAGGCTCTGCCCAAATGGCGGCATGCCGTAGGGACGGGGATTGCCCTCCGTAGTGGGAGCAAAGCCTCCGTGGACGATGATCTTGATGAGATTGGCGCTGGAAGCCTGTGTGACGGTCCTGTGCTGCGCGAGCGGCGAATAAGCGCCCGCGCGCCCTTCTCCGCTGTCGCCATGGCACTCGGCGCACTGCGCCTTGTAGAGTTTGGCGCCGAGTTCCCGCACGGTAGAGGTCACACGGGTGTCTGGTTGCCGAGCCGGTGTGTGCTCAGGAAGCTCGCGCAGAAAGGTCGCCATGGCCTTCAGGTCGGACTCACTCCAATGCTGGGTGCTGGCATATACCACTTCGGCCATAGGCCCTATGGCGGTGCCCTTGGCGCTGACTCCCGTCTTCAACAAATCGACCACTTCCTTCGTGCTCCAGCCCTGGACGCCCGCTTCGGCCGAAGAAGCCAATGAAGGTGCGTACCAGTTCTGCATCGGCATCAGCCCGCCATCCAATCCAAGATTGTTCTGCGTGGCACCCATGAAATTGCGCGGGGCGTGGCACGCAGCGCAATGGCCGAGCCCGCGCACCAGATAGGCACCTCGATTCCATTCGGCAGACTTCTCTTGCTCGCTGACGTGCGCACCTGGTGAGAAGTAGAGGGCTCGCCACACGGCGAGCGCGGCCTGGGTCTTGTAAGGAAAGCGCAAATCATGCGCCTGGTTGGCCTGACTGACTGCGGGCACTGTACGCAAAAATGCATAAAGCGCGTCCGAGTCTTCTCGCGTGATGTGTGTGTATTCGGTGTATGGAAAGGCGGGGTACAGCAGACGTCCGTCTCGAGCGCGCCCGTGATGCAAGGCACGCCAGAAGTGATCTGCAGACCAGCGTCCGAGCCCGGTTTCATCGTCACGAGTCAGATTGCCAGCGTACACAAGGCCGAAAGGCGTGGACAGCGCCTTGCCGCCCGCATAGGCTTGGCCGCCACGGGCAGTGTGGCAGGCAGCGCAGTTGCCTACCTTTGCCAGATAGGCACCCCGGTTCACTTGCTCTGCGCTGGCAGCGCCAGTGGGTAACGCGTCACTTACGGGTTGCTCGCCGCGTACATTCAGCCAGTAGACTGAGGCGATTCCAAGAGCGGCCACCAGCAGCAGGCCCGCCGTCAGCTTGAGGGGGGAAAAGCGGAGTCGACTCATGGCACCATGCTCCCGCACTTCATGGGCGACGCCAGGGACGCCGCAAGCGCCTGGGGAGCTTGGCTCACGGGCTTGGCATTGGCAGGTACTGGTTGCAGCGCGAGCCATGTCGCCATCGCCCCCACGTCTTCGGTGGACAGCCGCTCGGCCACGTCCCTCATGCAATCGGGCTTGGCTGCATGGCGCTGCCCGTTTCGCCAAGCACCGAACTGGCTCAGGATGTAGTCGCGTGGCAGCCCCACCAACCCAGGCGTTGCAGGCAGCATGCCGGTCATGGCTGCGCCGTGGCAAGCGGCACACGCCGGAAGGCCCCGCGCCACATCGCCTTGACGCACCAGCTGTTCTCCACGCGCCAGCGCCGCAGCCAGATTGGGTCCAGCCTCAGACGGTCGGGGAGGAGGTGGATAAGGCAGCTCAAGGGAGGAGAAGTAGTCAGCGATCTCCTGCAGGTAGGCGTCCGACATCTGATCGACCAGATAAGCCATGGTGGCGTTCTTGCGCTTCCCATTGCGGAAGTTCACAAGCTGATTGAACAGGTACCCTGAAGGCTTGCCTGCGATGCGGGGAAAGTAACCCTGATTGGTAGCGCGACCCTCCTGCCCATGGCAAGCCGCACACGAGCGCATGCGATCAGCCATGCCATCTCCTATCGTTGCGGCCATGACAGAAGAGAGGCTTCCACATAGCAGCAGGAAGACGGAGAGGGCAAGACGCAGGATGCTTTTTTGGGCTTTCATGGGAATTCCAACGGAATACCGCACAGTCTGCCCGCCCGCTTCTGATCTGGTAAGACCCAGATTTCCTCTTAAAGACCGTATCAGATCAATAAGGTGAGAAAACCGAAAAAGTGTGAAGTCCGCCGATAAGCCGGATTCTGTGCATCACGGTTGCCCGTGATGTGACCGCCATCAATCTGGGCCGGGGGTCACCCACCCGGCTCAATGCCACCTACCCGCACACTCAGCGAGCCGCCTCAACGTGTGCCTACTTGGTGTTGCTGCGCGCAGAGATTGCCCGTTTCACCCGAACTGAATCGGCTCGTCTCTGTTGCTCTGATCCTCACCTCACGGTGGAGAGCCGTTAGCTCCTGCGCTGCTCTTTGCAGTCCGGACGTTCCTCCAGTGCGCCCTTTCGGGACATGCACCAGCGACGGTCTGGCAGACTTCACGGGGGGATTATCGCCTGCTGGAGCAGAGTTTCCTGAAGCACCTCAAATTCATGCCCGCACCACCCCATATCCATATATCCCAAATAGTAGAACGTTTGCGCCAGAATGGACCCATCGCCCGCATATATCCCCCATAGGAGAACCTGCCATGAAAGCCAGCAACGTACTAGAGACTATTGGACGCACACCGCACGTTCGCATCAACCGCCTCTTCGGTCAGGATGCCGAGGTGTGGATCAAGTCTGAGCGATCCAACCCCGGTGGTTCGATCAAGGACCGCATTGCGCTGGCGATGGTGGAGGACGCCGAAAAGAGCGGCAAGCTCAAGCCCGGTGGCACCATCATCGAACCGACCAGCGGCAATACCGGAGTTGGCCTGGCGATGGTGGCAGCGGTCAAAGGCTACAAGCTGATCCTGGTCATGCCAGACAGCATGAGCGTTGAGCGACGCAGACTGATGTTGGCGTATGGAGCCACATTCGATCTCACCCCCCGTGAAAAAGGCATGAAAGGCGCGATCGCCCGCGCTGAGGAACTACAGTCACAGACACCGGGCGGGTGGATTCCGCAGCAATTCGAAAACCCCGCGAACGTGGCGGTACACGAAGCCACCACTGCGCAGGAAATTCTGAACGATTTCCCCGAAGGCCTGGATGCACTGATCACCGGAGTAGGCACTGGCGGCCACCTGACGGGTGTTGCACGCGTGCTGAAAGCCAAATGGCCCCAACTGAAGGTCTTCGCGGTGGAACCCACCCAGTCACCCGTGATCAGTGGTGGTGCTCCCGCACCGCATCCAATCCAGGGCATCGGCGCAGGCTTTATTCCCAAGAATCTGGACACCAGCGTTCTGGATGGCGTAATTCAGGTCGAGGCGGAGGCTGCGCGCGAGTACGGCCGTCGCAGTGCCAGCCAGGAAGGCTTGTTGGTAGGCATCAGCAGTGGCGCCACACTGGCTGCCATTGCGCAGAAACTTCCCGAGCTGCCCAAGGGCTCTCGCGTTCTGGGCTTTAACTACGACACTGGCGAGCGCTACCTTTCGGTGGACGGGTATCTGCCGGCCTGACCCATGCCCTGGGCGTGATTGCGGCGTAACGGCTACAGGCACGCCCTCCATCAGGGCAAAAGTGATCATTTAAGGGTTAACGTGAACGCAAAACTAAGCCAAAAGGCCGTTCAATTGAGCTTTTGTGACCTGTAACGGCTCGTTATCGCCATGCCCTACACCAAGACTGCTCTCGCCTCAGTAGCCCTCAGTCGCCGCGATGCCGCCACCTTGTCCCAACGCCAGCGTGCAGCGCTGATCATGTTTGACGGTATGCGCTCTGCGGCCGAGGTCTTGCGCCACACCTCGGGCCTGGGGGTCAACACCGACGACATCGCTTACTTGCTCAACAGCGGGCTGCTACGCGAAGCCACCCCAGAAGAATTTGCGGCCCGACGCGCAGCGAACAGCTCATTCGCCTCGTTGACCACACCTTCTCCTCTGACTTCACCTGCTCCACTCACCACGCCCGGCTCTCTTTCTTCACTTTCCCCTTTGAGCTCACCCGCTCCGCTCAATCGGACAGCGCAGCGCTCAGATTTGGAATTGAGTGACCCCGCCCTGACCACCGACGAACAGAAGCGTCGCTACCAAGCCGCCTATCCCTTGGCCACACAGCTGACGGCCACCCTCGGGCTGCGCGGGTTCAGACTCAATCTTGCGGTAGAACGTGCCGACGGTTACACCGGCCTGCGTGAACTTTCCTCCAAAATCGAGGCTGCGGTGGGTGCTGACCGAGCCGCAGCATTGCGGGCTGCTCTGGCGGGCCAGACGCCTTAGGCCTCGGAACAGCGGCCGGCACTGACCAAAGCCGTGCGCATCCACCCCATTGAAGGGGTCCTGCAGGAGTTGAGTGCAAGCATTTATCATCAAGCTTCCCCCACTGCATTGCTTGATAAACACAAGCCCAGCACCTCATGATCCGTATAGCCGAACTTCGTTTGCCCCTCACGCAGGCTGACGCACCTGAAAACGCACTGCGCGCACTGGCCGCGCAAAAGCTCCAGATTCCAGAGAGTGCGATCGCCTCGCTTGTAGTTTTCAAGCGCAGCTTCGACGCCCGAAAAGCTGAATTGCTCGCGGTCTACATCGTCGACCTCTCATTGGTCGAGACCGGACAGGAAGCTTCTCTGCTCGAGCGGCTGGAAAAAGATCCGCACGTTCAAGCCACCCCCGATATGGCTTGGCACGCCCCGGTGTCCGCGCCAGCCGAGTGGCCAGGAGAATTGCAAGACGAGCGTCCGGTGGTGATCGGCTTTGGCCCCTGCGGCATCTTCGCTGCCTTGGTACTGGCACAAATGGGTTTGAAGCCCATTGTTCTGGAGCGTGGCAAGCCCGTTCGCGAGCGTACGCGAGACACCTGGGGCCTCTGGCGCAAGGGCCAGCTCAACACCGAAAGCAACGTTCAGTTTGGCGAAGGCGGCGCTGGGCTGTTTTCCGATGGCAAGCTCTACAGCCAGGTGCGTGACCCGCGCCACCTGGGCCGCAAAGTGATGCAGGAATTTGTCGACGCCGGCGCCCCGGAAGAAATCCTTCGGGTTGCACACCCCCACGTAGGCACGTTCAAGCTGGTGAAGGTGGTGGAAAGCCTGCGCGATCAAATCATTGCCCTCGGAGGGGAGATACGCTTTCAGCAACGCGTCACGGACCTGGTGCTGGAGGGCGAAAAGGATTCTCAGGCCATGCGCGGTCTGCGAGTGGAAAACCTTCAGACTGGTGAGCATTACGAACTGCCTGCTCGCCGCGCGGTTGTGGCGCTGGGACACAGTTCGCGTGACACCTTTGCCATGCTGTATCGCCACCAGGTGGCCATGGTGGCAAAGCCTTATTCCATCGGGGTTCGCATTGAGCATCCTCAAGGCGTGATCGACCGTGCACGCTGGGGCCGTCACGCTGGTCACCCCCTGCTGGGTGCTGCCGACTACAAGCTGGTGCACCATGCGGGCAACGGCCGCACGGTCTACAGTTTTTGCATGTGCCCAGGTGGAACCGTCGTTGCTGCCACGAGTGAGTCAGGCCGTGTCGTGACCAATGGCATGAGCCAGTACAGCCGAAACGAGCGCAACGCCAATGCGGGGATGGTGGTGGGCATAGACCCATCCGATTACCCCAGAGACGCTGCAGCCTTCATAGAAGCGCTGGGCGATTCATTCGGTGTAGAAAACCTGCCTTCTGATCAGGTGCATCCCTTGGCAGGCATCGTGGTCCAACGGCAACTCGAAGCCAGTGCCTATGTGCTGGGCGGCGCGGACTACACGGCGCCTGCACAGCGTGTGGGCGACTTCATGGCGCAACGCCCCAGCAGCGAAGTGGGTGAGGTCATTCCTTCCTACAAGCCTGGGGTGCACTGGACTGACCTGCACACGCTCCTACCGGATTGGGCTACCGCAGCCATGCGTGAAGCACTTCCGGCGTTCGGGCGAAAGATCAAAGGCTACGACATGGCGGACGCCGTGATGACCGGTGTCGAGACGAGAACCTCATCGCCCGTGAACATCCGCCGTGGCGAGGATTTGCAGAGCCTCAACGTGCGCGGGCTCTTTCCCGCTGGCGAAGGTGCTGGCTACGCAGGAGGTATTTTGTCCGCCGGCATTGATGGCATCAAAGTAGGAGAAGCGGTGGCTATGGACCTGAGCAAGGCCTTCACCACAGTAGGCTTGAGCCAGCGCTAAATAGGCAGGGAACGCCCGTTTCAGGATTGCGGAAGAACCCCGAGGATTTCACCGCCCTGCTCAGCAGGCCTTAATCACGCTGGCACAGAGCGTCTCAAAACGCCCTAGGCCAGTGTCCGCACATTCAGCCTTGGTAAGCCTGCAGTGCAGCGATGCGCTCTTCCATGGGAGGGTGCGAGGCAAACAGCTTGCCCAAGCTACCGGTAATACCCATTGCCTGCATGGTCTTGGGCAGTTCACCAGGATGCATGCCGCCCAAACGTTGCAAGGCACTGATCATGGGTTGCTTGCGGCCCATCAGTTGTGCAGCACCCTCATCTGCGCGATATTCCCGGTGACGTGAGAACCAGGCGACGATCATGCCGGCCAGGAAGCCGAACAGGATGTCCAGAACGATGGTGCTGACATAGTAGCCAATGCCAGGGCCGGAGCTGTCGCTGCCCTTGCGCAGGGCGCTGTCAATGAACGAGCCAATCAGGCGGCTCAGGAACACCACGAACGTGTTCATCACGCCCTGAATCAGAGTCATGGTGACCATGTCACCATTGGCTACGTGGGCGATCTCATGTCCAAGCACCGCCTCGACCTCTTCACGCGTCATGCCTTGCAAAAGGCCAGTGGAAACCGCGACCAGGGCAGAATTCTTGAAAGCGCCTGTGGCAAAGGCATTGGGCTCACCCTCATAGATACCCACTTCGGGCATCTTGATACCGGCTTTTTCAGACAGGCGGCGCACGGTCTCGACAATCCAGGCCTCGTCTGCATTGGCGGGCTCATTGATGATCTTGACGCCCATGCTGCTTTTGGCCATGGGTTTGCTGATCAACAGCGAAATGATGGCGCCTGTAAAACCGATCACAAGCGAATACACCATGAGCTGGCCCACCTGCATATTGGGGCCGGCAAAGCGATTCAGACCAAACAAGCTGGTGACGATGCCTAGCACCACCATCACAGCGACGTTGGTCATAACGAACAACATGATGCGTTTCATCGGGTCCCTTTTTCCTTTATTAGATGGGCTCGGCCACGCCGAGTTTGGTAATTGGGGCGTATTTGAACAGTTTTCAATGACTAGGTTCCAGCAATTTACACGCCAGAATGCTGCCAGCGCACGCTTTGAACCTATCGAGGCGGGGTCAAAGCGCCTTCTGGCGCACTGCAGAGCAAGCGGCAGATCCGGTCATCGCAGCCCTTTTGGGACGAAACACCGTTTTGGGGCGAAACACCGCCTTGTCGTCATAGAAACCGGCTTCTTCATTCTCCGCCCACCAACCCGGTATGCCCAGCAGCGGCAAGGGCACGAAGGGCTTGGGCACGAGGCGCTCCGCACTCAGCCAGTCTGCCAGCCATTCATCCGCTTCTTCCGGCGTTCGCAGCTCCTCTGGCACGGCCAGCACGTGTGCCGTGATCGATTTGTACGGCGAAACCAGTTTTTCCAGTGCCGCATGACCGAGCAGCCACAGGCGCGCCTGCTCCCAGAGCGGCCGCATAGGACCGAAGAGCTCGTCCCATCGCCGCTCTCTCAGCGCGCTCATCAGCGGTTCGGGCGCTGCCAACAGAGCACCGTTTTCGTCAAACACCGTGACCGCATCACGCACCGGGCCCCGGGTGGCCTGCACGCCATTGACGGCAATCTCCTGCGCCTGCAGAGCATTCATGCGGCGCTTTGAAAGCGGATAACGCAACCACATCAGGCCATTGAGGAAGTCATGAAGGTTGTCGCGCGTAGGCACGGCGCGGCGCTCAAAAATAAAGCGCTCATAGGCTTGCCCCTCAGCAAGTGCAGCATGAGGCAAAAAGCTGACGGGCGCTGGACCGAACGCATTCAATGCATGGGCGACGCCCGCCCCAGCCATCCAACTGGCTAGCGCCGGTTGCCCGAGTGAACGCACCGGTTCCCACCAGGGGGCATTCCAGTTGATTTGAAGAGCTTGGGTTACCATGTTCTCCAATCCTGCCACAAGCGAAAAATGCGACTTCCAAGTCCGACAGCCTCCTAGGCGCTATCCAAATCGATGCCTTCTCAGCCTGCTCGAGCCAAGTGCACACGCTGTGCCCCAAGGTCATCGCCACCTGAGCGGCCATGATCTCGACCATCTTGCTCGTACTGCATGGCTTGCTCGTACTGGCAGCGGCCATGCGGGTGTTGCTACGCGACGATCTCTCGCCCGACAAGCGCATGGCCTGGCTGATGGTGCTCACGCTGCTGCCTTACGTCGGCGTAGTGCTTTATTACCTCCTGGGTGAAATCAATCTTGGCCGACGTCTTACCGGCCGCCACCAACCGGTGGCCATGTTCATGCGCAAGCATTGGCCGGACAACGCGCCCGTGCGGCACATGCTGGGAAAGCCCGAAGATATCTCTGCCCTCATTCGCCCTCAATGGCAGGGTGTCTTTCGCTATGCCGCATCCGTCAACGGCTTCTATCCGCTTTCCGGATGCCGTGCCGAGTTGATGGCCGACAACGACGAAACGCGCAAACGCATGCTGGCAGATATGGATCTGGCAGAACGCGAAATCAATGTCCTTTATTACATCTGGCTGGGCGATGACATGGGAACCGATATCGCCCATGCATTGATCCGCGCCGCCAAGCGCGGGGTGGTGTGCCGCGCCATGGTGGACGGCCTAGGCTCGCGCCCCCTGATTCGCACCGCGCTCTGGCGCTCAATGCGAGAGGCCGGGGTGAAATTGGCCGTAGCCCTGCCCATCAACAACCTGCTCAAAGTCGTGCTGACCAGCCGCATCGATCTTCGCAATCACCGAAAAATCACGGTCATTGATGGAAGAGTGACCTATGTCGGAAGTCAGAACTGTGCAGATGCTGCTTTTCTGGTCAAAGCGCGGTATGCCCCCTGGGTGGACATCATGCTGCGCGTGGAAGGCCCCCCTGTGGGCCAGGCGCAATTGCTGTTTGCCAGCGACTGGGTGCAGGCCACCGGCGACGACAGTTTCAACCCCCTGACGCAAGAAACCCCGGCACACCCTGACGGTTTTGCGGCTCAAATGGTGGGGGACGGCCCCACTGAACGAAGCCGATCGACTCCGCAGTTGTTCGCAACCCTGATTGCCACCGCGCAGCGTGAACTGACCATTTCCACCCCCTACTTCGTGCCCGATGCCACCGTCATGGAAGCCCTTTGCGCCGCTGCTTTTCGGGGTGTGAAGGTCACACTCATTTTCCCGAAGCGCAACGACTCATGGATCGTGGCCGCGGCCAGTCGCAGCACCTATCACCGCTTGCTTCGGGCGGGCGTGTTCATCCATGAGTTTCGCGGTGGCTTGCTGCATGCCAAGACCTTGACCGCTGACGGCGAGGTCAGCTTGGTGGGCTCGACGAATATCGACCTGCGCAGCTTCGATTTGAACTACGAAAACAATATGCTGCTTCAAGATGCGAGCACGACTGCCTCCGTGCAAGCGCGCCAGCAGCACTACATCGACCAAGCCGACACAGTGACCTTGGAACAGGTCAGGCAGTGGCCTTGGTGGCGCCGTATCTGGAACAACGTCATGGCCACGCTGGGGCCGGTGTTGTAGCTAAAGCGCTTGCGGTGCGAACAGCCGCCTCGTGTGAGGTCTCCATCGGAGACGGAGGAGTAGGAAGCCGTCTAGCCAGCGGGAAAGCGCTCTTGCTACCCACCGAAGCGTCAAAGGCTTACTGAGACTTCCATCCCAAGGTTTCACCACCGCGAAGTGGCTTCACCACGGTGTCGCCAAAGGGCACCTCTTCTGGTAGCTGCCATTGCTCTTTGCGCAGCGTGATGGTGCTTGTATTCCTGGGCAAACCGTAAAAATCTGCACCAAAGAAAGAAGCGAAGCCCTCCAGCTTGTCCAGAGCGCCTGCTGCCTCAAAAGCTTCAGCGTACAACTCCAATGCAGTCAGGGCGGTATAGCAGCCAGCGCACCCGCAGGCGTGCTCCTTCAGGTGGGACGCGTGAGGAGCGGAGTCAGTACCCAGAAAGAACTTGGGACTTCCACTGATGGCGGCTTTCACGAGGGCCTGGCGGTGCTCTTCTCGCTTGAGCACAGGCAAGCAGTAGTAGTGGGGCCGGATACCGCCCTGGAAGATGACGTTTCGGTTGTAGAGCAGATGGTGAGCCGTCACCGTGGCTGCCGTGTGAGCGTCACTTTGCTCGACAAATTGAGCGGCTTCCTTGGTGGTGATGTGCTCGAAGACGACTTTCAGTTCTGGAAAATCGCGGCGTAGCGGCTGCATCACCCGGTCGATGAAAACGGCTTCACGGTCGAACAGGTCGATCTCGGAATCCGTCACCTCACCGTGCACCAGCAACTTGAGGCCGGCGCGCTGCATGGCTTCCAGCGTCTTGTAGGTTTTGCGGATGTCGGTTACGCCGGCGTCGCTGTTGGTAGTGGCACCCGCCGGGTAGAGCTTGAGGGCGTGGACACCGGCCTCCTTGGCGCGAGCAATTTCTTCCGCTGGCGTGACATCGGTCAGATAGAGCGTCATCAGGGGTTCGAAATCCATGCCGGCAGGCACGGCTTGCAGGATGCGCTCCTTGTATTCCAAAGCCTGCGCGGCCGTGGTCACGGGCGGCTTCAGGTTCGGCATGATGATCGCGCGGGCGAACTGCGCTGCCGTGTGGGGCACCACGGAGTTCAGGGCGGCACCGTCGCGGACGTGCAGGTGCCAGTCGTCGGGGCGGGTGATGGTCAGTGTTTGAGGGGCGGTCATGAGGGGGGATTTTCTCAGAGACCGGGATGGGGTGTTTTTTTGCTCTGCCGATAGGCACTGGGTAAAGAGCACTTTTGCGGACTGTGGGGAGAACCCAGGTTACCGCTGCGATTTGAAACTACCTTCTGTTCTTTTCTTTAGGTCGGAGGCCGGGGAGTGCGCCCGGCAGCGCAGCCAGCTACGCTCGGCCTTACACGTAAGACTCGCAAGCGATGGCTGTAAATCCCCTCTCCCGCCTGCGGTAGAGGGAGCAAAATCAGAAGGCCGCAGAGCAGGCCGTTCGGGAGTAGCCGCGGAGCTGGCTTTGCCAGGCCGCTGGCTGTGTCCCCCCTTGGGGGAAGGCGCGTCAGCGCCTCAGGGGGAGCCCCATTTCTCGGGCCGCTGGCTGCGTCCCCTTGGGGGAAGGCGCGCAAGCGACTCAGGGGGAGCCAGTCAGCTCGTATAGTCCCCAGCCGCTTCGGGCTGAAATTCAACGGCACGTATTTCAATGGCTGATTCCTTGCCATCAGCCACATGCCAACGTGCCACATCGCCAACGCTTAACCCGAGCAGGCTGGTGCCCACAGGCGAAAGCACGGAAATCATGCCGGTGGCTGCATCGGCATCAGGGGGGTAACACAGCGTGATGATTCGCTCTTCACCGGTTGCCGTGTCCAGGACACGCAGTTTGCTGTACATAGTGACCACATTGGGACCTATCTCTTGCGGGGGCACAAGGTCGGCGTTGTCAATGGCCTCGCCCAGTTCTTCAGCCTGTGGGGCGCTGACACTGCCGAATTGGCGCTTTAAAAGGTTGTAGATACGGACGTGGTCGAGCTCAGTGATCACGCGGCGGAGCACTTGAATATTGGAAGTCATCGCAATCTCCTGTCAAATAGGAAAAACAGCGCGGGCGGGCAAGGGCCCGACGATCTGGAGAAAAGGCGCTGGAGAGGGAGAGGAGAGCGATCGTCGGGCTCAGAGGAGTGCGGCCGAGTGGCGCATTCCTTGGGGCGTGGACGCCCTTTTGAGCTGACGAGCGCCCAGGCGCGCGCACACAATGGCAGCGCCAGCCAAAATGGCCAGCGTGCACACGGGCAACGCGCTTAGGGTTTGCATGCAGGCATGATACCGGCTGTAGGCGCAAAAGGCCAGCCGAGCCCGGATAAGATCGGGCTGGCGCGTCTGAAGCGCTTTTTTTGAGCGCTTTTCAACAAATACAGCATGACCTCCCCCCTTTCTCACGGAGAGAACTCCGGAGCCACCCCGCCCGCTGAGACCTCATCCAAGACCTGGGTGCCCCTGAAGATTGAAGACTGGGTCACGGTCTTCATCATGGCGGCGCTGGCATTGATCACCTTCGCCAATGTCCTGGTGCGCTATTTCACCAGCGCGTCTTTCGCCTGGACTGAGGAAGTCTCCATTTTTCTGATGATTGCCCTGACCATGGTGGCTGGTTCAGCCGCCGTGGCACGCAACCGGCACATCCGCATCGAATACTTTGCAGACTCTGGCCCCATCAGCCGGCAGCGCGCACTGGCCAAATTCGGCGCGGCCATGGTCGCGCTGCTCTTTGCCCTGATTGCCGTACTGTCAGTGCGCATGGTGTGGGACGACATTCAATACGGGGAGACCTCTCCGGGGATTGGCGTGCCTCAGTGGTGGTATTCGATCTGGCTACCCATCATCTCGATCGCCATCACCTTGCGCGCCATTGGACTGATGCGGCGCAAAGGTGTTGCAGCCTCTGACGATCCCGACCTGCCGACTTCGCCTGAAGTTCGTGCTGAGGAACGTGCACCATGATCGCGACCCTGCTGTTTACCGCCTTCATCGCGATGATGCTGCTCGGCGTGCCCATCGGCGCGGCGCTGGGGCTGGCTGGCGCAGCAGCTATCGCGATTGCCAATAGCGATGCGCAGTGGTTCGGCCTGCTGGCCGTACCACAGAACTTCTACGCCGGGCTCGGGAAGTACCCCCTGCTCGCCATCCCGATGTTCGTTCTGGTCGGCTCTATCTTCGATCGGTCGGGCGTAGCTCTACGGCTTGTGAATTTCGCGGTCGCCATCGTGGGGCGCGGACCGGGCATGCTCCCGCTGGTGGCCATCGCAGTGGCCATGTTCCTGGGCGGTATTTCGGGCTCTGGCCCCGCGAATGCGGCGGCCGTCGGCGCGGTGATGATCGCTGCCATGAACCGAGCCGGCTATCCGCCCAGCTACTCAGCCAGCGTGGTTGGTGCGGCGGCGTCCACGGATATTCTGATTCCTCCTTCTGTGGCCTTCATCGTCTACTCTGTCCTGGTGCCCGGTGCCTCCGTACCAGCACTTTTTGCTGCCGGCATGATTCCAGGCATCCTGGCAGGATTGGCGCTGATCGTGCCTGCCGTCTGGCTCGCCAGGCGGCACAAGATGGGCGTGCTGGAAGCCTCCATGCCACGCCCCCCGTTCTGGAAGAGTCTCCGCGAGGCCGTCTGGGGCTTGGCAGCGCCGGTGTTGATCCTGGGCGGTATGCGCGCAGGCTGGTTCACACCCACCGAGGCGGCCGTGGTTGCGGTGTTCTACGGACTGTTCGTGGGCATGGTGATCCACCGCACCATGACCTTGCGCGATCTATTCCCCATACTGAAGGAATCGGGCGAGCTTTCAGCGGTGATTCTGCTGGTAGTGTCGCTCGCGGGCATATTCGCCTATTCACTCTCGACGCTGGGTGTGATTGACCCGATCACGCGAGCCATCTTGAACTCCGGCCTGGGCGAGTATGGGGTACTGACACTCCTGATCCTGCTGCTGATCACCGTGGGCATGTTCCTTGACGGTGTCTCTATTTTCCTGATCTTCGTGCCCTTGCTGTGGCCAATCGTCGAGCACTACAAATGGGACCCGGTCTGGTTCGGCGTTTTGCTTACACTGAAAGTGGCGCTTGGCCAATTCACGCCACCCTTGGCAGTGAACCTGATGGTTTCATGCCGCATAGCCAATGTACGAATGGAAGAAACCGTGCGCTGGGTGGGTCCGATGCTGCTCGCCATGGGCCTGGTCATGGTGGCTGTGATCATCTGGCCGCAACTGGCGCTCTGGCTGCCGGGCGTGCTCGGATACTGATGCCACGTAACGCCTTCATTTGCTCGGAGATAGCTGTCCTGGACAGCCCTCCGCTCATAAGAACGTGTTTACGTTATTCGGCAATGACAAGATTTTCTACCGACGTTCCGAGTCATTTTTAAAAGGAGACATCCATCATGATCAAACTTCGACGCACCCTGCTCGCTCTCGCCACAGCCGCTGCCGCAGTGGCAGGCCTGGGCCTGTCTGCCCCTGCAGTTGCGCAGAACTACAAGAGCGAATACAAGATGTCGCTCGTGCTGGGCACCGCCTTCCCCTGGGGCAAGGGCGGTGAAATCTGGGCGAATAAAGTACGCGAGAAGACCAACGGCCGGATCAACATCAAGCTCTACCCCGGCGTTTCATTGATTCAAGGGGACCAGACGCGTGAGTTCTCCGCGCTGCGCCAAGGCGTGATCGATATGGCCATCGGCTCGACCATCAACTGGTCTCCACAGGTCAGGCAGCTCAATCTTTTCTCGCTGCCCTTCCTGATGCCCGACTACGCAGCCGTCGACGCCCTCACGCAAGGTGAAGTGGGCAAACGCATGTTCGAAACCATCGACAAGGCGGGCGTGCTGCCGCTGGCGTGGGGAGAAAACGGTTACCGTGAAATCAGCAACTCCAAGCACGCCATCAAGACCCCGACAGACCTGAAGGGCCTGAAGATTCGCGTCGTGGGCTCGCCGCTGTTCCTGGAAACTTTTACGGCTCTTGGTGCCAACCCCACGCAGATGAGCTGGGCAGACGCCCAGCCAGCGCTTGCCAGTGGCGCCGTGGATGGCCAGGAAAACCCGCTGAGCATTTTTACCGCTTCCAAGCTTCAAACGGTGGGGCAAAAGCACCTGACCATGTGGGGCTACGTGGCTGATCCGCTGATCTTCGTGGTCAACAAGGAAGTGTGGAACTCCTGGACGCCGGCCGACCGCGAGGCCGTGCGTCAAGCGGCTCTCGAGGCAGGAAAAGAACAGCTCGCCCTGGCACGCAAGGGCATGATTGAACCTGGTCAACCGCTGCTCAAGGAGATCGAAGGCGCAGGCGTCGCGGTCACTCGGCTTTCAGCCACTGAACGCGATGCCTTCGTGAAAGCCACGCAGCCGGTCTACGCGAAATGGAAGAACCAGATCGGCGCAGACCTGGTTACCACCGCTGAAAAAGCCATCGCTGCGCGCAAGAAGTAAGTTAGCGCTTCGGCATCATGCATCGCGGGAACCAGGGCGTGTTAACACGCCCTGGCTACAACCTGAGGTGCTCGCAGGCATTGAGGTGGGCAACGCCCTCGATTTCAGCGGCAGATAGCAATGCATCCTTCATTCGAAGGGTGCATTTTTTCTTCAGCTTGAATGAAACCCACTGTGCAATATGGTGATGGCTACTTCTCGTCTCCGAGGAGTTGAATTGCATGTTCTATAAGAAGCTCGACGACATCACCCCTCGCATCGGGGCTGACCTCAAGCGATGGGTCGTTATGTTCGGACCGCTTCCGGCTGCCCTCAATCGCAATTTGAAGGCTTGGACGACCCCAATTATCTTCGGCTTGCGTGTCCATCCCGTGGTCTAAGAGCAGTTGGACCACGCTGTGCTGGCCGAACTCGACCGCCTTCAGCATTGCATTGTCCCCGTCCCACCAAAAGCGCCCCTCTGTATCGGTCCGCGCGCTCAGCAATTGACGGGCAATCTCTACATGACCATAGACGCAGGCAGCCAAGAGTGCAGCATGGCGATCCCTGGGATGGATGCGGTATCTACCAGTTTCAATTGATAACTGGCCGACGATTTCTGAATGACCATAAACTGCGGCCACTATGAGTGCCAGCCGCGCTGCGCCGCACGCTGGGGGCTCGCCTCGCTCCGGCTTCCACTCTCGTAAGACTCGAACGACCTCTTGGCGGTCTTCGCCCTGCGCTGAAACCATTGTGGCCATCTCTTCCATGTCCCAGGCGGGGCCGCCAGTTTCCGGCGCCAGCAAGCGCCCGAACAGGTCACTCCGGCCGCTGCGCGCAGCCAGCAGCAGTGGGAGAGCGTCATGCCGGTCACCGGGGATTTCGCTACCCATGAGTCTGAGCGTTAAAGCCAGCGTGCGAACATCCCCCTCCATGACGGCGCGCGAAAGCACATCCAAGACCCATAGAGATTCAGAGTATCCAGTCGCGACATTGGCAGAGAACCTCTCCAGAACGCTCATGGCCTCATTCCAACGAGAGATAGCCGAAATATCATGGAATGTCGCAATTGCTCCCCTGTCGAGAAGCGCGCAGGCAAGCTCATGATGTTGACCTTCGCAGGCCAGCGTCAAGGCGCTTCGTCCGTCGATGTCCATCGCATTGACATCGCATCCAATGCGCAATGCCGTTCGGAGCTTATAGAGGTTACCTTCAGCAATTGCATCAAACAACACGCTTTGATCGTCGGAACGAACGCCCTGGGGACCTGCCGGTAACATTGGACTGACTTCGTTATCTTGGACACTGGTGTCCCAAAGATAAGAGAGGATTTCGCGCAACCATTGAAGCAATCCCCTTTGCGGGCTGGAGTGCGTCACTTCACCCCCATCGATCACGCTTGGCTCGGGCGACAGCGCATCCAGGCGCGCGTCTTGCAGCGCAAGCTCGGAGTCATTTCGGCCCTGATCGAGCTCCAGCCCCAATCCGGTCATTCCGACCTGATTGAACTGATGGGCTTGCTGCGGCTGGGCGTGTGGACGAAGCGAATTTACCTCATCCAGGACGACATGGATCTCTGCTGGAAGCGCTGCAATGGTGTGTATGGTCACGGGCAAACCCTGCAAAATTGACAGGAGAAAGACAGGAAATCTTCTTCAATCGATACAGAGTGAGTAACACCCGAGTGCGCGAGGTTCCGTCGCTCGCCGGTTTAGAGAATTTTCCGCCGACCACGAAGAAAAACGAGTTCGCCGCCGCTTGAGCAGCAGGGCCGCCGCCCAACCTGGTGCGAGATTGGGGAGAATATTGTTCGTGGCATTCGGTCTGAAAAGGCTGAAAGAGGCATCATTGCGATGAACCAAGGTTTTGCTAGCCCAGGAATGCACATGTCCACAGAGAATTTCTCGCTTGCATGCAAGATGAAGCTGTGCAAAAAATGGGGGTCTCACAAAGGAATGCAGTGGAAGAAGCCAAACTTTCGTTGGCCGCATACAGCCGAGTACAGCACGCGCTCTATAGTGCTGTGGGGCAGGACGACGCTTGGCCCGAGGCATTGCGCGTCATGGCCGAACTCTTCGACGCCAGCTTCTCCATGTTGGTGGCAGCCGGCCAGGGACAACGCGACCAAAGCTTCTATGCTGCCTGGAATCACTCCGATGAAGCAGCCCGTGCCTATTCCGACTATTGGTGGCAGCACGACATCTGGCTTCAACAGGGTGTCACAGACGGCTTGTTTGTTCAGGGCAACATTGCGCGAGGCAGTGACATTGTGCCCCTACCGGTATTTCGTCAAAGCCGCTTCTACAAAGAGTATCTGGCGCCACTATCCGCCGAATATCTGCTGGTTTCGGCGGTATCGGACGGCAGTGTGCCGGGGCTGGCACCTCCGTCTCACCTGAGTTTCTTTCGTCGGCCTGATCAACCCAACTTCAGTGAAGACGACCTGACCATCATGCAATTGATCTTCCCGCATGTGGTCCGTGCGTTCGACCTGCATTGGACTACGCGCCGCATGCAGGAACAAGTGACGCTGCTGCACCGTTTTCTGGACGCGCTGGACTTCGGCGTGGTCATGCTGGACCCTGCAGGCCGGGTGCTTTATGCCAACCAAGGCGTTCGAACACTGATGGTGGATCCGAGCTCTGCACGTTGGCTGGGAAGCCTGCCGGAACGCGTGGCATTGCACGAGCCGTTAGGCCAGTTGGTACATGCCTGCACTCGCGGACAGGGCGGCGGAGCGGCTTTTGGTCAGACGAACCCCAAGCTGATGGCACTGGCTTTACCGGTAGAAGAGCCTGGTGGGCCCGACTCCGAAAAAACACAACCAGGGGCGTGCATGCTGCTCCTGGCCAGGCACGTCGAAGCACCCCCTGCGGTCTCAGACTTCGTGATGCGCATATTCGGCCTGAGCCCTGCGGAAGCCCGCTTGCTACCCCTCATACTGAGAGGCTGCGCACCCGCAGAAATTGCCCTGGAACTGGGCGTGAAAATCAGCACAGTGCGCTCGCAACTCTCCTCCATCTTCGCCAAGACCGGCTCCACGCGCCAGCAGGATCTGATCCGGCTGCTGGGAAGTGTGCCGCCGGTGCGATAGCTTCAGGCTTTCGCTACTCAGGCTGATCGGATGGCATCAGCACAGTGTCCATGGCGGGAACCTGCGAATCTACGTCGCCGCTGATTGGGGAGCTTGGTCGTCCAAAGCCGAAAGCCAAACGCCGCATGGCTGGCTTGGCCAAGCGGCTAGTGGTGCGCGCGCCCCTGGGGATGGCGCACAAGCGCCTCAGGGGGATGGATCAATGCTGGAGGATCTTGCCAAGGAAGTCCTTGGTGCGCGGCTGACGGTTCTCTGGGTGATTAAAGAACTCGTCTTTGGAGCAATCTTCCAGAATCTTGCCACCCACGTCGATGAAGATCACCCGATTGGCGACTTTGCGGGCAAAGCCCATCTCGTGTGTGACGACCATCATGGTCATGCCCTCGTGCGCCAACCCGACCATCACGTCGAGCACCTCGCCCACCATTTCAGGGTCCAGCGCGGAAGTAGGTTCATCGAACAGCATGACCACGGGGTCCATGGACAGAGCGCGTGCAATGGCCACCCGTTGCTGTTGCCCGCCTGACAGTTGCCCAGGGAATTTATCCTTGTGGGCCATGAGACCCACACGGTCCAGCATCTTGAGGCCACGGACCTTGGCTTCGTCAGGCTTGCGGCCGAGCACCTTGATTTGGGCAATGGTAAGGTTTTCCGTCACCGAAAGATGGGGGAACAATTCGAAGTGCTGGAACACCATGCCGACCTTGCTCCGCAACTTAGGCAGGTCAGTCTTGGAATCGATCAGCGAGGTGCCGTTGACGATGATGTCGCCTTTCTGGATGGGCTCCAGGCCGTTAACCGTCTTGATCAGAGTCGACTTACCGGAGCCCGAAGGCCCGCAAACCACCACCACGTCGCCCTTTGTGATATTGACCGAGCAGTCGTTGAGCACCTGAACAGGGCCATACCACTTGGAGACGTTCTTTACCTGGATCATGTAATCAGACATATCAATCTCTCTTTCCGGTCAGCGAATGATGGCAATTTTCTTGTGCAAGCGCTTGACCAGCCAGGACAGCGCATAGCAGAGGATGAAGTAAAGCACGGCAGCCAGCAGGTACATCTCTACGGGGCGGCCATAGTTCTTACCGGCAGTCTCGAAACCTTTGAGCAAGTCATAGGCTCCGATAGCGTAGACCAGGGAAGTATCCTGAAACAGGATGATGGTCTGGGTGAGCAGCACCGGCAACATGTTGCGGAACGCCTGAGGCAAGATGACCAGCTTCATGTTCTGCCCGTAAGTCATGCCCATGGCCTGACCGGCGAACACCTGGCCACGCGGAATGGACTGGATGCCGGCGCGCATGATCTCGCTGAAGTACGCGGCTTCAAAAGCCACGAAAGTCACGATAGCGGAGTACTCCGCACCGATGGGCCTGCCAATCATGAAGGGCACCAACAGGAAGAACCAAAGGATCACCATCACCAGCGGAATGGAGCGCATGCCGTTGACGTAAATCGCTGCCGGCACGTCCAACCACTTCTTGCCTGACAAGCGCATGAGCGCCAGGATGGTGCCGAAGAAGATACCGCCGAGCGTGGCGACAATGGTCAACATGAAGCTGAAATACAGCCCCTTGAGGATGAAGTTCTGGATCAGGTCCCAGTTGAGGATGGAAAAATCGAGATTCATGCTCAATGTCCTCCACCAGTACCAGCTGCTACGAAGCCGGGAACTCTGGAACGTTTTTCTATAAAGGCCATGATGCGGTTGATGACCAGCGCCGACATGACATAGAGAACCGTCACGCCCAGGTAGATCTCGATCGGACGCGAAGTTTCTTCACCTGCTTGCAAGGCAAACTGCGTCAGTTCCGGAATGGACACCGCGAAGGCTACTGCCGAGTTCTTGAAAATGTTCATGGACTCGCTGGTGAGCGGCGGAATGATGATGCGGTAGGCCATGGGCAAGATCACGTACCGGTAGTACTGGGGGGTAGTAAACCCCAGCGCCATGCCTGCATAACGTTGCCCCTTAGGCAGCGCCTGAACGCCTGAGCGCACTTGCTCGGCGATGCGCGCGGAGGTGAAAAGCCCCAGCGCCAACACCACCAGGATGAACGGCGGAAACCCTTTCATCACAGGAATGAGAGCCGGAAGGACGTGGTACCAGAGAAAAATCTGCACCAGAAGCGGGATATTGCGAAACAGCTCAACCCATGTATTGCCGAAGCGCACCAACCATGGGCTGTCCGGCAAGGTGCGAAACACACCAATGATGGAACCCGCCAACAACGCAATGATGAGCGCCGTCAGAGATACTCCGACCGTCCAACCCCAGGCGGAAAACAGCCAATTGAGATAGGTGGGGTCGACCGCTGTACCAAAGCATCCGGCGACCACATCGCCGGTCAAGGTATCCTGACAGAATACCTTCCAATCCATATTGAGCATCTCACTCCTCCCTTCAACGCGCCGTCCTTAGAACGAAAAACGCCCGCCATCATTTTCATGGCGGGCGCAGCTTACGCTTGCGAGTGCGCCATGTTATTTCTTGGCGTAGTCTTCCATAGGCTTGTCGTTAGGCGTTGCCCAGGCAGCCTTGGTGCTATCTGACAGCGGCATGTTCAGTGCAGTGTTGGTTGGTGGAATGGGCTGCATGAACCACTTGTCATACAGCTTAGCCAGCGAACCGTCCTTGATCTGACGCACGATGCTGTCGTCAATAGCCTTCTTCAGCTTCGGATCATCCTTTGGCAGCATGCAGGCGATAGGCTCGACGCTGAGGACTTCACCCACGATGGCGTAGTCCTTGGGGTTTTTGGAAGTCGAGATGTTCTTGGCCAGAATGGAGCCGTCCATCACAAACGCATCAGCACGGCCAGTTTCCAGCAGCAAGAAGCTGTCTGCATGGTCTTTGCCCGTGACTTCCTTGAAATCAACGCCATTGGCGCGCTCGTTCCTGCGCAGCGTTTGCACGGAAGTCGTGCCCGTGGTGGTGGCCACAGACTTCCCGTTCAGGTCCTTGATGGACTTGATGCCGGAGTTGGCCTTGACTGCAATGCGCACTTCTTCCACATAGGTGGTAAATGCGAAAGCCACGTCTTTCTGACGAGTGAGGTTATTGGTCGTTGAGCCGCATTCGAAATCGATGGTGCCGTTTTGCACCAGAGGAACACGGTTTTGCGACGTGATGACCTGATAGTTGACTTTCAGGGTTGAGCCAAGCTGCTTGCCCAGGTCTTCGATGATGCGCTCGGCCATTTCGGTGTGGAAGCCGACGTACTTGCCACCACCGATGGTAAAGGCCAGACCGGAGGAATCACGCACACCCAGGTTCACGGCACCACGGGATTTGATCTTGGCCAGTGTGTCCACTGATTGCGCCACGGCGCCGCCAGCAACAAAAGAGAACGCCACCAAGGCGAGAAGATGTTTTTTCATGCGGATGATCCTTTGAAAAAAAAAGAAATGGCAGAAGCCCTGAGAACGCAATTCTACGAAGTGGGTCGTAAGCGTTAACCCGTATTTAGGAGATACAAGAGCGAAATTCGCCAAAAAATTGACCTCCGTGCGAACTATTTGCTCAGACTTCTCTGTATCAATTTTCGTGCCTGAATTCAGGCGGGTCAAAGAATTTCTTGCGATTGCTCGGCATTCTGCTGCAATGCCCACATGTCCGCATAGCGTCCACGGGCCAGGAGCAGCTCCATGTGGGTGCCGCGCTCGATGATTCGGCCGTGCTCCATGACAAGGATTTGATGGGCATCGACTACGGTGGAAAGGCGGTGCGCAATGACCAGGGTGGTCTTGCCGCGCGCCGCATGCTGGATCTCCGCCTGAATGTCGCGTTCATTGCGCGAATCAAGGGCGCTCGTTGCTTCATCGAAGATCAGGATGGGAGGGTCTTTCAGCAGAGTGCGGGCAATCGCCACGCGCTGCTTTTCGCCGCCACTCAATTTGAGCCCACGCTCACCCACCATGCTTGCATAACCTTTGGGCAAGCTGGCAATGAGCTCATGGATGTGTGCTGCGCGGGCTGCCTGCTCCACCTGTGCGTCAGTCGCTTCCGGGCGGCCATACCGGATGTTGTAGGCAATGGTGTCGTTGAACAGCACCGTGTCCTGCGGCACGATGCCAATGGCACGGCGCACGCTGGATTGGGTCACACTGCGGATGTCCTGTCCGGCGATCAGGATTCGGCCTTGACCCTTGGGCTGGGCCGGAGCATTCGGATCCGCTGGTTGATTTCCTGATGCGCCTGCGCCTGCACCTACATCGTAGAAGCGGTAGAGCAAGCGAGCCAGCGTTGATTTTCCTGAGCCTGAGGGGCCAACCACCGCCACCGTCTTGCCAGCGGGAATGGAAAAGCTCAAGTCATGCAGAATGGGCCGAGCCGGCTCGTAAGAGAAATCCACGTGCTCGAAACGAACGTCTACCGGTCCATGGGTTCTAAGATCCTCCGCGCCAGGGGCATCTGCGACTTCGCGCTCGCGATCCATCAAGGTGAACATTTTCTCGAGATCGATCAGGTTCTGCTTGATCTCCCGGTAAATCACGCCCAGAAAGTTCAGCGGGATGTAGAGCTGAATCATGAAGGCGTTGATCATGACGAGATCACCCAAGGTCAGCTTGCCGTCTACCACGCCCTGCGTCGCCCGCCACAACATGGCAATGAGGCCCGTCGCAATGATGATCTGCTGGCCTGTGTTGAGCAGCGAGAGTGTGCTCTGGCTTTTCAGCCGGGCTATGCGCAGATGCTGCAGACTCTCGTCGTAACGCCTGGCCTCAAAATTCTCGTTGTTGAAGTATTTGACCGTCTCGAAATTCAACAGCGAATCGATGGCCTTGCTGTGGGCAGCGGAATCAGACTCGTTGGCCTGGCGGCGGAACTGGGAGCGCCATTCGGTCACCGTCACCGTGAAAACGATGTAGACCCCCAGTGCACCCAATGTGATCCATGCAAAGCCGGGATCGAACTTCACCGCGAGGATGATGAGCACCATCGCCACTTCCACCAGAGTGGGCAAGATGGAATAGAGCGTATAGGAGATCAGCGATTCGATGCCACGTACGCCGCGCTCGATGTCCCGCGTCATGCCACCGGTCTGGCGTTCAAGATGAAAACGAAGGCTCAGCGCGTGAAGATGTTCGAAGGTTTGAAGCGCAATCTGCCGAGACGCGCCCTGCGTGGCTTTGGAGAAAACCAGCTCTCGCAACTCCGTGAACAAGGAGGTCAGCAAGCGCAGGCCTCCATAGGCCAACAGCAGTCCCGCTGGAACGACCAGCACCGCAGCCGGATCACCCGGCTTGAGGGTCATGCTGTCGACCAGATTCTTCAGAAGCACCGGCACGCTGACGTTGGCGACCTTGGCGCCAATCACGAACAGGAACGCGGCGCACACGCGCCACTTGTACTCCCACAAATAAGGAAATAGCCGTGCCAGGGTGCGCCAATCGGAGCGCGCCGCTGTGCCGCCCTTAGCTAATCCCTCTGACCGACCGGGAGAATTTTGCTCGCCGCCTCCGCGCATGTTGGAAAATCGCCTTTCGTTATGTTTCCTAGATGGTGCCCATGTCTCACATCACAAGCCCGCTCACCACGCATCTGCGCCCGCCCAATACAGAACCGGTGCAGGGCGAATCTGTGGAGTTGCCTTCAGATCATGTACTGGTCTTGAAGGTCATCCCACTTCCAGGGGACGCCAATGCCAATGGGGACATTTTCGGTGGTTGGGTCATGGCTCAGGTCGATCTGGCAGGCTCTGTGTTGCCGGCCCGCTATGCCCAGGGGCGCATGGCCACGGTGGCCGTCAACCAATTCGTCTTCAAACAGCCCGTTCGGGTGGGTGACATTCTGTCATTCCTGGCGAAAATGGAACGCATTGGCCGCACATCAATGACCGTCAACGTGGGGGTCTACGCAGAGCGATTCAACAACCAGGGACGCTACATCAAGGTCACCGAAGCGCAGCTGACTTATGTTGCCATTGATGACCAAGGCAAGCCCAGGCCTGTACCCGTCAGCGACATTTGACGCGCCTCCTGACGGACTCTGCCGCCAGGCCGACAGGGCACGCATGGCCGTCTTGCGATCCTTGCCAAGGCATACAGCCTTGGCGGCGGCCCACGCCCTAGCCATCCACCGGCTGGGCTGGCGTGTCCAGAACCAGCTGGTAAAAAGCTACATCCAGCCAGCTTCCAAACTTGAAGCCCGCCTGCTTGATGGTGCCAGCGTGAACGAAGCCCAACTTGTCGTGCAGCGCAATGCTGCCCGCGTTGGTGGCATCAATAGCACCAATCATCACGTGCAGTTGCTGCACTCGCGCGGCCTCAATCAGCTTTTTCATCAGGGCAGGTCCCAAGCCCCGGCCACGATGGTCCTTGTGGACATAAACTGAGTGCTCGACTGAGTATTTGTAAGCCGGCCATGCGCGAAATGTGCCGTAGCTGGCAAAGCCCAAGAGGCCTCCATCGTCATCCACCGCTCCGATCACCGGAAACCTCCCAGTTGCTTTCGCCGCAAACCAGCCCTCCATGTTTTGCGGCGTGCGGGGATGGTAGTCATACAAAGCCGTCGAGTTAACTATCGCTTCATTAAAGATGCTGAGGATCGCCTGCGCATGCTCGTCGTGAGTACAGGCAATGAATTTCACTTCAGTCAACGAACGCATCTAGAGACCTTCTTGCGATGTATGTGAATGCCACTCAAAAATCCAGCGGCGCGCCATCATATCGGGGCAGCAGCAAGGCAAGTAGAACTACTTGAATAGGGAATGGTATAGAGCCGGGCAAGAGCGCTAGATAAAGGCGCGCCGCTTGCCCCACCGGTTGGCCGACCCCGCCCAACCTTCCCCCATAGGGGGAGGGAACCAACATCAGAAGGCCGCGGAGCAGGCCATGCGTGAAACGCCATGGACGGACCTGCGCCGGCCATCAGCGTTGTCCCCCTTAGGGGGAAGGCACCGAAGGTGACTCAGGGGGGATCAAAGTTTGCTGAAATCCGGATATCTTTTTTCCATGAATGCGGTCATGGCTTCCCGTGCGGCGGGTTCGCCCAACATGCGACCGAAGCTGACAGCCTCTTCACCGATGCGCTTGAGCACTTCTTCCTGCTGGGCACCTTTCATGAGGCGCTTGGTCTCGATCAGGCTGGCTAGCGGCTTGGCAGCGAGCTTGCGCGCCTGCGCCTGCGCCAAACCATTGGCTTCCGAAGGCGGCACGATTCGGTTGATCAAACCCACCTCCAATGCGGCTTCGGCAAAGAAGGGCTCGCCCAGGAGCAGCGCCTCGGCGGCCCGTTGATAACCGAACAGCCGCGGAGCAAGCAAGCTTGAAGCGGCCTCCGGGCACAGCCCGAGGTTGACAAAAGGCATGGAGAACGCCGCATTGTCACCTGCATACACCAGATCGCAGTGCATCAGCATTGTGGTGCCTATCCCCACCGCAGGGCCACAAACAGCCGCCAGCAAAGGCTTGGGGAAAGTCGCGATGCCTTTAAGAAAGCGGAACACAGGCGCATCCATACCCTGTGGCTTGTTTGCCAGGAAGTCCTGAAGGTCGTTACCGGCCGAAAACACGGTCTCGTGGCCCTGAAGAACGACGACGCGGGTTTGGGGGTCCTTCGCTGCTTCCTCGATGGCACTGGCCAGTGCGTCGTACATGGAAGTCTTGATGGAGTTCTTGCGGTCCAGGCGATTGAAGGTGAGCGTCAATACGCCGGCGTCGTGATGGGAAAGAATTTCGGACATTGAGGACCTGTTATTGGTGGTTGAAGGTACCCGGCCTGGCCGGGCAAGATAGGGGGCGGCAAGTCAGGCCAGCCGGGGCTTAAGCGAAGTACGCGGTGGTGAGAACCCAACGCGAATTTTCAATTCACGAAACGGTATGACCATCACCCAAGCAATCCTAAGCGATTGAGCTGATAAACCAGGGCCATGCCGTGTCGGCCTTATTCGCCAGGGCTCGCGCCGCTTCTTTCGTCATTCCTTGTAATAGACGATCTGGTGCGTGGTGGCCAGAAGATGACCGGTCTCGCTCCATAACTGAGCGCTTTGATCGAAGAACCCATTGAAAAAAGATTGCGAACGTGCCTGGCCAAACAGAAAGCCTTCTCCCGTCGCGGCCAGTTCTTCTGGACCTGCGTGGTAGTACACCGTCATGGATACGGTTCCAATAGGCGTCATGCGCGCCCTGCGTCGCCATATGCGAGGAAAAAATGCGTCAGCCAAAGCGGTGAGGCTGGCATAGTCTAGAGATCTAGGCGGATGGTCACGCAACCAGAGTTGTGTGAGGCTATCTGCTTCTGCGCCATCCCATTGCTTGGGAAGCGTTCCGGCCACCAGGCGCATATCGTAGGAACTTACCCAGCGCACGCGATCGGTGAAAGGGGCGCTAGGCACGCTGGAAGGCGGCAGCGCAGATGGCATGGCTTCATCCACTGCGCCCCAGGTCGATCGGCGAACAGCCGTCACGGCCGTTGCGGTGAGCATGACCGTATCAAGGCCGTCAGTGCCGGTCTGCCATAGATTGACCGTCCAGTGCTGCGTCGATCTGTTGGTGCGCACCGGCCTCGCTTCGACGCGGAACGGACCATCGGCCAGCCCCGCCGCGAAATTGACCGTGAGCGAAATCGGATCGCCCAAACGCTGCGGATGCTGAAGTACCGCCTGCAGTGCCTGCGCGGCGGTGACCCCCCCAAACGGCCCCACCATATTGGCATAGGCCGGATGCGTATGCCCCTCGAACTCTCGGGGCAGTTCCGCGCCATGCTCGTCCGCTCGTGGCGCCAGAGGCACCAGCGCCATGGCTTCATCAAATGGATGACTGCTGACCTGAGATGCGCGCGTCATGGTGCTCTTTCTGGGCTTTTTACTGTTGGAGTTCGTGAATTACCGGAGATGGCCTTTTCGGAAATCCTTGGATTTCCTCAGAGCCATCGACACCGTACTCAAACTCTCTCGAAGATACCCGCAGCGCCCTGCCCCATGCCAACGCACATGGTGACCATGCCGTATTTCTTGTTATGCCTGCGCAAGGCGTGCACCACCGTGGCCGAGCGAATGGCACCCGTAGCCCCCAGCGGGTGGCCGAGGGCGATGGCACCACCCATGGGATTGACTTTGGATTTGTCCAATCCCAGCGAGTTGATGACCGCCAAGGATTGCGCTGCAAAGGCTTCGTTCAATTCGATCCAGTCGATGTCATCTTGCTTGAGGCCAGCATTGCGCAAGGCTGCAGGGATGGCTTCAATGGGGCCAATGCCCATGATCTGTGGCGGCACCCCTTTGGCTGCAAAACTGACGAAGCGCGCCAGTGGGGTGAGACCAAAGCGCTTGACGGCGGCTTCGCTGGCCAGGATCAGCGCGCCCGCGCCATCGCTGGTTTGTGAGCTGTTGCCAGCAGTGACAGAACCGCGGGCGGCGAATACCGTGCGCAGCTTGGCCAAGCCTTCGCGGCTGGTGTCCGCACGCGGGCCTTCGTCGATACTGACGGTACGTTGCGCCTGGGAGACTTCAGCAGTCTTGAGGTCCACGCTGCGCGAAGTGACTTCGACAGGCAAGATTTCATTTGCGAATTCTCCGGCCTTGATCGCTGCCAAGGCCTTCATGTGTGATTCGTAGGCGAACTCATCTTGCTGATCGCGGGAGATTTTCCACTGCTGTGCGACTTTCTCCGCGGTAAGGCCCATGCCGTACGCAATGCCATAGTTGTCTACGTTGCTGGTGTCCGCAAAGATGGCTGGAGACAGGGAAGGCGAATTACCCATCATGGGCACCATGCTCATGCTTTCAACACCGGCGGCAATCATCACATCGGCTTCGCCCACGCGAATGCGATCAGCCGCCATCTGAACGGCTGACAGACCAGAGGCGCAGAAGCGGTTGACGGTGATGCCTCCTACACCGTGAGGTAGCCCTGCCAGGACGGCGCCAATGCGCGCGATGTTCAAGCCCTGCTGCGCTTCCGGGATGGCACATCCGCAGATGATGTCTTCGATAGCCGCAGGATCAAGCCCAGGCGTTTGAGCTACCGCAGCACGCAGGACATGGCCCAGCAGATCGTCCGGGCGGGTTGATTTGAAGTACCCCTTGTGCGAGCGACCGATGGGGGTGCGGGTGGCGGCGACGATGTAGGCGTCTTGGATTTGTTTGGTCATGTTGGTCAATGTCTCGGCTAATTTGGGTTCTCTACCGCACGGGGGAGAGGGTGGGCGTAACAGCTACGTCACGCGTTTGGGCAATTTGGGCGATTTTTTCTAGAACGGCTTCTGTTTCATTGAGCACGTCGTTGCTCCAGAAACGAAGGACGTCGAAGTCCTCTCGCGACAGAACCCTGCTGCGGTTTTGATCTCGAATGACTGCATCGGGAGCCGCGTGCTGGCCACCGCCGATTTCAATCACAAGACCGATTTCCAAGCAAGCGAAGTCGGCGTAGTAGCCCACGATCGGGCGCTGGCGTCGGAACTTCAAGCCCATTAGACGGCGATCACGCAACTTGCTCCAGAGCAAGGCCTCGGCATCGGTTTGAGAGTGGCGCAGCGCGCGAGCGCGCTCCCTCACCCCAGCCCTCTCCCGCAAGCGGGAGAGGGAGTATTTGGGTTTCGCTTGAGCCGCTTGAGCCGCTTGAGCCGTTTGGCAGTTGGGTTTGGGCGATACTTTGGTGGGTTGCATAGAGCCTCCTGCTCCCTCTCCCACTTGTGGGAGAGGGTTGGGGTGAGGGTAGGCGCTCAATTCCTGACCGGCTTACCCGTCGCCAGCATGCCCATGATCCGCTCGTGCGTCTTGGGATGGCCCAGCAGCGAAGTGAAGGCTTGGCGTTCGAGAGTCATCAGATACTCCTCAGTCACCATGGTGCCTGGATCGACGTCACCGCCGGTCAGCACATTGGCAATCAGGCTGGACACATGAAAATCGTGTTGGCTGATAAAACCACCGTCACGCATGTTTACCAACTGTCCCTGGATGGTCGCCTTGCCGTCCCTGCCAGCCACTGCAAACTGCTTCCTGTGTGGCGGCCGGTAACCAGCACGGTACATGGCCTTCGCTTCGTTGGTAGCAACGTAGAGAAGCTCGTCCTTGTTGGGCACCACGATGTCACTCCAGAGCAGGTAACCCAGATTACGGCTCTCCAGCGCGCTGGTACCCACCTTGGCCATCGCTGCTGCGGTAAAACCCTCCGTCAGGAAGGGCAGCAAATCCTTACCAGCGCTGGCTTGCGAGTTCTCATAGGCGCGGCGCGCCAGATAGGTCAATCCACCTGCCCCGGGGATTAAACCAACTCCGACTTCCACGAGGCCAATATAGCTTTCCATGATGGCCACGCGGCGCGATGAATACACCGCCAGTTCGCACCCACCGCCCAGCGCCATGCCACGAATGGCAGATATCACCGGCACATTGGCATAGCGCATGCGCAGCATCAGGTCCTGCAACTCTTTTTCCATGGAGTCCACCAACCCGGCGCCGCCAGCCACATAGCCAGGCAGCATGGCTTGAAGATCGGCACCCACGGAGAATGGATCATCACCAGGCCAGATGACCAGACCCTGATACTGGCTCTCTGCCAGATCAATGGCCTGCATGAGGCCTTCGCCCGCTTCAGGGCTGATCGCCCGCATCTTGGTCTTCAATGTCGCGATGACGACCTCGTCATCCAAGGTCCAGATGCGGACGGCATCCGTTTCTTGCAAAGTCTTGCCTGCGGTCGCCGGACGCGGACCGCCTTCTCCCAGCAGCAACTCGGGAAAGAGCTGCCGCTCATACACCGGCAGTTGACGACGAGC
The DNA here is from genome assembly GCA_015999985.1 of Comamonadaceae bacterium. Classification (GTDB taxonomy): domain Bacteria; phylum Pseudomonadota; class Gammaproteobacteria; order Burkholderiales; family Burkholderiaceae_C; genus Ottowia. The sequence continues at coordinate 45,647 of JAECRA010000024.1, forward strand.
CTCAAAGCGGGCACTCGAAGGATTCCAGGAACCTTGTTCGGTATGCACTCCACCAGCTTCGGCCACGGGGCCTTTGAACACCCACTCAGGTAGCGGCGCTTTCGAAATCGCCTTTCCTGCATCAATGTCTTCCTGGATCATCTGGGCGACTTCAAGCCAGCCCGCTTCTTGCCAAAGTTCGAAAGGACCTTGCTTCATGGCAAAGCCCCAGCGCATGGCCTGATCGACGTCGCGCGCGGTCTCTGCAATAGATTGCAGATGCACCGCCGCATAGTGAAAAGCGTTTCGCAAGATGGCCCATAGGAACTGGCCCTGAGGCCCCTCTGCATTGCGCAGCAGCTTCAGCCTCTCACCTGCGGGCTTTTTCAGCATGCGGCCATAGACTTCATCAGCCTTCTGGCCGCCCGGCACGTATTCGCCCCCGGACAGGTCAAACCGCAAAATGTCACGGCCCACTTTTTTATAGAAGCCTGCACCCGTTTTCTGGCCCAGGTTCTTCAATTCCAGCAGCTTGGCCAATACAGCCGGTGTGTCATAGGTCTCGTAGAACGGGTCAGTCTCGGCACTGAGGTTGTCTTGCAAGGTCTTGATGACGTGGCCCACCGTATCGAGCCCCACCACGTCGATGGTGCGGAAGGTTCCGCTGGGTGCGCGGCCCAGGCGCTTGCCGGTCAAATCGTCCACCACATCGAACGTGAGTCCGAACTTCTCGACTTCTTTCATCGTCGCCAACATACCGGCGGTGCCGATTCGGTTGGCGATGAAGTTGGGCGTATCCTTGGCACGCACCACACCTTTGCCCAGCGCGGTAGTGACGAAGGCCTCCAGATCGTCCATGGCCTGAGGCTGGGTAGCTGGCGTGGCGATCAATTCCACCAGGTACATGTAGCGTGGGGGATTGAAGAAGTGGATGCCACAAAAACGCGGGCGCAATGCTTCCGGCAGCGCCTCGCTCAGTTGCGTGATCGAGAGGCCAGAGGTGTTGCTTGCCAAGATCGCGTGCTTGGCCACGAAGGGGGCAATCTTGTGATACAGATCGCTCTTCCAATCCATGCGCTCAGCAATGGCCTCAATGATCAGATCACAGCCTTTGAGCTTCTTGAGATCATCTTCATAGTTGGCCACCTCGATGAGATCGGCGTCGTCAGCCAACCCCAAAGGCGAAGGCTTGAGCTTTTTCAAGTTAGCAATCGCCTTTTGGACGATGCCATTTTTGGAGACTGGCTTGCCGTCTTCACCAGGCTTGGCAGGCAAGTCAAACAAGATGACAGGCACTTTGACATTGACCAGATGCGCAGCGATCTGCGCACCCATCACGCCCGCGCCGAGCACGGCGACTTTTTTCACATTGAATCGGGACATTTTCAGCAATTCTTTCTAAGGTGACGCGTCACTGGACCCTGGTCCAGGTTTGAGTGCGCCCGAATGGACCGATAGAGCCTCGCACCTCCAATTTCTTGCCAGCCTCGATGGGCGTCAGGCGCAAGCCGTAGTCGCTGCCTTTTTCAGGATCAAGAATGCGGCCGCCTTCCCAAACTTCTTTACCCTCCGCCTTCTTGGCGCCTCGGATGATTTCCAGGCCTACTACGGGCTTGTCCTTTCGGTCACCGCTGCATTTGTCGCAAATGCTGTTCGGGTCGGCCTCTTTTCGCAGGAGCTTTTCAATCCTGCCAGTCAGCACGCCAGCCGATTCAGAGATGACGATCTGCGCCTTGGCTTGTCCCGTGGAGTCATCAATGCTTTGCCACGTACCTACGGGCGTCATCTGCGCCCATGCCGTGCTCCCCACAATTGAGAGGCCTGCGACAAGCAGCTTGGCGACCGTGGCTGGCTGAAAAACGAGTTGGATGTGCGAGTTCATGCCAGCGCCTCATCTGTTTCCAGCAGATTGGCCACACCCGAGCGCGCCGTGCGCATCAGGCTCGCGGTCTCGGGGAGCAGGCGCGCAAAGTAAAAGCGCGCGGTCTGCAGCTTGGCCGTGTAGAAAGGGTCTGTACTGCCTTCGGCCTGCTTTTTCAAAGCCACGCTGGCCATGCGTGCAAAGAAGTATCCGAACACCAGGTGGCCTGCTACACGCAGGTAGTCCACACTGGCACCGCCGACCTCGTCCGGGTTGACAAAACCCTTGAAGCCGATCTCGGTGGTGAACTTGGTCATCTGATCAGCCAGGTAGCCCAGCGGATTGATGAACTCACTCATCTTTTCATTGACACCCTCTTCTTGAACCAACGCCGCAATCAATTTGCCGAACTTTTTCAGCGTAGCCCCCTGGTTGCCCAGAATCTTGCGGCCCAACAGATCCAGAGACTGCACGGTGTTGGTGCCTTCGTAGATCATGTTGATGCGTGCATCACGAACGTATTGCTCCATGCCGGTCTCATGGATGTAGCCGTGACCGCCAAACACCTGCATGGCGTGGTTGGTGGCTGCAAATCCGTTGTCGGTCAGGAAGGCTTTGACGATGGGCGTGAGCAGCGCAACCAGTTCGTCGCTGTCCTTCCGCACTTTTTCGTCTGGGTGGTAAAGCGCCTTGTCGAGCAACATAGCGCAGTAGATGGACATGGCTCGGCCACCTTCAGCGTAAGCCTTGGCAGTGAGCAACATCTTGCGCACATCAGGGTGCACGATGATGGGGTCCGCGGGCTGGTCTTTGGCCTTGGGGCCGGAGAGGCTGCGCATCTGCAAGCGGTCCTTGGCATATATGAGCGCGTTCTGATAGGCCACTTCGGTCAGGCCCAGGGACTGGTTACCCACACCCAGACGGGCTGCGTTCATCATCACGAACATGGCTTGCAGCCCTTTGTTCGGTTCGCCGACCAGCGTACCTACCGCACCTTCCAGGCTGAGCTGGGCGGTGGAGTTGCCGTGGATGCCCATCTTGTGTTCCAGACCGGTGCAAAAGACCGGGTTGCGCTCACCCAGGCTTTGGTCGTCGTTGACATGGAATTTGGGAACCAGGAACAGGCTGATGCCCTTGCTGCCTTTGGGCGCATCTGGAAGCCGAGCCAGCACCAGATGGAGAATATTGGACGCCATGTCATGCTCGCCGGCGCTGATGAAGATCTTGTTGCCGGTGATCTTGTAGGTGCCGTCGCCCACAGGCTCCGCCTTCGAACGCAAAAGACCCAGGTCTGTGCCGCAATGCGGCTCGGTCAGGCACATGGAGCCTGTCCATTCACCGCTGGTCAACTTGGGCAGGTATTTCTTTTTCTGTTCCGGCGTGCCGTGCGCGTGCAGAGCCTCGTAGGCGCCATGCGATAGACCTGGGTACATGGTCCACGCCTGGTTGGCGGAGTTCAGCATCTCGTACACGCATTGGTTGGCCACAATAGGCAAGCCCTGCCCGCCGTACTCTGGATCGCAAGACAGCGCCGCCCAGCCGCCCTCCACATATTGAGCGTAGGCGTCTTTGAAGCCGGTGGGGGTTTTAACCTCGTGGGTTGTCTTGTCCAGCAAGCAGCCTTCGGTGTCTCCGCTCAGGTTCAATGGCTGCAGCACTTGTGACGCGAACTTCCCACCCTCTTCAAGGACTGCGTTCAAAGTATCGACATCAACGTCCGCGTGACGGGGAATGTCCTTGAGTTCATCGACAACATGGAGCACCTCGTGCATGACGAATTGCATGTCGCGCAGGGGGGGGTTGTAGGTAGGCATGGGAACGGGCTCCTTGGAAAATGTCTAGTGAAAATAAGTTAATTGCTGACGCAATAGCGCGCGAGGATGCTTTCGAAACCCCGTGTTGTGCGCTCAATGGCGCCGGGCATTTGCAGAAAGCGTGCTTCGTAATGCAGGGCGAGGATCAAGGCATGAACCTCAAAGGTGACTTGGCGCTCGTCCACCTCGCGGGAGAGATGGTTTTCTTCACGCGCCTGCCGAACGGCACGCGTCATGGCGTCTAGCCAGGAGCTCACGGCCTGTGCAAGCGCATCACGCACTGAACCAGGCCTGTCGTCAAATTCGACGGCACCACTGATGAAAATGCAGCCCGAGTCGAGTTCGGCACCTGTGTGCCGCATCCAGTTGGCGAACATGGCTCGCAAGCGGGGTAAGCCACGCGGTTCCTGGAGCGCGGGATAAAACACATCGCGCTCAAAACGGGCGTAGTACTCGTTGACCACCGAGATCTGAAGTTCTTCGCGTGAGCCGAAATGAGCAAACACGCCGGACTTGCTCATGCCCATGACGTCTGCCAATGTGCCGATCGACAGGCCTTCCAAGCCAACCTGAGAAGCCATGCGCAATGCTGCATCGACGATAGCCGCCTTGGTTTGCTGACCCTTGGGCAATGCGCGTGCTACCGCTGAGCCCTCTGAAAGGGCCTTTCGATTTGCAATAGGAGGGCTTGAGGACATGGATTAAATAAAACGAACGGTCGTTTTATTTTCCACCATCCCGAAGACAACGCCAAGTCAACGCAGCATGTTTGATGTAAGTATTTACCCGTAAATCTTTAGATTTCTTTTCTTGTAAATGCTGGGAAGGGCCATGACCGACCCGCTGTGCAAACTTCCACGCTGGAAAAGCGCCAATCCATGCAACGCAGGAGCAGCCTGATCTTAGGCGCGGAGGTCGGCCATTGGCCGGGCATGGACCTGTCGAATGTCTCGCCTGGCCGGTCGACACGGCTCACGGCTCACGGCTCAGCGTGGACGGGGTTTTTACGAGCCAGGGGCCCTGTGCAAAAGCCCTCAGAGCGCAAGCAGGGTCAGACTCTCGTCCAAGTGTTCAAGTGGGGAGCGCTTGAAATCGGAGCGCGCAAAGCGTTGCAAGCGCCCTACGACGAAAGCGGAGAGGACCGAGGCTTTCACTTGCGCGTCACGGTCTGGCGTCAGGGATGCAGCACCTTCGGATGCCCCTTCGCGCAGTGTCTGGCGCAGCGCGGCTTCCAGTTTGTCGAACAGCAAGGACATGCGCCGCTGCAATCGCTCATGTTCATAGACCAAGGCGTCGCCTACCATCACACGCGTCATGCCCGGATTCTTTTCGCCGAACTGCAACATCATGGCTACCATGCGGGCCGCTCTGACGCGTCCCTCAGGTTCGCGCTCTGTGATCTGGTTGATCAAGCTGAACAGGCTGGCTTCAATGAAGTCGATCAAACCCTCAAACATCTGCGCCTTGCTGGCAAAGTGTCTGTACAGGGCCGCTTCACTCACTTCAAGGCGCGCGGCCAAGGCGGCGGTGGTGATGCGTTCACTTTCGGGACGCTCCAGCATTTGAGCCAGCACTTGCAAGATCTGTACTCGCCTTTCGCCGGGTTTGGGGCGTTTGCGAATTAAGGCGGCGTGCTTAGTTCGATCCGGGTCATCGGCATCCCGGATAAGTTGTAGTGCGTGTTCGTCAGCTGAGTGCATGATGAATCAATTGTGACTAAATGATTCTCGCACATAGTTCCAATTAAACCTAGAAAAGCAGAATCCTGGCGGAAGTCATTGCCTCCGCCAGATTGAGCTAGTGTGCTCAGGCGTTTTTGATCATGGTCCCGAAAGCCTGGTCGGTCAGCACTTCAAGCAAAAGCGCATGCGGCACACGGCCATCGATGATGTGAACAGCATTGACCCCGCTTTTGGCGGCATCCAGTGCGCCAGCAATCTTGGGCAGCATGCCACCGCTGATAGTGCCGTCTGCTACCAGATCGTCAATATCGCCAGGCGTGAGCTCGGGCAGCAACTGACCTTGTTTGTCCAGCACCCCAGGAATGTTGGTGAGCATCAGGAGCTTTTCCGCTTGCAACTCCATCGCAAGGCGGGCTGCTACGACGTCCGCATTGATGTTGTAGCTCTCATTCTCCGCGCCGAATCCGATGGGACTGACGACGGGAATAAAGGCATCGTCCTGCAACGCCTTGACCACACTTGGATCAATGAACTCGATATCGCCTACCTGACCCACGTCGTGTTCAAGGGTAGGATCCTTCTGGTCAACCATCTTGAGCTTGCGAGCGCGAATGAGGCCGCCGTCCCTGCCGGTCAGCCCAACCGCCTTGCCACCAGCCTGATTGATCAGGCCCACGATGTCCTGCTGCACCTCGCCGGCCAAGACCCATTCGACCACTTCCATAGTCTCTGCATCGGTGACTCGCATGCCCTGGATGAAGCGGCCTTCCTTGCCAAGCCGCTTGAGCGCTGCTTCAATCTGCGGGCCGCCCCCGTGAACCACGACAGGGTTGATGCCGACCAGCTTGAGCAGAACCACATCTTCCGCAAAATCTTGCTGCAGTGCTGGGTCAGTCATGGCGTTGCCGCCATATTTGATGACCATGGTCTTGCCGTGAAACTTACGGATGTAGGGCAAGGCCTGGGCCAGGATCTCGGCCTTGTCTCGCGGAGGAATTTGAACTTCTTCGGTATTCATGGCGGACTCTGAGTGGAGAATGAATCGGTGATGATAATTTTCACCGGGCTGATGCTTGCTTGCAGAAACCGTGGAACTGGGAGAGCCATTGAGGGTCCCACAGAAATCGACTGACGTGAGCCATATCGCTTGCTGCCCGCGCCTATTGCCGCGGCGGCTGAAACACACGCGGCACTTTGAAACGCACCAGCATCACATAGGCTGCAACGTAACTCACCGCGAACAACAAGCAAAACACCAGCAATACGCCGCTGTACCGCCAAAACAGCGTCGCCGGCACCACCGTCAGCACAATGAAGCTCCAGAGATAGGGGGACGTGCGGTTGTTGCGCTTGAGCATATTCTTGACTTCGTCTTCATGCAGCACACTGCGCACCAGCCGGCGGTACACCAGTTGATGGAGATGCAGCGCGTCCGCCATACCCGGAGAGACCCCTCGCCAAAGCTTGCGATAAATCGAAAATATGGTCTCCCACACAGGGTAAATCAACAGCAGCAAGGGGAACCATGGCGAAACGGTGGGATGTCTGTGCACCAACAGCAGGCTGATGGTTGCAATCAACAAGCCCCATACATAGGCACCTGCATCGCCCGCAAAAATGAGTCCGCGCGGATAGTTCCAGACCAGGAAACCGGCTGTGGCCGCGGCCAGCGCAATGGCCATGGCAGCAAGCTCGCGATCACCTACCTGTATGGCCACGTGAGTGAGCGCTAGGCACACGACCAGCGCTACGGCACCAGCCAAGCCGTTATAGCCATCAATGATGTTGAACGCATGAGGCAACCCGGTCACGGCCAACACGGCCAGCGCCACGCCCAGCCAGTGCCAACGACTCCAGACCCCATCAACCCAATCAAAGCCCAGGCTGGGTACCGCAATGTCCAGAAGCCACCATGCGAGCAAGCCCGAACTCAAGGTGAGCAGCAGACGCCAGCGCACGGTGAGCCGCTGCGTAAGATCTTCCAGCACACCCCCAGCTACAGCGGGAAGCAGCATGAACAGCCATCGGTGCAGGCCAGAGTCAAGTTCAATGTTGCCTGCCATGCCCGCCCATTGCAGCAAAGGCAACGAAGCGAGGGCTAGAGTCCACCCCATCAACAACCCCACCCCGCCCATTCGGGGAACGTGCCCAACATGAAATCGCTGTGGCGCGTCCGGTGCGTAATGGGAAAAAGAACGGATAAACACCCGGCGCACCCAGACGGTGAACACAAGGGACATCACGAAAGCGAGCAGCGCAAGGGAAATCATGGGTGTTGATCACCGAATCCGGCGGTGCTCAGTTTAGGCGTGTAGCTGTGCTTTTTTTCGGTGGTCGACAGCTTTATGTTTTGTAACAAACGATGCGCCAAACTCCCTTGGCTAAATCGCAGGCAAAAAGCCGTGCATGGTAGCATCACGCCCTCATCTTCGGGGAATAGCGCAAGATAAGTAGTAGCCGTGCCCCCAAGAGTCTCACGGAGGAGCCCAAAGAGCGACATCGGTACCAGTAATTAGTTTTGCTGGATTGAATATCCCAGGCTCCTGGACGTTCTCCGCTCTTCGGCATTGAAGATTCTCATGGCGCCAACTGTTTCCCCGCTGCATATCTATGAGCGGCAAATCGATTCCCGCGAACGAACGTCACTATCTGTTCTTGCCGGCCACATACCTCCGAACGCGCGCGTGCTCGACCTCGGCTGCGGCAGTGGTGCCGTTGGACGGTATTTGAAGGAACAGCATAGCGGCGTCACCATAGATGGGCTGACCATCAGTGCGGACGAGGCCAAACTCGCTTCCGCTCATTACCGCCGCGTCGAAGTGGCTGATCTGGACACCGTGAAGCTAGGGGACGTGTTTGACGCCGCCAGCTACGACATCATCATTTGCGCAGACGTCCTGGAACATATTCGGCACCCGGATCGCGTCCTGGGAGAATGCAAGCAGTTACTGGCTCCCGGCGGGCGGGCCTTGCTGTCCATCCCGAACGTGGCGTATACCGGCCTGATCGCCGAATTGATGGCGGGCGAATTCCTGTATCGGCCCGAGGGCCTGCTTGATGAAACCCACGTCCATTTCTTCACGCGGCTCAGCCTGCAGAGATTTCTGGCCGAACAAAGGTGGGTGGCCGAACACCTGGAAACCATTGATCGCGAGTTACCAAACTCCGAATTCAGGTCGTCGTTTGACGCCCTGCCGCCCAGTGTGGCCAGACATTTGCTGGCGCTGCCAGACGCACTGACCTATCAGTTCATTGCGATTATCCGACCCCTGGTTGCAGGCGAACAGCTAAGCACCGTCAGTCGTGAAATCGACTCCCCCGTCTTGCCTGCACGCGCATTTTTCACCGCCGAGCTTTTCCTCGGCACCGAAAGTGGTGAGTCCAACAAGGCCTTCACACAAGAAGGCAAGATCAGCGCTGCAGGCGTCATAGGGACGCCTCGCCAGACCTTGCGATTTGATCTGCCTGCGGCTCAGAAAGCGCACACCTTGCGCCTCGATCCTGCCGACCGCCCCGGCTTCGTCCATTTCCACGCCATGCGCCTGTACGCCGCCGACGGCACACGCCTTTGGCAATGGCAAGGCGAAGATGGCGCTTTGCTTGCGAGCGCGCCTCATCAGGAAATGCTGTTCCGCCCGCTGGGCGATGTTTCGTCTACCGTGCTTGCGCTGTTGCATGGAAACGACCCCTGGGTGGAGCTGCCCATCACGGCGCCGGTCGCAGCCGCTGCCGCAGGAGGCCACCTGGAGGTTGACATGGGCTGGCCCATGTCGGCTGATTATCTGGCGCTGGCCAGCGCAGTCACCGAATTCGAAACCAGAACACAGTTGGCAGAAAGCCGGATTGCCAGGACCAGGGAAGAGCTGCAGGCGTCACACCAGCTTGAACTGACACGCCTCCACCGCGAATTAGGCGACCAGATTGAAGGCGAACGACTGGAAGTCGCTGAGCGTCATCATCAAGAGCTCAGCCGACTCCATCAGCAATTCGGGGCTCAGCACGAGCAACTGGCCGTCAATCATGCAGAGGAATTGGGCAGATTCCGGCGCGCCCTCGCAGTTCAGTCCAACGACCTGCGCAACCATAAACTGCAGTTGCAAGAGGCCATCCAGCACATTCAATTCCTGGAGAACTCCACCGTCTTTCGAGCCAGCCGACCTCTGGTGCGCGCCAAAATGAAGTTGGATCAATTGCTGGGCCGAGGCCCGGTTGCCGCGGATCCCAGCCAAGTCAAGTTGGCACAGCCCGTCACTCCGCCTGATCACCCCGTTGACGTGATCGTCCCCGTCTATCGCGGTTTGGCTGACACTCAGTGCTGCGTGCTTTCCGTGCTGCGCTCTGAATGCCGCACACCCTGGCGGCTTATTGTCATCAACGATGCCAGTCCAGAGCCGGAAGTAACCGCCTGGCTACGGGAGATTGCCACCACTGATTCGCGGATTGAACTGCTCGAAAACGAAACCAACCTGGGATTCGTGGGCACGGTCAATCGCGGTATGGCGCTTTCAGGCACCCATGACACACTGCTACTCAACAGCGACGCTGAGGTGGCCAACGACTGGCTCGACCGCATCCGCGCAGCGGCCTACTGCGACCAGAAGGTGGCGTCTGTCACGCCTTTTTCCAACAACGCCACCATATGCAGCTACCCACGCTTCTGTGCGGACAACGAACTGCCAGAAGGTTGGGACACCGCCCGGCTTGACGCCCTGTTTGCTCGCACCAGTCCAGGCCAGGTCGTCGATGTTCCCACGGGCATCGGCTTTTGCATGTACATCAGGCGGGACGCCCTGCAAGCCATCGGATTGTTCGACGTTGAGAATTTTGGCAAAGGCTACGGCGAAGAAAACGATTTCTGTATTCGAGCCTCGGACGCTGGCTGGCGAAACCTGCACGTGCTGGACACCTTCGTGCGCCACGCCGGTGGCGTAAGCTTCGGCGCTGCAAAGAGCCCTCGTGAGCGCGCGGCCATGGAGACCCTCCGCCGACTGCACCCGCGCTATGAAGGCGACGTCATGCGCTTTTTGCAGGTGGATCCGGCCCAACAGGCTCGCCTTGCCGCAGACATCGCTCGAATTCAGGATGGCCATCGGCCGGTCATTCTTGCCATATTGCACGACCGCCAGGGCGGTACCGAGCGGCACGTCCATGAACTGGCGTCCGCTTTGCGGGAGCGGGCGCAGTTCCTGGTGCTCAGACCCCTGCCGGGCCATCGCGTAAGCATTCGCTTGCCAGATCCTGAAGAGAGCTTTGAGCTCGTCTACACGCTGCCTGGCGAGCAAGCGGTGTTGATCGACACCTTGTTGCGCTTTGGTGTACAGCACGTGCATTTCCATCATTTGCTGGGCAACGGAGAGTTCGTACGGACTTTGCCTGAGCAATTGGGCGTGAGCTTCGACTTCACGGCGCACGACTACTACACCATCTGCCCTCAGATATCTCTGACTGACCGAACCAACAGCTATTGCGGCGAGTTAGGTCCGGAGCAGTGCGGTAAGTGCCTGGCCAACTCGCCTGCACCAGAAGGCATGGACATTGTGACTTGGCGCCGTGCGCACGCTGAATTTCTCTCCGGTGCCAGATTTTTGATTGCGCCCGCGCGTGACGCGCTCGGGCGAATCGCCAAGCTGGTGCCCGGCACGGCGGCACGGGTGGTGCCGCATACCGACATCGATCACACGGCGTCATTACCCGCGCCTCAACCAGCGCGGCTTGAAGGCAGCCGTCCACTGAGGGTTGCGGTGATTGGCGCTCTCAGCACCATCAAAGGCGCTGATGTACTTGAAGACGTTGCCGTGGCTGCGGCCAAGCAAGGCGCCAGCGTAGAGTTTCACTTGATCGGCTATGGGTATCGGGCGCTGCGCACCCAGCCGGGCGCCAGGTTGACAGTGCATGGCAAGTATGAAGACAAAGAGCTGCCATCGCTGCTGCAGTGGCTGCAACCCGACCTGGTTTGGTTTCCAGCCCAATGGCCAGAAACCTACAGCTATACGCTTTCCGCTTGCCTGCAAGGCGGGTGGCCAGTGGTCGCCCCCGATCTTGGCGCATTCTCAGAGCGCCTGACCGGCCGCGCCTGGAGTTGGGTCACAGCCTGGCAAAAAACGCCTGCTCAGTGGGTGTCTTTTTTCGAGGATATTCGCGCCCGCCACTTCGCCACCGGTCAAGGGCCGTCAGCGCCTGTACCCAACATGGAGTCCAGTGCTCAACACGAACTGTTGGCCAATGCCAGCGTGGGCGACTCCGCCAAATGGTATGCCGCTGAGTACATGCAGGGGCTGGCCGCGCCTTCGGGCCAAGGGCCGGAGCTGCAAGCGCTTCTTCGTCAAGCCTCTTCCACGTCCCCGGTATCTGAGGGAAGCAAAGGGCTTCTGCTCAGCTTGTTGGTACGCCTGCGCTCCACGCCCGTTCTGTCTGGCGTTGCCAGAGCGATCCCGCTGCGCTGGCAGACACGCGTCAAGAGTTGGCTGAAGAAGTAGGCACAGCCTGAAAACACACCAGCAATCGGGGGCGCTCGCCCCGGCGCCGGTGAGGATTCCCCGCGGCAGCACAAAGCGCTATTGCAACTGGCGCCTCATGTCCCATACCTGGCCGCCGGCACTCTATCTAACTGCTGCGCTTACTAACCGTTCGATTTCCAATGAGCGGCTGTGGTGCAAACTTGTTTTGCCACTTTGCAGCAAGTGCTCAGGCTTCAGCCAAGACAGTTGCGCAAAAATTAATGCAACTACGACAGGACGCTGCAGCTTGCTGCAGAGCTACTTCGAAGCTCCTGGCTTCCGATATTGCGCTGAGAATTACCCTGGTACACGCACCACTCTTAGCTGAGCGAGTGTCCCCCTGTGTCAGCACATAAAAATCTTGCTGCAACGCTACTTGACTCACCCAGTTTTCCTGAAGGTTAGTTTCCAGAGTCGCGAGCACGACTTCAGCGTCAGATGTGAGTTGCGCCGCGAGCTGAAGTTTGCCCTCTGCTTGCATAGCCTCATCGGACAGCGCATCGCACTGGCTCTGCAAAACTGCAAAGCGCTGAACAATCTCCGTTCCCTCTGAAAGCAAACTTATTCCGTAAGCAATGGCGTCTTCAATAGCAGCGGCTTCCTCTGCAGGGCGTCTCTCTCTGTGTTCGTTTTCCAGCGTTTTCCACCCTTGCGCTGTGGTCGGCATAGACGAAAACGCCATATTGCTCAAATTCGGGTTTTCCGCTGAAAAACGATGCGATGTGTATTGAAAGATCATAGAAGATTTAACTGTTTGAAAGAATTCATAAGTTTAAATAATCATAATCATTTAATCCGTAAGAGAGTATTTTATTAGTATATTTCCATGCGTCACTCAAGAATTTCTACAACCGGCCACCGGCCACCGGCCACCGGCCACCAGCCGCCAGATCACCGGGCAGCGTAAGCGGCCGGTTCGAGGGCACTCGAGCTATGAGCCCGCTTAGGCGACCTCTACCTCAGCCAGGCAGCCCTGATGGCTTTGAACTTCTATAGAAGTTGAACCCACGCAGGCATTGGCTAACGCTTGGAAATTACCCAGGCGTCTTGATGGTGCCAGAACCATGTGGGCGCGAAAAGCAGCAATTGGTCCGCACCGATGTGCTGGGACACCTGCGCCTGCACGAACTCAGCGCTGGTGAAAGCAGTCCCGTACTCTTGCGCGTCTATGGCGTTGGACTCGCTAGAAGGCGCAAAAAAGAATCCTTCGTCATCCAGCACAACGCCCTGGCGACGCACAGCCTCTGCGCCGTGCGTGGTGAACACCAGCAGGCCACCTGGCGCGACACTCTCATACAGCCTGGTCAACCAGCGCGACCAACTGCTTTTGGGCAGATGGCTGAACAGTGAGAGCACAAACACCACCTCATACTGTTCTGGTGTGACCAGTTCCTCGGGTCGGGATGCAGAAGCAAATGCACGCACACCCAGGGTGTCACGCGCAAAGTCTACGGCGTCGGTCACGACATCAGAAGCTGTCACGCTCTGCGCACCAATGGCTTTGACCAGGTGGCGCGTGAACCGGCCATGACCACTGGCAAACTCCAGGAAGCTCTTCACACCCAGCAATGGCCGTCCCGCCGACTCCAGCAGCAGCATCAGTTCAGCCAGCGTGCGCCAACCATCGGCCATGTAGTCCCGAAGAGGATTGATCGAGGTCGGATGGCCGTCGAAGAACCGGAAAATGTCGTCTTGCGGAGATATCTCGCAAT
>JAECRA010000025.1 GCA_015999985.1 Comamonadaceae bacterium
CGGAGCAAAAGAAGGTGGCTGCGCTGCCGGGCGCACTCCCCGGCCTCCGACCTAACGAGAAGAGCAGAAGGCAATTAGCAAACGGAGCGCTTAATCGACCGCCGCTTGCCCTCACCCCAACCCTCTCCCCAAAGGGAGAGGGGGCAAGAGAGGGAGAAACCTCTCACGTAGACGGCAAAGGCCTCACACTGACCTCAGAACTAATGATCTCCCTCAACCCCGTGCCAGTCTGCACGCGCAAAGCCCCATTGGCCGCGACGCCAAGAGCCTGGCCCTCCGTGCCATCAGACAGCCGCACCGCCAGCCCCGCGAACGCATCGCGTGCATTGAAACGCTCCACCAACGGCGCAAAGCCTTGGCGCTCGAATGCACGCACAGCACGTACCAGCGGTGGCGCCAGACGCTCCAGCGCAGTGGGCGCATCCAGTGCCGGATCAAGCGCCTTGAGCCAAGCGGGCCGCGTGGAGAAATCAATACCTTCCAGGGGCTCGATGTTGATGCCAATGCCTATCACCACGAAGCGCCCAGCGGCCTGTGCTGTCCCTGCCGTCTCAACCAGAATGCCGGCCAGCTTGCGGCCCTGCCACCACAGGTCGTTAGGCCATTTGAGCCGAATGTCAGGGTGCAGGCTTTCGGCCACCGAGAGGCCCACTGCGAGCGACAAACCCGACCAGTCGGCAGGCTCCAGCGGAAGCCCGATAGAAAACGACAGCGTGCCCCCTAGCTCGCCAGGGCCGCCCTGCCATTGGCGACCCATGCGGCCACGCCCTGCTGTCTGCCGCTCGGCCACCAGCAGCGTGGGCGCGTCGCGTCCGGCGCGTGCACGGCGTATCAGCTCGGTGTTGGTGGAGTCGATTTCCGGTAACAGTTCGGCGATAAAGCCGGGAAGTACGGGCGCTACCGCTTGCTCGATAGCATCAAGGCGCCAAGAGATAGAGCCATTCATATGCGTTATCTCTACTTGCTCTTCTTCTTGGACTTTTTCTTCTTTTTCTTGGCCTTCTTCTTTTCCAGTGGCGCCAGCAAAGTGCCCCGGCACTGCGTGCTACCGCACCAGCAAGGGTAGTCGGCCAGCAGCTCGAGGGTCATCGGCTCATCTATCACCAGGCCGTAGTCGTAGTTCAACTCCTGGCCTGCCTTGATGGGGCGCAGCGACTTGATGAAGATGCGGCCATCTTCCTCGTCCGCTTCGCAATTGGGCTCGCAGCTGTGATTGATCCAGCGTGAAGAGTTGCCGCCGTACGCTGCATCGATCACGCGGTCTTCGTCCACATGAAAATAGAACGTGTGGTTGGGCTGTGCAGGGTCATGCGGGTGGCGGCGCTGCGCTTCATCCCACCCTATGATTTCACCTACATACTCAATGATGCGCTCACCAGCAGGAATATCCTGCACTGCGAACACCCCCTTGCCGTGCACCCCAGAACGTCGGGTTTGTATGCGCCGACCGCTATCTCCGGCAGATGACGCCTCCTCGGGTGGCAGCGAGCCTTGCGAAGCAGAGGAGCTTTTGGGCCTGGTTTTTGAAGGCACGGCGAAAGTTTGTTATGGTGAATTTATGCGTATGCGCGTGCACATGTGTGCGAGCGCGCCCGCGCGAGGAAAACGAATTCTAGCCACATGAAAACATTGGTCATTGCAGAGAAGCCTTCGGTTGCTCAGGATATCGTGCGTGCACTCACGCCCGTAGCCGGCAAATTCGACAAGCACGACGAGCACTTTGAGAACGAACATTACGTCGTCACCAGCGCCGTGGGTCACCTCTTGGAGATCCAGGCGCCGGAACAATACGACGTCAAGCGCGGCAAGTGGAGCTTTGCCCACTTGCCCGTCATTCCGCCCCACTTCGACCTCAAACCGGTAGACAAGACCAAGACGCGCCTGAACGCCGTGGTCAAGCAGGCCCGGCGCAAGGACGTGAACGCCCTCATCAACGCGTGTGACGCGGGGCGTGAAGGCGAACTGATCTTCAGGTTGATCGAGCAGTACGCGCTGGAAGGCAAGCATGCCAGCAAGCCGGTGCGGCGCCTGTGGCTGCAAAGCATGACACCCCAGGCCATCCGGGACGGGTTCGACAACCTTCGCTCCGATGTCCAAATGCAG
Organism: Comamonadaceae bacterium; assembly: GCA_015999985.1. Classification (GTDB taxonomy): domain Bacteria; phylum Pseudomonadota; class Gammaproteobacteria; order Burkholderiales; family Burkholderiaceae_C; genus Ottowia. The sequence continues at coordinate 2,104 of JAECRA010000025.1, forward strand.
GGGCTGGCAGATGCAGCACGCAGCCGCAGCGAAGCCGACTGGTTGGTAGGCATCAACGGCACGCGGGCCATGACGGCCTTCAACTCGCGCGATGGCGGCTTCTTTCTGACCACCGTGGGCCGCGTGCAGACCCCCACCCTGGCGGTGGTGGTAGAGCGCGAAGAGCAGATTCGCAAACACGTGGCGCGCGACTACTGGGAGATTCACGCGACTTTTGGTGCCCTGGCGGGCGAATACACCGGCAAATGGTTCGATCCAGCCTGGAAAAAAGGTGAAGACAGCGAAGCACGCGCGGACCGCGTGTGGGTGGAGCAAGAGGCACGCGCTATTGCCGAGGCCGTCCGGGGCAAGTCGTGCACCGTCAAGGAAGAGAGCAAGCCGACGACCCAAGCCTCACCGCTGCTGTTCGATCTGACCAGTCTGCAACGTGAAGCCAACGGCAAATTCGGCTTTTCAGCCAAGACCACGCTGGCGCTGGCTCAATCGCTCTACGAACGGCACAAGGCACTGACCTACCCCCGTACCGATTCGCGCTATCTGCCTGAAGACTACGTGCCTGTGGCGCGCAAGACCTTCGAGATGCTGGCCTCCAGCGGCCAGCGGCACCTTGCACCGCATGCCAAGCTGGGGCTGGAACAAGGCTATGTCAGGCCCAACCGGCGTATTTTTGACAACACCAAGGTCTCTGACCACTTTGCCATCATCCCCACCCTGGAAGCACCAGGCGCGCTGTCTGAGGCAGAGCAAAAGCTCTACGACCTGGTGGTGCGGCGCTTCATGGCGGTGTTCTACCCCAGTGCCGAATACCTGGTGACGACCCGGATCACCACATATGCGCCCGGCGCTGGAGCCGCCCTCCAAGATAAGGCCTACAACTTCCGCTCAGACGGCAAGGTGCTGGTCAAGGCCGGTTGGTTGGCCATCTACGGCAAGGAAGCCGCCAACGAAGCGGGAGATGGCAAGGACGAAGGCAAAACGCTCGTACCTGTGCAGCCGGGCGAGAAAGTGCTGGCCAACGAAGTTGAGCCCAAGGCCCTGCGTACGCGCCCGCCAGCTCGCTACAGCGAAGCCACGCTGCTGGGCGCCATGGAAGGCGCAGGCAAGTGGATAGAAGACGACGAGCTGCGCGAGGCCATGCAGGAAAAGGGTCTGGGCACGCCCGCTACGCGCGCCGCCATCATTGAAGGCCTGCTCAACGAGAAATACATGCTTCGCGAAGGCCGGGAGATGATCCCGACCGCCAAGGCGTTCCAGTTGATGACCTTGTTGCGCGGACTGGAAGTGGAAGAGCTCAGCAAGCCCGAACTGACCGGCGAATGGGAATACAAGCTGTCGCAAATGGAGCAAGGGCGCCTCTCGCGCGCAGACTTCATGCAAGAGATCGCGGCGATGACCGAGCGCATCGTCAAGAAAGCCAAGGAATACGACCGCGACACGGTACCCGGTGACTACGCCACGCTGCAGACTCCGTGTCCGCACTGCGCCGGCGTCGTGAAGGAAAACTACCGCCGCTATGCCTGCACCGGCCCTGCGGGTGACGGTGAGGGCGCCTGCGGGTTCTCGTTCACCAAGACCCCTGCCGGCCGCGCCTTCGCGCTAGAAGAAGCCGAGGCATTCCTGCGCGACCGCAAGATCGGCCCGCTGGAAGGCTTTCGCAGCAAGGCGGGCTGGCCCTTCGTCGCCGAGCTCACCCTGGTGCGGGATGAAGAGGCGGACAACTTCAAACTAGAGTTTGATTTTGGCGAGGACGCACGGGCAGAACAGAGCGGAGAGATCGTTGATCTGTCTGGCGTGCCCAGCCTGGGCGCTTGCCCCAAGTGCGGCGGCCCGGTGAAGCTGTTTGGCAAGAACTACGTGTGCGAACGCTCCGTACCTACCAACGAGCAGCCAACGCCAAGTTGCGACTTCAAAAGCGGACAAACCATCCTGCAGCAGCCGGTGGAGCCTGAGCAGATGACCAAGCTGCTCGCCGAAGGCCGCACCGATCTGCTGGACAAGTTCGTCAGCATGCGAACCCGCCGTACGTTCAAGGCACGGCTGACGTGGAACGCCGAAGAGAACAAGGTGATCTTCGAGTTTGAGCCCCGCGAAGGCAAGGCGGGCAAGTACCCGGCACGCCCCGCCGCAGCTAAAAAGACGGCCTCTCGTGCCGGTGCAGCCAAGACCGCCAGCAAGGCCGCGGGCAAAACTGCCGCTCCTGCCAAGAAAGCTGCCGCCAAGAAAACGGCAACACCCAAAGCCGCCAAGGCTGAAAAACCCAAGGCACCCCGGGCCGGAACCCTCAAGCCCAGCCAGGTACTTGCCGCCGTCATTGGCGACGGACCATTTGGGCGCGGCGAGGTCGTCAAGCTGCTGTGGGACTACATCAAAGCCCACAACCTGCAAGACCCCAAGGACAAGCGCACCATCGTGGCCGACGCCAAACTTCGCCCGGTATTTGGCGCTGACAGCGTGGGCATGTTCAAGCTGGCGGGGATTGCAGGTGAACATCTAAGCTAAATAGGCCGGTGAAGCGCTTTCGCACCTTGCGCTGCACCAGTCAAGTCCCAGCGGAACGCAGCCTGTTCTGCCGCCGCAGGATCTTGCTGGTGCGCCTAACCCACTTCTTGTGAGCGGCTATTCGCCGCCGATGGGGCGGCAAAAGGCGAAAGAATCGAACATCGGGCTAGGCAGCCCTAGCTACTGCATGGAAGTGTTCGCACTCCTTGATCCGTTCGAGCTCAGGACAGGCACGGCGCGACCGGATACTTATGCTGCATAAGACATTGAAATTAGAAAAAAGCAACTGTTCGTCGAGATAAAACCATGAAAATTACACGCGATACTGCCGTTACCCTGAATTTCCGCATCACCGACCTGAAGGGCAAACCGCTTGAGTCAGGCACGACTTCCTACTTGCACGGTGGCTACGAGAACCTGTTTCCCAAGGCAGAAGAATTGCTTGAAGGCAAGGCTGTGGGCGAAAGCATCAGCTGCGAGCTTCAGCCAGCTGATGCTTTCGGTGATCGCGACGAAGCATTGACCCGCACCCTCGCCAAGGCAGATTTCCCGCCGGGCGTCAAAGTGGGCGGCCAGTTACAGGGCCCTGGGCCCGATGGTCAGCCCCGCCTGTTCCATGTGGTCAAGATCAAAGGCCCCGAAGTCCTTCTCGATGGCAACCACCCACTCGCTGGTCAGGCCATCCGCTTTGCCGCTACGGTGAAAGAAGTCCGGGCAGCCAGCGCAGAGGAAATCACCCACCGGCACGTGCATGGTGACCATGGTCACCACCATTGACCCTGAACCGACCCTGACAAGCACGGCTCGTGAACCCCTCCAACGCTACAGGTAGCGGGGCTGCCCCAGGCTCGTCCCTGAGCCCCCGGCTGGCCTGGATCATGCTGTTGACGCTGGCAAGCGCTTTTGCGCTCAGCCAGGCGTTTCGAACAGCAGCCTCCATCATGGGCCCCCCTCTGGCCCGCGAACTCAGTCTGTCGCCCCAGCAGTTGGGACTATGGGCAGCCGCATTTCACTTTGCGTTCGGATTCATGCAATTGGTCATGGGGGTCTCGATTGATCTCTTTGGCGTGCGCCGCACCATAGTGGCCGCATTTCCCCTGGCCATCGCTGGGGCCGTGATTTCAGCCAATGCCCAGGGCTACGGCGCCCTGCTGTTTGGCCAGATGCTGATTGGCACCGGCTGCGCGCCTGCCTTTCTCGTCTGTACGATCTTTATCTCTCGTCATTTCCACCCAGATAAGTTCACGTCCACGTCTGGCCTGATCATGAGTATCAGCAGTATTGGCGTGCTGGCCACCGCAACCCCCATGGCCTGGTTGATCGACATCAGCTCATGGCGCTGGGGGTTCTGGGCCATGGCTGCAGGCGCCCTGATGGCGTGGGTCTGCATCTGGTGGCTGGTGCATGAGCCTGCCACCAAAAACCCAGGCCCTGTTCAGGGCCGGCCTCACCCTTTCGCGGCCCTGCGCGAAATGTTGCTGCTGTTCAAACTGCCTCACACCGCAGGCCTCGTCATGTACGCTGCGGTGACCTACGCAGGCTTCATCGCCTTGCGCGGACTGTGGCTGGGTCCCTTGCTGATCGACCGTCATGATTTCTCGTTGGTACAGACCGGCAACGTCGCCCTTGTGATGACATTGGCAAGCATGCTCAGCCCTGCCGTTTTTGGCCGCTTTGATCCGGGTGGCGTGCGACGCGTGCGCTGGATGATCTGGCTATCCGGACTGTCGGCCATCTTGCTGGCGACCATGGGGCTGGTGTCACTGGCGTGGGTAGACGTAGGGTTTGCCATCGGCTATGGACTGCTCTCCGGATATGGCGTGCTGCAGTACGGATACGTTCACAGCGCCTACCCTGCGGCCGTCCGCGGCCGGGCTCTTTCGCTGTTTACCATGGCCATGTTCCTTGGCATCTCCTTGATGCAATGGGCCACGGGTTTCGCTGCGTCACTGGCGCAAGCCGCTGGAGTCGAGCCGTTCAAGGCTGTATTGCTGACGATGAGCGCCATGTTGCTCGCAGGAGCCTTTGCATTCTGGAAACTGCCGCAAAAGCCAAACGCCGACTGAACCTTGAGCGCTTACCTTTTGAAGCCCCAAGCCCACCCTCTCAGGCATACTGATATGGTCTGTTCCAAGACAAGGAGTTTGCTGCCATGAAACGTATTTACCTTCTCATCTGCACGGTGGCATTGGGCGCGCTGGCCCTGGCCGGGTGCGTGACGACCGGAGCCGGCGCAGGCGGCAGCGGGGCCTCATCCGGCAGTGGTGTCACGGTGTACGGCACCATGGACGCAGGGATTACGCGGTAGACCCTCCATTCGAGGCACTCCGGCCCATGCGCCGCCTTACCCGCGCCCCCAACGCCGCCATTGCCCAGATATGGGCTGATCTTCTCTGCGAGGGCGGATACCCCGCCACAGTTCAGCGCCTGTTTCTCACTGGCGTGGCCGGTGAGTTGCCGCCCGATCAATGCCTGCCAGAAATCTGGCTGCTGCACGATGAGCATGAGGCCGCCGCCACTGCCCTGCTCTCCGACTTGGCACGTGTCCCGCAGCGTCACTGGCTCTGCAGCGCTTGCGGCGAAGACGTCGAAGGCGGCTTCGAGCAATGCTGGCGTTGCGGCGCCCTGATGCCCCAGCCTCAACCCCAGGCCCAGTCGGACTAGAAACGCCGTAGCTTCCTGTGCGGACGAAACGCGGGCGTCCTAATTACGTATGATATTAATTGACACATCATATGTTTCTCGCCTAATCTCGGTTCCTCAACGCTTTCAACGCCATGCCGGAATCTCCAGCCATTACCAGCCGCACCACGGACGTAGCCCAGGCCCTTCGCCTGGAAATCTTGGCCGGCAACCGATTGCCGGGAGAGCGCGTGCAACTGGAAGCACTGCGCCAGGACTTCGGCGTTTCGCTTAGCCCCATACGCGAAGGACTATCGCGCCTGGTCGCAGAAGGCTTGCTCATACCTTCAGGCCAGCGAGGCTATCGGGTGGCCCCAGTCAGCGTAGACGAATTTCTGGACATCAAGGCGCAGCGCATCGAACTGGAGCAGCGCGCCCTGGCCGAATCCATCCGCCTAGGTGGAGAAGACTGGGAAGTCGCTCTGATGACGGCTTTTCAGCGTCTGAAGAATTTTGAAGCCAAGCGGTGGCAGGCAGACGAAATCACCGCCTGGGAAGAGCGACACCATGTCTTTCACCGCACGCTCATCAGCGCGTGCGGATCGCCCATCCTGATGCGCTTTTGCGAGTTGCTGCATGGCATGAGTGATCGCTACCGCAGGGTACTGATGAAAACGAGCGAGCCGGATCGCGATGTGATCCAGGAGCACCAGGCCTTGTTCGATGCGGCGCTGGCACGAAACGCCCCGCTCGCAGCCGAGGTGCTAAGCGCGCACATCGAACGCACCGGCGCCAGCGTGCTGCGCATGATGCGAGAACTGCCAGACCACTGAAACGAGAATTCACCATGATCAACGCCCTGAGCTATGTTTTGATCAACACCCCCCATATGCCGGCCTGGATCCAGATGGCCACCACCATGGCTGGCCTTCAAGCCGAGGAGATGGAGCCAGGTCGCAGCGTGCGCTTGCGACTGGACGACAAGGCGCAAAGGCTGCTGGTGCAATCAACCACCGGCAAACCCAGCCTGGGAATGGGCTACACCGTGGCAAGCCCAGAGGCCCTGGACACCATGATCGCCAAGGTCGAAGCCGCTGGATTCCCAGTGACCCCTTCGACGGCGGACGAAAGAGCCCTGCGCGCTGTGAGCGCGATGGCGCACTTCCAGGACCCTGACGGTTACCGGGTCGAACTGGCTCATGGGCTGCAAGATGCTTCAACGCCCTTTGCTCCTGGCCGCCCAATCGGTGGTTTTCGCACGCGTGCGGGTGACATCGACCTGGGCATAGGCCACACCGCATTAATGGCAGGAGACTTCGCTGCCATGAAGCACCTCTATCACGAGGTACTGGGCTTTGCGCTCAGCGACCGCGCCAGCGCGCCCTTCGTGGCCGAGTTCTTTCACGTGAACCCACGTCACCACACCATAGGCCTGGCGAACACTGGCACGGGGCCCGGGGTCTACCACCTCATGCTCGAATACAAGGAGTGGGACGACGTGGGCCGCGCCTATGACATGGCGCTGGAACAGCCCCAATCCATTGGCGTCTCACTGGGCCGCCACAGCAATGATCACGTCACCTCTTTTTATCTGCGCACACCAGATGGCTGGATGCTGGAACTGGGGTGGGCTGGTCGCCTGATTGACAAAGACTGGCAGATCACCGAACTGCCCGGCATGAGTCTTTGGGGACATGACCGCACCTGGCTTCCCCCCGCCAAACGCGAACAGGCCCGCCAGATCCTCAAAGACATCGCCGCGCGTGGCCTGCGCGCCCCGATTGCACCATCTGAATAAGAACATCAGCACGAGACGCCCAACCGCTATGACCCTGCCCGTCAGTTCATCCCCTGAGATTGCCAAATCCTTGCCCCTGGGCGAATGCACCATCAACGTCCACGACGTGGGCCAGGGTGAGCCCATACTGCTCATCCACGGCTCTGGTCCTGGGGTCACAGCCTGGGCCAACTGGCGGGGCGTGATTCCTGTACTGGCGCAACGCGCACGGGTAGTGGCACCAGACATGCTGGGCTTCGGCTATAGCAGTTGCCCTTCGTCCATGGCGCTGAACGTGGACACCTGGGTCAAGCAGCTTACTGACCTCCTTGACGCACTGGATCTTCCCCAAGTCTCTGTGGTGGGCAACTCGTTCGGAGGCGCCATCGCATTGGCCCTGGCGCACCGGCATCCAGAGAGGGTCAAGCGCCTGGTGCTGATGGGTGCGGTGGGTGTCTCTTTTCCCATCAGTGAAGGTCTAGAGAAGGTCTGGGGATACCAGCCGTCGCTGGACGCCATGCGCGAACTCATTGGTGTCTTCGCTTTCGACCAGAGAATCGTCACGCCCGAGCTGGTCAAGATGCGCTATGAAGCCAGCACGCGTGCAGATGTGCAGGAGCGCTTTGCCGCCTTGTTCCCGCCACCGCGTCAACGCGGCGTGGACATGCTCGCCTTGCCTGAATCTGCACTGCGCGGCATCAGCCAGCAGACACTCATCATTCACGGCCGAGATGACAGGGTCATTCCGCTTGAAGTGTCCGAGTGCCTCGTGCGACTGATCCCCCACTCCGATCTGCACGTCTTTGGCGAATGCGGCCACTGGGTGCAGATAGAAAAAGCCGCAGCCTTTACCCGGCTGATCTCCGAATTCCTTCTCGAAACCCAAGCATGAGAAAAGAAGACATCCTGGGCCGCTGGCTCATCGTCGACTGGCGACAAGACTACGACGACGGACGCTCCACCTACCCCATGGGCCAGGCCCTGCGCGGATTCATAGAGTACGGCGCCCATGGCATGTTCTGCGTCATTGAAAAAGCCGAGCGTCCGCCCCTTTCCGCGAGCCAATGGACCGCCAGCGAGGCCGACAAGGTCAGTGCCTATGGCAGCTACTTCAGCTACGCAGGCGCGTGGGAAGTCGAAGGCGAAAGCGACCGAGGGACTGTGATCGCCCACCATGTAGAGCACAGCCTTTACCCCAATTGGGAAGGAGGCATCCAGCGCAGAACCGCCCAAATGCGCGAGGGACTGCTCTACCTCAGCGCCAGATTTGAAGACGGCACGCCCGAGGCCCGTTCAGCCAACCTCATCTGGCGGCGGCAAGCCTGAGAAGCTGTGAACGAATCCGCAAGCTGATCAGATTCATTCACGCATTCTGACCAGGTAAGCAAGGGACCCAGGGAAAGCCCCGATCGCCTTATAGAGCGCGGTGCGTTGAGATAGAGCACTCGCGCATTTCAAATCAAATCAGATAACTACTCCCGGAGACATTACCCATGAAAAAAGCCCTGATCGCCTTGGCCGCACTGGCAGGCGTTGCCGCCAGCTACCCCGTCCTGGCGCAATCGGCCTGGCCCACCAAGCAAATCCGCTGGGTTGTCCCCTACCCCGCCGGCGGCGGATCCGATTTCATGGCACGCACCGTTGCTCTCCAGATGGCCACCGATTTGGGCCAAAGCATTGTGATGGACAACAAACCAGGCGGCAATGGCGCCATTGCGGTCCAGGACATCCTGCGCGGCGGGCCAGACGGCTACGCGGTCATGAACGCCGACAACGGGCACCTTGTCTTCAACCCGGTGCTCTACAAAAGCCTGACCTACAAGGTCAGCGACCTGGCCCCCGTGTCCTTGATCGGCCGGGTGCCCATGATGCTCGTGACCACGCCAGGCAGCGAATTCAAGAGCGCCAAGGATGTGATCGCCAAAGCCAAATCCAACCCCGGCAAGTACAGCGTCGCTTCTGCTGGCTCTGGCAGCCCCCACCATTTGGCCCTGGAGCTTTTCAAGCAGACAGCTGGCCTGCATCTGGTTCACATTCCCTACCGCGGGGCGGCACCCTCGCTGGCGGACATTGCGGGTGGTCAAGTGACCCTGGGTATCAGCGACTTTGCGGCGGCGGCAGGGTTCATCAAAGGCGGCAAGATCACCCCGCTGGCCGTGTTCACCGCTCAGCGCATTCCACAACTGCCTGATGTCCCGACCATGAATGAACTGGGCCTGAAGGGCGTCGAAGCCGCGGCCCTGGTTGGACTGGTCGCGCCTGCAGGCACCCCCGCCGACGTGATCTCCAAGATGCAGCAAGCAACTGCCAAGGCCATGCAAAACCCCGCCGTCAGCAAGAAGTTCACCGATTTTGGTGTCGAGCCAGTCGGTAGCACTACAGCCGAGTACACCTCTTTGCTGGGACGAGAAAATACCCGCTGGCATAAGTTGATTCGTGATCTGAAAATCCAGCTGGACTGACGGGCGTCAAGAAAGGTCTGCCTCGCGCACGCGGAGCGCCTGCTTTCATGCAGCAAGCCCTGCAGACCTTCCGCCAGCACCCCACAAAGCCACCCCACAAGAGACGCGCATGGCCGACATCGACACCTCGCAGCTGCGCAGCGGATGCCCCCACGCAGCCGCTCCATTCTCTGCAGATTCCGCGCAGACCGGGCGCCCGGTCTGCCAGCGCGCGGCTGAACTTGCTCCTTTCAGCGACGACTACCAACAAGACCCTCCGGTCTATGTGCGCTGGGCGCGCGAGCCCATGCGGCATTTGCGAGGTACTGGTACTGGCCGGCGATATTGATCATCGCGACCTGGTTCTGACCCGTTCCGAGCGCAACGCCGGCGGGAAGATGATGAGCTGCTGCTCGCGTGTGCAGGTCAAGCCTAGCGTGCCTGCACACCTGCCTTTTTGCATCAAAGAAAATAACTAATACAATTGTATTAGTTCAATCTACTGAACGCTCTCGCGCGCCTGCCCTCGGCACCTACCGTCTGCGTCCTCCGTCAGTGTGTCGGGCTGCCCGACAAGGTTGGTTCGAAGGCCCCCTGGGAGCAAGCCTTCTCAGGCGCCGACTCACCTGGGATGCCGAGCCACATGGCATGGCATCCCAGAGAGCTATTGCGCTCTCACCTCCACCAGAACATTCTGAACTTTTATATGCAATTAACTCATCAAGTCGACATCCAGCCCTTCAATCACACGCTGCTGGCGCCCCACCCGTTGCCGAGAGTGCGCGGGTGCGAAAACCTGCACCTCACGCAAACGAATGGCGTCAAGAACTTCTCTATCAGCCACTCGGGCGACGTCCCCTCCCTGAAAAATGAACCCAGCCTGTTCAACCTGAGCAACAGCTTGCCCATCAGCTTCAATGCCAGCGAATACCTGGATGAAGCTACCCCCAAGGAACTGGGGAAAATCTGGGAATCCATTGAAGCTCTGAAATCCAGAATCGCCGATCTGGAGAACGTGAAAGCTGGCACACCCGGTCAGTTCTCGCAGTTCATTGATCAACTCCCATCTCAGGCCAACCGCTTCATCGCCCATGCCTCCAGCCAGTGGACCTCCTTGGTGGGAGAGAATGCGCCCAGCAGGCTCGCGTCTTTTGCGCAAAGCCTTCCTGGACTCACTTATGACATCTTCCAAAGTGCTGCGGCCCGCATCACTGAATTCACAGGCAAGGAAATGCAGGAAGTGCCCAGCCAGGTAAGCGCCTTCTTCAGTCAATTGCCTGAGTGGACCAGCGGATTCTTCACCAGCGCCCATTTCAACGAGACGACGGCATCCGCAAAACAATTTGCGGGACAGATCGGCACTTACGTGCAGCAGCTTGCTGAGTTCGTCAAAACCTCTTTCGCCCATATGCCGGAAGTGAAGTTTGAAGATCTCAAAAACGGCGCCCAGGCTCTCAAGGATCAGCTGATGCAATCCACGATGAGCCTGATTGCCCAAGGGGATGCCCTGCTCAAGGAATACTCCGGCCAGACAAATGCCAGCTTTGTTATTTCCACGTCGGTAGCCATCGGTATCACGGCCATCGCAATTTTCGCCGCGTCCTTTTTCGGCGTTTGATCGGTTGCCCAGCGCAATCTACCGACGTTTTCGCAATTCAAGAGAATCAACCTATCGCCTTTTGGGCTGAGGTTCTGTGATTTCGGTCAATCACCACAAACCGTTCGGGCTGAGCCTGTCGAAGCCTTGCGCAAGGCTGCGACAGGCTCAGCCCGAACGGGTGGGTGTTTGTCATGATTTACGAAAGCCCAACATAAGCGTGAACGCACCTGAGCGGAGGCAACTGCGTTGCAAGCCAGGGGCTTACTTCCAGCGCACTGGCTCCAGGCTTGCGCTGGCGTTCCCGACAGACAGCGTAAGCTGCCCTTCCTGCACTGTCGCGGACAGCTGCATGGAACGGGCTGCCAGGGCATTCAAGGCTTGCGCCTGATCGGCAGGCACGCGCCACACGGTCAGCCTGTCCAGGCGAGACAGCTTGCTCTCAATACCGCGCCACCAGACTTCACCGGCGGGGCCATACACATACAAAATTACTTGATCCGCCTTGGAGCAAGCCTTGATGAGCGGCTTCTCATCCGGTTGCCCCACTTCAATCCAGAGCCGGGTCCGGCCTGTGAAATCCACCAGTTGCACGTCTGGCTCGTCAGGACTTGAAAGCCCGGCGCCAAAACTGATCTTGGCATCGCCCCCGCAGAGGTCTTGCACCTGGTGCGCATTCAAGGCCAGCGCCGCCAGCCGCATCATCATGCGTTCGTCGGTTTCGCTGGGGTGGCGCGCGAGCATCAACGCCATGTCGGTATAACAGCTGTGGTCGATGTCGGCCAATGCCAGATCGGCTTTGAAGATGGTGGATTTGAGAGCCATGGGGGGATTACATCATTAGGTGGGGATCATGGATTACGATGGCTGCGCTGCGGACAAGCTGCGCTCGTCGTAGAAGGGGCGGATGCGACGATTTAACTCCCTCTGCCTCCAGGGAGAGGGTGGGGGTGAGGGGCAAACGGCGGTAGTTTTAGGCGCGGTTGTTACGAGTTGCCGCCTGCTCTTCTCTTGAGGGCAGAGGCCGGGGAGTGCGCCCGGCGGCGCAGCCACCTTCTTTTGCTACGCCAAAAGAACCTGGCGCAAGAAAAGGCGGCCCCGCTGGCCGTGTCCCTTCGCTGCGCTTCGGGCAACCTGCGCTGCTCGATCGAGGGGCGGTGTCGCAGAAACTCCCTGCGTTCACTTCGCTCACTACGGTCAAACAACTGCGACAAGCTAGATCACGAAGCAGTGGCATCTTGCAGTGCCACTGCCCGCCCCTCGCCCTGCGCTGCTCAGCACGTCCAGAGGGGTGGGGCACCCACTCGGGCCATTGCTTCGCTCGGCCCTACACATATCAGTCGCAAGCGAGTGGTTTTACACCCTCTCCCGCCTGCGGGAGAGGGCTGGGGTGAGGGCAGGCAGCCTCACTACAAACATCACCTTCTTTCCCGACCCGTTGCCCGGCTTTCATCAACGACTCCTGGCCGCCCATGAAGTCGAACTATTCTGGAGACGCCGTCTACTCTCACCGGTTGGCCGGCCCCGCCTAACCCGGTTGCGGGCGCCCGGCTAGGGTAGAGGGAGTCGAATCAGAAGGCCGCGGAGCAGGCCACGCGCGAAACGCCAGGGACGGACCTGCGCCGGCCATCGGTGTTGTCCCCCTGGGGGCGCCCGGCGTAGGGGGAAGGCACCGAAGGTGACTCAGGGGGGGGCCACACCAGCCACTCGCTTCGCCAGCTCTGCGGCTTTGCCGATATAGGTCCCCGGCGTCAACGCCAACAGCCTCTGTTTCTCGGCCTCTGGAATCTCCAGCGACCGAATCAACTCATGCAAGGCCTCGCGCGTCACGGTCTGACCCCGTGTCACCTCCTTGAGCTTCTCATAAGCCCCAGCCACCCCAAAGCGGCGCATCACCGTCTGGATGGGTTCAGCCAACACTTCCCATGAGGCATCCAGATCTGCGGCCAGCGCAGCTTCATTCAGCTCCAGCTTGTTCAGGCCTGTCAACAGGGATTGATAGGCCAGCACCGCATAGCCCAGTGCCACCCCCATATTGCGCAGCACGGTGGAATCGGTCAGGTCACGCTGCCAACGGCTGATGGGCAACTTTTCGCTCAAATGGCGCAGCAGGGCGTTGGCCAGTCCAAAGTTGCCTTCGGCGTTTTCGAAATCGATGGGGTTGACCTTGTGCGGCATGGTCGATGAACCGATCTCGCCCGCTTTGAGCTTCTGCTTGAAATAACCGAGGGATATGTAGCCCCAGATATCGCGCGACAGGTCAATGCTGATGGTGTTGGCACGTGCCAGGGCATCAAACAGTTCGGCCATGTAGTCATGGGGCTCGATCTGGATGCTGTAGGGCTGGAAGTCCAGGCCCAGACCAAATACATCACTCGCACCCGTGCCCTTCTCCCCGAGTTCCGGCGCCTCCACCACTTGACGGGCAAACGCTTCCCAATCGAAATCTGGCCATGCAGACAGGTGGGCGTTGTAGTTGCCCACCGCGCCATTCATTTTGGCCCGCAGCGGCACTTCGGCAATCTTGGCCCGTGCGGCCTGCAGACGCACGAAGACGTTGGCCAATTCCTTGCCCACAGTCGTGGGGCTCGCGGTTTGGCCGTGCGTGCGGCTCAGCATGGGCACTTCTGCGTAGGCAAGCGCCAGCACCTTCAGACGAGCCAGCACGGTGTCCAGCACGGGCAGCAGAACCTGGTCACGCCCACCTTTGAGCTGCAGTGCGTGGCTGGTGTTGTTAATGTCTTCGCTGGTGCAGGCAAAGTGCACGAATTCACTGGCAGCTTCCAGTTCAGGACGCCCTTCAAGCTTGGACTTGATCCAGTATTCGACCGCTTTCACGTCGTGATTGGTGGTCTTTTCAATATCCTTGATAGCCTGTGCGTCAGCCTCGCTGAAGTTGTTCATCAAGCTTGCCAGATAGGCACGAGCGTCAGCCGTCAGGGGTTTGAATTCAGAGAACCCAGCGTCTGAAAGTGCCACGAACCAGGTCAGCTCGACTTGTACGCGGCGATGCATGTAGCCTAGTTCACCCATCAAAGGGCGCAGAGTGGCAAGCTTGGCGGCGTAACGGCCGTCCAGGGGCGAAAGAGCGGAAAGAGGGGTGAGGTCCATGTGCAAATTGTATGTATGCGGGACGCCCAGGGTGTGTTGAGGCTCATTTCACCCCCGCGTGAGGCACTGGCGAGCCATCGAGGCGAGCTAGGGAGCCTCTGCAAAACCCATCGCGGATGCCGGGCGCTGGCCTCGGGATGGGATGCAAGGCGAGTTTTGCAGCCAATAGCTCGTGCTATTGGCAAAAAGTCAACGCCGCAGACCGCAGCTAGGCGCCCCCCCGGGCCAATGATCGGGCGGGGCCGGCCATCCGGGGGCCGGCCATCCGGACGTGAGGGGTTTTGCAGAGGCTCCCTAGGCCCCGCGACACACCCTACAATGAACTGCGGCCAGATTGCCGCTATTTCATTGAACTCCCCATGTCCATGCGATTGATTGGCGCCCAAACCAGCCCCTATGTGCGCAAGGTGCGTGTCGTCCTGGCTGAAAAAAAGCTGGATTACAAGTTCGTGCCTGAAAACGTCTGGGCCGAAGACACCACCATTGGCACTGCCAACCCGCTCGGCAAGGTGCCTTGCCTCGTCATGGACGGCGCAGACGCTGTGTTCGACTCACGCGTGATCGTGGAATACCTCGACACACTGTCGCCTGTGGGCAAGCTCATTCCATCCGCCAGCCGTCAACGCGTAGAAGTCAAGACGTGGGAAGCGCTGGCAGACGGACTGCTCGATGCAGCCATCCTGGCGCGCCTGGAAGCCACCTGGGCGGGCCGCACAGAAGGTGAGCGTAGCCAAGCATGGATCGCGCGCCAGATGAAAAAAGTAGACGACGCCCTCAGTGCCATGAGCCATGGGTTGGGTGAAAAGCCCTGGTGCTCAGAAGGCGTTCATCTCAGCCTGGCAGACATTGCCGTAGGTTGCGCCCTGGCCTATCTGGATTTCCGCTTCCCGGAACTGAACTGGCGTGAACGCCACGCCAATCTGGCGCAGCTGCTGGACGGCAAACTGATGCAACGCCCCAGCTTCGCAGACACGAAGCCTGAATAAAACCTTCTTATTCGATTAACCCAGTGACTGACTCATGAAAACGCCGCTGGGTTTGAGAAAACCCAGCGGCGTCTTGGAATAAAAAAGGCTGCGAAGCGACCTGAAGCGAAGGAGGAGGAGGGAGGGAGGAGGAAGTGCGCTTCAGGTTTTTCACCAGCTACAGAGCTGGAGGCTTGGCAGCGTTAATGGAGTCTGGAGTCAATCAATATGCATTCAGTCCTTGTGTATGTTAAGAGGGCCAACAAATGCTGAAAGTTCCGCCCGCGTTCGACATCACTTCGTAAAGAACTGTTAACGAAACAGCATCGATAGGAAGGCAGAACGACACTCAGCGCTTGGAGAGTGGCGAAAGTGCGGAGCAGGAGCCGCCAGGCCCTCCAATCGAGCCACAACAGCATGTCTGCAATCCATGAATATTGCCGATATTCACGCTCTCCTACGAGGGCTACGGGAATACGGACATATCCTTGTCACAAGCTAGTCATTAAAATAATGCCTTTGGGGCGCCAATTTGCGCGGCCTCGTCTGGGAGAAAACTAAACGTGCTGTATCCGGAACTGTTCAAACAACTTGAGGCTGTGCGCTGGGACATGGGCAAGGACATTCCTTGGGACAAGTTCGAAGCTGCCAACCTGAGCGATGACCAAGCGCAGACCATCAAGATGAACGCCATCACGGAGTGGGCAGCTTTGCCCGCCACGGAAATGTTCCTGCGCGACAACCAAGACGACTCTGATTTTTCCGCTTTCATGTCGATCTGGTTCTTCGAGGAACAAAAGCACTCTCTGGTCCTCATGGAGTACCTCAAGCGTTTTCGTCCAGACCTGGTTCCCACGGAAGAAGAACTGCACGCCGTCCGTTTCGAATTCGACCCCGCACCGCCCCTGGAAACGCTGATGCTGCATTTTTGCGGCGAGATCCGCCTCAACCACTGGTACCGCTGTGCGGCTGAGTGGCACAGCGAGCCCGTCATCAAGCAGATCTACACCACCCTCAGCCAGGACGAAGCCCGCCACGGTGGCGCGTACCTGCGCTATATGCGCCGGGCCATTGCCAAATGCGGCGACGAAGCGCGTCTGGCATTCGCCAAGGTCGGCGTGCTGATGGCCAGCGCGCGCCGCACCGCGCAAGCGCTGCACCCCACCAACCTGCATGTCAGCAAGGCGCATTTTCCGCGCGACACAGTGCAAAGCCGGCTGCCGGACCCGGAATGGCTGGAAGAGTGGCTCGACAAGCAGATCAAATTCGACACCAGTTGGGAAAACAAAGTGGTCGAACGCATTCTTCACAATCTCGGTCTGCTGATGGGTACCGGCTTCAAAACCGTACAAGAGCTGAACCGCTACCGCAAGACGCTAAGCACGGGTACCTCCAGCCAGGTTGCTTCGACCTAGGAAGCTGTCGGACTTCGAATCCGGTACTTAAGCGGCCCTCGGATTTGCCTGGCTGTAGCCCACCGGCCCCCAAGGAGCCTCGCACCACAGGCTCGGGGGATCGAGTTCCCCTCGGTACTTTTACCGATCAGTGGACGCAACAAACAAGCCCGCGCGAGGCCCATTGGGGCCCTGCGTCTCAGCGGCCGAGGTTGCTCTTGATCTTGGCCAGCGCAATCATGAGCGCACCGGCACCCAGAGTCTTCACCAGTTCAGGATGTTCCGCATAGAACTGCCCCATACGATCCATGATGCCGGGCTCACCGGTTTCTGCAACGTTCACTACGTCGCGCACATCCCTGGTGGATATCTGGCTGGCCTTGCCTAGTGGAATGGACGGTGTTGCTGCGCCCTCGTGACCAGCCAGCGCACCACCGGCTACGCCAGCCAACGCGCCGGGGCCCAATTTTTCGACGATAGCGTTCAGCATGGCGGTGCGCTGCTCCGGGGTGGCTTTCTCAAACAGGCCGCCTACCATCTCCGCAAAAGGAGGCGTCTCCTTGGAGCGAAAAGCCTCTGCGACACCATTGCCCAATTGATCCTTGGGCGCTTCGCGCGTAACGGCATCTATCTGTTGTGCACTCGGCGCAGTGGCGCTGTTAATAACCTGTTGCAGCGTATCTAAAAGACCCATGATTTCACCTTTTGAATAACGATTTTGGAAATCCTTCGGCAGCGTTAAAACTAGAAGCGGCCGTTGGACGCGCGCTCCCCCAAGTGCTGAGTGGGATCAGAGTGCAGAAAGCGAAGGCTCATATTGCCTTCCTGATGATTGGAAGCGGTCAACTGCCGTTTCAAGGTTCAATGCCATCTCCGAAGGGTGATGCCGCTCGACTCAGTGGCGAAAACACATGCTATCGCGACTCCATGTCTGCGTGGTGTAGTCTCATTTCATCAGATCGTGATCCTGAGAAAAATGTCCGGCCCGGCAACCAACGTGCACCTGCTCAGCAAGCAGCGTGCCCCCCCCGAACGCCGAGCAGGAACTCAACTGCCCAAGCGAAGATCCGGAGGAAGGAAAAGGCCGGCCGGCGGCGCGGATCGCCGGGGCCCTAGAATCGATATCCATTCGCGCACCCGCGCCAGGAGATTTAGTCATGCCCGATCCCATCAACGTCTCTAACGAAGAACGACGCGCCGAGTTGCGCCGTGCAGCGCTGAACTATCACGAGTTCCCTGTGCCCGGCAAAATTGCCGTGACACCAACCAAGCAACTGGTCAACCAGCATGAACTCGCTCTGGCCTATTCACCCGGTGTGGCTGCGCCCTGTGAAGAGATCGTCAAGGATCCAGCGGCTGCGTTCAAATACACGGCACGCGGCAACCTCATCGGCGTAGTGACCAACGGCACGGCCGTGCTGGGCCTGGGCGATATCGGCCCGCTGGCTGGCAAGCCCGTCATGGAAGGCAAGGCCGTCCTGTTCAAGAAGTTTTCCGGCATCGACGTTTTCGATATCGAGATCAACGAAAAAGACCCTGACAAGCTGGTCGAGATCATCGCTGCCCTGGAGCCCACCTTCGGCGGCATCAACCTGGAAGACATCAAAGCCCCTGAGTGCTTCATCGTGGAGCGCAAGCTGCGCGAGCGCATGAAGATTCCGGTCTTTCACGACGACCAGCATGGCACCGCCATCGTGGTGGGGGCGGCCGTGTTCAACGGCCTCAAAGTCGTCAATAAGCGCATCGAAGAAGTGAAGCTCGTGGTTTCCGGTGCGGGCGCCGCTGCATTGGCCTGCACTGGTTTGCTCGTCAAGCTGGGCGTGCGCCTTGAAAACGTCTGGGTCACCGACATCAAAGGTGTGGTCTACGAGGGCCGCACCGAATTGATGGACCCGGACAAGGAAGTCTATGCCCAGAAGACTGACAAGCGCACTCTGGCTGAAGTGATCGATGGTGCGGACGTGTTCCTCGGCCTGTCCGCGGGCGGCGTTCTGAAGGGCGACATGGTCGCGCGCATGGCTGAACGCCCACTGATCCTGGCGCTGGCCAACCCCTATCCGGAAATCACACCAGAAGAAGTCAAGGCGGTGCGAGATGATGCGGTGATGGCCACCGGCCGTACCGATTATCCGAACCAGGTCAACAACGTCCTGTGTTTTCCCTACATTTTCCGTGGCGCACTCGACTGCGGAGCCACCACCATCACGATGGAAATGGAAGTGGCCGCCGTCCACGCCATCGCAGAACTGGCGCAGGCCGAGCAGAGCGAAGTGGTGGCGCGCGCGTATGCGGGTGAAAAATTGGCGTTCGGGCCTGAATACCTGATCCCCAAGCCCTTCGATCCCCGCTTGATGATGAAGATTGCCCCGGCGGTCGCTCAAGCTGCTGTCGACAGCGGCGTGGCCACCCGTCCGATTGCGGACCTTGACGCCTATCGCGACAAGCTCCAAACCTTCGTCTATGCCTCCGGCACGACGATGAAACCCATCATTGATGCCGCGAGAGCCGCGACAAAAAAACGCATTGCTTACGCGGAAGGCGAGGAAGAACGCGTGCTGCGCGCGGCGCAAATCGTGGTGGACGATGGTATTGCCCGGCCCACGCTGATTGGCCGCCCTGCCATCATCGCCCAACGGATCGAGAAATTCGGCTTGCGGCTGGCGGAAGGCCGCGACTACGACGTAGTGAATGTCGAGAACGACCACCGCTACCGGGGCTTCTGGCAGGAGTATCACGAACTCACCAAGCGCCAGGGCATCACCGTGCCCATCGCGAAAATCGAGATGCGTCGCCGCCTGTCGCTGATCGCGGCCATGCTGCTGCGCTCCGGCGATGTCGATGGCATGATCTGCGGCACCTGGGGCACCAATGCCACGCATTTGATCTACATCGACCAGGTGATCGGCAAAAAACCCGGCGCAAGCACCTTTGCAGCCATGAACGGGCTGATGCTGCCTGGCCGGCAGGTTTTCCTGGTCGACACGCACATCAACCTCGACCCTACTGCGGAGCAGTTGGCAGAAATCACAGTCATGGCTGCCGAAGAAATGATGCGTTTTGGGTTCAAACCCAAGGCAGCCCTGCTGTCGCACTCCAACTTCGGATCCTCCAATTCACCAAGCGCTCAGAAGATGCGTCAGGTACTGGAGCTCGTGCGTGAGCAGGCACCGTGGCTGGAAGTAGACGGTGAAATGCATGGAGACGTGGCCCTGGACGCCGCCCAGCGACGGGAAGTCATGCCTGACAGCACCTTGGCGGGCGACGCCAACCTGTTGATCATGCCCAATCTGGACGCAGCCAATATTGCTTACAATCTGCTCAAAGTGGCGGCCGGCGGAAACATCGCCATCGGCCCAATGCTCCTGGGTGCGGCCAAACCTGTGCATATTCTCACGCCAAGCACCACTGTGAGGCGTATCGTCAACATGACCGCTCTAGCGGTTGCGGACGCAAACGCTGTTTCCACAGGGGACAAACGATAAGTAAACGCTAACTAACAGCGAATTACTCACCACATATCCTGCCCATTTATTGGGCAGGCCTATTGCTTTTTTGTTGCCGCTGAGTCACACTAACGCCTTGGAATTTTCGGGTTAACCCGAACGTTTCCGAAAGGTGTTTTTCATGTTGCGAACTGTGGCATCGTATGCTGCGCGGTCGTTGGTGGTGTTTTCGCTGCTGACCTGTTCCGGAATAGGAACGGCTCAAGCACGCGGTTTTTCAAGAGAACCGGTTAATACCACCTTAGCGGTAGCGGAGTTACCTCGTGAGGGTCGGCTGACTTATCGGCTGATCCAACAGGGTGGTCCGTTCGCTTATGAGAAAGACGGTACGGTTTTTGGCAATCGAGAGCGCTTGCTGCCTATGCAGCGGCGCGGTTACTACCGTGAGTACACAGTAGCAGCCCCTGGTGCTCGCAATCGCGGCGCCAAGCGAATCGTCTGCGGTGGCCAACGTCCCAAGACACCAGACACATGTTACTACACGAGCGATCACTACTCGAGTTTCAAAAGGATCGTTGAATGAAAGCCCTCGAACAATTCCAGGCAGCGCCGCCAAACGTGTCGCTGCCAGACCTGTTACCTACCCAAGAGAAAGCAGCGGAGATGGATACACCACTTCGTCCACAAGAAGTCCCTCTCAAAGGGGTCCGGACCAACATCGTGCAATCGATCCGCGCGTTTCGCGTGAGCGATCTGCAGGATGCTGCAAGCCAACTCAACCAACATTTCTTGTATGCCAATCTCGCCCATGCGCAGACCAAGCAAGATGTGCTGGACATGATTGCCGAGCAGTTCACGTTCCCTGCGCACTTCGGCAAAAATTTCGACGCCCTCTACGACTGCATGACAGACCCACTGCACAAGTCCGGCCCTCAGCCAGGCTTCATTGTGGTGCTCGAGCAGATCCCTGCCACCGCCAAATTTGACAAGGAAGCGCGTGAACAGTTGCTGGACATCTTCCGCGACGCCTCCGATTACTGGGGCGATCGCAAGATTCCTTTCCGCTGCTTCTATTCTTTTCTGTAGCCCGTTCTGCACAAACTAGCCAAGCAGAACGGGCGAACGAGGCCCCCCCAGGCGAAGCACTGCGTGTGCCCGCCGCCGCTGATGTCAGCGCCGAGCCAGGCGAGAAAATGCCGACCGACAAACTGGTCGACATTTCGCCTCTGGCGCTGCGCATGAGTAGCCCTTTCAACGCAGGGTACTGGCTCTCCGCCGCCTGACGTTGTGCTCATGGAGTAAGGCTGTCTCAACAGCTTTTCCCCAGGTCGACCAAAAAGAAGCCCCGCTACCGCGGGGCTTCTTTTTTAAGCAACGGTTTTAGTGCCTCGGAGGGACGCACCCATGACCTGGAAACCACCCTTGCTTTGAATGGTACTTAGCCGGAAGCGGGGCGCCTCGGTATCCGCAAGCCGTCTCGACTTAGCTCTTGATCCACGGGTTAATCCCCATCGGCCTGATTGGCGCATCGGTTGGAGCCAAGGACGGGGGGAGGCCGCCAGAACTGGTTCGCTCGATATCCGATGGAGTAGAAGACCAGCCCCCCGCCCAGGGTACATATTGGGGATCGTTGCCAAATTCCACGTCGCCTCTCTTTTGACGCTTGATGAATTCGGTCTTGGCGATTTCAACACTGTCCAGCTGTTCGTTTTCTGGGAAGCTCATTCTGATCTTGGTAATTTTCAGTGAAAGCTCCCCCACCCGGCCCGCATCCAGCTCCGAGATCTCAAATTTCACTTTATCAGGATCATTCAGCTTGGTGCTTAATTTTAATAAGGCATGATTCTTTTCTTCAACCGAGGATCGATGAGAGTAAATCACGCCCAAAAGCTCACGCAAGCTGTCATTTACCTCGAAAAACTCCGGAGAAAAATAGGAATTCGATCGGAACAAGACTTCATCCCGTTCTTCTTCGGGAGATCTCAATATCGAAATTTCCGTCTCGTACTGATGGCCTTCATCTTGGATATCATTCAAGTTCAGCAATGAGGTCTGTTTCATTTCTCCAGATCGCGGGGGGCCGTCTTGATGTAGCTCCAGAATCTGATGAAGCACCTTAATGGCTTCATCCTTTTGATTGATTCGAATGGAAGCAGGACGATGAGGATCGATCATTCCTCTGATCTTTTCTTTTATCGCCGCGCCGACATTTAGATCATGGAGCGCAGGGTCATATAGTCCTGACGGGCCAAGGGGGGGTAATTTACTGCCCTTGTAAGCAATGCTGTTGCTGCTCAGATCAACCACTATTCCAACATCTGGATTCCTGTTAAGAACGCCATAGAGATTTAGAATGGCACCCTCGGTCGCGACCGCACCCAAGGTTCCGGTGCTGCGAAACTCTGCACTTGGATATAGCGCGTTGATGCAGTGTTCGAACAACTCTCTATCTTCTTTTTTCCAAATAGATGACGAGCAAGTGTCAAAAATTTCTTCCGCTACTGAGCAGTCTCTTTCTATTGACCGTTCAATCGAAACATCCAGGCCGTCGATTTTTATTTTCAGGTCATATATTTTATAAAACCCGCCTTCAGGCTTGGCGTGATAAGAGACTTCAGGCGTCAGAAAATCGTCATTTCCAGATCCAGCCAGCTCCTTCAACCTGTAGAAACTTTCAATCTTCGTCTGATCAGTGCTGCTTTCGGAGTAAAAGTCGATAAGCGCAAGCTTGGCTTCCACACGGTCGGACGGTGAGAAAAACTCCCTGACTGCATTCCAGATCCTCTTAATGATGTTGCCTTCATCAAGAGCGCCTGCTTTTACCTGCTCCAGTGTCTTGTTGGAGATGGAGATGCCAAGGCCCTCTTCCGCTGTATAGCCGGTAAAAATAACACGGGATGTACTAACGGGTGTCATATAACTCTATTCACTAAAATTGATAACGATGAGGGGCGCAGAAAAAATTGGATGGTTTCAATCTCCATTATTTCGGCGGTTTGTCATGCTGTCGTAGAGCAGTATTGGACGCAATTTCTCTCAGGAATTTCAGCGAATCTTCGCTCTATTTTTACCAATTCGAATGGTATGCATGGCATGGTACAAACTACGCTTAGCCATTGCATTGAACTTTCGAAAAGCAGCCAAGTTCAGGTTCAGACATTGCTGGAATTTCCACCAGGTTTACCGGTTTCCGGGACGACATCAAAGTCATAAAAGACATCCTCTGAATCAGCCACAGATGCCTCAGCAGAATGGTTGCCTGCGTTCAGGCGCTGCTGCGCATCAGTCGCTGCACTCCCAATCGTTTCGGGTTCCAGATCAAAAAACTCATCTGTGGCTTCATCGGTTGATTGACCCACTGGAATATTATTAAACTCTGGTCGGAGGTAAGGGGTCTGGACGCCTGTCCCGATGGCAAAAATCGCCGTCCAGGGGCGGTATGTCAGACCCGGCTCTGAGTCTGCCTTTTCTCCCGCAGCGGCTCCACGCACATTAGCATTAAAAATCTCAACAGGTTTGAGGGAGTTTTCATTGCCAGAGAAACTCATCCGCAAATTGGTGATTTCAGCGACTGCTCCTTTTTCGCGATGAAATGAACTGACTGTTGAGTGAGAAACTTCAAACGCCATACCGGGAAGGTTTCCAATCTGGTTTCTGAGATTGAGTAACGCCGCCTCTTTCTGTTGAAACGTGGCCCCTCTTGAGTAGACTATTTCAAGAAGCTTGCCGACCTGCTTACGATCATTCTTCGAATAGTCCTTTGGACTAGCATCCATGGCTTGGGAAAGCAGCTGGATGGCGTCATTTTTCTGCATATAAGAAAGAGGCGCAGGCCTATAACTTTCCACCTTGTTCTTAAGATCGTTCTTAACGACTGCGCTTGATTGCAGTGCGCCGATCGATTTGTCTACCGCAGAAGAGCCATGCTCAGGAAACTGCTTGTCTTTGAATTCCAGTGTCAGAGTGTTTTCATTAAAAAATACGCCAAGGCCTGGCGCTCTCATGCTGACGTATTCAAGACCCAGTGAGATCCCTCTGAGATTCAGCGGTTCGCTTCTTGCCGTGGCCGCAAGTGCTCCAGGGCTTTGGTACAGCGACTTGATGCAATCTGCGAAATACTCTCTGTCCCTTTCAGAGGAAATAGATGGGGAGTAGGCTTTTGCAATTTCATACGCCTCATTGCAATCCTCGCTTACCTGACGTTCAAGCGGAGTGTCTACACCTTCCACTTTAACTTTCAGGTCGTAAACCTTAAAAAATCCGCCATCGGGCTTGGCTTGATAGCGCACTTCTGGAGAGCAAAGGTCTTGGTTGCCGAAACCGGCCAATTCCTTTAATTTGTAGAAACCATCCAGTTTTTCCTGGTCTGTGCTTTTCTCAGAATAGAAATCCAGGAAAGCATGTTTGGCCTCAACCTGATCTGACGGGGTGAAAAACTCCTTGATAGCGTCCCACATTCTGGAAAAGAAGTTGCCCTCGTCCTGAGAGCCTTTTTTGACCGCATCCCAGGTGTCCTCGGATAGTGCAACTTGCAGGCCCTCTTTAGCTTGGTAGAGTGGCTTGGAAAGTGTCTCAGTGGCGGCAGGGTGGTGCGAGTTCGAATGGATAGTTGTCATATGAATTCCTCGTATGAAAGTAAATTAAGAACAAGGTGTCAGATAAAAGAACAAATACTTTTGAACCCATCTTTCGCACTTTATGCCGCTGCAGTGAGTGCCGACGTTTGTGCGCTGATATAGGGTGAGTAACGGGCCGTGCAAGGAAGTTCCTTCGTCACAGATCAGTGAAGAGCCGTCTCATGTTGAGATTTTTCACCCGGCGCCCGGAACCAGTCACGCGTCCTCCAGCGCCGATCGAGCGTCCTTAGCACCAACGCCCTGACGCACTCGGTCATGACCTGCCTGCGGGTTTTACAGAGACATGTGAAGATGCAGCGTCTTATGTTCGAGATACCCGAACTTTTCCCATCTTCCAGAGTCGATTGCTGGTCATGAAACGACTTCACATCATTGCGGGCGTCGTGCTCGCCACCCTGCTGGCAGCTGGTTGCGCCGCGCTGGACAAATCACAGCGTCAATGGATCTTCCAACCCAGCGATAGGAGCTGGGGCAATTCCGCTGCCATGACCGAAGGCATGAAAGATGTCTGGATCAACTACGATTCACGACTAACCTCTGAGCCAGTCCGTTTGCATGCCTTGTGGCATCCGGCAGAGAACGAAGCCAGTTCATGCCGCCCTGTCCTGCTTTACCTGCATGGCGCACGCTACAACGTTACCGGCTCTGCACCACGCATCCGGCGTATGCAGGAGCTGGGCTTTTCTGTACTGGCTGTCGATTACAGGGGATTTGGCAAGACTTCGCGTGAGTTGCCTTCTGAGGAGATGGCCAATGAAGATGCACGCGCTGCCTGGGAGTGGTTGGCAGAGCAATATCCGGACTCACCTCGGTACATCTTTGGACACTCGCTCGGCGGCGCAATGGCCGTCACTCTTGCAGAAAAAGTCTCTGATGAGCGCGGGCTGATTCTCGAAGGCACTTTTACCTCTATCCCCGATGTCGCCGGCACCATGAAATGGGGCTGGTTGCCCGTGGGCCCGCTAATTACCCAGAGGTTTGAATCGGCGACGCGCATCGGAAAGGTGGGCTCGCCCGTGCTGGTGGTTCACGGCTCGGAAGACCGCCTGATCCAGCCTGACTTGGGGCGCAAACTCTTCGATGCCGCAAGCGAGCCCAAGCAGTTCGTGCTGGTGGAGGGCGGCTCACATCACAATACCAATGCAGTGGGCCAGCCGCAGTATCGGGCTGCTTTGCCGCAGATATTTGCAAACGGGTGCTTCGTCTCTACCGCTGTTAACCAGCGAAGCTGAACCTGCAGTTGAGTTGATGCACTTCACAGGTCTGGTCGTTAACCGGGACCTGCGTCCGTGAACTCAAGGCGTCTTGAGGCTCTCTAGCGCCGCAGAAATTTCTCGCGCACAGCGTTTGACTTCCACGGCAAAGCCTGCCTGATCGAACTGCGTCAGTTCGAAGACGAGGCTGACGCCGGCCACGACCTGCCCCTCCCAGAACACAGGTGCGGCTATTCCGATTCGACCCGGTGCGACCTCGGAATCGGTGCACGCCACGCCGGCTTCCCGGATGGCCTTCATCTGTTCTGAAAAGGCTTTCCAAGCGTCCAAGCCTGTGGACTCACGAATCTCCAGTTCATGGTTCAGATAGATCTGCTTGAGCGCACGGTCACCCAGGTGCGCCAGGATGGCTTTGGAAGTCGCACCCTTGAACATCGGTAGCGCAACCCCCCGCTCATAGGTTGACGAAGGGGGATGGTCACTGCCCTTCTCCTGGTGCACACACATCACCTGGTCTCGAAAGCGCCGACTGATCAACACCACCGCATGTTGCGTAGTGCGTGTGAGCAGGCTCAACATGGGTTCGGACGCAGCCTTCACCAGCGGATCCCCCTGGCGGATCAACAAGTCGTAGCGGATGAAAGCCGGCCCAAGCATGTACTCAGAGCGCGCAGACAGCGCCAGGAAGCCTAGGTTGCTGAGTTCCTTGACGTCCCGGTAGGCAGAACTGATGGACACCCCCATCTCGGCGGCGATGTCCTCCACGGTCCACAGCGACCTCCTCTCGAACAACTGGAGGATGTGCAGCGTTCGGTTCCGTGTACGGATGCCCAAGCTGGCATCCAAATTGCTTGATTTCGCACTATGTTCCATTTGAATATAATTCGCACCCATTGCGAATACGATATCGCTCCAACTTGGTGCAACTTCCGCAAAGGAGACACATTATGAGTTCCGATCGCGCACGAATTCCGGTCGCCCTGCTAACAGGCTTCCTTGGCAGCGGCAAGACCACCTTGCTCAACCGGTGGTTGCGCGAGCCTGCGTTGGCCAATGCGGCGGTGATCGTCAACGAGTTTGGCGATATAGGTATCGATCACAACCTCATCGCCAGCAGCAACGACAACACGATAGAGCTGAGCACGGGATGCCTGTGCTGCACCGTGCAGGGCGATCTGGTCGAAACCCTGCGTGATTTGCTCGACAAGCGCAGCCGCGGCACAGTTCGCGCCTTCGATCGTGTCGTCATCGAGACCACAGGGATGGCCGACCCTGGCCCCGTCCTCCAGGCCCTCATGACCTTTCCGGTGGCCAATGGCTACCGATTGGCTCAGGTGATCACCACGGTAGACGGCGTCAACGGCGCCACCACGTTAAACAGGTTTCCTGAGTCTGCCAAGCAAGTGTCCGTCGCCGATCAGCTGGTGATTACCAAGATGGACCTGGCCAACCCACAGCAAGCACAGGACCTGCAATCGCAGCTGGAGCTACTGAACCCGGGAGCCACGGTGAGCTGGGCCACGAACCTCCAGGTGCCTTGCCTGGACGTCCTGACGGAGCTGGACGTCTACGCGGCCGCAACACCGGCGCCCGCCATCCGTCGTTGGCTCAACGCCGAAGCCTATGCAGACCACACACGCTACCAATCCATCACGCCGGACTCCTCCGGGGGTCATAGCGAAGGCATTGAAACGTTTTCACTGGTGTACGACGAGCCTCTGGCCTGGCAAGAGCTGGCGGCCTGGCTCGATGCACTGGTGATGGCGCATGGGGATGATCTGCTGCGCGTCAAAGGCATCCTGAACATTCAGGGAGAGTCCCGCCCTATCGTCGTGCACGCTGTGCAGCGCCTGTTCCATCCACCGGCGCCCCTGGCCGAGTGGCCTTACGAGGACCGGCGCTCGCGGCTGGTCTTCATCACCCGAGGGCTCAGCCGCGCATTCGTCGAGAACATCTTCGACGTCATCCGCGGCCGCGCCGCCCCTTCTTCCCATTCCTCCACCTCCGCTCAAAAGGAAAGCATCGCATGGACACTTTAATCCGCAACGGACTGATCGTCACGCCCCAGGGGCGTCGCATCGCATCGATAGGCATCGAAAACGGTCGCATCGCCGGCATCTACGAGCCCGGCAGCGAGCCGAATGCCAGAG
Organism: Comamonadaceae bacterium; assembly: GCA_015999985.1. GTDB lineage: Bacteria > Pseudomonadota > Gammaproteobacteria > Burkholderiales > Burkholderiaceae_C > Ottowia. Next base: position 29,954 of record JAECRA010000025.1, read on the forward strand.
AAGTCATCGAGGCAGAGGGCCTGGCCATCGTGCCCGGCGCAGTCGACATGCACTCACACCACCGCCAGGGCTCCCTGCCAGGCTTTGAGTACAAGGACACGATCTATACCTCCACGATGCAGTGCGCAGCCGGCGGCGTGACCACCAGCGTGGCCATGCCCAACGTGCAGCCACCGCCCAACACCCTGGAACTGCTGGAGCGCCAGTACGACATCTATCGCAGTGATGCCATCGTAGACTGGAACTTCAACCCGCCTCCGACCGTGAGCGATGAAATGCCTGCCATGACCGACACGGGCATCGCAGCCTTCAAAATATTCATGGTGGTGGACACTGGCCGCGACTACCCCCACATGCCCGGCATCGGCGTGCATGACCACGGCAAGATCCTTGAGATCATGCAGCGCTGCGCCGAGCTGAACGTGCCGCTGATGGTGCACCCGCACGACCAGGCGCTGATGGATGTGATCGAGCAGAAGTTCTGGGACCGCGGCGAGCGCGATGCGCTGGCCTACGCCAAGGCCTACGCCGCACACGATGGCGTCATCTGGGAGACGGCCATTGCCACATTGCTGCGTCTGCAACGCGCCTCCGGATGCCATCTTCACATTCTGCACACCCAGACCGCTGGCAGCGTGGATCTGATCCGCCAGGCCAAGGCAGCCGGCCAGAAGGTAACTTGCGAAATCAATCCCTGGGCCCTGTTCCTGGGTTGCGAATGGTCAGCCATCCAACGCCTGGGCTCGTACGCGCTGTCGTACTGGGTGCCCGAGAAAAACGTCCCGGGCCTGTGGGAGGGCCTGCGCGATGGCACCATCGACATTGTCGCGACCGACCACGCCCCGCACACGCGCGAGGAAAAGGAAATCGGCTGGAAGGACGGCTGGAAGGCCCACACGGGAACGCCGTCCACGCAGTTTTACTACAGCATGTTCATGACTGCCGCGCTGGAAGGCAAGATCAGCCTGGAGCGCGTCGTCGAGGCCTGCAGCGCCAAGCCTGCCGAACTGTTCGGGCTTGAACAAAAAGGCGCGCTGAAAGTCGGCGCAGATGCAGATCTGGTTCTGGTGGATCTAGATTTGGAATACGAAGTGCGCGACGAGGAAGTCCTCAGCCTGATCGGCTGGAGCCCCTACGCCGGTCGCAAGCTCAAGGCCAAACCGGTGCGCACCGTCGTGCGCGGGACGACCGTCTACCTGGATGGCAAGGTGATTGGCCAGAAGGGCTTTGGCAAGCAAGCCAAAGCGGTTCGCGCTCCGGCTGAAGTGCCAGCCTGAACGCATACGCTCTCTATTCAGGAAGGATTTATCATGAAACGACGTTCCTTTTTGCGAAATACCCTGCTGTTGCCCACTTTGGGAAGCACAGGATTGGCGAGCACTGCAGTACGCGCCCAGGCCTGGCCAGAGCGCGCCATCACGCTGGTGGTGCCCTACCCGGCCGGCGGAAACACTGACTTCGTTGCCCGCATGACGGCAGATTATCTTGGTCGGGCGCTGGGTAAACCGGTGGTCGTGGACAACCGTGCAGGTGCCGGCGGCACGATTGCTGCGGCCCTGGCGGCCAAGATGCCTGCCGACGGTCATTCTCTGTTTCTGGCTTCCATTGCTCAAATCTCGTTGGCGCCATTTCTCTACAAGATCCGCTATGACCCCATCAAGGACTTTCTGCCCGTGGCCAATGTCGCAGGAAACCCCCAGGTGCTGGTCGTTCCGGAAGCTTCGCCCCACAAGACCTTGAAGCAATTTGTGGACTATGGCTTGACCAATAAGGGCGCACTCTCCATGGCGCATGCGGGCACGGGGTCCATGTCCTTCCTGGCCGGCGCGGCGTTTCTCAAGCGCGCCGGGATTGAAGCGGTCATGGTGCCGTACAAGGGTGGAGCGGCCGCCATTAGCGACACCACATCTGGCCAGACAGATGCGTACACGGCGAACATTTCCGAAATCCTGCCCCATCTGCAGGGCAACCGTCTGCGCATGCTGGCCGTGACCAGCCCCCAGCCGGTGGCCATGCTGCCTGGCGTGCCCACCATCGCCTCCATGTTCCCTGGGTTCCAGACCGAGACGTGGAACGGTTTGTTGGCACCTGCCGGCGTTCCCGCCCCCATAGCGGAGCGTCTCGGAGCGCTCGTATCGAAAATGTTCTCAGACGAGAGTGTCCAGACCCGAATGGCTACGGCAGGCCTGATTGCACAGACCGGGCAGCAATCACCCAAGGACTTTGGGCGCCGGATCCAGAACGACATCGATCTCTGGCGGCCCATTATCAAGAGCATCGACGTCAAACCCGAATAGGACGGCAAGCGGGCGCCTACAAGGTTTGAGCGCCCGGGTTAGCCCTCCATGAGGCAACAGGATGGCCTGCCGCCTTCAACGCGGCAGGCCACTCCCAACATCAGCCTTGCCGCAAATCAGAGCCAATGGGTGCTTCAGCTCAACGGCTCTTTGCCAGCGAAGCTGAACCTTCAGTCCAGTTGACGCACCTGTCGCGCTGCCAAGCGGCCTGCCGACTGCTGCAGTGAAGGCGCCACGGTACTCACACAGAGTTCACACCACGGCACCGCTTGCCACATCCAAGGCCAGGCACAGGTCGTCCCAAGCCTTGGACTTTTCGGATAAGGAGCGCAGAAGGTAGGCGGGGTGATAAGTCACGATGACCGGCACTCCCTCGTACCGATGCACGCGCCCACGCAGGCGGCCAATAGGCTCGTTGGTCTGGAGCAGGGATTGGACAGCAAAGCGCCCCATGGCCAAGATGATTCTGGGGGCCACCAGTGCCACCTGGCGGCGCAGGAAGGGCTCGCATTGCGCAATCTCCTCGGGCCCCGGATTGCGGTTGCCAGGAGGGCGACATTTCAGCACATTGGCAATGTAGACGCCTTCTTTGGCGCCACCCTGCTTGGGTGCAGGTTTTTCGGAGAGGTCGTCCGCTGAGTTTCCTGCCTTGCGAGAAAGCTGGATAGCGGCCAGCATGTTATCCAAAAGCTTGCCAGCTTGACCGACGAAGGGCTCGCCCTGGCGATCTTCATTCTCACCCGGCGCCTCACCGATCACCATCCACTCGGCGTGCTGGCTGCCCACACCGAAGACTGTCTGCGTGCGGCCTTCGCACAGGCCGCAGGCGCGGCAGGCGGCCACGGTGGACTGGAGTTGAGGCCAGTCCATGCGTTCTATGCCTTCTACCGGAACAGAGGGGCGTGGGGCAGGCGTGGTAGGTGGAGTGGTGGGTGTTTGGCGAAGTTGGACAGGGGCGGCGGCGATCTCTTGAGGGGCGGCTTTGGGAAGGCGCTGCTCGGTTGCGGGGACGGGAGCGAGCACAGGCTTGTGCACGGGTGCTGGCTCCGGTGCGTGACGCATGTCTGGCTCCACTTGCACGGGCTTAGGAGCCTTGGGCGCCCACACGCGCACGCCCATTTCGGAGAGCATGGCTCGGTGGCGGTCGTCGAGAAGCATCATATTTCTTTGGAGCTCAGGGCTTGTTCAAGCTCTTGCGCACGGGTGGTGTATTTAACCCTCTCTCCCTTTGGAAGAGGGTGGGGTCCGGCTGCGAGGTCAGGGCGGGTCACAAACTCTCTCTCCCTTTCCCTTTGGGAGGGAATTGCGCGGCCGGCTGCGGGGCGAGGGCAAGCTGCTATTGACTCCCTCTCCCTCTGGGAGAGGGGGGGGTGAGGGCAAGCGGCGGTAGCTTTAGGCGCGGTGGTTACTACTTGCCTTTTGTGCTTGCATTGAGGTCGGAGGCCGGGATGTGCGCCCGGCGGCGCACCTACTCTTTTTTGCTCCGCCACCGGATCGCCGGCCGAAATAGAGTAGGCAGAAAAAAGGCGGCCCCACTGTCCGTGACCCTGCGCTTCGCTGCGGGCAACCTCCGGTGCTCGATCCAGGGGCGGTGCGGCAGAACTCACTTCATTCGCTTCGCTCACTACGTTCAGACAGCTGCCGCAAGCTAGTTCACGAAGCAAGAGCATCTTGCAGTGCTCTTGCCCGCCCCTGGCCCTGCGCTCCTCGGCACGGCCAAAGGGGGTGGGAGCCTGAATCGGGCCATAGCTTCGCTCGGCCTTCGAATAGTCAGTCTTTTCCCTTCTCGGGAAAGAAAACCTGAGAGCCCTTAGGCTGGCTTTATGAAGGGCTTCCCTCATAACATCAGACTCATCACTACCGCGTCCTCGCGCGCCCCGTTTTCAGCAGGGTAATAACTTTTGCGCTGACCTGCACGGACAAAGCCATGCTTTAGATAGACATGCTGCGCACGTGTATTGCTCACCCGCACTTCCAGCCATAACCAGCGCACACCCTGGCCTCGCGCCCAGATGCTCAAGCCCTCAAGAAGAAGCCGTGCCCATCCTTGGCGCTGAAAAGCCGGGGCTACGGTGATGTTGAGCAGGTGAACTTCGTCGACGCCCTTCATGGCCACAAAATAACCCAGGAGCTCATTTCCTGCGAACAGGCATTGCGCCTGGTAACCCGCATTCAGGGCGTCGAGGAAGTTGCCTCGGGTCCACGGATGGAGATAGGCCGCTTGTTCCACCACCAGGACCGTGTCTACCCACTCGGGTGTCATGGTCTCGAAGGCTGCCTGCGGCGCGCACTCTGGCGAATCAGCGGAAAAATGGGGAACGGCGCTCATCGTAAAAAAAAACGAGTTCAAGCTCAGAAGGTGTGAATGAATCCAGCGTGCCCGAAAGGGCCGTCTAAAGCCGCCCGATCAAGGCGCAAAGCGCAGGCATAGCTCGGGCTATGGCGAGCAGTTGTAACGCGGAGCGGGTGGCTTTTGGCGGTCAAGGCGGGCATGAGGGATTCGTTCACACCTTCTCAGTTCAACGGTTGGCGGCGGCGCGTTCGGCCGTCGTTTGTGCAACTTTATCGCGAATGTATAACGGCAACGCCTGATCCGCAGAAACAGCCAGGCCCGCGGTCAGCAGGGCCGGCGCCAAACTGAGCAACGCAGGCGCGTTAGGGACGGCTTCGATGCGGGGCAGATCAACCAGAGCTGCCGGCAAGCGATCACCATATGACGCCCAGACATTCCCCGCCAACACCCAATCTGGGCCAGCAGGCACAGCCAGTTGCTCCGGCTTTCCCACACTGATTCCGGCAGAGCAAGCCCAGGCAGCTCCGTCCCAGATATAGGCAGCGCTATAAACCTCGTCCATTCGGGCATCGAGCAGCGCCAACACGCGCGTGGCACCGCTTTGTATGCGTGCCGCTTCAGCCACAGCCAAAAGCGTATCCACCGGCAGCACAGGAACGCCAGCCCCCTGCCCCTGCCTGGCCCCAAAGGCGAGCCCTTGGGCTACCGAGCAGGCGGTGCGCAATCCGGTGAACGAACCCGGCCCTCGGCCAAAAACGATGGCGTCCAGATCACCCGGCGCCAGTTCTGCCTGGGTGAGCAAATCCAGCACGCAAGGGATCAGCGCAGCAGACGACTGAGCCCCGCCCACCCCGGAATACACCCATTCGCGCCCATCACGCCGTACGGCAACCGAAAGCCACTCGGTACTGGTGTCGAAAGCAAGTAATTTCATGGCGTTGCCCCCTTGGCAATGACATCCGCCGGAGTGCTCAATTCCGGGGCGGCGGTTTTGGAAGAAGCACGCACACCGAACATGATGCCGATGGTGACCAGGGCCAATCCAGCCAGGAGATTCAGACCCAAGGGCTCACCAAGGAAAAACACAGCGCCCAGGGCAGAAAGACCGGGCACCAGGGCCGTGATCATCGTCGACCGCACGGGACCGAATTGCTTGACCATGTAGGTGAATGCGATGCCGGCCATCACGACGGAACCACCGCCCTGAAAGACCATATGGAAGGCGATCTCGCTCCAGGCGACGCTTGACAGGTGGCTTGTGAGCACGCCCAGTTGAGTCAACAGAAAAAAGATCGGGACATAAGTACAGAAAGCGAACGCTGTGATGGCAATGGTGCCCCGAACAGCGTCCAGTTTGAATTGGCGCGCCAAGATGCTGTAGACACCCCAACACATCGCTGCCGACATGAAAATCAGATCGCCTTTCCAGACCTCACCCCCCTGGAAGGCACGCAGCAAGCTGGCGCCGCCCACCAGAAGATCTCCAGCCACGATGCACGCCAGGCCCACCAGGCGCAGCTTGGTAAAACGCTCTCCCAACAGCAGAAAGGCCAATACGGCGGTCCAAAGTGGCAGGCTGCCGGGCATAAGCACAGAGGCATGGGCCGCCGGCGCATAAACAAAGCCTGCATAACAAAGCACCGCGTAAAGCGGTCCCCCGACAAACCCCACCATCACAGTCTGACGCCATGGCAAAGGCGACAACCCCCACAGTGACGATGAACCTTTAGCGGTTGAATCACGCTTCGTGAGATAAAGCCCCCATGGCAACAGCACCAGGGAAGCTCCCAGAATGCGTAGCAGTCCAATATCGAACGGGGTCAACGTGCGCGCCGCCGAGGCGCGTCCAATGATGATGAAACCGGTCCAGATGGCAACGGTGAGCACTGCAGCCAGCACGCCGAGTGCCCGGGGAGAAATACGCATGCCCGAATTATCGGTGCTGCGAGCTATGTGCGCAGAACCAGGGTGCACGCTTCACTTCGCGCGACCTCCGGCGTAGAGTCATCGGCCTGCTGGCCCAGATGTCCCTCACTTCCAGACGTTCAAGCAAGGCCCAAACCGAATACTCCACACCGGCCCGTGCTGCCAGCATCAGCGCAGCCATGCCGTTCAGGCCGCTGGCTTAGATGGCCTCGTCTTCGAGCACCTCAAGCAACTGCAAGATCACCTCCTCGTGCCCCGCCGCAGCGGCGAGCATCGGTGCAGTAAACCCGTGATCGCTCCTGGCCTCGATGTCCCTGGCGCCCAGACGTTCAAGCAAGGCCCAAACCGGATACTCCGCACCGGCCCCTGCTGCCAGCATCAGCGCAGTCATGCCGTGCGGGCCCCTGGCTTTGATGGCCTCGTCTTCCAGCACCTCAAGCAAAGCGTCAACCACGTTTTCGTGCCCCTCAAGATAGTTTTGCGGTTCTTCATCCCAATCCGGGTCGATGGCCATACCATCGATATCGCGCACACCCAGACCTTGAAGCAACAACCCGACCGATAGGGATTCACGGGCAACCGCCGCCCGCATTAGAGCGTTCATCCCATGTCGGTCCTGAACAATGAAGTCCACACTACCAGGGCGTTCCCGGGAGGTCTCGATAAGGGCCAGGACCTCGTCCTCGCAACCCATTGCCGCAGACCGCATCAAGGCAGTCCTCCCAAGGTTATCCACGGCATTGATGCCGGTAGGACTCATGCGCCCAAGCAACTGACCAAACGTATCGGGTTTAAGGCTGCCATTCGCCGCCCATGTCAGCGCTGTCCGTCCTTCATTGTCCGCCTCATCGATGCACTCAAATTTTTTGCTGCTGAGCAAGGCCTCAACCAGGCCATTCTGACCTGACGCTGCTGCGTAGATCAGTGCAGTTGCGCCTGCTCTATCTCTGGCATTGATCGCCTGAGCATCCATGAGACCCAGCAAAATTTTGCCCATCCTCTTGTTACGCACATCAATCGCCACCATCAGCGCGGTTTGACCTTGGTTGCGGGAATTGACGTCCTTGAAGCCGAAGTCCCGAAGAAATGCCTGGACCTCTGCAGGGATCTGCGCATCTCGTTGGTCGATAGGCGCACAGGGATTCAAGACAGCAACGGCGGAAATCATGTCATGCTGCTGTTGAAGGCCCCCGACCAGTTGCACTAGCTGATCTTCTTCTCTCAACCCCGCTGTAGCTTGCCCGTTTCCGACTTCAGTTCTCTGCCCGCCTCTAACTGGCGGCAGATCTTCATCATCCGCAGCCAGAATATGGGGATAGTCGGCACGGCTGCGAATCTGCACAGGCGCTGCATTTTGGGAGGGCGCGGTTGAACTCGATGATGCGTGAAGTTTCATAGGAATAATCTAGAAAGCGGTGAAGAATGTTCATAACCAAGCCAATGGACTCTTGGACCCAGGCTGGCTGCGGTCCGCACGCAGGACCGTTTGTTGTGAAGATTTGAGCGCGCGTCAGGTGGTCAGCCTTTTTGAGTAACCACACCGCGCCAGTCGTTCCTGGTTGGTCACTTCATTTACAAAATGATACTTTTCAGTTAATTTTTCTCTTGCCATGAACTGCTCATCACGTTTTTCTCGAGTTCTATGGATATGTGCCGTCGCATGGCCTTTTCAGGCTCTTTCGCAGGTCAGCGTGCCTCAGGACGGGCTACCCGCCTCCGTCATGCAGGCACTGACCAGCGCAGGTATTCCCGCGAGCAGCGTCTCCATGGTGGTGGCGCCTTTGCCTCAGCCGCCGGGTACGGTCAACCCACAGGCCTCCCCCGTCATTGCCAGCGGAGAACGCAACCCGGTTCCAGCGTCACAGGCGCTGCCACCGCCTCGGCTGGCATGGCAGGCAGATGTCCCCATGAACCCCGCTTCGGTGATGAAATTAGTCACGACTTACGCGGGCCTCGACCTGCTTGGGTCGGGTTATTTCTGGAAAACACGTGTTTTCACCCAAGGGTTTATCAAGGATGGCGTACTGAATGGGGATTTGATCATCAAGGGCAGTGGTGATCCCAAGCTGGTGCTGGAACGCCTGCAGGATTTGATGCGAGCCATTCAAAGCAAAGGGGTGCGCACCATCAACGGCGACATCCTGCTGGACAACAGCGTATTTCGCCTGCCCGTCCATGATGCAGCAGCTTTTGATGCTGATCCGCTGCGGCCCTACAACGTGGGTCCCGATGGCTTGCTGGTGAACTTCAAGGCACTGATTTTCAAGTTCACACCCGAGCCGGGCGGCCGGCGCGTGCGCATAGAAAGCGAGCCGCCTATCGCCGGTGTAGAGATTCCTTCCGCGGTGCCTGCCGTCAAAGGCGCCTGTGGCGACTGGCGTACTCGGCTGGTTGCGCGCTTTGACGATCCGAACCGGATTACCTTCGCAGGTCGCTATCCGGGAAGCTGCGGTGAACAAAGCTGGTCAGTGGCCTATGTCGACCCCGCCAGTTATGCGCCCAGAGTGATTGAAGCCATGTGGCGTTCCTCTGGCGGCCAATTGACGGGCCACGCCAAGATGTTGGGCCAGCCCGGCGTAGGGCAACCGCTGGTCACCGGCTTTTCATTGCCACTGACCAGCATCATTGCCGACATCAACAAGTTTTCCAACAACGTGATGGCCCAACAGCTGTTTCTCACACTCTCGGCCAGCGGAAACGGACATGGCAGCTTCGCAGAATCTCGCAATACCCTGGCGCGCTGGTGGCGCCAACGTTTCGGTATGCGCGCTTCCCCCACGATAGAAAATGGCTCCGGCTTATCGCGCACTGAACGCATCACAGCCGCTTCGCTCACCGCTTTGCTGCAGCGCGCTTCTGAGGGCCCTTCTGGCCCCGCGTTTGAGCAATCTCTGAGCATTGCAGGCCTGGACGGCACGACCCGGGCCATGGCCAGCAGAAACCCGACATCTGAGGCGATTGGAAACGCTCGTTTGAAGACCGGCACCCTGCGTGATGTCGCCGCCGTCGCAGGCTATGCCACGGGCCGCTCCGGGCAGCGCTATAGCGTGGTGGGGATCATCAACCACGAAAATGCCCCCGCAGCGCGTCCTGCGCTTGACCGGCTGGTGGAGTGGGCTGTGAGCGAAGCGCCTTGAGAGCGTCAAAGGGGTTTAACGCCAGGCTCGACTTGCTCATGCGCTTCAGAAAGCCTCTGAACGCCTGCCTTCGATTCTGACCGTCTACACCTCTTGAAGAGCTCCCTGCGTCTGCAGCAATGAGCTATCGCAGATCGACCGCTGGCGGCTTTGCTGCGGAGCGCAAGATATCGTCCCACCGCTGGCTGCGGACATCGGTGCGATCTTGCAGCAAGATGGATGCCAGTCCGGGCAGGGTCTGTCGCGACAACGCCTCCACTTTTGCGATGAAGACATCTCGCGGCAACGGCCTGTCCGGGCCACCTAACGCGCTCAGGCATTCGGCGCTTCGCGAGTGGCCATCTCGCGTCACGATGGTCACCCTTGCGGGTCGGTCATGCGGCACATCCATGGGACCTGCCCAAGGATACAAATGCACCAAGTGGCGCAGTCGCATGACCTCAGGATGAGCAAGAGAGTCACTGGAGAATGCGAGGGCACCACCTTCGCTGTAAACAAGCGCAGCCGCCACCATATGCGGTAACGAGAACTTGGCCCCCAGCGTGGTGACGGGCTGTGGATCTGGAAGCGTCAAGGCCAGGGGATGCGAGTGCACGTCGATTCTCTGAATCGCTGCAACATCAAGGTCTTGCACGAGCCCCAGTGCAGCCTCTACCGCTGCATGCCCATGCTGGCAGCAGGCGTAGATTTTTTGATACCCGGATTCGATAGACCAGACGCTTCCCAGATTCGCGGTCAGCGCTTCGGGCACCATCTCTGCGCCCAGGATGTCGCGATGGATCGCAGGCAAACTGGTTCCGGCCCCGCCAATGCCCGCCTCAGCCCAGTCCGCGCACTGAATGCCATTCACAGCACCAGCAGCCGCCCAGCCATTGCGAATCAGCACGCCTTCCGCCAAATGAGGCCGTGGCCCAAGACTGCACGTTGTCGCTGCGGCAGTCACGGCGCGGAACAGGGTCGATGCATCCCCTTTTCGCGCCAACACTACGCCTGCTGCTGCACCCACAGCAGACCACAAGGCATGCGCATGAATGACAGGCACTTTGTAGCGAGTACTCATGGCCATGCGTGTCACGACCTCATAACCCAGAGCGAGTGAGCGCAAGACATCGTCCAGACTCAATTCCTCTGCCGAAGCCTCGGCCAGAAGAGCAGGCAGCACATAGATGCCCGCGTGGCAGATGGCCAAACGAAAACCTTCGTCCAGCTCGCACCACGTTCCAGCCAGGCCGTTGATCGAGGCGGCCTGCATGCGGTCCGCGCGCGGCAACCCGGGTGCGAACACGACTGATTCGGCCACCGGCTTGCGCCGCAGAACAGTCTCGCGATATCGGCGTACCTCAGGTTCATCTGCACCCGCCAGCATCGCGGCCACGTCGTCAGCCAGTACGCTGGCTGCACGTTGCTCTACAGCGGCAGGAAGTTGTTGCGAGCGATAGGCCGTAGCCCACTCGCACAACTCAAGGAGCCGATCAGCGTAGGGATTGTCCTGCTTCATGATGGATGCTTGCCCAGGTGTCCGATGAGGCTTCTATTGAAGCGTGATGTTCGCCTTGCGGATGACGTCTGCCCAACGACGCGCGTCACGCTCTTGCAGAGCCTTGAACTCTGCAGGCGTCATGGGAATCGGCTGCGCGCCGAGACCTTCAATACGCTCCAACATGGCCGGCTTGGCAAGAATCGTATTGACCGCTTTGTTCAACCGCTCGATCACTGCCGCAGGCGTGCCTTCCGGCGCATACAGGCCAAACCAGGTGGTCGCTTCGAAGCCTGGCAGGCCCGCCTCCTGGATGGTGGGCACGTTCGCCATCGATGGGAGGCGCGCGCGCCCTGTCACACCCAGGGGACGCAAAGCGCCGCTGGCCACGTAACGCATGGACGAAGGCACGTTGTCGAACATCATCTGCACGCGACCGGCGAGCAAGTCCACCATGGCTGGGCCGCTACCCTGATAGGGCACGTGGGTAATCTTGGTGCCCGCCATCACGTTGAACATTTCGCCTGCCAGGTGAGTGGTCCCGCCATTGCCCGATGAGCCGAAGTTGAACTTTGTGGGGTTCGCCTTGGCCTGCGCGATCAACTCTTGTACAGAGTTGACCGGTAAAGACGAAGGCACCACCAACACATTCACAGAGCTCGTCAATGCAGCCACTGGAACAAGATCTTTGGCAGGATCGAAAGCCATATTCGGAAACAGCGCCGGGTTGATGGCCATGTTTCCCGCCGCGCCGAGTAGCAGCGTGTAGCCATCAGGTGCGCTTCTGGCCACTTGAAGTGAACCGATATTGCCGCCACCGCCTGGCTTGTTTTCTACAACGAAAGCGCCACCCAGCGCACCCTGGAGTTCGGTCGCGATCACACGGCCGAACACGTCAGTCGCACCCCCAGCAGCAAACGGCACGATGATGCGAACGGGCCGCTGAGGATAGTCCTGTGCGACGGCCGCACCTGCAGTCACGATGCACATAGTGGCAGCGATGAAGCGAAGCGCTTGGGAAATGCCAGATTTCATTTCAAACTCCAACTTGAAAAATCTAAGAAGACTCGGATTCGAGATGACGACACACGCAAGGGCAATGCCAATCAAAAGCACGCGCGTCCCTACACCGACGGGTCAAACAGCCTTCAATACCAGTTCATCCATCACGCTGCGGATGGACTGGTTTCCGTCGGCATACAAACTCTTCATCAGCGATCGTGCGGACTCGGCGGGCAGCACTGAAGCCAATGCCATCACGAACTTGTCCAGAAGCGCTTCATCTGAAATGGGTTGCTCCGGTGCTCCCAACGGATCATTGATGTACTGCTCGAACACTCGAGCATCGGCCATGGAAACGCGAACGCGCGCGGGACCATGCACGGGGTACTCGGCATTGCATTGCACATCAGGTGTCACGCGCACGAGGGCTGCAAGCGCGGCGAGGTCCGCACGTCCGCGTGAGGTCTCGGAGAACGCTTGAAGGTCAACGCCTCCGGTGACTGCGGCCACCGACATCACGTAGGGAAAGCTCAATTGCGCAGTGTTCAACGTATCCCAGGGCAAACTGGCGTGAGGCATCGCTGCGTCGTATGTCCCTACATCGATAGACGCAATACCGCTTGCTTCAAACCCGTGCCTTCTACGCAAGTCGAGCAAGGCGTCAATGGCAGGATGAATGTGGCGGCAGCACGGATAGGGCTTTAAATAAGATCGAACTATCGCCAGCTCGGAGCGACGCGCGCGCAACGCGACCAGTCCAAGATCGCCAGTGAGCCCGCCGTAGGCTTGCAAAACGCCTGCTTTGGTTTCAAGCACACCCCGCGGGCCCTGCACGACACCTTGTTTCGCCAAGAGCGCCGCAAGAAGCCCTTCACGTGCCGCATGGGCCGGGTGCAATTTCTTGATATTCCCACCACCTGTGAGGTAGGCGAAGATGCCCGATGAGGAGCTTGCAGCAATGCCGAGCGCATTCTCCATGGCATCTTCATCCAGTTTCAGCAATCGACCCGCCGCTGCCGCAGCACCCAGGGTGCCGGCCACCGGGGTCGTCTGAAAACCCCTCTTGCTGGCATGCGGATGCAGTAGTTCGGCCACGCTCACGGCCACTTCGTAACCAGCCACGGTGGCCGCCAGGAGCTCGCTGAAACTTGCTCCCATGCCGTAGCCCGCAGCCAGCGCTGCGGGAACCACGGTCGTACCAGGATGGATAGAGCCCTCTCGATTGCCGTCGTCCATTTCCAGGGCATGGGCGCCAGCAGCCATAAGATAGGCCGCTTGCAATGGCTCGCAGCGCCAGGACGAGCCGATGACGGGCACACCATCAGCTTCAGCCAGCCTCACGCCTGGCAAGTGGGCGACAGCCTCTACGATAGGCTGCGAGGCGCCCGCCACAGCGGACACGAGGGTGTCAAGAACATGGTGCACCGTTTCCCGGCGTTCCGATGCACTTAGCGCGGCGAAATCACAGTGGCACGCAAAGCGTGCAAGCGCGCGTGTGGGCGCCTGGGCAAAAGCCTCAGGCGTGATGGCTTGCGTCATATGCTGCTTACTCCGTCGCCTTAGTTTCCTGAACTTGCCGTGCGGCCGCTCTGCCTGCGATGTAACCCAGGCCGAGCGCGCCCAGCAGGCCGTTGCCGGACATATAGCCTTGCCCGCTGCGGTTTCCGCTGATGCCGGCAGCTGAACCTCCCCCTGCGTAGAGGCCGGGGATCACTGAGCCGTCGGTACGCAGTACGCGTGCCTCGCCATCTACCTGCAAGCCACCCTGGGTATGGAACAAGGCCGGTGCGATGCGTGTGACCGTGTAGGGCGCTTGCAGCGCGCCCAGTCCCCATGCCGTACGTCCGAAAGCATCGGGTGCGCCAGTCTCCGCGCTTTCTGCTGCGGCTTGGAGCGTGCCAGCCAGCACGGCCTCGTCCATATTCAGACGTGCCGCGAGCGACGTCACATCCGCCGCTTCAGCCACGCCACCGATTGCGACGAGTTCGGCGTATTCTTCCTGTCCGCTGGCTGTGAGGTCACGCACCCGCGTGTCAGCGATCTCGTAGAAGGGTCCGCCGTGCGTCATCTCAACGGCGGCAAAAGCCGAGTACCCGATGCTTTCGTCTCCGATGCGTCTGCCCTGCCCGTCAACCACGATGCCGCCCTTTTCCACGACGGTCCATGTGACCAGGGAGCCGTGGGGATCCGCAAGGCTGGCATGACCTTGGTAGCTCGTCATGTTGCCGAATGCAGCACCAAGTTGCTGCCCCCACTCCACAGCTTCTCCCTGACTGCCTGCCGCGCCACCGTATGCCGCCCCTGCCACCTCGGGGCAGTAGCGCGCAAGCAGATCACGGTTGGCCGCAAATCCGTTGGTGCACAAAATCACAGCGCCTGCGCGAATGACCGTGCGCTCACCACTTGGCGTGACAGCCACGGCACCGACCACTGCGCCTTCAGGCGATACCACCAGATCGACTGCAGGGTTGCCAAAAGCGATGGGAATGTCCCGCGCCTCTGCCGTGCGCAGCAAATCGTGCATCAAGTCAGTTCCACGCCGGGACGGTGGTGAATGCAGGCGATGGACCGAGTGGCCAATATGCTTGTAGGTTTTCACCAGGGTTAGCTGTACTCCGGCGCGGTCCACGAGCCACTCGACCAGTTCCGCGGACACTTGTGCAAGCCGATCACTCAAGGCAGGCGCTTCATGCTCGCCTGCCACACGATTCAGATCTGCAACGAAAACGGCGGGGCTGTCTTCGACTCCAGCTTCGCGCTGAAAGCGTGTGCCCGCGGCCGGAATTGATCCGCTTGAAAGCATGGAGTTGCCTTGCATGCGGTCAAGCTTTTCGAGCACCGCAATCTCCAGACCCGGTGCCGCATCCGCTGCCGCCAGTGCAGCAGCCAAACCGCAGCCACCGGCTCCGATGACCAGAACGTCAAAGTTGGCGTCAAACACTTGTCCTTCAGAACTGATCACGCAGGCCCCCTTATTCAGCCTTGACGCCAGCGTCTTTCACAACCTTGGCCCAACTGGCGATTTCCTGCGCAAGGCTCCGCGCAAACTCTTCAGGATTGGCAGGCATCGGCTGCAGACCCAGCGTAGCGAATTGCTTCTTCACGTCAGTGCTCTGCACTGCCTCGGCCACATCCTTGGATATCTTGTCGACGATCGCCTTGGGCGTTCCCTTGGGAGCAAAGATCCCGGACCATGGGCCCGCTGCAAAACCAGGAAAGCCTTGCTCGGCCACGGTGGGATAGTGATTACCCGTGTAGTCTTTGTCGGTAGTCACGGCAATCATCCTGATCTTGCCGGTTTTCAAGAAGGCCTCAGCAGAAGGCAGGCCGGTGATACCCACTTTCACATGCCCAGCTGCGAGGTCTGTCAGCATCGGCGCAGCTCCTTTGTACTGAACCGCCTGGCTCTTGAAGCTGCCACGCTGCTTGAGCAGCTCCATAGTGAGGTGGGAGGCTGTGCCATTGCCGTCAGTGCCATAGACTTGATACTTCTCGTCTCGCTTGATCAGGGCAATGAGCTCTTGCAGGTTTTTGGCCGGAACGTCAGCGCTCACGACGATGGCGTTCGCATAAATTACCGCGCGGGCAACTGGCTCGAAGTCCTTCTGCGGATCGTAGGGCAGATTGGAATACAGGGCACCAGCAATGCCATGAGAACCAGTCACGCCAAGCAAGAGCGTATAGCCGTCGGCGGGGGACTTGGCCACCACGCCAGCGCCCAGCGTCCCGCCCGCACCTGCGCGGTTCTCGATCACGACGGGCTGTCCCCACTTGCGAGAAAGAGCGTCACCGATGGCGCGACCGGTCATGTCCGTGGGGCCACCTGCTGCAAATGGGACGATCAACCGGACAGGCTTGTTCGGGTAGCCTTCAGCGCTTTGGGCCTGGGCCAAGCCCCCGCCAAAAGCAACCATTGCGAGCAGCCCCATGCCGAACGCGCGGCGGGCTGAGAGGCGAGATGCGGAGTCAGAAGAGGTTTTCATGGCAGTGGCTAAAGGAAGGGAAGGAAGGGACAAACTGAAAAAGAAACAGGTTGGGAGAATTTCAGGAGCAATAGTCAGCTCCCTGCCGCAGCAGTGCCGCCGATGCCTCGGCGACTTCCTGCGCATCGGCATCGCTGGTAATCAAAACAATGGCACCTCGCTGAGCCTCGGGCACCGGCCCCGGCATTGGCTGTGGAGGCGCAAACAGGTGGCGCACGCCGTGCAGCGCGTAGGCCTGTCCGTCGTCGAAGGACAGGATGCCCTTGACGCGCAAAAGTCTTTCGCCGAGTACTCGCTGCAACGTCCGTACCCACTCGGCATACTCAGCCCAACTCACGCTGCGCTCAATGCGAAATACGTGGCTGGTAATTCCATAGCGCAAAAGGTGGCCAAAGCGCGTGGCCTGAGAAGACGTGCCTTTGCTTTCGGCGGCGATCTCTGCCTGGGGCAACGCATGGCGCACAAGCCCCTCCAGGAGATTGATCGCTGCATCGCTTCCGGGGAGCGGCGCGATGAGTACATCTGCCTGCGGGTTGGTGTCATGAACAAGCGAAAGCGCAGCCTCAACTTCCACAGGCGTGAGCAGGTCCGTCTTGGTGAGCACCACGCGGTCGGCCAATGCGAGTTGCAGCATGCACTCTCGATAACGCTCCAGGCTGTGCGCCCCATTGACCGCATCCAGTGTGGTCACCACACCTGCAAATCGATAATGGCGCGCCACCGAAGCATCTGCATTCAGCACATTGATGAGCGGCAGCGGATCGGCCAGGCCCGAGGTCTCGACGACCACACGCGCAAAGCGAGGAATCTCGCCACGCAACCTGCGGAAGTACAAGCTCTCCAAACTGTCCTGCAGCGGGCTGTTGCTCGCACAGCACAGGCACCCCGAGTCAAGCACCACGACATCATCTCCGCCCGAAACATCGATGAGCACATGATCCAGTGCTACCGCGCCAAACTCATTCACGATCACGGCTGTGTCTGCGAACTCAGGCTGGCGCACCAATCGGGACAACAGCGTCGTCTTGCCGCTGCCGAGAAACCCGGTGAGCAGGTAGACCGGCAGCGCTGGCTCAGAGCGGGTAGACATTGGCGTGCTGTAGCTCAGTGGGCTGGAGATTCAGACCGCTGTCGCGCCAGAGGCTCCAGCAGGCAATTCACGCAGATACTGCGCCACCTCCGCGCTCGGAATGACGTCGGCGTACTTGCAGTTCAGATCGAAGAGGTTGATCGCGTGGCTGGCCTGGAATCGATCGAAGGCAGCCTCTTCCGGGATCACCACCTTGAAGTTGAATGAATAAGCGTCCACCGCTGTGGCACGCAAGCACCCCGAAGAAGTACAGCCCACCAGGATCAGCGTGTCCACATCCAGGAAGTTGAGCTGGCTCATGAAGGTGGTGCCAAAGAAGCAGGAAGGCTTTTGCTTGCTGATACGGAAATCTTCCGGGCGCGGAGCGAGCGGTTCCACGGTTTGTGTCGGATGGGTATTGGCAATGACCGTTTTTTCGGTCCCACGATGGTTCTTGCCCACTTGCACGCCACTGTCAATAAGGTCTGGTCGGCGGCCGCTTTCGGTGTAGAAGATGGGCAGCTTGCGATCGCGCGCCAGCTCTAGAAGCGGCACCATGTGCGCCACCGCGTCCCAGGCCTCCTTGCCACAGTGGGTACGGTATTGCTTGAGCCCTTCAAGAATGTCCTGAGGGGTATCGCCGCAGAAGTTGTATTGCACGTCGATGATGAACAGCGCCGGGCGTTTTCCAAAGCCGCCGCGCTTGCCGTATCCGGCTACTTTCAGGACTTGTTGGTCGCGCTCGGTCAAAAAGTCGTCCCAGATGCGTCGGGTCGTAGTGGTCATGTGTTGGTCCAATTCTGAAAACTGAGAAGTTCACCTGGCGCGCTCAAGGGCGCGGAATAAAGCGGCCTCCCGGCGCCGCACGCGCAGCGTCGGTAATTTTTCCGTCCAGCATGACGGTGCGCCCACGAACCAGCGCACGAACAGGCCAGCCTTTGATTCGCATGCCCTCGTAAGGCGAGTAATCTGCGTTCGACTCCAGCGTGGAGGGGTCCACGACGCGCTCAAGATCGGGGTCGACGATCAGCACATCGGCATCACAGCCGACCGACAGGCTGCCCTTGGCAGGCATGCGATAGATGCGCGCAGCGTTGGAGGATGTGACCTCCACGATCTTCTCGAGCGGCACTCCGCGCCGGTGGTAACCCTCGTGCAACATCAACGGCAAGATCATCCCGGTGCCAGGGAATCCATTGCTGGCGGTCCAGATATCCTTGCCGTCCTTGGTCGCACGCTTGCGAGGTACGTGGTCAGAGCCGATAGTGGTGATGGAGCCGTCAAGCACGCCCTCCCACATGGCCTCCACGTCAGCCTGACCCCGCACCGGCGGGTTGACCTTGGCATAGTTGCCCGCTGGAGATTCGTCGTTGAGGAACAGGTAATGCGGACAGGACTCGACGTAGATTGGCGCCGGGCTGGTGCGGCGGTGACGGCGAACTTCGTCCAGTGCTTCACGACTCGACAAATGGACAATATTCACCGGCGTGCGAGTGCGCGCAGCGAAGTAGCACACGCGGTGAACGTTCTCCGCCTCAAGAAAATCCGGACTCTGTTCGTTCCAGGCCTTGAGGTCTGCGCGGCCGGCCGCACGCAGCCGATCACGCAGCAGAGGAATCACCTCGACGTTCTCGCAATGCACACCCAACACGGCGCCGGGAATGCGGGCCACCTGCTCCAAGGCTGCGTACAACAAGCCATCGTCAATGTCCGTGAAGCCTTGAGACAAGCCGGCTGCGCCCTTGTACATCATGTACAGCTTGTATGAAGTGACGCCGAACCGCTCCGATACCTCCTGGAGCGTCTCCACATGCAAATGACTGGTCAGTCCGAAGTGAAAACCGATGTCGATGCAGCTTTGCTTCTCTGCAAGGTCGCGCGCGGCATCGAATGACGTACGCAGATCAGCCGAGCGGTGGAAGGACAGTACTGAAGTCGTACCACCCAGGGCAGCAGTACGCGCCTCGGTTTCGAAATCGGTTTCTGGCGAACCAAACCCGAAATGCACATGAGGATCTATCACGCCGGGCAGCACCCACAGCCCACCGCAGTCAATACGTTCGCGCGCGGTGAGATGCGAGTCGCTGTCAGCGCAAACTGCAATGCGACCATCCTTGATGCCGAGCACACCCCGCTTGAGCCCTTGCCCGGGCAGCATCAATTGGGCGTTGAAGAGAATCAGATCGAGTGACATGACGGAACTGCCTTTCCAGTGTGATCAATGTCCGGTGGCAACCGTATCGAGATCCAGCAGACGAGCTTCGCGAGCGCGCATGGCTTCGTAGCCCATCAAGTCCATGATGTCCTCAATAGACACCAGCAAATCTGGACGGTCCACGGGCTCGCCGCTGGCCACCACGCCTTTCATGACCTTCAAAGCCTCACGCATGCCGTACACAGCGGCGGCTGGCAGCATGCGCGGCAGGCTGATGCGGCGCACACCAAGCGCTTTCAGACGCGGAATCGGAATCTGTGGAGTGGTGGGGCGGGAGCGAATTCCAAAGCCCATGTTCACCGTCACCGGCACACGAGCGGCCTCGACGATGCGCGCAATATCGTCTTCAGAACGCACCGCGTCGGCGAAGATCATGTCAGCACCCGCCTCTGCGTAGGCGCGTGCGCGCCTGCACGCACCCTCTATGCCTTCCACCGCAATGGCGTCGGTACGAGCGCAAATTACCAGGGCATCATCGCGCCTAGCCATGCAAGCTGCCTCGATTTTCTTGATGAACTCTGCAGCGGGAATGACGTCCTTACCGGGCATGTGACCGCAGCGCTTGGGGCTGATCTGGTCTTCAATGTTCACGCCGGCAACACCCGCCTCTTCGAACATCTGCACCGTGTAGTGAACGTTCATCGGGTTGCCATATCCTGTGTCCGCGTCGGCGGTCACCGGTATGCCCACAGAGCGCGCGATATGGCGGCAGTGATTGACGTTTTCACTGAGCCCCATCACCCCTGCATCGGGCTCACCCAGCAAGGTGTTGGAAATAGCAGCTCCACTGGTAGCTGCCGTCTTGAACCCGGCGGCTTCGACAAGGCGGACGCTATATCCGTCATAGACACCTGGGGAGACAATGAATTCGCCGCTATTGAGCAAGGCGCGGTATTTACGGGCGTTTTCGGACATAAATGGTTTCTAGTGCTGATGGATCAGGCGCTACGCGATTCGGCGGAGCTCCCGGTGATAAGGGGAAGTTTTTCGAAGAGGTGATCAGAAGCTCGCGCCACATGGGAGCGCATCAAGGACTCGGCCAGCTCGCCATCTCTGGCGCGCAAAGCCCGCACAATCTGCCAGTGCTCCGCATAGGCTTGGCTCTTGCGCTCCGGGACAGCGCCAGAGCGGCGGCGGTACATGCGAAGCAGGTGATACAGGTCGCCGCAGAGCGAATCGATGATCCGGCTGTTACCGCTGGCGCGCACGATGCGCTCGTGAAAATCGAACACGCGGGGCTGATCTCTACCAGTCTGGCTGGCTGACAGCACCCGCTGACGGTCTTGCTCCAGCTCGCGCACCAAAGAGCCGACTTCTTCATCGCTCATGCGCTCGGCGGCCAGGCGACAGGCCATGCCCTCCAACGCCAGACGCATCTCGAACAGCTCGCGGGCGCCTTCCTGGGTAAGGACGACGACGCGAGATTTCACATACGGCTCACGCGTAATGAGCTGCAGCCCCTGCAATCGGCGCACAGCTTCACGCACAGGCCCCCGGCTGACGTTGAACTCCTCAGCAATCGTCGCCTCATTGATGGAAGCCCCCTGGGGTAGACGGCCGTCATAAATGCGCTGAAGCAACTCGCTCAGGATGGACTCCGCGAGCGGTGTTGACTTGCCTTCGGGCTCTTGATCTGGTTCCTTGGACATGAGCGCACTTTAAGACCGAAATTCTAAAGTGTCAACACTTGATTCATTTTTCTGCCGACCTTATGATCTGTCCAGGGAGAACTCAGGCTCTCAATCCCTCATTCACTTCTAAACTGTTAACACATAGAAGATACATGGCAGCTCATAGCGCAATCGCACAACCCACATCGGTGATCATTTCTGCTGCTGGACGGACTTGGCATGCAGTTGATCTGCCGCGCTTTGTCTCAGCTGCCGGGGGCGATATCTCGCAGATGCCCTTCGTCACGCGCATCCTTCTGGAAAACCTGTTGCGCTCGCGCCTTCTCGGTCGGCCGGTCACAGAAAGCGAAATCGCGCTGCTCCTCAACGCCAGGGAGAACGTGGACGCAGATCTGCCGCTCTACGTGTCACGCGTCATCCTTCCGGACTCGAGCGGCGTCCCCGTGCTGCAAGACCTCGCCGCGCTGCGCTCAGCCCTGGCGCGTGCAGGGGGCGATCCGAGCGCAGTCGACACGCGTGTTCCGGTGGATCTGGTGGTCGACCACTCGCTGCAGGTAGACCACTGGGGCCAACCCGACGCAATGAAGCTGAACATGCGACGCGAGTTCGAGCGCAACGCCGAGCGCTATGCGTTCATAGGCTGGGCGCAGCAGGCATTTGGCGGTTTGCGTGTTTTCCCGCCGGGCAGCGGCATCATTCACCAAGTCAACCTGGAGCGCATCGCCACGGTGGTTGCCACCGACCAGGGATGGGCGTTTCCCGACTTCGTCATTGGTGGCGACTCGCACACCCCCATGGTCAACGGCATCGGTGTACTGGGCTGGGGGGTCGGAGGCATAGACGCCGAAGCAGCACTGCTGGGCCATGCCTACACCTTTCCCTTGCCCGAGGTGGTGGGGGTCAAGCTCACAGGCGTGCCCGGGCCGATGGTCTGGACAACCGATATCGCACTGCTCGTCACCGAGCGGCTGCGACAGGAAAAAGTAGCCAACTGCGCGGTCGAATACTTCGGGCCTGGCGCACTCGCACTCAGCGTACCGGAGCGCGCCACGCTGGCCAACATGTCACCCGAATATGGCGCGACCTGTGGATTCTTCGCGGTGGATGCACGCACGCTTGATTACCTTCGCATGACCGGGCGCTCCAGAGAGCAATTGGAGCTGGTGGAAGCCTATTGCCGCGCCACCGGCTTGTTCCGACAAGATGGCGATCCGGACCCGGTTTTCAGCCGCGTGATCGAGATTGACCTGTCGCAAGCAAGCGCCAGCATGGCCGGGCCCCAGCGCCCGCAAGATCGTCTCGCCCTCAGTGAGATCGCGCCAGACTTTCAGCGCCGCCTGGCAGCGCCCATGCAGTCCGGTGGATTTGGCACTACGGAAGCTGTCGCTCCTGACGGCGCAAGACTGCCCATGGGTGCCATCGTCATCGCCGCCATCACCTCATGCACGAACACCTCCAACCCGCAGGTCATGTTCGCCGCGGGACTTGTCGCACGCAATGCCGTTGCTCGCGGCATGACGGTGCCGCCCTGGGTGAAAACCTCGTTGGCTCCCGGCTCACCTGCTGTCGTTCGTTACCTGGAGGCCGCCGGACTGAAAGCGCCTTTGGCGCAACTGGGTTTCGAGCTGATCGGATTCGGCTGCACGACCTGCGCCGGAAAATCCGGTCCACTGGCGCCAGACATTGCGCAGGAAATCGAGCAGCGCCAGTTGGTGACCGCAGCCGTGCTCTCTGGCAATCGCAATTTCACAGGGCGCATTCATAAGCTCATCCGCGCCAACTACATTGGCGCGCCTCCGCTCGTCGTAGGCTATGCGCTGGCCGGACGCATCGGAATCGACCTGAACAAGGACCCTATCGGCAAGGACGCCCAAGGCCAGAACGTCTTCTGGCATGAATTGCTGCCTGATGCGCAAGAGCTGGCTTCGTTGGTGGCGCGAACGGGAGAGCTGGCAGGGTTCGGACAGGCACGAACGCAGCAAAACGAATTCGTCGACCCTGACTGGTGCCAGAGTGCGGCGAGCGGTACGCTCTACCCCTGGGATCCACAGTCCCAGTATCTGCGGGAGCCGCCCTTCTTTTCCCCGTCGCAGGATGACGGTGACGCGATGACCCAGTTAGCCAGCTCACTTACCGCAGCGCGCGTGCTCGCAGCCTTTGGGGACTCACTCACTACGGACCATATCTCACCCAGTGGAGAGATTCCGGCAGACATTGCAGCAGGCCAGTATCTGCTGAATGCTGGCGTTGCACAGAAGGACTTCAATACCTACGTCGGACGCCGTGGGAACTTCGAAGTCATGGTGCGCGGCACTTTCGCCAACGTGCGGATCCGCAACGCGCTCACACCTGATCTTGAAGGCGGCTGGACGCTGCATTTTCCCGATGGTCAATTGATGTCCATCTTCGATGCGGCGCAGGCTTACATCGCCAGCGGCATTGGAACCATTGTGTTGGGCGGAAAAGAGTATGGCACCGGGAGCAGCCGTGACTGGGCCGCCAAGGGCTCGGCCCTCTTGGGGGTGAAAGCCGTCATCGCAGAATCGTACGAGCGCATTCACCGCGCCAACCTGATTGGCATGGGCGTTTTGCCTCTGCGTTTTAGCGATGGCCAGGGATGGCGTCAGCTCGGCCTGGACGGATCCGAAAAGTATGCGTTTGAACAAATTCAAGCAGGCGTACAAGAAGGTTCTGCCATCCAGGTCACGGCCACTCATGCAAACGGCACCACCACGCGCTTCATGGTGAAAGCCGAAACGCGCACGGCGGCAGAACGCACCTTGATGTCGGCCGGTGGATTGCCCAAGAGTGTGCTGCAGGATTTGCTGGGCAGGACAGATCCGCGCCTATAGGGGCCCATCGATCACACGACTCCAGGGTGCCTCTACACCATAGGGCCGAAACGTCTCCCGGTGAACTTCCAGAGTCTGAATTTCAAGTTCGCCCCAGCCGCAGGGGACGGCGGGCACGCATTGAAAGCAAACCCGCCCCCCAGTCTCAGCTTATTGCTGGAAATCAACTCTAAAGATCGCGTGTCCTGATTTGATGTACAGCTCATTCGCCGGCCCGACCGCTATCGCGCTCAGATCCCTAACGTGAGTGACCACTGTCTCAAAGGCTTTGGAGTTTGGCGCCTGACGGTAGATAGTGGACTTTGCACTACCAGAAATGCCCGCTTCTGGAGAGGCTGAATAGATATTCCCTCTGGAATCAACCGCCACCAAGCGTGCATTGGGAACCGCGTCAGCCACGGTTTTCCAAGAGCGCACATCGACCAGCTTGGTGGTTGGAAACCCATAGTCGGTACACGACGCAGTGGCATACACATCACCAGTAAAGCTTGACACCAGGTTGGGCCTGAACCTCGCGTCAGCTGCCAAAGAACTTTGTTCTTCTCCCTGAAGATTGAATACTCTAGGAGATTTACGAGAGTTGGAGGCAACGTAAACCAATCCATCCCCGGAAATTCCCAAAGGCCCCGGCTCAAGAAACCCTGTCGCAAATACTGAAAGCTCCCCCTGAGGCGAAATTTTCCACACGTTGGACTCATGTGTGAACCGCCCACCAAATTCACCCGATACACAAGTTAGGTCCATCACGTGCTCGCCATATCCAGACAGGCTGTCTGAAACATAGATATTTTTTTGACTATCGATTGCAAGACCTAGTGGAAGGGAAAAATTCCCAGGCAATATGGCACCCACCACATTGCTGGTGGCGACCGTAGTCACTCCACGTGTGGGATCTATTTTTCGAATAGCGTAGGTTGAATTCGCTGAGGCGCAAGTAGGGGTATCGGTCAGGTAAATGGCACCGTCCGATCCTGCCACCATGACACTGGTTTGCCGCCCGAATTTGCTTTGCAAAGGCTGCAGCGAATCTACTCTGCCACAAGCTATTTGAGGGTTGTTATCCGTCGAACCAGCGTAATGGGTGACCACGCCATGGCGAGCGACCGGAGAGACTCCCTCCGGCTCAGGTTCGAAGGAAATCTTGAGAACAGCGTACCCTGACTTGAGGTACAGATGTCCGTCGGCACCTGCTGCGATTGCACGAAGATCGCGCACACCGGAAACCGCAACTGCGGACTCGCTGTCACCCCTGCGCTTGAGGTAAATCGTGCTTGTTGAGTCACCCTGGCTTCTGGACGCCGAATAGGCATTGCCATGCTGATCAACCGCTAACAAAGCTGACGCTCTCAATGCATTGTCAGTCTTCTCACCCGTGGTGAGATTGAGAAGATGAAAAGAATCAGGACCCAATCCACCGGAAGGAAAACAATCGCCGATGGCATATACCGAGCCATCAGCCGATGAAGTCAGCATTGGGTAGTAGTAATTACCAGCGACAGTGGTCACTTCGCCATTGGGTGCGATTTTTCTATAGCGCTGGATGATGCCGTCGTCCATGACGGAAAGCGTTCCGTCTCCAGCGAACCCCATAGAGCCTGGCCACGTAAAGCCGGCACTCTGGCCTTGACCGTCGACCGGTCCAGGTGCGCCCATAGCGACGCCTGCGAAGATTGAACGCCCCCCATCGGGCGAGATTTTCCAGATGCCCGTTCCCTGACCTGGTTGAAAGGTAGGAGGCACACCACCCATTCCAGACGCATGGCAAATGGTCCGTTCCTGCAAAGAGTTGTGCACGCCTCGCGCATCGCTCACAAACACATTGTGGTTGTCATCGACCGCTATGCCATTGGCCACCACGAAGCTGTTGAGGGGACCTGCATAGTCCTTCTGAATTGGTGCCATCCCCGTGGCCACCGTACTCACCTTTCCAGACAGCTCAATTTTTCTGACAGCATACGCGCCATTGGAGAGATCACAGGGCTCGTCGGTCAGGTAGATTGATCCATCAGGTCCTGCCACCATGGCATTGGTGCGATAGCCGAATCGGCTTTGGCTACCGTAAGCAGAATCAACTCGTCCGCACCCGACTGCAGGATCTGTAGAAGTGGATCCTGCCAGCACCGTGGCATAGCCATTCTGCACAAAAGGCAGGTACTCGGGGGCAACGGGTGCGGGGGCTGGCTCTGGCGCCGGGGCGGGCGTGGGGGTAGGCGCGGGTGCGGGCGTTGGAGCTGGGGCTGGCGTGGGCGATGAGCCATCTCCGCCTCCGCCACAGGCCGCAAGACCTGCAAACATAACGGAGATCAAAGCGAACCGTACCGGGTCAAACTTGCTCTGCATTTTTCTTGCCTCCACCTTCCTGATCTATGAAAGGACAGAATACCCGGCTTTGACGCACCTGGGAACCCAAGCTGCCGTAGCGATATTGAATCGCAGGTGCGCGTGCAGAGGCAGGCATCATTCGCTTGCTTTCAGTGTTGATTCACAGAAAGCGCATGAATGGGAATTGGTGCTGAATCGCTTGGGGGACTCACCACCGCGCGTCCGTCTCTCGGCAATAAGAAAGCCGAGCAGGAGCTCGGCGGTCCCAGCGGGGTCAATATGAGACACCAAGCTCTGCAACAAGGCTACTGACGCGCCAAGTCCGTAGTCGAGCTTGTCAACGCTCTTTGGTCGATCAAGAGCCCGAATACTCTGGAGGCGCCGCTTACCCTCACCCCCGCCCTCTCCCGCTCGCGGGAGAGGGAGAGGGAGTCCAATCAGACGGCCGCGGAGCAGGCCATTCGGGGGCAGCCGCGGAGCTGGCTTTGCCAGGCCGCTGGCTGCGTCCCCCTGGGGGGAAGGCGCGTCAGCGCCTCAGGGGGGAGCCAAAGTCACCAGCGCAATTTAATGCGCGTGTAGGCGTTTTCCAGGAAGCTTTCGTTCACAAACAAACGCTGTGCCGCCGGCGTGTAATACAGGCCATCAGCGAACAGGAAGCGGTTGTAATCAGCGCCTGCCAATATGGTGCCAGCGGTGCAGGTCGTTGAGCTCGGCGTGGTGCACACGGCCCTGTTGACGTCATCGAACGGGTAGTTCGAAGGCTTGCCGGAGATCAGGTTGTAGAACAAGGCCGAGTCCAGGTAGAGCACCGTGGCGCCTAGATCAGAGATGCCGATGAGCAGCTGGTCATTGAATGCTGTGCTCAGGTCCTGCAAGCCAGTGGTGAGATTCTGATTGATGGCCCAAGGCGACATGCCCAGGTTGTAAACACCAGCGACCACCACGTGTGTGGCACCTGCGTTGACCAAGCGTCGGACCTGCGCGGCCTGAGCAGTGCCGGCAGCCCGGACGGTCTGAGTGGTCGTGGCCGAGATGCCTGTTGCGTTGACTGCATTCACGATGTCTGCAATGCCACCGGTGACGACCAAGATGTCATCGTTGGCCATAGCGGTGCGCGCCAGCAGGGCGTCGATCTGGTCAGACACGCTGGGTGCGTTGGTACCGCTGGTGGTGTCTGCCGAAGCGATCATCGCGTGGCCTTGCGCATAACTGAAGCCGCCCGCAGAAGCCGCCGTCAACGTCAAGCCATAGTAAGAGGCCAATTGCTGTGTCCAGAGCAGAGTGCCGTCGTTGACCGAGTAGACGTAGCCCTTCTGGCCTACGTCAGAAAAACCATCACCCACGGACAGGAAACGTTTAGGCGTGATGGCGGAAGCAACGGAGCCCGAGCCGCACGCGCTCAACGCGGCCGCCGCGACACCAGCGGAGGCTGCTGTCAGAACAGCTCGGCGTGACCAGAGGGAAGTCATGGATGATCTCCAAAAATATTGGGCATAGTTTAAGGCAACGCTGACAAGGCCCTGCCGTGCCAGGCTCCTGGACGGCGAGGCGCCCTGGGAACCGTTCTTGCGGTGCAAATCAATGTGCAGAGTGCGAGCTTAGGGCACTTATGTGCAGAAAGTGTTCCATTAAGTAAAGATACGGAAAAAGTAAGCCTTATGCTGAGGCTGCCGCGCGTGCCAGTCGGTCTTGCACACCTTCCCACTCGGGCGTATCGGGCGGGGTTTCGATCCAGATCAAGCTGACTCCGTCTTCATCGAAACCACGCAGCACCGCGAACAATTGCTGCGCAGTGGCGGCCGCATCATCAGGCATGCGACGGAGAATAATCCGGGAAGAAGCGCTTTTCAGCTCGGTTCTCGACCAAATGGCAATGTTCTTGGCATCTGCTCCCAGCAGATCAAGCGCGGTGCGCAATTCGCCAGCCCCCATCAAACGCACGCGCGCCGCCGGTGCATAGTGGGCTGCGAGTGTTCCGGGTGCTTGAGGATCCGGGGCAGACAGTTCGTCCTTGGTCAGCACCCGAACACCTGCAACCCGGGTAATTTCCTGGCGAGTCAGTTGGCCAGGGCGGAGTACCACCGGCGCGCCACGTGTGCAGTCGATGATGGCCGATTCGATGCCGATCGTGCACGGGCCACCGTCAAGCACCAGCAGCGTGGGGCCAAACTCACTGGCGACGTGCTCTGCCGTGGTGGGGCTGACACGGCCGAAGCGGTTGGCGCTGGGTGCAGCTACGCCAGAAATGCCTCGTTCGGCAGCGGCTTGCAGCAAAGCATGCGCGACGGGGTGCGAAGGACAGCGCAAGCCTACGCTGTCATGGCCTCCTGCAGCGGCCTGGGCCACGCCTTCGCGCCGGGGCAGGATCAGGGTCAGGGGACCAGGCCAGAACGCATCTATCAGGCGCTGGGCGAACCCGGGGATCTCTGCAGCAAACTGGGGCACTGCAGTCGCATCTGCCACATGCACGATCAACGGATGGTCAGAGGGGCGACCCTTGGTGCTGAATATCTTGCCAACCGCATCCGGATTGGAAGCATCGGCAGCCAAGCCGTATACGGTTTCCGTGGGAAGCCCGATCAGCTCGCCCGCCATCAGGGCATCGACGGCCGCGTCGATCGATTGCGCTAGGGTGCCATCGAGGATCACGAGGGAATTCCGAGCATGTAGAACCATCCCTTAGAAGGTCTTGAATTTATCTTTCCCCGGCAGAGGAAAGACCAACCCATCGCGGGCCGAGCGAAGCAATGGCCCGAATCAGGCTCCCCACCCCTTTGGCCGTGCCGAGGAGCGCAGAGCGAGGGGTGGGCAAGGGCACTGCAAGATGCCCTTGCTTCAAGATCTAGCTTGCTGCGGATGTC
>JAECRA010000092.1 GCA_015999985.1 Comamonadaceae bacterium
GTTGGGTTCGGGCGTGGCGGGCTTGGGCAAGTCGCGCTCGCCTGAGAGAAACTCTCCATTGCCGCCCAGCACCTGGTAGTACACGTTGTCTGAATCATCTGCGCGCAGCAATTCGCTGGCCGGTTGAGGCAGGTTGAACCGCACCCGTTTGCCGGGACCAACTTGAATGAACTGCGACAGTGCTTGAGCGTTGTAGACCAGGGCGCGGTCAAAGGGCTTGTTGGCCAGATTCTGCGCCACCAGCCAGGTCAGGGCCAGGCTAACCGGCCACAACAACAATAGCGGCGTCAGCATCCAGTCGAGGATTTCTCCGAATAGCGAACGCTGGGCGCGCTGGAAGAGCTTCATGAGGCCACACTACCCGCATGCCGACGTCGAACAGGGGCCATGCCGGACGGCTTGTTGCGAGGGTTGAGGTGTCCTCTGTCACACGCTGAATGGGGTTGAAGGCCGGGGAGGCCGGCGTAGTCCGTCATGGCCTACCCAGGGATCTTCTCCAGGCAGTAGCCCAGGCCGCGCACGGTCGCGATGCGGATAGGGCCTTTTTCTATTTTTTTCCGCAGCCGATGGATATAGACCTCAATGGCGTTGTTGCT
Organism: Comamonadaceae bacterium; assembly: GCA_015999985.1. Taxonomy (GTDB): domain Bacteria; phylum Pseudomonadota; class Gammaproteobacteria; order Burkholderiales; family Burkholderiaceae_C; genus Ottowia. Next base: position 597 of record JAECRA010000092.1, read on the forward strand.
CACTTCTTCGCCCCATTCACAAAGGCGGTCGACCAACTGGTCCTTGCTGACCAATCTGCCAGAGCGTTGCAGCAGCACTTCGAGCAAACCGAGTTCACGCGCTGAGAGATCGACCAGTTTGCCGTCGATACTGGCCACGCGCCCTGCCTGATCGTACTCAAGAGGGCCGTGCTTGATGGTGGAAGTGGCGGCACCCATGCCGCGCCGGGTGAGGGCGCGAACACGCGCCTCCAGCTCGCTCAACGCAAAAGGCTTGGCCATGTAGTCGTCGGCGCCGTAGTCCAGTCCTTTGACGCGCTCGTCCACGCTGTCAGCCGCTGTGAGAATCAGCACGGGCAAGGTTTGCCCACGCGAGCGCAATCTTTTCAGTACCTCAAGGCCATGCATCTTGGGCAGGCCCAAGTCCAGAATCAGCAGGTCGAACTCCGTGTTGGTCATGAGCGCGGCATCGGCCTCCGTGCCGTTGACCACATGATCCACCGCTGCGCCTGCATTGCGCAGACTGCGCATCAACCCGTCGGCGAGTACCTGATCATCTTCGGCGATAAGAATGCGCATGACTTTTGTCTCCTTTTTAACCGGGCCTCCCGGCAAATTCTAGGGCCTCTTCAAACCTGGGCGTAAGCTTCCAGCCCCAAAGCTACCACCGTGGCCACTTCTTGCCCCACGGCCGCACGAAACTCCACTTCCGCCTGCCCCACCGCGCTCTTGAACGCGGCCAGCCAGGCCAGGCCGGTGGGCGTGAATTGAATCAACCGCGCTCGCCCATCCAGCGGGTCAGCTTGGCGTGTGACCAGTCCCCAGGCTTCGCATTGGTTCACCAGGTCGCCCATGGCTTGCTTGCTCATGCCTGCAGCATCCGCCAGGTCGGTCAAGCGCGAGCCCTCCAACCGCAGATGGCGCGTGATGTGGATATGCGCTGCTCCGACTTTGTCGCGCGCCGCCAGGTGGGCCAGCGCCAGAGGAACTTGTTCATCATCGGCCATCAGTTGCAGCACGCGCTCGTCAAAACGACGCATGGCATGGCCCAACAATCGACCGAAATGCGTTTGTCTCCAGGAGTCTTGGTACGTCATCTGTAGATAGTAAGGCAAACTGACTTAAAAACCAGTTTACACCAATCAATGTATTGATATACAGTCCTGTTCAGGCATCCAGTTAAACATAATCTGAATGCAGCAACTAATTGATTTATAAGGAAAATTCATGAGCACGAGTCTGGCCGTTACGGATAAAGTTGAAAAAGCCAAAGCCCTGCAAGCCGCGCTGGCTCAGATCGAAAAGCAGTTCGGCAAGGGCACCATCATGCGCCTGGGCGAAGGCGAGCAGATCCAGGACATTCAGGTGGTGTCCACCGGTTCGCTGGGTCTGGATGTGGCTCTTGGCGTAGGCGGTTTGCCGCGCGGCCGTGTGATCGAGATCTATGGCCCAGAAAGCTCCGGCAAAACAACACTGACGCTGCAGGTCATCGCCGAAATGCAAAAGCTGGGCGGCACCTGCGCCTTTGTGGACGCCGAGCACGCCCTGGACACAGGTTACGCCGAAAAGCTGGGCGTGAATCTGCACGACATGCTCATCAGCCAGCCTGATACTGGCGAGCAGGCCTTGGAAATCGTCGACTCTCTTGTGCGCTCAGGTGCTGTTGATCTGGTGGTGATCGACTCGGTCGCTGCTCTGGTGCCCAAGGCCGAGATTGAAGGCGAGATGGGCGACAGCCTGCCTGGCCTGCAAGCCCGCTTGATGAGCCAGGCGCTGCGCAAACTCACCGCCACCATCAAGAAGACCAACTGCACGGTGATCTTCATCAACCAGATCCGCATGAAGATCGGTGTCATGTTCGGCAGCCCGGAGACCACCACAGGGGGTAACGCGCTCAAGTTCTACGCCAGCGTGCGCTTGGACATCCGCCGTACCGGCACCATCAAGAAGGGTGACGTGGCCATCGGCAACGAAACCAAAGTGAAGGTGGTGAAGAACAAGGTCAGCCCGCCCTTCAAGACCGCCGAATTCGACATTCTGTTTGGCGAAGGTATTTCGCGAGAAGGCGAGATCATTGACATGGGCGTGGTGGCGCGCGTTGTCGAGAAGAGCGGCGCGTGGTATGCCTACGCCGGCGAAAAAATTGGCCAAGGCCGTGACAACTCCCGTGAATTCCTGCGCGAGAACCCAGATCTTGCGCGTGAGATCGAGAACAAGGTGCGTGAATCGTTGGGCATTGTTTTGCTGAACGACGTGGACCAAGATGTCAAAGTGGCTAAAGAGAAAGATGCCAAAGACGCTAAAGACGCCAAAGACCTGAAAGAGGCCAAGGAAGCCAAAGAATTGAAGGTCTGACATCTCGCGCATGCCCACATGCCCTCATCCTCTTTTGAAGAGCGTGAGGGCAGGCTCAGAGCACAGCTTTGCCTTCTTTCCAAGTTTCTCTAAAAGGCCGTGCGCTGCGTTACCTCGCAGCGCGCGAGCATTCCCGCGCCGAACTGGAGCGCAAACTATCTGGTCATGAAGAAGAGCCGGGCGAGTTGGCTCGCGTGCTTGATGAATTGACGGCCAAGGGCTTCATCAGTGAAGTGCGGGTAGTGGAATCTGTGATCAATCGCCGGGCGAGCAAACTCGGTGCTGGCCGTGTGATCCAGGAGCTTCGCGGCAAAGGCATCGGAGCGGACGCATTGGCTGAAGCAGCGGAAACCCTGCGCGCCACTGAATTCGCGCGGGCTTGTGAAGTGTGGCGAAAGAAGTTTGGCGCCAGAACGGAGAACTTGTCAGAGCCTGCCGAGCGCGCTCGGCAAATGCGCTTTCTGGGAGCGCGTGGTTTCAGCGCCGAGGTGGTACAGCGCGTGGTCCGCAGCGCGGGTGTCGACGATTCTTAGATGCGACGTTAGAGTAGTCGGCCAAGTCCGAAGCTCCAGCTTGGCAATTTCTGGACCTCCGCAAACGCTGCCATGCCATGCCATGCCATGCCATGCCATGCCATGCTGGAGCTTGGCGCTCCCTGGAGAGAAAAGCTTAGCCAAGTCCGCAAAGGCTCAACCTTACAAATCAGCCAGGGTCCAGGTTTACAACCCCAGCATCAACTTCAAGTTCTGCACAGCTGCGCCGCTGGCTCCCTTGCCCAGGTTATCCAGGCGCGCCACCACCACTGCTTGCTGGGCATCGGCATTGCCAAACACGCGGATTTCAAGCTGATTCGTGTCTTTCAGCGCGACGGCGTCGAGCTTGCCCGATTCGGGCGCATCTGCCACTGCCACCCATTCGGCGCCAGCGTAGTGCTGGGTGTAAATGTCCTGCAATTGCTGCTGCGTAGGCCGGCCGGGCAATAGATCCAGATGCAGCGGCAACTCGACCAGCATGCCTTGATCAAAATTGCCCACGCTGGGAATGAAGATGGGCCGGCGCGTGACGCGTCCGTACTTCATGATTTCGGGCACATGTTTGTGTTTGAGGCCCAGCGCGTAGAGCTCATAAGCAGGGGCAGTGCCTGCCTCATAGGCCTCAATCATCTGCCGGCCTCCGCCTGTGTAGCCACTCACTGAGGGCAGGGACACAGGGTAATCGGCCGGCAGAACGCCTGCGTCTACCAAGGGGCGCAGCATGGCGATCGCGCCGGTGGCGTAGCAGCCAGGATTGGCCACGCGATCTGCGTTCTGCACAGAAGCGCGCTGATCCTTCGATAGCTCGGGGAAGCCAAAAACCCAGCCTTCGGTGACCCTGTGCGCGGTAGAGGCGTCGATGATCTTCGGCTTGCGGCCGGAAAGCGTATCGATCATGGCCACGGATTCGCGAGCTGCATCGTCGTGCAGGCAAAGCACGACCAGATCGGCCTCGCCCATCAATGCCTTCTTGGCTTCGGGGTCTTTGCGCAGTTCGGGGGCAATCGAGAGCAGCTCAATTTCGCTCATCCCTTGCAGTCGTTCGCGGATTTGCAGGCCTGTGGTGCCAGCTTCGCCATCAATGAAAATCTTTGCCATGAGGGGTATTCTCCGAGTAAACCAGGGTTGCATCAAAACGCGATCTGCGTATGAGGCGATAATCGCCCGGTGCTGGGTGCGCTGATGGCTCACCCAAATGGTGCATCGCACCATGATACATTCGCACGCGGCGGCGTTTACCGTGTTTGGGGCTGTACCTTACTAAAAGTGTGGCGGCAGCCTGACGAATTCATCTAGAGGGGCTTCATGAAAATCCACGAGTACCAGGGTAAAGATATCCTGCGCAACTTCGGCGTGCCTGTTCCACGCGGCATTCCGGCCTTCACCGTTCAGGAGGCCGTTGAAGCGGCTCAAAAGCTGGGCGGCCCAGTTTGGGTCGTCAAGGCCCAGATTCACGCGGGTGGCCGCGGCAAGGGCGGCGGCGTCAAGGTTGCCAAATCCATTGACGATGTGAAAAAGCTGGCCGGCGAAATTCTCGGTATGCAGCTGAAGACGCACCAGACTGGCCCAGAAGGCCAGAAAGTGCGCCGCCTGTACATCGAAGACGGTGCGGACATCCAGAAAGAGTATTACCTTTCCGTCGTGACCGACCGCGCCACTCAGCATGTGGCGTTCATCGCCTCCAGCGAAGGCGGCATGGACATCGAGGAAGTGGCTCATTCCACGCCCGAGAAGATCATCACCCTGTTCGTGGATCCACTGGCTGGCCTCACACAGGCACAAGGCGAGGAATTGGCCAAGGGCATTGGCATGCCAGCCGACTCGCAAGCCCAGTTCATCGACATCTGCCAGAAGCTCTACAAGTGCTACATGGAGACCGATGCTTCTCTGGTCGAGATCAACCCACTGAACCGCGACGGCAAAGGCAACGTGGTTGCCCTGGACTCCAAGTTCAACTTCGACACCAACGCTTTGTTCCGTCACCCCGAAATCGTTGCCCTGCGCGATCTCGACGAGGAAGATCCAGCTGAAATCGAAGCCAGCAAGTTTGACCTGGCCTACATCAGCCTGGATGGCAACATCGGCTGCCTGGTCAACGGTGCCGGTCTGGCCATGGCCACCATGGACACCATCAAGCTGTTCGGTGCCGAGCCCGCCAACTTCCTCGACGTCGGCGGTGGTGCCACGCCTGAGAAAGTGACCGAAGCATTCAAGATCATGCTGAAGAATCCCAAGGTCAAAGCCATCTTGGTGAACATTTTCGGCGGCATCATGAAGTGCGACACCATTGCCACTGGTGTGATCACTGCCTGCAAGGCCGTGAACCTGCAAGTGCCGCTGGTGGTGCGCATGAAGGGTACCAACGAAGAACTGGGCAAGAAGATGCTGGCCGAAAGCGGCCTGCCTATCATCAGCGCCGACACCATGGCCGAGGCAGCCCAAAAGGTGGTCGCCGCCGTCCAATGAGCTGGACGCTCGACACCTAACGCTGAACCCAAGGATTCACCATGAGCATTTACGTCAACAAGAACACCAAGGTCATCACCCAGGGCATCACCGGCAAGACCGGCCAGTTCCACACTGAAAAGTGCCAGGAATATGCCAACGGCAAGAATTGCTTCGTTGCCGGCGTGAACCCCAAGAAAGCTGGGGAGACCATTTTCAACATTCCAATCTTTGAGAACGTCAAGGAAGCCGCCAAGCAAACCGGCGCAACCTGCAGCGTGATCTACGTACCGCCAGCGGGCGCAGCCGCCGCGATCTGGGAAGCCGTCGAGGCCGACCTCGAATTCGTGGTCTGCATCACCGAGGGCATTCCAATCCGTGACATGCTCATGGTGCGTAACAAGATGAAGGAAAAAGAGGCCAAAGGCGGCAAGAAAACGCTGCTGCTCGGCCCTAACTGCCCTGGCATCATCACCCCCGATGAGATCAAGATCGGCATCATGCCCGGTCACATCCACAAGAAGGGCCGTATTGGCGTGGTCAGCCGCTCAGGCACCTTGACCTATGAAGCCGTGGCTCAGCTCACCGAACTGGGCATCGGCCAGTCGACGGCTGTCGGCATTGGTGGCGACCCCATCAACGGTCTCAAGCACATCGATGTCATGAAAGCCTTCAATGACGATCCTGATACCGATGCCGTCATCATGATTGGTGAAATCGGCGGTCCGGACGAAGCAGAAGCAGCTCGCTGGTGCAAAGACAACATGAAAAAGCCTGTCGTGGGCTTCATCGCTGGTGTCACAGCGCCTCCCGGCAAGCGCATGGGCCATGCTGGTGCACTGATCAGCGGTGGCGCTGATACGGCCGATGCCAAGCTGGCTGTCATGGAAGAATGCGGTTTCACGATTACCCGCAACCCTTCCGAGATGGGCAAACTGCTCAAAGGCCTGATCTAAAACGGTCTTGCCAAAAAAACCGCCAGTTCGCCTGGCGGTTTTTTTTCGTCTGTACCCACCGCCTCTTCGTGTGCGACGGAAGGTGCGCTCCACTTGCCGCACTTTCAGGGCAAACGTAATAATCAGCGAACAGCTCTTTGTGCGCCATGCAGACCACCACCCACGAACCAGACCGTTTCGGCATGTCCGCCAGCCAGCTCGAAAGTTTGAGCAAGCGCGAGCCTCTTCTGTGGGCGAACTCGAACTATGCCCCCCTGGCAGCGGTCGACGCGCAACGCCTGGACCCAGCGCGAGCCCTTGCAAGATTCAAGCGGCACGCCGCTACGCTCCGCAGGGTCTTCGCAGAGCTGGAAGCTTCAGCCGGCCAAGTCAGCTCTGCGCTGGAACCTGCGAATGCGTTGGCGGCTGTTCTGGGGGATGTTCCGGCAGGTGCATTGGGACAATGCTCGGCGCAGCCATCGCCTCATGAGGCTGTGCGGGGTAACTGGTGGATCAAGCGAGATGACGCCTTGCCTGTGGCTGGGTCTGTAAAAGCTCGCGGGGGTTTTCACGAGGTGCTGAGTGTTGCGGAGGATCTGTTGGCGCGTCGGGGTGTGGAGTGCGAACTTGATGCGCCCGAGGCCAGTCGCATTTTTGGGCAGTACACGATCTCTGTCGGAAGTACGGGCAATCTGGGTCTCAGTATCGGGTTGATCGCGGCGCGCCTCGGATTTCGCGCTGTGGTCCATATGTCCAGTGATGCGAAGGCCTGGAAAAAGCAACGGCTTCGAAGCCACGGTATCCAGGTGGTCGAGCACGAAGGTGATTACGCGGCTGCTGTTGCCGCCGGTCGTGAGCAGTCAGAGGCCGATCCGTTTTCTCACTTCGTGGACGATGAGCATTCGGTCCAGCTCTTTTTGGGCTACTCGGCTGCTGCCGAAGAGCTGGCGGTGCAACTCAACACGCATGGCGTAGTGGTTGATGAGGCACATCCACTTTTTGTCTATATACCCTGCGGCGTGGGCGGCGCACCTGGTGGTATCGCTTACGGTCTGAAGCAGCGCTACGGGCGCGCGGTTCACTGTTTCTTTGCCGAGCCGGTGGCTTCTCCCTGCATGCTGCTTCAGTTGGCGTCTGCGCCCGGCCAAAGTGTCTCTGTATATGACATTGGACTGGACAACCGGACTGAAGCCGACGGACTTGCTGTGCCTAGCGCTTCGCCCCTTGTGGCACCGTTGATGCGGAAAATGCTCTCAGGCGTCTTTACGGTCGATGACGAAACCCTCTTTCTCGATACCTACCTGCTGCACCAGTCCATGGGCTTACAGGTTGAGCCTTCGGCCGCGGCGTCTTTTCGGGGCCCTCTTTGGCTGCGGCTTTCGGCGGAGGGAAAGCTCTATCAAAAGCAAAGCGGACTTGAACACCTGATGGATCAGGCCAACCACGTGATCTGGAGCACAGGCGGATCACTGGTGCCCGAAGCCGAGCATTCGAAGTTTCAAGACAAGGGACGGGGCTTGAGCGCAGCCCATCCCCGCGCATAAAAAAGCAAAGACAAGCCTTATGGCGTCAGGCTGACCATCGCCGATGACTGCAGACCATGGCCGTGCAGTGCATACGCAGTTTTACGAAGGCGCTTACAGTCCCATTCCGCTAGACTTTCGCCAGCGGAACCGCAAGGGACGTGCACGGAGGGTGCGCGCCGACTATTCGTTTGCGGTCGCTATAACGAAGATCAGGAGACAACTCCAATGGATATGTTGCAGCACCCAGACTTCTGGATTGGTCTTATCAAGATCGTCTGGATCAACATCATCCTCTCCGGCGACAACGCCGTCGTGATTGCCTTGGCGGCGCGTTCGCTCCCGGCCGATCAACAGAGAAAAGCCATTCTGTTTGGCTCCGGAGCCGCTGTGGTGCTTCGGATCATCTTGACGGTGGTTGCGGCCAAACTGCTCTCGCTGCCCTATCTGCAGATCATTGGCGGCCTGCTGTTGATGTGGATTGGCGTTCAGCTGCTGGGCGGCGAAGAAGACGGCGACGGCGAAAGCAAACAGCAGGGTGGCCTGATGGTGGCCATCCGCACCATCTTGATCGCTGACCTCGTCATGAGCCTGGACAACGTCATCGCGGTGGCGGCGGCAGCGCAAGGCAGCATGGTTTTGCTCATATTGGGTCTGGCCATCAGTATTCCGCTCGTGGTCTTCGGCAGCACGTTGATGATCAAGCTGATGGAGCGTTTCCCTATCATTGTGGTGCTGGGGGCTGCGCTTATCGGTTGGGTGGCTGGCGAAACCATTGTGGCTGACAATGCTCTCAAAGGCTTCTTCAGTGGAGCGTCCTGGGTGCATTACGTCGCGGCGGCGGCGGGCGCTGCGTTGGTCCTGCTGATCGGCAACCTGTCCAAACATCGAAAAGCCAGCGCCGGCTGACGATTGGACCCATATCGCGGCGTTGCCATTGACTCTGGCAGCCGCGGTGCGTTGATGACTCGGTTCCCCCTTGAGATTTGAAGAAACTCGGGGCGGGCGGTCATGGGTGTGGAAGTTCGCGGATAATTTGCGGAAATCCGGCGTGTTGCTAGCTACGTGATAGATGCGCGATCTTTTGATCGCTCACTATTGCGGTGGGCGGCCTCTGCCGGGACCATCCAACCCCTCACACTAAAATGCAGTTTGAATGTAGTGCTCTTTCAGATGTGGGGCGCCACCGCAGCAATAACGAAGACGCGGTCCTTGTTGCAGCGGGGTATGGTCTTGTAGTCCTCGCAGACGGTATGGGTGGCTATAACGCGGGCGAGGTGGCCAGTGCCATGGCGGTGGACTTGATCGCCCGCGATTTGACACCCAGCCTTGAGAAAACAGGCGGTGCTCCCGACGTGCGTTCCCTTCGCCGGGCCATGGAAGTTTGCGTTAGCAACGCCAACCGCGCCATTTTCGATGCCGCCCGTGCTGAGGAAAACTGTGCAGGCATGGGCACGACGCTGGTCATGGCGGCGGCTCAAGGAACTTCGCTGCTGGTCGGCCATGCAGGGGATTCACGTGCCTATCGCTGGCGCGAAGGCACGCTGATGCAACTTACCCGCGATCATTCGCTGTTGCAGGAGCAGTTGGACTCAGGGATCATCACCCCCGAAGAGGCGGCTGTTTCTCCCCACCGCAACCTGGTGACTCGGGCACTAGGGGTGGAAGAGACCGTGTTGCTGGATATTCAGACCTTCTCGATACTGCCCGGAGATACCTACCTCCTTTGTTCCGACGGCCTGACCGACATGTTGACAGACCCGCAGATCGCTGAAGTGCTGGAATCCGTGCCGCAGATCGAGGTTCTGGCCGCCCGCCTGGTAGAGCGTGCGAACGCAAACGGAGGTCACGACAACGTGACGGTAGCGCTGATGCATGCAGAAGAAATGCCCAAAAAGTCCGGATTTGTTGCGAAGTTGCGAAAACAGTGACCAACAACGGACCTTCAGGCGCTACCCTATGCCCTCTTGAAATTTGCTCTTGGAGCATGTCATGCCCAGGCTGATCGTGTCTATCGACGGAGTCGTCGTCAAAGAAGTGCTGTTGAACCAAAGCCGCTTGACGCTTGGCCGCAGGCCGCACAATGACGTCGTGCTGGATCAGCTTGCCGTCAGCGGTGAGCACGCCGTGATCGTGTCGGAGGCGGGACAGGTGGTCCTCGAGGACCTTGGCAGCACCAACGGCACTTATGTGAATGGCATACCTGTCGTGCGTCGCGTGCTGGTGGGCGGTGACGAGATTGATATTGGCAAATGCCGTGTCAAATACCTCGATGAAATAGCTTCCTCAGAAGAAGGTTTCCCCTCTGGTCGCTTGGCTCCTCGCATCAAAGTGCTTTCAGGCACAGCGGTGGGCAGAGAGCTTTTATTGACCAAGACGCTGACCACCATCGGCAAACCGGGTGTTTCGGTGGCGTCCATTACACGCAGGTCTTACGGTTTCGAGTTGGCGCAACTCGATGGCGTAGAGAGCCCCTCAGTCAATGGCGTGACCCTGGATGGCGGCCCCATCGTCCTGAAAAATAACGACATCATCAGTGTCGGGGGCGTACGCCTGGAATTTGTCGACCCCTGAGGGGGTGAGAGAACGAGGTCTTTGACGGACCTCGTTGGATGGCCAACGCGCTCGCTCTGGCTGCGCCAACCAGTCATGCTTATTGATCCCGGACAATAGCGCTGTGAGAGCATTGAAACGCCACTGGATCCGTATCTTCGCCACCGGGGTCGTGGTGCTGCTGGCGTTTTTGCACGCCACCAGCATTGCGCCAGTGGAAAGCCTGGCACGCCTGGACGCAAGGCTCTACGATACGCGGCTGCAGTTCTCCATGCCAAGATCACTGGATGAGCGCATCGTCATCATCGACATTGACGAATTCAGCCTGAATCGCCTGGGCCAATGGCCATGGGGACGTCAGCGGACAGCGGCTCTGGTGGACGAATTGATAGAGCGCCAGCAGGTGGGCGCTCTCGGCATTGACGTGGTGTTCGCGGAGCCTGATCACACCTCTGGCCTGCAGGAATTGCAGGTGCTGGCACGTACCCAACTTGCGAGTCAAAGCGGTTTCCAGGATTGGCTGGCGCGTGAAACACCCAGGTTGGACAATGACGCTATCTTTGCGGCAGCTCTGCAAAACCGCCCCGTCACGCTGGGCTATTACTTCACCAGCGATCGGGGTGGGCGCCGCGTGGGCACGTTGCCCGCCCCCGTACTCACCTCCAAGGCCGACGCCAGCATGCCCGGCTTGCTGCACTGGGATGGCTATGGCGCCAGTATTGCGCCACTGGCCGCCGCAGCGCCGCATGCCGGTTTCTTCAATGCCATCAGCGACCCTGATGGCACGGTGAGGTCGGTACCGGTACTGGCTGAGTTCCAGGGCTCGTTTTATGAATCGTTGGCACTGGCCATGCTGCGCCAGAGCCTTGGTCAACCGCCTTTGCAGCTCGAGCGCGCGGTACCTGGCGAGGTGGCCAGCCCGCTCGTAGGTGTCCGGTTGCGCAGCGATGCACAGGACCTTCGCATTCCCGTCGACAGCAGGGCCACGGCGCTAGTGCCTTACCGGGGCATGGGCGGTCCTAAAGGTGGATCATTTCGGTACATTTCCGCCGCTGACATCATTGATGGCAGTCTTGAAGCCGGCAGTCTCAAGGGCAAAGTCGCTTTGCTGGGATTCACGGCCCCGGGGTTGATGGACTTGCGCACCACCCCTGTAGGAGACGCCTATCCGGGCGTGGAAATACATGCCAACCTCATCTCAGGCATGCTGGACGGGCGCCTGGCACGCTTGCCAGACTATGCCAACGGTTATGAGGTGTTGTCCATTCTCGTGATCGGGGCACTTCTGGCTTTCGGCTTACCCATGCTGCCCATGGCCATGGCATTGGTGCTCGGTCTGCTGGTCGCGCTGGCCTGGCTGGGGCTGAACACCGGACTCTATCTCTGGGCAGGATTGGCGCTTCCGCAAGCGACCGTGCTGGTGATGGTGCTTGCAGCGCTGGCGTTGAACATGGCGTGGGGTTACTGTGTGGAGGGCAGGGCCAAACGAGAGCTGGCCCAGATTTTTCGCTCATATGTACCGCCAGAGCTGGTGCGCCAGATGCTGCGCAGCCCTGAGCAATACACCATGCAGGCCCGCACCGAAGAGCTCACCGTCATGTTCTGCGACATGCGTGGCTTCACGACCTTGTCGGAAACCATGGAGCCCCGGCAGGTTCAGGTCTTGCTCAACACCGTGCACACCCGGCTGACGGAAGTGATCCGCGCTCACCGCGGCACCATCGATAAATACGTGGGTGACTGCGTCATGGCTTTTTGGGGTGCCCCTGTTCCCGCGCCTGAACATGCTCGGATGGCGGTAGAAGCGGCGTTTGCCATCATGGACGCCACGCGTGTCCTGAACGCCGAAAGAAGCGAAGCGGGCCTTCCGGCCTTGAGCATTGGCATTGGCCTGAGTACCGGGCAGATGTCGGTCGGAGACATGGGCTCGAATCTTCGACGGGCCTACACCGTGGTGGGAGACGCCGTCAACCTGGCGGCCCGTCTGGAAGGCCTTTCTTCGGTCTACGGCGTGGACATTGTGGCCAGTACCACCACCAAAGCCCAGGCGCCTGATTTTTTATGGCAGGAGCTTGACCGAGTGCGCGTCAAAGGACGGGCGCAAGCCGTGCACATTCATACTTTGCGACAGCGGGAGGAGGGCGGTGACCCTCTGCGCCTGGAGCAGGAGCTGGCGCTCTGGCATCAATTGCTGGTGGCCTGGCGCAGCGGTGATATGGACGAATGCGAAGCCAAGGTGAACGTGCTCCGCCAGCTCAACCCATCCTATGGCCCCTACCAGCTGTACGCGCAGCGAATCATCACCCACCGCCAATCGCCACCAGCCCATGACTGGGACGGCACCACTATTTTTGATGTCAAGAATTATTGAGACTTTCAAAAGTCATCGCAACACGTGATCGGCCTGACGTTTACGAGACGTATCGGTCGCAAGTGAGGGTGCGTGTATTTAACTCCCTCTCCCTTTGGGAGAGGGTTGGGGTGAGGGCACGCGGCCGTTGTTTTAGACGCTGTGCTTGCTAATCCCCTTCTGCTCTTGCATTGAGGTCGGAGGCCGGGGAGTGCGCCCGGCAGCGCAGCCACCTTCTTTCGGCCGGCGCTCCGGTGCTCCGCCAAAAGAACCTGGCGCAAGAAAAGGCGGCCCCAAGTCCGTGTCCCTTCGCTTCGCTACGGGCAACCTGCGGTGCTCAGGCAAGGGGCGGTGCGGCAGAACTCGCTGCTTTCGCTTCGCTCAATACGCTCAGACAGCTGC
>JAECRA010000093.1 GCA_015999985.1 Comamonadaceae bacterium
TTGGCGGAGCAAAGAAACGTAGGTGCGCTGCCGGGCGCACTCCCCGGCCTCCGACTTCAATGCAAACACAGAAGGCAATTAATAAGCACTGCGAACAACTCAACCGCTGCTTGCCCTCACCCCCGCCCTCTCCCGCAAGCGGTAGAGGGAGTTAAGCAGCCGACATGTTTACCAGATGCAGCTGTTTCGCGCCCTCTTAATGGGAGATGACGCCTATAGAGACGTCTTATTTGACGTGTCAAATGCCCCACTAGCCCCCTGCGGATCGCCTCTGCGTCGATAATCGCTGTTGATTTGCCGGCTGGGGAGAGAGCGCATCCTCGTTTGCCGGCCCAAAAAGCTTGCCGCGCCAGCAGTGGTCACTTAGGCCGAATCAGCCTTGGAACACCGCCAGACCTGCGCATTCAGCTATCACTTACATAGTATTCAAGAGAAGAGCACCATGGCCCAATACGTTTTTTCCATGAACCGAGTCGGCAAGATCGTGCCGCCGAAGCGGCACATTCTGAAGGACATTTCTCTCAGCTTCTTCCCTGGCGCCAAGATCGGCGTTCTGGGCCTGAACGGCTCCGGAAAATCCACGCTGCTGAAAATCATGGCCGGTATCGACAAGGATATCGAAGGCGAAGCCATTCCCATGGCGGGCCTGGACATCGGCTATTTGCCCCAGGAACCTCAACTCGATCCCGAGAATACGGTACGCCAAGAGGTGGATTTGGCGATGGGTGCGGTCAACACCGCCAAGGCACGCCTGGATGAGATCTACGCCGCCTATGCCGAGCCGGACGCCGATTTCGACGCCCTGAGTGAAGAACAAGGCAAGTTGGAGGCCGTGATCGCTGCGGCGGGAACAGATAGCGAGCATCAGCTGGAAATCGCAGCAGATGCACTGCGCCTGCCCCCATGGGATGCAGTGATTGGCAAGCTCTCAGGCGGCGAGAAACGCCGCGTTGCGCTTTGCAAACTGCTGCTGTCCAAGCCCGACATGCTGCTGCTTGATGAACCGACCAACCACTTGGACGCCGAATCGGTCGAGTGGCTGGAAATTTTCCTCAAGCGCTTTTCTGGAACAGTGGTGGCCATCACCCACGATCGCTACTTCCTGGACAACGCCGCCGAGTGGATTTTGGAACTCGACCGTGGCCACGGCATTCCATACAAAGGCAATTACTCCTTGTGGCTGGAACAGAAGGACGCACGCCTGAAGCAAGAGCAAAAAACCGAAGATGCTCGTGCCAAGGCCATGAAGAAAGAACTCGAGTGGGCGCGCCAGAATCCCAAGGGCCGGCAAGCCAAATCCAAAGCGCGCTTGGCACGCTTCGAGGAACTTTCCGATTACGAATACCAAAAACGAAACGAGACCCAGGAGATTTTCGTTCCTGTGTCAGAACGCCTGGGCGCTGAAGTCTTTGAATTCAAGGGCGTCAGCAAGAGCTTTGGCGACCGCCTGTTGATTGACGACCTGAGCTTCAAGGTGCCGGCTGGCGCCATCGTCGGCATCATTGGCCCTAACGGCGCAGGTAAATCGACCCTGTTCAAACTCATTTCGGGTGTGGAAAAGCCTGATGCAGGTGAAGTGACCATCGGCAAGACCGTAAAAATGGCCTTCGTCGACCAGAGCCGGGATGATCTCGCCAACGAGAAGACCGTCTGGGAAGATATTTCGGGTGGCCTGGACATCATTACCGTGGGCAAGTTCCAGATGCCAAGCCGCGCCTACGCAGGCCGCTTCAACTTCAACGGTCAGGACCAGCAAAAGAAAGTCGGCTCGCTGTCTGGCGGTGAGCGCGGCCGCCTGCATCTTGCCAAGACCCTGATGCAGGGCGGCAACGTGCTGCTGCTCGATGAACCCTCCAACGACCTGGACGTCGAAACCTTGCGTGCTCTGGAAGACGCACTGCTTGAGTTTGCAGGCAGCGTGATGGTGATCAGCCATGATCGCTGGTTCCTCGATCGCATCTGCACCCACATCCTGGCAGCAGAAGGCGACTCACAGTGGAACTTCTTCGATGGCAACTACCAGGAATACGAAGCTGACAAGGTCAAGCGCCTGGGCGAGGACGGTGCTCGTCCGCACCGTGTGCGCTACAAAGCCCTGAAATAAGGCCAGTCCGTCTCTCGCTTGCCTCTTACTCTCCTCTCCCGCTTATGACAGCGGGAGAGCGATGAAAGACGAAGCAAGAGATCAGCGCCTTGCACTACTTGGCGCCAGATTTGCTGACAGAGACGATCAATTGCCAAAAGGGTATGGTCTGCTCAACGTAGGCCTTGTGTCCGTCAGGTGTCAAGCGGCCGCCGCTCACCATGACGACGCCCTGACTTTGCTGGTCGGCAACGAAAGCCGGGTCCGCTGCAGCCTGGCGAATGGCGGCATTCAGCTTGGTCTGCATCTCGCGGTTCATCCCCTTGGGCGCGTAGAAACCGTGCCAGATAGACAGCTCTAATTCACGCGAAAACATGCGGCGCAGCGTGGTCAGTTCGGCAAACGGCGCTGAGACCATGGGCGTTCCCGTGGTGACGGCATAGCCACGCACCTGTTTCGCGGCCAAGGGGGCTTTGACCGAAGGAGTCTGATCGCAAAGCACATCGACCTTGTTTTCCTTCAACGCCGTCATGGCGGGCGCACTACCTGGAAAATCTACGCGCGAGAAATTCTTGCGAACCAGGCTCTGCAGGAACAAGCCGCACAAATAGGACGCTGAGCCCGCGCCCGCGTCAGCCAGTCGTATTTGTTTACCTTCCGTGCGAGCAAGCCATTGCGATAGCTCTTCTGGAGTCGACGCCTCCAGGGAAGGCCTGCCCAGCACCACCATGGGAGATTCCAGCACCAGGCCCAGGTAACTGAAATCATTGCGCGGGTCGAAGGGCAGCTTTTCACCTAGCGCAGGCAGCAAGGCCACGTTGGTATTGGTGAAAAGCAATGTTTGGCCATCTGGCTTGGCTTTGGCCACCTCATCAAGGCCTTGAACACCGCCTGGACTGGCGACATTCTTTACCGTGATTTGAGCGCCCCCAAGTGCCTGACTGAGCGGTTTGACCATGGCCCGCAAGGTGCGGTCGGTAGGTCCGTTCTGCGCATACGGCACAACTATGACGATAGGACCAGTAGCCTGCGCAGATGCAGGAGACACCAGGGACGAGAACGCCAGGAGCGTTGAAAGTATGGAGCTCCACAAAAAAAGCCGATGCTTTTCGTACCAGAAATGAATGAATAGCCGAGGTATACGAGATAAATGCATCACTCAAATAATGAATTATTTAAAGAACTATTGGTGCATTTTCAGGGAGATATTTACTCCAGACAAACCCCAATGTACTAAATTTAGTCTTCAAAGGAGACGTAATCCAGAGCTATCACTTGGATCAGGCTACTGCTGCGGGAGCGGTTCAGCGGCAAGCGCTTTCGAAGAAATCCAGAATTTGCTCGCCTAACCATTGTTCGCCGGAATTGAAGTGGGCCATCATCGACACGTGGTTGTGATCGGCGAGTGTGACGTGAAGCGGCGCCACGCCGCGCACTCGCGCCAGCGCCAAAGCGAACTCCAGTCCGTAGAGATCGAGTAGCGGATTCTCGAACTGCGCGTTGGCCACGAACATCGGCTGCCGGAGGCGGGCGGCATGCGAAACCGGCGAGCATGCTTCATAGGCAGCGACATCGTCGCCGTAATACGCCCCGACTCCTTGAGCATTCGGATTAACAGGCAGCACGTCCGCCCTCAGGCGGGCAGACACCAGCACCGCACAGGCAACGTCTGGTGACCACACAGCCAACTCGGGCCGAGGATCGCACAGCAGCGAAGCCACGTGCGTGCCGCCTGCCGAGTGGCCAAGCAGGCATATCCGGCGCGGGTCGCCACCGTACTGCGCGATGTGTTGCTCAAGCCATGCGCAAGCAAGCCCGAGATCGAGACTTCCGCTTGGATACGGCGCCTCTGGTGCCAGCCGGTATTCCACGTTGACACCGACACAGCCCCGCTGGGCGAACCAGGTGAGAACGTTACCGTACATCTGATCATTGATGGTCTTGTCGCCCCGAACGAAGGCGCCACCATGCACGAACACGAGTACCGGCGCGCGATTCGCCCCTGCAGTCTGATGGATGTCGAGCACCTGCCTTGGCCACGGGCCATAAGGTAGGTCCGATAGAACATTGACCCCCTCCTGGGAGGCAGCGCGCAACAGCGGCAGGTACAAGTCCTTGGTTTCGTCGCCGGCCGTGCGAATATCCTGCTGCCAGCGAGCGCCGATCTCACGCAGGCGTTTGGTCACGCTAGACGGGCGCGCGCCTAGCGCGTATCCAGCCATCAGCGGGGCGCCGGCATGCACGCCGTGGCGTCGATCTCCAACAACCACCACGAGCGGAAACCGCTGGAAGCGATGCCTTGGCTGTGGAGTCCCATGGAGGCGGGAATGCCAACGGGTGATATGACGCGGTTCATGGCTTGATGCTCAATGGGTGGCCACAGAATCGAGTTCGGGAATATACGGAATTTCAACGCCGTAGGCTCCGACGTCCTTTCGGATCTGATCAATCCCCTTGCGGATGATTGGGATCTCTTCTTCCGGGTGCGTCGCGCCAAGACCATACTCCGCCGCCAATGCGCGGTTCCTGCCTGAGCGGGCGCGCTCGTCAGGCGGCAAGTTCACCACCGAATAGACGCCATTGAGCAGGCTGTTGCGCAGTTTTTTCGCCACCTTCTCGCCGATGATGCGTTTCTCATCGGCGGAGAGGTCGGTAAAGAAGCGGCGCATGATGATTCGGCCGAACTGGATATGGCGCGCCTCATCGCGAAGGATCAGGCGACAGGCCTCCCGGATAGAAGCAAAGCGGGCATTTTCGTAACGCGCCTGCAACAATTCGCCGGACAACTGCTCGAACAAGGTATTGACGGAGAGTCCTGCAAAAAAGCTCATGGCCTTTTCATCCTTCTCGTCGTGGAAACGGGGAATGATGTCCTTGAAGTAGTCAGCCCTTGGGGTGGGTTCGTAGGCGTGCAGATGCTCTGCGATCCGAAAGCTTGCTTCGTGATGCCGGAGTTCCTCGGCGATGAAGTTGGTGATGTGCTGCTTGACCTCGAAGGGTTGGTGCTGAAAGATGGCTTCACGCAGCCGCTCCGCGCCGTAGGGCGTCGCGCCATGCTCCATCCAGGCACGCAGGCTCCACCACTCCGCGCCAGCCTGGCGAACTTCAAGCGGTAATTCGGCCTTGGTCAGATCGCTGTAGTCGATATCGGCCACCGGATCCCAAGCGAGCTCGCGTGCCTGCGTGCACAGCCGCCACACCTCGGGATACTCCATCTTCGACACGACTGGATAGGGGTTCGGCACCTGTGGTATTTCTTCGAGAAGCGAGGCTTGCATGGGCGGGTCCTTGGGTGGGTTGCGAATGACACCGGGCAGCCTCGCGCAGCGAAAGCGCAGCCTGTGCCAAAACGATTTAAGTTTTGTCCATGTTAGGCAATCAGCCTTGATACATCCAATACTATTCACATGGCCTGGTTATTCGCCATCGATATTGCCAGCACGGCTTGCACCTTCGCGTCAAACCATTCTTCATTCCGTCCATCCCGTTTCAGGAGGTGTCTTTCATGCTCGAACTTCGGCTCGCGCGCCAGTTTGTAGTGGTGTCGGAGGAACTGAATTTCCGCCGCGCGGCGGAACGCTTGCACATGTCGCAGCCACCGCTGTCTGTTGCCATGCAGAACCTGGAGACTATGATCGGCACGAAACTGCTCGATCGCAGCAAGCACCATGTCCGGTTGACACCGGCAGGGCAGATTTTCTACAAGGACGCTCGTCGCCTGCTGCAGCTGTCAGAGCAGGCGGTGGAGCGCGCGCGCCGCACCGGGGAAGGCCTGGAAGGCTCGCTGCGCCTGTCTTTCGTTCCGAGCGCGGCGCTGGATGTCCTTCCCGCCATTTTCAAGCGGTTCCAGATGGACTATCCCACGGTGCAGCTCAAACTCACCGCAGAAACCACCAACCGCCAACTCGAGGATCTGCGCTGCGGACACACCGATCTCGCGCTGTTGGTGGGCCCCCTGCATGACGCCAGGGACTTGAACATCCTGGACCTGCAAGCGCAGCAGTTCGCTCTGGCGGTACCCTCTGGCCACGCGCTGGCCGCACGTCAGAAAATCAGGATGAGGGAGTTGGTCGCCGAGCCTTTCGTGGCTTTTCCGAGTTCGGAGGGCGCGGGTTTTGCCGCAACGCTGCCAAACGCTTGCAAAGCCGCAGGCTTCCTGCCCAAGGTGGTGCAGGAGGCTTCCCAGATGCAGGCCATTCTCACGCTCGTGGCAGGCGGCCTGGGGATCGCGCTCGTACCCTCCTCAATGCGCCGCCTCCGCATGGAGGATGTCTGCTTTCTGGAGATTGCCGACACGCACCCGCCGCCGACCTATGGGCTGATCTTCGCGTCCTCCAAGGAAAACGACAACCCCGTGGTGCCTGTCTTTCTAGCCATCGCGCAGCGAATAGTGACAAGCTGAACAGCCATGGGACCTTCCGAAAAAATTACCGTTGATGCAGGAGGTTCGGGTTGGAATGCGCCGCAAGGCGATTTTTGCAGCCCATAGCCGGCGCTATCGGCAAGGAACTCAACACCGCAGGCCATACGAAACCGAGCGTTTCGGCGCCGTGCGGTGTTTTGCGGAGAGTCCTTGATGATCAACCGTAATTCACGGCCCGTATCAGCACCGCGCGTCATCGGTATTAGACAAGGGCGGCAGGTTTTCCGATTATGCAAAGTAAATCCTGCCGCATAAATATCCCACGAACCTGGAGAGACCCGCATGAATTCATTCCCGCGCCGGAGTGCCTCGTTAATCGTCCTTGCCACGTTGTTTGGCATACCGTCACTCTGTGGAGCACAGGCCTTTCCTACCCGTCCGGTGACAGTGGTGGTCCCCTACCCTCCAGGTGGCACGGCCGACATCCTGGCTCGCACGGTGGGACAAAAGCTCTCGGAGCGGCTGGGGCAGCCCGTTGTGGTCGAGAACAAGGCCGGCGCCGGCACCGCCATCGGCACCCGTTACGTGGCCGAAGCCGCGGCGGATGGCTATACGCTGTTGCTGGGCACGGTCAGCTCGCACGCCATCAATCCGGCCATCTCCCAGGTTGGGTATGACCCCGTGCGCGATTTCACCGCCGTGGGATCTCTGGGTTCCATTCCTTTCATTCTCGTGGCTCGTGCGGACGCGCCGTACCAGACGCTGCCTGAACTGACCGCAGCGGCTAAAAAGCAACCCGGCGTCATCAGCTACGCCTCAGCGGGACCGGGCACGTCCAACCACCTGGCGGGAGAGATGTTAGCCAGTGCGGCCGGCATCAAGTTGATGCATGTGCCCTATCGCGGCAGCGCTCCCGCCTTGGGGGACGTGTTGGCCGGGCACGTCCCGCTCATGTTCGATCTGCAAACGACGTCGGCGCCCTACGTGCGCCAAGGCAAGCTCAAGGCGCTGGCCGTGACCGGCACGCAACGCAGCGCCTTGCTGCCGAACGTGCCGACGGTGGCTGAAAGTGGCTTGCCAGGCTACGAGGTCAGTGCCTGGTTTGCGATGTTCACGCCTGCTAAGGTACCCCGGCCAGTGCAAAAGCGGCTTTCCGATGACCTGGCCGCCGTGCTGGGGGCGCCAGACATGGTTCAGAAACTACGCGAACTCGGGGCAGAACCAGACACCCGGTCTCCGGCTGAATTCACTTCCTACGTGCGCAGCGAGTCGGAGAAGTACGAAAAGGTCGTGAAGGACGCAGGCCTGTCTCGCTGATCGAACCATGACCCTCGGACAGGTGAAGAACCAAGCCCCCGTCTATTGGTCCCTCGGCATGTCTGCTCCTGAAGCACTCGCTCTCGCAGCAGATGCCCTAGCTCTCAAACTAGTGCTGTGAAGGCCAGGTTATTTGGCCGGGTTGCGCTTCAAGTTCTGCACCGCGCGCATGGTCTCTTCTACGTGCTCCAGCGGGCTGCTGCCTTGATGAGCAAAGACGATCTTGCCGTCCTGGCCCACTACATAGGAGATACGGCTGGCCATGCCCGGCATGAGAGAGCCGGCGTCGTAAGCCTTGATGGTCCGCGCTTGCGGGTCTGAGCCCACCGCGAATTGGTCACGGCATTCTTCTTTCGAAAAGCGCTTGAGCGTTTCGATGTTGTCGTGCGACACCCCGATGACGGTGGCGCCAAGGCTGGCAAATTTAGGAGTGGCTTCCGCAAACGCATTCGCCTCAACCGTGCAGCCTGATGTAAAGGCCTTAGGGAAGAAGTAAAGCACCACAGGGCCCTTCTTGAGGGCCTGCGCCATGTCGAATTCAAATGCCTTGCCGGCCTGCGCCGCTGCTGTCTTGAACACCGGCGCGGGATCGCCCGGTTTGAGCGCGGCCAACGCAGGGACCATGGCAGCAGATACCAGCAAAGCGGCTATAAGGCGTTTCATCGACTTTTTCTCCCATGGGATGCGCCGCCTTGAAAATGGCCAAAAGAACTTGGCCCCAGTGCGTTGCGTGACAATGAAGTCTATGACAAACCTCTCTGCTCCGCTGCCGCGCATTGCTTTGGTGGCTACTGGCGGCACCATCGCCGGTGCTGGCGCCGAAGGCGAGCCATCGGCCGCCTACCAAGCCGCTGTGGTTGGTGCCGGCGATCTCATTGCTCGCGTACCGCAGTTGGCACGGCTGGCCCAGCTTCAGACCGAGCAACTTCTGCAAATCGATTCAGCTGATTTCACTGACGACAAACTTCTGCTGCTTGCACGCAGAGTCTCCACACTTTGTGCACGTGAAGATGTGGATGGCGTGGTGATCACCCATGGCACTGACACCATGGAAGAAAGCGCCTATTTTCTGCACCTTACGGTCAAGAGCGCCAAACCTGTCGTGGTCACTGGCGCCATGCGCCCGGGCACCGCGCTCGCAGCCGATGGTCCTGCCAACCTGGTGCATGCAGTCGCCGTCGCGACGCATCCCAGCACACAGGGCCGAGGCGTTTTGGTCGTGATGAACGAGGAAATTCACAGCGCCCGCGACGTCGCCAAGGTCAACGCCATGCGGCTTGACGCCTTCGCCTCGCCACACGGCGCACTAGGCTTGGTAGTTGAAGGCGTTCCGCGCTGGTACCGCTACGTGGCCAGGCCGCACACCACTCAAAGCGAGTTCGATATCACCACGCTTGATGCGCTCCCCTTCGTCGGTCTGGTGGCTGGGCATGGCAACATGCGGGCCGAAATTTTTGACGCCTGGGTTGCGGCGGGGGTGCGCGCCATTGTCTATGCGGGCGTCGGCGGCGGCACAGTACCTGACTATCTGCAGAAACGTCTCGCGGCATTGCGCGAACGCGGCATATGGCTGGTACGAGCCTCGCGCACGGCCTCTGGGCCGGTGATCCGCAATGCAAACGCGCAAGACGATGCGCACGGCTGGCTCGTGACTGACGACCAATCTCCGTCGAGAGCTCGACTGCTGGCTGCGCTGGCGCTCACTCGCCATGCTGACGCAGCAAGCTTGCAACAGGTTTTTTTCAGCTACTGACGGAGCAATCACTTCCATGAGCCGCAAGATCAATGTTGCGATCACGTTCGCGATTGAAAGAAACAACCCTCAGCAGTCCATCTGGTTCAATGGCTGCAATCAACATTGCGTGTTTCTCTATCAAATGCTCAGACAGATGCCAGAAGTGGGGCGAGTCTGGCTGGCCCATGGGGAACCTGTCAACGAGTACCCGCGCGAGCTGATGATTGAGGAATTTACAGCGGACCTCGCTCCGTTGAACGACATCATCGATCAGGTCGATCTACTGATCGAAATGGCCTTGTTCGTAGGAGAGGAGCATGCCAAGGCGGTTACCCGCCGAGGCGGCAAGTGCATCGCCTATCGCGTGGGCAACACTTACGCGATCACCGTCGAGTCGATGTTGTTTAACAAGCATACCTGGATCCCCAACCCCGGCAAAGTAGCCTACAGTGAAATCTGGTTCAACCCTCATTACGAAAGAACCGCGCAATCTCTGTATGAAGTGATTTACCGATGCCCGACCAAGATGCTCCCCCACATCTGGTCAAGCTATTTTCTGGAACATTCCACGAGTAACTCGTCGCACTCGTCTTGGGGGTACGAGCCCAGTACACGAAGATCTCGGCGCATCGGAGTGTTTGAGCCCAATGTGAACGTGACCAAGACCTCGTTGCTTCCTTTGCTGGCGTCCGACGTGCTGTACCGACGCTCGCCAGAGTTGATTGAACATGTTTATCTGACCAACACCGAGGACTTGAAAGACAACCCCACGCTGGCAGCCATCGCGTTGGGGCTGGACATAGTTCAGGAGAAGAAGGCAACTTTCGATCCACGCTTTCCGCTCATGCAAGTGCTTGGCCCGCATGCTGAAGTGATGCTATCGCACCAGTGGGAAAACGCGCTCAACTACACGTATTACGAAGCCCTGCATGGGGGTTTTCCGTTGGTGCACAACTCACCATTTTTGAAGCACCTGGGGTACTACTATGAGGACTTCGATGTCATTAGCGCAGCGAACGCGTTGCAGCGGGCTATCGTGGAACATGACGGTCAGCTTCTGCGCTACCGCGCAGAAGCGAAATGCTATCTAGCCGACATCCACCCTGACTCGCCTGCTTGCCAGGAACCCTACCGAGAGCGTCTGCGAGCATTGTTCGGACTTTGAAATTCACGGTCGCGTTTCAGCCTCGCCGGCCAATACCTTCTGCCGCACCGTGCCGATATTGCTTCGCAGCGCATAAAGCTCCTCGGCATGTGCCAGTGGCACCGCAATCTGATTGGCCACGCGATCGAGTTCGTCTAGTTCATTGAGCAGCAATCGGCGGTCACCACCGCCCTTTTCCAGCTTGGTTTCAATGTCGCGCAAGCGCGCATACCAGCGAAACACGCGGCGTCGAACACGGAAGGTGTAGAGCGGCGGCACGACGCGGCTCAGGGGGAGAAGCAGAACGATCAAACCACCAATCACAAGCCACATGCGTTCCAGTAGATTGCTAGCCCAAAACGGCAGGTAGCGCTGCCAGAACGGGGGAGTGCCATTGATCGCTCGGTCGCCCTCAGGACTGACCGGCAGCTCGCTGGTACGTGTATTGGGGAAATCGCGTGCCCGGTTGAACCACCCCGCTTCACCGTGCAGGCCTTGTGCGGCCTGGGCAAACAACTGGCGCAGTGCCGGGTGTGTTTCCTCTCGCGTGAGCAACGAAGTGGTCGTGGCCAGCAGCGTGATGTCATGCGTGGGCACGTCGGACGACAGATCCACCACACCGCGCGGCAGCGTGACTGTTTGCAGAAACGGAAAACGGCGTGCGTAGGCATCCGCCTGGGAAACCTCCATCAAGGCGATACCGGGCGCACGGAGCAACCTGGCGACCAAGGGCGACTCCGGTGCCGTGATCAGCACCACCGCGTCGATCAAGCCCCCCTGCAACGCCTCGGCAGCAGCCTCCGGCGGCAGTTGGCTGAGCGTGACCGCATCGCTCTCCACGCCGTTGGCGGCCAACAGGCGCTGCATGATCTCAGGCACCCCACTGCCAGGTTGGTCGACATTGATCCGCCAGCCCTTGAGCTCAGACAAGGCAGTCAATGGCGGAACGCTGTCTTTCTGCGTCAATTTGACAGCTTGGCGAGATGCCAGCTCTTTAGGCACGGGGGGTGCCATGGCTTCTTCGCGATAAAACACCCACAAGGGTTCGTAAAACAAACTGCCCAAGGAAGCGATGCCCGCTTCTCCATCGGCTGATGCGTCGGCGCTGCCGCCCCGCACAAACGCTACATCAGCGGTGCCAGCGCGCAAGGCCTGAAGGTTGGCTAGTGAGCCTTCCGTCGTCAGCAACTGCACTGTTGTGCGGCTCCTGCCGAGCGTCTGCGCATAACGCTCGCCAAACTCAGCATAAGCACTGCCCGCAGGGCCAGTGGCCAGCGTCACGCGCTTGGGTGGCTGCGGATCAAGCCACCAATAGGCCCCCACCAACAAGGCTGCAGCCAATAGGGCCACCGGGCCAACGGAAGCCAGCATGTCGCGCAGCGACAGCAGCCAAAGAAGCAGGGTACGACGCATAGGTTAAATCATCCGGTTTGCTTGCAAGGCTCTGCGCTCATGCCCACCAGATCGGAGGCGCAAGGCAGCCACAAATCGCCCAGCCTCAAACCTTGCGCGGCACGCATGGCATTGGCGCAAGCGCGGGCGACCGCTTCAGTCGCCATGACCGCGAGCACATTCAATCCGGGTGAATGCGCCACCTGACCGGTGCCTAGTGCAAACAGTGTGTCACCGTCGTAGAGCGTATGCACAGGATGGATGGCACGGGCCAGCCCATCGTGTCCCGCGCCGGCCAGGCGCTGGGCCTGGGCCTTGGTCAATAAGGCATCCGTAGCGACCACACCAATGGTCGTGTTCGCTCCCGCCAGAATCGACAGCGGTGGAACGCCTGCCAGCAGCGTACGACTGGTATTGCGCAAGGCTTGGCCGTCTTCGGTGCGGGCGCCAGCCAGCAGTTCTCCCGTGGCCGTATCAACGACATCACCCAGGGCATTGACCGCGATCAGCGCCCCTACGGTGACACCGTCTACACACACCGAAGCGGTGCCAATGCCACCTCTCATGGCGTGCTCCATACCGAACATCTTGCCCACGCAGGCACCGGTACCGGCACCGACGCTGCCCTGCGCAGGCGAAGCTGATGTGGCTGCCTGGCACGCGGCGTAGCCCGCCGCCGCGTCAGGCCGTATACGTGAGTCACCCACATGCAGATCAAACAGCACAGCGCCGGGAACGATAGGAACGCGGGCGGTACCGACATCCAGGCCAATACCTTGCTCTTCGAGCCAGCGCATCACGCCACCCGCCGCGTCCAGGCCGAACGCACTCCCGCCAGAGAGCAGCACCGCATGCAGGGTGTTCACCATGTTGGCGGGGTCTAGCAGATCGGTCTCTCGTGTGCCAGGCGCGGCGCCGCGCACGTCCACGCCGCCCACGGCGCCGGCGCGAGTGAGGACCACGCTGCAGCCGGTGGGACGACGGGTATCCGTGAAGTGACCCACTTCGACTCCGCGTACATCGGTGATCGAGGTGGAAATGGCTGGCGGCATGTAGACTCCCGACTAAAAACTAGAGAGCAATGGTATCGCCTGGCGGCGAGAAGGAATATACGGCGGGTACTGTCGGGTTTTGACGTGTCGTCCGGCTCTGGCGTGGGTGAGAGCGTCTCCGAACCTCAAGTGGACTTCGATCACCCTGATGAGTCACAGATCATGGTAAAAATACTTTTGCCCAAATGGCAAAAATTAAGTGCAGCATGCTAACGCTCAGGAGCAAAGATGTTCAATTTCAGTTGGTCAGCGTCCGAAAAAAAGCTCGCTCGCCAAGTCTACGATGAGGCGCTTCGTGCCGAGCTGGCCGAGGTCATGGCCAATTTCAAGGAACGAGCGGCAGCCGCAGCGAAGCCGGAAGACATGTGGGCCGTCGGAGAGTATTTAGGGCTACGCTGACCAAGCCCTCGAAATTTCTCGCGCAAACCCAGATGACGCTAATTTTTGGGTTTTTGTGGCCTCTTGCGCCGCCCATTTGGGCCGTTCGCAGGGCCTT
>JAECRA010000094.1 GCA_015999985.1 Comamonadaceae bacterium
TGAGGGTGCTCAGCATGGTGGTGAAGGTGCTGGCGGCGGTCTGGGCATTGCGACCGGC
Organism: Comamonadaceae bacterium; assembly: GCA_015999985.1. GTDB lineage: Bacteria > Pseudomonadota > Gammaproteobacteria > Burkholderiales > Burkholderiaceae_C > Ottowia. Next base: position 59 of record JAECRA010000094.1, read on the forward strand.
CACTTCTGCGGGGGTCAGTGGTCTGGCGGGGGCTATGGCCGTGGGGGCTTCGCCCTCAGATGCGGGTGCTTGTACGGACCCATTGGACGCAGGGGCTGATTCGGGTTCGGTGAAGTCGGGGGTGTACCCGTAAGGGTTGTTCGGATTTCCCCGCGGAATGACGCCCCCACCCGTGTCGCCAACTCTGGCTGGGGGTTGCTCAGGAGTGGATGGGGTCCGCACCTCATCGTTGGAGATGGGCGCAGGAGCAGGAGCCGAAGGCGCTTGCCCTGCGGGTGGTGCGTGGTCTGGAACCTCTGTGAAGGGCGGCTGGGGTGTGCCGATGTCTACCGGGGGGCCAAAACTATCGCCTTGACCGGCGTTGGATGTGGGTGGGGGGCTGGAGTTTGTTGTCCCAGGTTGCGGTTCTTCGCGCGGACCGTCCCACTCTCGTGGGGTTGTTGACGAGCCGTTGAGGTCGTCCAGGGATGGGTGATTGTGGATTGCCTCCACAGACGGCGCCTGATTGACCGTGGCATCTGGCGCAGCGTTTCCTGCCTCTGGTAAGAAGTCAGGAATGAGGTCGTCTATGGTGGGCGGCGCCTTGTAGGTTGGAGTGCCCGCGCCTTCTCCATAGGAATTGAACGGCCCACCATCGGTCCAGACATTGGAACCTGCGTCGGCAATAGACCAGCCTGGCGGACGCTGTGGAGTCGCCGAGGCAGGGACTTCGTTGCCTGAGCTTGACGCATGAGGTGGAGTTCCCTCTGGTGGTGCAGCCGCTCCTATAGGGTCTATAAACGGAGGCCACGGGGCGCCGGGGTCAAGAGGAGGGCCGAAGTTGTCGACCTCACCTGCATTCGCAGAAGGCAGTGTCCCAGAGTCGACAACTGTGGACTCTGGCCCTTTGTCGGAAGCGGACCACTCCTCTGGTATTGGTAACCCGCCGACAAGTTCGTCTAGAGATGGATGAATTTGCGGGAATTCCGACGCTGGTTTTTCCTTTGAAAATTTTAAGGACCAATGCTCCGTCATGGGGCGCTCGGGAACCCAAGAGTGAGTATGGATTCCTACAGCAGAGTCATGGACTCTGGCAGTCTCGGGAATGTACTCATATCCATTCGGGAGCTCTGAGACTGGTGTACCCATGCTGAGGAGTACACGTCTCGCAAATGTTCCATAGGCTCCACTAATTCCATTAAAACTATATGCACCAACAAGGTCAGAATGGGCGCCCGGCCAAAATCGCATCGTGACACGAGGATCAGGGTTACGAGGATTACTAAAGCTCATTGCAGCAAAGGTACGACGGTACTCATTGCTGGCGTAATCCACATGAAGTCGCGAAAAATTATCCGTGAGCCGAGATAAATTCTTCACTCCCGTTCCTACTGGGTCAATCATCAACGCTTGTAGTTTCGCTCCCGGCGGTACCAAGGGGGGTGAAGAATATCTAACCTCAGTTTCCCATGTCCCATCTACTCTTCCAGGAACCTCAACAGTAATTCTTGAACGTATATCAGGTATACCATAATCATCTAACAGCTTTCCGAATGCAAGAAGCGCTGTGCATCCTCTGCTAAAACCCATGGCCGCAATATCGATGTTTATATTTCCATCGGATTGCTCGGCCCAAGTTTTTGCTTGAATTAGCAATGCGTCGTACATGCGATGTGCTTGCGCATTTGCTTCCTCGGTAGGCAGAATGCTCCCCGCTACGTACCTGCTAAAAAAGCCATCAGTACCGACTCCCTTCTCATAGTGGGAGCCTGCATTAGGTGAACCACTTGTTGCTACCAAGCGTTCCATTCGCGCTACAACGGTGTCATCGACGTTCCCTGAAATCTTGATGTTTGCTCTGTCATTCCCGGTGCCATCAAACGCAGCAAGAAAGGAATACTGCGCGCTTGTTTGGGTGGGCAATGCATTGGCAACTGCCAAGTTGCTATTTATCTGAGCGTATTCGGCTACCGTAAGTGGACGTGATTCTCCTACAGGCAATGTACGTGCGGGATGAAGTTCAGCAGGATTTGCACCGTTATATATTTCTGACATAGGCCTTAGTTTTTCTTATTGATATCTATTTCTACTTCTCTGACTAATGGGTAAATTTGACGCACCTTCTTTTTGTTGTAAGGCCGACCCTGGAACCAAAAAAAATCGTGCGCAGTGGAGCTTTCGTAAAATACAAAAATTTCGGGCTGGTTTAATTTATTAAAAGTTAACCTGACTTCAGAGTTTTGCATAAAAGCAGGGAAATTATTGGTGATGTCTAATCTTTCCGTTGATATCGCGTTCTTATTTAGGTCTTGCCACGTAATTTCAAAATAATTTCCGATTTTGTGAGATGTTAGTGATATCCACCCAATCGGCTTAGATGTTCCTTGGCGGTAAGGTTGTTGATTGTCTGAATACTCCCATCCTAGAAGATTTACGGCGGGATTTTGCTTCGAGTCATAATACAAAGTGTGGGCAGGATTCGTGGTTGCGCACCCTACAAAAAACAACACCATAAAGATGGTGAGCCATAAGCAAAAAAACTTTTTCATTGATATTTCAAAAAAATTATCTATTTTTATTATCATTTCATGTCCCATTCAATGCGGCATGAAAATGAAAGCGCGTCGTAGGAGCTTCTGGTAATGCAAAAGCGTCAAGCAAGTTTTGCGTGATCTGGCCATGTTCAGTCTCTGCAAGAGGGCGAGAAGCCCCGACTGGAAGCGTTCTTTCTGGATGTAGTGGTGAACGTTCTTGGTCCGGATAAGTTTCTGACATATTATTTTTTCGTATTTTTTATACTAATTGTCTTTATCTCAGGGTAAATTTGCCGAATGCCTAGCTGGGAATACGAACTACCTAAAAATGTAAAATATACTGGTGCACGGACATCGCGATATAAAACGTAAACTTCCGGTTGATTGGAGTTGTTGAATGTAAGCCTCAATCTCGAGTCGTGTCGATTGAATGGCATACCTTTCTCTAATGAGATGGTTTTTGATTCCAATTCGCCGGTGTTATTGTTGCGCCAAGTTATTCTTATGTTTTCACCAATTTTATGGGTTGTAAAAGAGATCCGACCAATGCCACTGTCGTCTCCGTTTTTCTCTTTTTTATGACGAAAGTCGGCATACTCGAATTCCAATAAATCAACGTTTGCGTTATCCGTAGATTCGTATAGAACCGAGTTGGCTGAAGGTAATGCAGAGCATCCTTGCAAAGAACACAAGAACACTAATATCGCCAATAGTTTGAATAAAAGTTTCATGTTGTGTGGTACAAAGTCCGTGCCAAATTGTAAACCAATAGTACTACTATTGTTGTGGGGTTCGAGTTTCCTTCGCCTTCTCAAATCGTTTTCGTGACGTCCAGATAGCTCTTCTCAGGCACTGGCGGAAATCCAGGGGAGAGGCACGACCTTCGCAGGTCGAAGGTGGATTTCGGAGTTGGGCTTTGTCTGTTCGATTTGAAGGCCATAGCTAGCAGACGCTGCATCACGTGATCCTGGATCCCCACCTCTGCGCACGGCTGTCCCGGATAATTTTTCCGCGTTGTCGATCCAGGCTTCAACGTGGTCAGTCCCTTTCCTCCGTCGTCCCCGCGTAGGCGGGGATCCAGGGTTAAGAGGCACTGCGCTCGCAGACCGATGAACTAATTCGCCACGAGTTCAAGACTTTTAGGTTGGTAAGCGAGTTATTTGGAGCAAGCTGCGTCAGCTAATCCTGGGTCCCCGCCTGCGCGGGGACGACGAAGCAGGGCAATCGACTACTTTGAACCCTGATTCGAGCAAGCAAAAAAATTATCCGGGACAGCAGTGCGCCTTTGCGGGAACAACGAAGGATCGGCGCAGCAATGCATATCTGAAGTCTTTGCAACACATCCCTGTCCACGCGCAATTCCGCCATCTGGCGACGACGGATCTCACGCGATAGCAAACCTGCCTAATCACAGCCTCAAGGCCCCTGCCGTACTCTGGCTACCTCGGCAGTCAAATCCACCCACGGAGGCGACTGCGGTGCATAGCGGGCACGCAGATAGGTGGCCAGCTCGGCGATCTGTGTGTCAGAGAACACATCGCCAAACCCCTGCATGAAACCAATATCGCGCGTGGCCGGGTCACGCACACCTTCGAGGATGGTGCGGATCAGGTTGTCCGGGCGGTCGCTGGTCAGTTTGCTGCTCAATGCCAGCGGACGGTTCTGCCCCAGGACAGTGGGACCATCACCATCGTGGTGGCATGCGGCGCAGGCGGTGTCGAACGTACGTTGGGCAGGCCCCAGCAGCGCGCCCTGTCCAAGGGCAGCCTGTTTCACGGCCTGCCGGGCTGCTGCGTCAAGCATGGCAGGGTCGGGCACGGTGGGGTTGAGGGAGCCCAGGTAGGTGGCCATGGCGCGGATATCTGTATCCGGCAGGGCCTGCATTTCCCTAACCACTTCAGCCATAGGGCCGCCGGCTGAGCCATGGCGCGGGGAGTGCCCTTGGCGCAGGTAGCTGTAGAGTGCTTCCGAATCCCAGGGCACTGCGGTTTTCGATAGCGAGGTGAGCGCGGGTGCTTCCCAGCCATCGATCATGGCGCCAGAGAGAAAAGCCTTGCCTGACCGCTCCGCGCCGGTGGCATCGCGTGGCGTATGGCACGCGCCGCAGTGGCCCAGGCCCTGGACCAGGTAGGCGCCCCGGTTCCATTCGAGGCTTTGCGTGGGGTCAGCCTGATAAGGCTTGGAGTCCAGATTGACCGCGTTCCAACCGGCCATGAGAGGGCGCAGGTTGAAAGGAAAGCGCATGTCTGCGGCGGGCGTTTCAGCGCGCACGGCAGGCTGGCTCATCAGATAGGCATACAGGGCCTGAAGATCATCATCACTGGTCTTGGCAAACGCGGTGTACGGGAATGCCGGGTAGAGGTGGCTTCCGTCACGCGAGAGGCCCTCACGCATGGCGCGCTGAAACGCCGAGAAGCTCCAGCGGCCCAGGCCAGTTTCCGCATCAGGTGTGAGGTTGGTGCTGAACACCGTTCCGAAAGGCGTGTGCATGGCTAGGCCACCGGCACCCCGTACCCCACCTGGTGCGGTGTGGCAGACAAAGCAGTCACCCGCAGCGGCCAGCAAGCGGCCGCGCTCTATGGTTTCGGTGCTGTAGACCGATGTCGTCAGTTGGATTGGCGCGATGGCGGGGCGCCATCCCACCAGGCCTGCGAGCACACCGAACCCGCCGACCAGCAGCGCACCCGCTGTGGCCCAGATGCTTTTGCGCCTTGGCCATGGGATGGGGTTGCTGGTGTCTTCTGCAGCTGCTGGGCGTGTGGCCGATGAGACGCCTTTCGCACCATCTCCGCTGCGGCCTCTGCCCTGTCCCAAGGAAGGCGGCGGTGGAACGCCCTGGCCTGCGTCAGGCGGCGCCAACGCGCCCGCAGCCTGCAAACCTGCCAGCACTACCTCTGGCGTGAAAGGCGGCGCACGAAAGCGAACACCCGTGGCGTCAAAAATGGCGTTGGCAATGGCGGCTGTGCCCGGTACGCTGGACGATTCACCCGAGCCCAGCGGCGCCTCACCAGGGCGCGGCATGTGCAGCACGTCAATGACAGGGACTTCGCGGAAATTGAGAATGGGGTAGCTGCCCCACTCCATGCTTTGCACCGTGCCAGCAGGGCGCACACCCGCCAGCGCAGTCTGGGTGGCCTGTTGCTCGAGCTCGCGATGGGGCGCGAAACTCACCTTCTCTTTTAAAGCGCGGCTGGTGGTCTGAATCACGTTGCCGTGCACCTGATGGTCAACACCCGCCGGGTTGATCAGCATGCCGGCGTCGTGCCCGACGACCACGCGGCGCACATGGACCTCTCCGGTTTTCCGGTTCACTTCAACATCGGCTACCCAGGCAGACCACGCAGCGCCAAACCCAGGCCACTTGCTGTGGATGTAGCGCGCATACGCGAAGCCCTGGCCGAAGAGAATGTCGCCCCCCTCGCCTAGCCCACCGTCTGCGTTTTCCTGCGGACCGGTGCGTGGGCGCCAGCCGGCCTTGTCTGCAGTGGCCTGAACCAACTCCGCCGCACGTGGGTCGGGTAGGTGCTTAAGGCGGAATGCTACCGGGTCCTGACCAGCTTGCGCTGCGAGTTCGTCCACGAAGCTCTCATGCGCAAACGAGCTGGGGAGCGCCGACACGCCGCGCAACCATGATGCGCGCACTATGGGCGGCATGTCGTTGACTTTGACGCGAAGGTTGGGCGCTTCATACGGCCAGCGGGCCGTGCGGTCACCCATCTCGAACGCACGTGCAGTGGGCTCTACCGCGCGCGTGAGCAGCAGTGCCAAGGTAGGGGCGCCGTTGCTGGGGTAGCTGGTCTCGAAATCGTAAGCCGCGATGGCGCCTTCAGGTGTCAAGCCACCGCGTGCCTCCATGAGCTGGGCTGCGCCTTTAGGTTCCCAGGCGTGTTCTTGCGCACGTGTGAGCTGCACGCGCACGGGAGCGCCTGCGGCGCGTGCCAGCAGCGCGGCGTCTGCAGCCACGTCGTCGGCACCGTTGCGGCCATAGCAACCGGCGGCTTCCATGCGGACCACGTCTACCTGAACGTCTTGCAGGTCCATCAGCGTGGCCAGGTCGGCGCGCAGTACGTGCGGGTTCTGTGTGCCGGCCCAGACTCTCAATGACACGCCGGATGCTGTGCTGTGGCCCTCTGCTGCTTGTTCATCGGGCTGCCATTGCGCCAGCGCGCAAGAAGGGCCGATGGATGCGTGCATCTGATACGGCCACAAATAGGTGCGCTTCAGCCCTTGACCATCGGCCAGCGCTGCATCCACGTCGCCATCGTCCAGCAGCAGGCGCTGGGTGGCGGGGTTGGTGCGCAGCGCGTTCTCCACATCGTCCATGTCGGGCATGCCTGGCCATGGCTTCCAGCGCACGATGAGTTCGCGCGCGGCAGCTTCGGCATGCTCCTCGCGCTCGGCCACCACACCGACAAAATCGCGCAGTACGACCACTGCTCGTAGGCCAGGAATGTGGGCGATGCTGCTTTCGTCTACCGACTCCAGCGTGTTGCCGATGTAGTCGCCGTGATCAGCACCCGCATAGGGCGGACGCACCACACGGCCATGCAGCATGCCGGGCACACGCATATCGTGTACGAAGACCGTCTCGCCTGAAAGCTTGGCAGGGATGTCTATACGCGGTTGGCGCGTACCGACGAGCCGGTAGCTAGCGGGGTCTTTCAGGGTGACCTGAGGGTCGAGGCGCAGCACCGTGCGTTGGCCGGCGAGCAGCTTGCCGTAGGCCACGTGGGTTGGATGTTCAGCGCGCAGGCGCACCACACCCATACGTGTCTCGACTTCATCTACCGTCACACCCAGCCACTCGGCGCCTCTGGCCTGCAGCCAGGCCCGTGCTTGCGCAGCCGCTTGCCGCAAAGGCACTGCGTGAATCTGTATGGAAGCGCTGGCAATGGTGGCGCCTTGATTGGGCGTGCGCGCGGTGTCGCCAAGGGCCATGCTGACACAGGCCAGCGTCAGGTCCAGTTCCTCAGCCACGATTTGCGCCAGTGCTGTCTGCAGGCCTGTGCCCAGATCCACGTGTCCGCTGAGGCCTGTGACGCTTCCATCGTCCCACAATGCCACCAGCACTTCATCGCCTTCGAGCGGGTTGGCGCTAACGGCCGTAGGTTGCCCCGGCGCAGGTGCAGGCGGAGCCGGTGGTTCACGCACGATGACCAATACGCCTTCGGCGGTCAGGATGTCGGAGCGGGTACGGGGAAGGTCAGCGCGGCGGGACATTGAGGTGGGCGATACAGCGTTGAGCGTTGGGCGGACTCAAGGGCTACGGTTTGGTCAAGTCCGTTCGTCCTGAGCTTGTTGAAGGGCTGGGCGGTATAGCGCAAGGCTTCGACAAGCTCAGCCCGAACGGGCGGCGGAATGGGCGGCGGAAATAGTCCGGTAACTAAACCGTGTTGGAGCTAATGGGATATTCAAGTGCAGCGTTCAAGGCTTGGCGTTCAACCCTTTCTTCGCTGCCAGCATCACGGCTGACATGATCTCCACATGTGTGCCGCAGCGGCACAGGTTGCCCGAGAGTTCGGAGCGAATTCGGGCCTCATCTGGATGAGGCTCGCGTTGCAGCAGTGCCGCTGCTTGCATCACCATGCCGTTCAAGCAGTAGCCGCATTGGGCGGCCTGGCATTCTTCGAAGGCGGCTTGCACTGGGTGCCATTGGTCCCGAGATCCCAACCCTTCGAGCGTCGTAATGCTTCTGCCTGCGACGCCATGCGCAGGGATCACGCAAGCTCTTGCTGCAACGCCGTCGACGTGCACGGTGCAAGCGCCACATGAGCCTAGTCCGCAGCCGTACTTTGGGCCGTTCAGGCCGAGGTCATTGCGCAGGATGTGCAGTAGCGAGGCTTCGTGCGGAACATCGAGCACGATGGGGCGCTGGTTGACGGTAATGGAGAGCTCGGGCATAGGACTTAGGACTCCGACTTTCTCCGAGAGAGGGAGTAATGCAGTTGGCGCGCGAAGCTTGTGAACACTGTTAAACGCTTAGATAAGCCCGCCGGACTTCTTCGTTGGCGGCGAGTTCAGCCATGGAGCCGGTGAATCGGATTTGCCCTTTCTCCAGCACGTAGGCGCGGTCGGAAACAAGCTCTGCGAAGTGCATGTTCTGCTCGGACAGCAAGATGCTCACGCCTTGCGATTTGAGCTCAAGAATCATCTGGGCCATCTGCTCCACGATCACAGGGGCCACGCCTTCGCTGGGTTCATCCAGCAGCACCAGGTAGGGGTTGCCCATGAGCGTGCGCGCCACGGTCAACATCTGTTGTTCGCCGCCACTCATCTGGCCACCAGGGCGCAGCGGCATCTCGCCCAGATTGGGGAAGAGCTTGAACAGGCGTTCGTGCGTCCACTGCGGCGCAGGGCTGCCGTCTGGCCAGAGGCGTGCGGGCTGTTTGCCGACTTCCAGGTTTTCCAGCACGGTCAGATCTGTGAACACGCGCCGGTCTTCGGGCACATAACCCAGGCCCAGGCGAGCGCTGGTGAAAGGCTCGGCGCGAGACAGGTCATGACCCATGAAGCGCACGGTGCCACGCCGCTTGGGCACCATACCCATGATGGACTTCAGTGTGGTGGACTTGCCCGCACCATTGCGGCCCATCAATGCCACTACTTCGCCGCGTCTCACCTCCAGATCGACATCGAAAAGGATCTCTGCGGCTGCGTACCAGGCGCGCAGCTGGCTGACGGTCAACAGGGGTTCGTTCGTGCCCGCCATTTATGCGCCTCCCAGCTTAGCGCCGGCTTTCTCAAAAGTTTTGCCGCTGCCGAAATACACCTCCTGGACTTTGGGGTGGTCGCGAATTTCCATGGGCTTGCCGGCGGCAATCAGGCGCCCGCGCGCCAACACAATCATGCGGTCTGCGTAGGCGAACACCACGTCCATGCTGTGTTCGGTAAACAGCACGGCCATACCGCGCTCGGTCACCAGCTTCTTGGTGAGGGCCATCAGCGCGTTGCGCTCGCGCGGGGCCATGCCCGCCGTGGGCTCGTCCATGAGCAGCAGCTTGGGGCTGTTGGCCATGGCAATGGCCAGCTCCACGCGTTTGACGTCGCCATAAGCCAATTCGCTGCAAGGCCGGTCCGCCTGGGCCAGCATGCCCACCTGGTCCAGCAGAGCCAACGCGTCTTGCCGCCTGTAGTCCGCAGCGCGGCGCCACATGGCGTAGATTTTCTGATCGTGGGAGAGCAAGGCCATCTGCACGTTTTCCACCACGCTGAGCGACTGGAATGTCTCTGCGATCTGAAACGTACGCCCCACGCCCAGACGCCAGATGCTGCGTGGCTTTTGGCCTATGAGCTCCTGACCATCCAGGGCAATGGAGCCGCGGTCTGCCTTGAGCTGGCCATTGACCATGTTGAAGGTAGTGGACTTGCCTGCGCCATTGGGCCCAATCAGCGCCAGCAGTTCGCCTGCGGCCAGCTCGAAGCTGATGCCATCGACGGCCTTGACGCCGCCGAACGATTTGCCCAGGTCCTTCACGGTGAGAAGACTCATGGCTTGGCCTCCTGCTCAGGTTTCTTCCAGCGCTTCGACAGCTTGTGAATGCCGCCCGCAATGCCATCAGGAAATAGGAGCACCAGCATCAAGATGATGCCCCCCAACAAGGCGCGCCAATAGTCGGTGTTGCGTGCCACCGCATCTTGCAACCAGGTGAAGCTGACCGCTCCTACGACCGGCCCTGCGAGCGTATGCAGCCCGCCCAAAAGCACCATGACCAGGCCGTCAATGGACTTGCCCACTGCCATGGATTCAGGCGAGATGCTGCCCTTGGAGAATGCAAACAACGAGCCTGCCAGGCCCGCCATGAGTCCCGCCACAATGAAGGCCACCCACTGCACGCGGTCCACGTTGATACCAATCGCATCAGCGCGCAGCACTGAATCGCGGCCCGCGCGCAGCGCATAGCCAAAGGGTGAAAAGAGAACGCGCCTTAGCCACCAGATGCCCAATGCGACGAGTGCCAAAGCCAGCCAGTAGTAGTTGCTCTTGTCCGTCAGCCAGGCCGCAGGCCAGACACCCGTGAGGCCATTGCTGCCTCCCGTGAAACTGTCCCATTGGAAAGTGATGGCCCATGCAATCTGTGCCAACGCGAGTGTGAGCATGGCCAGGTACACCCCTGAAAGGCGCACCGAGAACCAACCGAATGCCACGGCGCCTATCGCCGCCACAAGTGGACCGCCCACCAGTGCAGCCTCCATGGGCAAGCCGGCCGCCTTCATCAAAAGGCCTGCACCGTAAGCGCCAATACCGAAGTAGGCGGCGTGGCCGAAGGAGTGCATGCCGCCAGGGCCCATGATGAAGTGCAAGCTGGTGGCAAACAGCGCGGCAATCAAAAGGTCGGTTGCCAGCACGGTGGTGTAGGAGGAGCGGGCGAAGAAAGGCAGCGCGATCAGCACCAACATCAAAACGCCCACTGCGACCTTGTAGGCCATGCCCGAACGCCGCAGTGGCGCCTCCGGATCGCCCACGTGGCGGCTGGGCGCTTGCGGGCGCCCCAGCAGGCCCCAGGGCCGCCAGATGAGCACAGTGGCCATGACCAGAAAATCCACCACCAGCGTGGCCTTTGAAAAATTGACGGGGTAGCCAAGAACGCTCACGGCGCCCATCCAGATGCACACCGCCTTGATGAGCGAGACGAGCAGCGCAGCCAGGTAGGCGCCCGGCAGCGAGCCCATGCCGCCCACCACCACAACCACGAACGCCGCACCAATGGTGTTCAGATCCATTTCCAGATGGGCGGGCTCGCGCGGCAACTGAAGCGCACCGCCCAGGCCCGCGAGCGCGGCGCCAAGCGCAAACACGGTTGTGAACAGCCAGGCCTGATTCACGCCCAGCGCACTGACCATCTCACGGTCTTGGGTGGCGGCGCGCACCAGGGTTCCGAAGCGGGTGCGTGTGAGCAGCATCCAGACGGCACCCAGAACCAGGGGGCCGACCACAATCAGGAACAGGTCATAAGAGGGGAACTGCCGGCCCAGGATCTCCACCGAACCGCGCAGCCCTGGCGCACGGGGCCCCAGCAGCTCATCCGGCCCCCACAACCACAACACGGCATCTTTGATGACCAGCACCAAGGCAAAGGTGGCCAGCAGTTGAAACAGCTCTGGCGCCTTGTAGATGCGTCGCAGAAGTACAAATTCAATGAAGGCTCCCAGCAAGCCGACAGCCATCGCTGCCAGCACCAGCGCGGGCCAGAAACCCAGGCTGGCGCCAAGCCTGTCGACCAGCGTGTAGGCCAGATAAGTGCCCAGCATGAAGAACGAGCCATGCGCGAAGTTCACGATGCGCGTGACGCCGAAGATCAACGACAGTCCAGCCGCCACCAAAAACAGCGAGGAGGCGCTGGCCAGTCCATTGAGCAACTGAACAATGAGGCCCGAAAAACTCATGCGATCCCTATGGTCTGGTTTAACACCCTCTCCCGCCTGCGGGAGAGGGTGAGGGTCGGCAGCGCATCTTGGGTGTATGAGCCTAGATGGGCTGCCAGCGCGTCTTCAAGCCATCAAGGCGCAGAACGCGATTTCTTCACTTCTTCGGCTGAAGGCTGGAACTTGGCCCCATCAAAGTAGGTGTAGTCCACCATCACGCCTTTGCCGTTGTCATTCTTGGTCTTGCCCACGAATGCGCCCATGGTGGATTGGTGGTCTTCAGGCCGGTAGGTGATCTTGCCGAATGGCGTGTCAACCTGCAGGCCCTTGAACGCGGTAATCATCTTGGTGGTGTCGCTGCTGCCGGCTTTCTTCAGGCCGGCTGCAGCCGACTTGATCATCGCGTAGCCCACCACGCTGCCCAGGCGAGGGTAGTCCTTGAACTTATTCTGATAGGCCTGCAAGAAGGCCTTGTGCTCGGCGGTCTGTATGTTCTGCCAAGGGTAGCCGGTCACGATCCATCCATTGGGCGTTTCGTCTTTCAGCGGGTCCAGGTACTCAGGCTCGCCGGTCAGAACGCTCACCACCGGGCGGTCCTTGAACAGGCCGCGGGTATTGCCTTCACGCACGAACCTGGAAAGGTCCGCAGCAAACAACACGTTGAAGATGGCATCAGGCTTGGCATCTGCCAGTGCCTGCACCACGCTGCCGGCGTCTACTTTGCCCAGGGGCGGGGCCTGCTCGGCAACGAATTCCACGTCGGGCTGAGCTGCCTTCAGCAGCGTCTTGAAGGCGGCTACTGCCGACTGGCCATACTCGTAGTTGGGGTAGATCAGCGCCCAGCGTTTCTTCTTCAGCTTGACTGCCTCTGGCACCAGCATGGCTGCCTGCATGTAGGTTCCTGGGCGCAGGCGGAACGTGTATTCATTGCCACCTTGCCAGGTCAACTTGTCGGTCAGAGGCTCGCCCGCAAGGAAGAACACCTTCTTTTGCTTGGCAAAGTCCGCCACGGCCATGCCTGTGTTGGAGAGGAAGGTGCCACTGAGCACATCGACCTTCTCGCGGGACACCAGTTCTTCTGCCACCCGCACAGCATCACCAGGGTTGGCGTTGTCGTCTCGCGTGATCAGTTCAAGCTTTCTGCCGTTGACACCGCCAGCAGCGTTGATTTCATCGACGGCGAGTTCCATGCCTTTCTTGTAGGGGTCCAGGAATGCCGGTTGCGCCTTGTAGCTGTTGAGCTCCCCGATTTTGTAGGTGCTCTGTGCCCAGGAGGCTCCAGCAGCTAGCAGGGTGGCTAGTGCCACCGGAGTGATGAGTGCGAGACGACGTGTGGTCATGGCTAAAGTCCTTGAGTGGGGAAGGGAACGAGGCGAGCTTACGCGGCTTTACTCCCTCTCCCGCGTGCGGGAGAGGGTGGGGGTGAGGGCACACGGCGGTTGATTGATGGCTAATGTTACTAATTGCCTTCTGCTCTTGCATTGAGGTCGGAGGCCGGGGAGTGCGCCCGGCAGCGCAGTCTCTTTCTTTTGCGTCGCCAAAAGAAAGAAACCAAAGAAAAGGCGACC
>JAECRA010000095.1 GCA_015999985.1 Comamonadaceae bacterium
TGTTGCTCAGGCCGGTGCTCAGGCTGGACACAGAACTGTTCGTGTTGCTCAAGCCCGTGCTCAGCGAGCTGACGCCAGTGCTCAACGAAGATACAGAGCTGTTCGTGTTGCTCAGACCTGTGCTCAATGAGGAGACAGAACTGTTCGTGTTGCTCAAACCAGTGCTCAGCGAGCTGACGCCAGTGCTCAAGGAAGCGACAGAGCTGTTGGTATTGCTCAGGCCCGTGCTCAGCGAGCTGACGCCAGTGCTCAACGACGCGACCGAACTGTTCGTGTTGCTCAGGCCGGTGCTCAGTGAAGAAACAGAGCTATTCGTATTGCTCAAACCAGTGCTGAGACTGGACACGGAACTGCTGGTATTGCTCAGACCTGTGCTCAGCGAGCTGACGCCAGTGCTCAGAGAAGAGACAGAGCTGTTCGTATTACTCAGGCCTGTGCTCAACGAGGAGACGGAACTGTTGGTATTGCTCAGGCCCGTGCTCAGGCTAGAAACGGAGCTATTGGTATTGCCCAGGCCAGTGCTCAGGCTAGAAACGGAGCTATTGGTATTGCCCAGGCCAGTGCTCAGGCTAGAAACGGAGCTATTGGTATTGCCCAGGCCAGTGCTCAGCGAGCTCACGCCTGTGCTTAAGGAAGCGACAGAGCTGTTTGTGTTGCTAAGACTTGTGCTCAACGAACTCACGCCCGTGCTCAGGCTGGACACAGAGCTGTTCGTTCGACTCAAGCCAGTGCTGAGACTGGACACCGAGCTGTTGGTGTTGCTCAAACCGGTGCTCAGACTAGAGACCGAGCTGTTCGTGCTGTTCAGACTTGTGCTCAACGAGCTTACACCGGTGCTCAACGAAGCTACCGAACTGTTCGTGTTGTTCAGACCTGTGCTAAGTGAGCTTACGCCTGTGCTCAACGAAGCAACGGAACTGTTCGTGTTGTTCAGACCTGTGCTCAGCGAGCTTACTCCTGTGCTCAAAGAAGCAACTGAGCTGTTCGTGTTGCTCAGCCCAGTACTCAAGCTCGTCACGCGAGAGTTGGTCGTGCTCAGGCCCGTGCTCAAGCTAGTGACGCTTGAGTTGGTGGTGCTGAGCGCCGTGGAAAGAGATGTAGCCCTCCCGTCCAAAGCGGTGGCTACAGAGTAGAGTTGGCTGCCATTGATGGCATTGGTGGAAGTTGCTGAAACCTCGCCGTCAGCCACACCTTGAATCTGCCGGTTTCCTACCGCCACCACACCATTTGCAGGCGCCTGGTTGACGGTGAAGGTCGACCCGGCCACGACGGCATTGGCCGTGGTCCAGTTCGTGGTGGGCGTGACTGCAGTCGCCGACGAGCCTGCGCCCAAAGCAACGGAGTTGGCCAGGGTGGCGCTGGCGCCATTGCCCAGTGCCACCGTATTGGCTCCACCAGCACTGGCGCTGAGACCCATGGCCACAGCAGATGTGCCAGCCGACGATGAACTGCGCCCGATGGCAATCGATTGATTTCCAGCCGCATTGGAGCCGCCACCCCCAGTGCCATCGCCACCGCCAATGGCAATTGAAGACGAACCCCCAGCGTTGGCATCATTTCCCAAGGCATAGGCGCCATTGGCAGTCGCTCTGGCTCCGGAACCAATTGCCACAGCGCTGTTGGCGGTAGCTTGAACGTCATGGCCAATGGCCAGTGTGTAAGTGTTGCTCGCAATGGCTGCGTCACCCAAGGCAGTAGCCGAGGTATTCGTCGCCCGAGCGCCTTCGCCTATGGCGACTGTACTTGCACCGGAAGCTTGGGCAGAATTGCCGACGGCTACGGCGCTGGTGTTGAGTGCTTGAGCGGCGCTACCAATGGCTACAGCATTGGAACCTCCGGTGGTGACTGCGTTGGTCCCACTCGATGAGCCACTCCCCCGCGAACCAATCGTAATATTGGTGGTGGAGCCTTCATTGCTGCCGGTTGTGCCATTGCCTGCAACGTAACCGGCATTCGCGCCCGTCGACCCCAGGCCGGCAAGAAGCACAAAAACCGCAAGAGCAGTCCCCCGCAGCCTGCCGCCCGTCCCGACTCGTTCCATAGCCCCGGCTTGATCGCTCTCGTCATTGAGAACGCTTGACCCGCTGGATCGTTTTCCACGCGATACAACTGCTTCGGAAACGGCTACCCAGGCGCCCAGCGCCTCGTTCCAGAGGGTTCTATATGCCTTATTCATCAGAAATACCTATCTAAGCGATGTAAACGTAGCTCCAGCGCGCACGTTTTGTTACTTCCTGATTATCAAAGGAGCGAGCTAGGGTTAACACCAACAATCGAGAGAATTCGTGACGAAATTCACAAGTTCTCATTTTTTGTAACGGCGCAGTTTGCCAGACAATTCAGCTTGTCCTCATACCAACCGATTCACCTTTTTATGACGTTCAAATCGCTCATGGCTCGCCGGACGGCGGGCACAGCAGCCCTGGCGATCAGCCTGTGTCTTCAAGCACCAGCGATGGCGGCTGGGCCAGGGTCAAGCCAATCAGCAGATGAATTGATCACAGCAGCCCAAGCTGTACTCAGCCGTATTGATTCCAAACAGGAGGACTCCCTCTGGCAAACCGCAGCGCCTTTCATGAAGGCCTTGATCAATCAGAGTGAATTCCAGGCACAGACACGCGAGGCACGTGCCGCGCTGGGAGAAGTGACCGAGCGACGTTGGGCATCAGTTACACGTTTGATCTACCCTGCAGACAGCAAAACGCCCCCACCGGGCCTCTATGCCAACGTGGACTTTGCAAGCGTCCAAAAAGACGGCAAAACCTCGTTCGAGATGGTGAGCTTCAGGTTCAATGAGCAAGGTTTCTGGGAGCTAACAGGCTACCGGCCACGCCAAGCGCAATGAGTGCGCCCCGTCCATTGCGCTTAGGCATCACGATTGGCCTGCACAGCGAAGCGGAAACCCTTTGGAACAACGGCATCAAGCAAAATGCTGTTTTCCTGGCTGAAGCACTGCGTCTGTGCCCCAATGTGGCCAGCACCACACTGGTCAACACTACGGCCGTTCCGATCACTTCTGCCCTGCCCTGGGATTTGCAGCGCTGGCCCACGCGAGGGTTCGAAGAAGCCAAGGACGAGTTGGACGTCGTCATAGAACTGGGGGGCCAAGTGAGTGCCGAGCAAACAGGCTACCTACACCAGCGAGGCTGCAAGCTGGTGTCCTATTGCTGCGGATCTGAATACGTGCATGCCATGCAGGCGGTGCTGTTCAATCGCCCCTTATGGGGCAGCCAGCTGTTCGTAAATCAGAAATACGATGCGATCTGGATGGTTCCCCAGGTAGAGAACATCAGTAAAAGCTTCTTTGAAACACTGCGACGACAGCAGGCTCGCTCAGTCCCGTTTGTATGGAGCCCGGTATTTTTGGATCAACGGACGGGCCACTTGGCTCATGGTGGCCAATACACCCCCCGCGGGACGTTGCCACGACGGATTTCCGTGATAGAGCCGAATATTGACGTCGTGAAGTTCTGCCTTTATCCCATCCTGATAGCAGAAGAAGCCTACAGAAGCAGCCCAAACTCCATAGAGCGACTACAAGTAACGAACGCTGAACATTTTGCGCGGGAAAATATGGACTTCATCGCGCTCATGAATCAGTTGGACATTGTGCGCGAGCAAAAAGCGGTATTCCTTGGACGTTATGAAACTCCGCAGTTCCTGGCGGAGCACACTGATGTGGTGGTTTCACACCAATGGGAAAACCCGCTCAATTATTTCTACCTGGAAGTTTGCTGGCAAGGCTACCCCTTAGTGCACAACGCCACACTTTGTCCGGACCTTGGATACTTTTATCCAGGCAACGATGTGGCAGCAGGGGCTGCGAGACTGCTTGAGGTTCTACACAGCCATGATGTTGCTAACCAGACCTACCGGGAAGAGCAGCGTCAGAAGATCGGGCGCTTTCTGGTGGATAACAAAAACGTCACCAGAGAGTACACCGCGCTGCTTGAGGGTTTGTATTCTTGAGGGGCCAGGGGCGTGGACTTGAAAGATTAGAGCGGCGTTGTGAGGCGCTTGGCTCGTTCGTAAGCGGGTAGGAACTTAGTTTGGAGGGGGCACTGCTGACGCCCAACCCCTCACCCCTATAGCCGGGCGCCCCTAGCCGGGCGCCCCAACCCTCTCCCGCGGGCGGGAGAGGGAGTCACACGGGACGCCGGCCGGTGCCGGGAAAGCTTACGCCAGCAATTGCCTGAGGACGTAGGGCAAGATGCCTCCGTTCAGGAAGTACTCCACCTCGATGGGCGTGTCTATGCGCAGGGTCAGCGTGGTTTCAAATTTCGAACCATCCGCACGGGTAATCACCAGGCGCGCCTCGCTCCGTGGTGCCAGATCTTCGGCAGGAATGATGTCGATCTTCTCGTCGCCCTTGAGACCCAGGCTCTCCCAGGATTCGCCTGCCTTGAACTGCAGCGGCAGTACGCCCATACCGACCAGGTTGCTGCGGTGAATGCGCTCAAAGCTCTTGGCCACTACGGCTTTGATACCCAGTAACTGAGTCCCCTTGGCCGCCCAGTCACGGCTGGAGCCCGTGCCGTATTCTTCGCCCGCAAAAATCACCGTCGGCACGTTGGCCGAGATATACCGCATGGCCGCGTCGTAGATGAACTGTTTGCTGCCTTGCAGTTCACCAGGCAATTGCAGCAGGGTCAAGCCGCCCTCTTCTCGGCCTCCATCGCTCAGCACCGGCAGCATGAGGTTCTTGATACGAACGTTGGCAAAAGTGCCGCGCATCATCACCTCATGGTTGCCGCGCCGCGCGCCATAGCTGTTGAAGTCAGCCTTCTGAACACCGTTTTGCAACAACCACTGGCCGGCTGGTGAGGTGTCGCGAATGGAACCTGCTGGAGAAATATGGTCCGTGGTGATGGAATCGCCAAAGAGCGCCATGATGCTGGCGCCCCGCACAGCGGCGGATACCGGTTTCTCTGTGATCTCCTGCTCAAGCGTGAAACCGTTGAAAAACGGTGGTTCGGCGATATAAGTACTGGCGGGCCAGTTGTAGAGATTGCCAGTCACGCCTTCTATTTTTTCCCAAAGCTTGCCGGGCTCGCTTGCAATCTTGCTGTAGTTTTCGCGGAAGGCTTTGCCTTTCATCGCGTACTTGAGCAACTTCTGGATCTCCTCGCTGTTGGGCCAGATGTCTCCCAGGTAGATTTCTTTCCCACCTTTTCCTTTTCCTACGGGCTGGGTCATCAGGTCGACCATGACGTTGCCCGCAATGGCATACGCGACCACCAAGGGAGGACTCGCCAGGAAGTTGGCTTTGAGATTGGGGTGGATACGCGCTTCAAAGTTACGGTTACCCGAAAGCACGGCAGCGCACACGAGATCGTTGCGTGAAATGGTCTCGTTGAGTTCAGGCGCCAGGTCGCCCGCATTCCCAATGCAGGTGGTGCAACCGTAACCTGCCACCGCAAAACCAAGCTTTTCAAGGTAGGGCAGCAGGCCGGTTTCCGTCAGGTATTCGGTCACAATGCGCGAGCCGGGCGCAAGCGATGTCTTGATGTGAGGCTTGACCTTGAGACCCGCTTCCACCGCTTTCTTCGCCAAAAGGCCTGCGGCCAGCAGAACGCTGGGGTTGCTGGTATTGGTGCAGCTGGTGATGGCAGCAATCAGGACGTCGCCATTGCCCAGGTTGTAGCTGTAGGGTGACGACGGTTCGATCACATCCGCTTCCGCCAGGGCCGATTCGAGTGTAGGCTTGTTGGCCGCCATCTCCATGACGTGGCGCGGAGCGCCTGCCGGTGTGGGCTTGTCCTCTGGGGCACGCTCGAAGTGATCGGGCTCGTTGTCGCGGCGCACTTCAACGCGGCGATGCAACTCGCCTTCTGGCCGGTTGAATCCATTGTCGCTCATGGGTTTGCTGAAGAGTTCAGCAAACTGAGTGGCCACATTGCCGATCTCTATGCGATCTTGAGGTCGCTTAGGACCAGCCAGACTCGGGGTGACGTCACCAAGGTCCAGCGTGACGACCTGCGAATAGTCAATGTCTCCCGCCTTGGGAACGCCAAACAAGCCTTGCGCCTTGAACCAGGACTGGAAGGCGTCAATCTCGGACTTGGTACGCCCCGTGCCCTCAAAGTACTCAATAGTGCGCTCATCAACCGGGAAAAAGCCCATGGTGGCGCCGTACTCTGGCGCCATGTTGCCAATGGTGGCCCGGTCCGGCAGAGACAGCGTGCGTGTGCCCTCGCCAAAAAACTCCACGAACTTGCCGACAACCTTGTGCTTGCGCAGGATCTCTGTGACGGTGAGCACGAGGTCGGTGGCGGTGCAGCCTTCGCGCAAGCGGCCCTTGAGCTCAAAACCCACGACATCGGGCGTGAGGAAATAGACGGGCTGGCCGAGCATGGCCGCTTCAGCTTCAATACCTCCTACCCCCCAGGCTACAACACCAATGCCGTTGATCATGGTGGTGTGGCTGTCGGTGCCGACCAGGGTGTCGGGGTAGTACAGCCCGTCCTTGGTCTTGTGAACGCCGCGCGCCAGATATTCCAGGTTCACCTGATGAACGATGCCAAAGCCAGGAGGCACGACGCCAAAGGTATCAAACGCCTGCATGCCCCATTTCATAAACTCGTAGCGCTCGCGGTTTCGCAGAAACTCGAGCTTCATGTTGAGGTCCAGCGAGTTCTTCTTGCCGTAGTAGTCCACCATCACGGAGTGGTCAACTACCAGATCAACGGGCACCAGCGGTTCGATTTTCTTGGGGTCCTTGCCCAGGCTTCGCGCTGTGGAACGCATGGCGGCCAGATCGGCCAGCAGCGGCACGCCGGTGAAATCCTGGAGCACCACTCGCGCCACGGTAAAGGGAATTTCATCCGTGCGAGCCGCGTTGGGCTTCCAGTTAGCCAGTTGCTCCACGTGCTCTGCGGTCACCTTCAAGCCGTCGCAATGGCGAAGCACGGATTCGAGCACGATGCGCAGCGACACCGGCAATCTATGCACATTGGGGTATTTGCGCGCTAACGCGGGCAGAGAGTAGAGCTCTCCAGTCTTGCCTGAGGCGGTTTTGAACGATTTACGGGTCGTGGAGAAAGCGTGGGATTTTTTGGTAGCCATGGCGTTTTCCTTCAACATTCGGCAGGTGCGCAAAGCGCGCTGGCTACCATTTTGTCAGGCCCGCGATGTATGTGCTACCGAAGAGGGCTTGTCGACCCTTAGTTTCCAGGCTAACCAGCCTGGAAACACTGATTTAAAGGCATGCTCATATGGCAGCACATGCGCTGCTCGCGCGTCTCCGTTCCAGGGCCTCGGCGGCGGCTACGGTCTATTTCTTCGCTGGAGCTAAGCCAGCGGCTCCCAGCTGAGAGCGTGCGTCCTTCATAAGTTGGTCCACTGGCTTCACAGAGCCGCAATTACTGCTTATAAACTTCATTTGCGTCTCGGTCACGGACGTACGCTTGGTGCCTTTGGCCTCCGTCATCACGGCTTCCATCTTCGAGGTGACTTGATTTTCAGCAAGCAGGGTTTCGCCCTTGGCCTGAATTTTGCCGCCATCCTGCCTGCAACTCATCTCGAAATTAAGACGGTTCCCACTCTTTGAGAACTTCGGGGTATCGCAATCAGAATCTTCAGGTTTTTGCATCATGGATCTGTCGTTGGCGGCCATTTCTGGCGTGATGCAGATACGAGTACCCATGCCGGTTGTGCCCTGCGCCGACATCATGGCTTCCATTTTTTTGCGTTGTTCTGGCGGCAATTGAGCCAGGGACTTGCGCATCTGCTCCTGAGCGGCGTTCATTTGAGTGAGCATGTCCTTGCCATCGACTGTCATTCGAACGATATTCGTTTCCCAAAGACCAGGTTTCACGCTTTGCGCCTGGGCTACACCGCCAGCGGCGACCAGCAGCATCAAAGCAGGCACGATGAATCGACGGACTTTCATGGCAACTCCTCCAAAAAGCATTGAAATTCAGATGTTAAGGCACTCTGGTCGAGGGCGAAAACAATAATCTCAGGCGTGAATTCTCCAGAAGGCGGACAATACCAGCCTATGACGCTACGAGCCCCTGAATTGCTACTGCCCGCTGGCAGCCTGGACAAAATGTCTGCCGCCTACGATTTTGGCGCGGATGCGGTGTACGCCGGCCAGCCCCGTTACAGCCTTCGCGCACGAAACAACGAGTTCCGCCTGGAACAGATTGCGACCGGTATAGCGCACGCACACGCTCGCGGAAAAAAGTTCTTTGTGACCAGTAACTTATTGGCCCACAACGATAAAGTCCGCACCTACATCCGCGATCTGGAACCCGTGGTTCAATTGAATCCGGACGCCCTGATCATGGCCGATGCCGGCTTGATCATGATGGTACGGGAAAAGTGGCCCCATATTCCCATCCACCTTTCAGTGCAGGCCAACACGACCAACTGGGCGGCGGTGAAGTTCTGGCAGAAGATGGGTGTGGCACGCATCATTCTTTCGCGTGAGCTCAGTCTGGATGAAGTGGCCCGCATACGCGAGGAATGTCCTGACATGGAGCTGGAAGTGTTTGTGCACGGGGCGCTGTGCATTGCCTATTCGGGCCGCTGTCTGCTCTCTGGCTATTTCAACCGGCGCGACCCCAACCAGGGCACCTGCACCAATGCGTGCCGCTGGAACTACAAGACGCATGATGCTGAAGTTGACCCTAATACGGGCGAAGCCATGGCTCAGACGGAAGGGTTGCAAGGCTTTAATTTCGCCTCAGCGCAGCAGGAAGCCGAAGAAAGCGCCTATTCTGAGTCCAGCTGTGGCAATGGTCAGCGGCATCCCTCTGCCGACAAGGTCTACCTGATTGAAGAACAGGGGCGGCCCGGACAGTTGATGCCCATCATGGAAGACGAGCACGGCACGTACATCATGAACAGCAAAGACCTGCGTGCAGTCGAGCTGGTGGAAAAGCTGACCAAGATCGGGGTCGATTCGCTCAAGATTGAGGGCCGAACCAAAAGCCTGTACTACGTCTCCCGGACTGCACAGGTGTACAGACGCGCCATTGATGATGCCGTCGCGGGACGCCCATTCAATCCAGAGCTGATCTCGGAACTGGAGGGCCTAGCCAACCGCGGCTACACCAGCGGCTTCCTGGAGCGCCGCCCCGCCGCCGACTACCAAAATTACGAAACTGGGCACTCCGTGACCCAGCGCAGCCAGTACGTAGGTGAAGTCAAGAATGTGTCAGATGGTTGGGCCGAGGTCGAAACTAAGAACCGTTTTGCTGTGGGTGACTGGATTGAAATCATTCACCCCAGCGGTAACCGCACTATGAAGCTGGAAACCATGAAGAGCCTGGACGGCGCCTCTATAGAGGTGGCTGCAGGAAATCCAACGCGGGTGTTGATTCCCGTGACTGGGCAAGCTGATAGCGCGCTAATCGCCAAGCTGACTCAGGCTCCCGCCTGATTTCTGGACAGCTAGAACCTCTCGAGCCTCCGCCGACCCCTTACCGGGAAGCGGCGGCTGAGAGAACGCAGGAGGCATAGCGTCTTCGGACGCCTGCCGAACTTGGATATCGCCGGCTGCAAGTGAACCCTAGCCGTCCATGGCCACCCAAGTTGCCGCATCACGGCAGTTTCCAGATTAACTGCTGCGAGCGATCGTGGATACAGCTGGAGCCGGGATAGGGGAAAACTTCGTGTCGAACAGGGTCATTCCGGCTTAGCTCCCGAAAACTTGACCACCTTGGCCCATCGCGTTATTTCGCCTTGTACAAATACTGAGAACTGTTCGGGCGTATTGCCCACTGGCAGCGCCCCTTCCAGATCAAGACGCTGGCGCATATCAGGCTGCTGCAGCGCTTGGCGAGCCGCATCAGATATCTGCTTCACCCGTGCGGCAGGCATTTGAGCCGGCCCAAAGAGACCAAACCACGCACTGGACTCATAGCCAGGCAGAGCCTCCGCGATAGCAGGTACGTCGGGGAAGGCAGGTAGGCGCTTTGTGCTGGTGACCCCTAAGGCCTTGAGTTTTCCGGCTTGAATATGTGCCTTGACGTTCCCCACCGCTGCAAACATAAGTTGGACTTGCCCCCCAAGTACGTCCTGTACGGCAGGCGCCGTGCCTTTATAAGGGATATTCACAATATCCACCCCGGATTGCATCTTGAACGCCTCGCCCGCCATATGCAACGAAGATCCCACTGAACCGATGGCAAAATTGAGCTGCCCAGGCTTCGCCTTGGCCAGTGCGATCAGTTCTTGTACGTCTTTCACCGGTAATGATGGATGTGCCACAAGAATCGAAGGTGAGGTCGCCACACAAGTGAGCGCGGTGAAATCCTTCACTGGATTAAAGGGCAACGATGGGTAGAGCGTGGCGTTGATGGCATGGCTGGTGAAGCTAAGCAAAAGCGTATTGCCATCAGGGGCTGCCTTGGCCACCGCATCGGCCGCAATGTTGCCACCGGCCCCTGGCCTGTTCTCAACGATGACAGTACGACCCAACACTGGGCCCATGCTGAGCGCGAGCGAGCGAGCCAGTGTGTCAGTCGACCCACCTGCCGGCGCACCGACCAGTACCCGTATCGGAGCATTGCTGCTTTGCCCACTCGCACCACTCGCCAATGCAATGGCCGTAGCCCCGAACACTACGCGGCGACGCGTCACCATGCTCGCATCAAACGGGAACTTTAGGCCTCTTGTTGATGGATTTTTTGCCATGATCCTCTCCTTTGGTTTACATCTTCAGGGTTGTTTTGATGCACTCTCTTGGTGCTATGGGCGCTCGCGATACGTTCCCGTACAAGAGTAAATACGCCTACGGTGCGCTAGCCATACATTCCAGCATCGACCATCATCACTGGAGACCATTGATTTTTGTATTCGTGTTTGTACCAATGTATCTACAGCAATACAAATAACGAGAGTTAACGTACCAATCTCCATGCGATTACGGAAGCACCATCAGATCGAGCGCAAGGCAGTCAGTCTCCGCGAGGTCCGTGCACAGCATCGTTGCTTGCAGTCTTGGGATACCGGCTGGTGCGGCTCTATTGGCGGTGGACCGAGTTGTCTTGGATACCAAGAACAAACCCGCACAACGGCTCCGTTGCTTTTACCGGCCTGATCACTAGGTTAACGAGATGAAGCTCTCTCGCTCCAGCCAGTCCGCTTCGACCAAAATTTAGATTCGCAAGGACTTCAGGACCCGGACTCAGTAACCTGGCAGTCAGCGCACCGCTTAGGCGCACGCGGGCAAACGTCCTCTGCGGCCTCCCTCAGCATTACAAGCGCCAAGGCATGCCGCAATAGCGTTAGAACGTGATTCACTCGGCTGAAGTCATGTAATTCTCATCGCGCAATAGCACTCTAATGCCGCGTGGGACTCAACCAGCGAACAACGTTCACATGAGTGTTGGCTCAGGGCGTGTCAATGCGCCCTACTGGCGGTCCTGACGAGGACCTCGCACGGGTAGGCCCTCCCGGCGGGTTTCTGCGGCAAAACCCACCTCGGTGACCGTAAGGTCTCTGTACTCGTCCATGCGAGAGCCGCAGTTGCCATCTGCGATTCCAAATATCAGGACGGCCCCTGGGCCGAACCGCGCGGGCACCGTCACGTGGAGCGGATAGGCCATATTGACCGGGGGATTGGTTGATTCTGACAACAACTCCCCCTTCGGACCGAGGACTCTGTAACACGACGCCCACGCCCCCGCGCTGAACAGACCAGCGACGACAAGAATGGTTGCTTGTTTCATCATGACCGTGTTGTAAGCGATGTTGGCCGTAAGTGGAACAGACCCAAAACGCAAATCCGGTAATTTTCCCCGTTAAGAAGCTTCTTCAGGCCTCATAAGAGATGATGCATGCTGGCATAGAAGCGGACGGACGGCCCAGATCGCAGACGAAGTTTGCGCCCAAAAGGAGCCATGACAGATGATCCCCATCTGTATTCGCTACCTGACTGAGTTTTAAAGCCGCCCTTCCAGATGTTCGGGGGCAGCGATGGTACGCATCCACTTGATGGATTCGACCCTCCAGCCAGATTCGCGCTTCATGAGATCCATCACGCCAGGCACGTGAGCAGCGCCGTAAGTCACGTAGATCTTCGGCCTTTGATCAGACAACAGCTGCGTTGCGAGGTTGCGATTGCGAAAGTCCAACACCACTAGGTCCATCTCGCCGCCCTGGCTTGATCGCCGCATGACGAAAGTCATCAGGCCCCGGCAAAGGGTGCCCGCCAAGGCCTGCTGGCGGGAATTTCCCGCTTTCTGCCACTCAATAAGCCTGGTCATAAAGTCTGATCCATCGTCCTTATCTTCCCTCACCTGCTCGGCATTGTGCGAGCGCATCGCAGCTCCAAAAACCGGGTCTGACTGCATGAGACGGTCGTACTCTGCCTTCATGGCACGCGTGTTCACATCCATAGTCACATGTCGCTCAGGATGCGCTTTGGCATCGGCCACAACGGGGCCGAAGTAATCGATCTGATAGGACAAGCCGCAAGCCCTTCCGAGCTCGCGGTAGCTTTCCCCAAGGTCTTTGCCGTGCGTCAGCACATTGCGGAACCAGGCGTCGGCTTCAGCGTCACTGTTGGCCACTCCTTCGTAGGCCAGTACGTACCCTTCCGCCAGCGCTTTCTCCAAATCGTAAACAACAGCTTGAAAAAAGCGCTCGGCACCCACATGCTGCATGCCCTGCAGTACAACCGTGCGTGGACCGTTGGTAAGGGTCACAGTGGGAACGATGGCTGGTCGAATTTCGGTGGAAATGGCCAGGAAATAAAGAGGAGCAGCCGCCAGCCCGCACAACAGGAACCACAGGCCGACGCTACCGCGCAGCCAAGTACGCACCCAAGATCGGTGACTCGGGCTTCGCCGCACGCGACGCCACAGCCAGGAAAGCGGGAGAGCCAGCAAGGCCCCCAACAGCAGCAGGGCCACCGGCAAAAGCCATGTCCCGCCTAGAAGTACGGGCAGAGCGGCCAAGAAACATAGCACCAACCCGGTCCACAACAGAGTAGACAGGCGGATTGCCAGCGAGTTAACCGGTGGGGGCTGCATTGTTTCCAGGCTATCCGGAAATTACCCCGAGCATCTCAGAACCGCCGGCCCGCGCCCCAGTCTCCCTGGTCGCACTTTCCTGTAAAGCCAGGCTTGTCCTTGATCTCAACCATTCCGGACCGGCGGTCAATGTTCACTCTGAGCCGGTTAAGCCCGTTGATTCGATAGCTTGCAGTAATCCGGTCAGAGGACATCTGAACGTCGTCCAGCGGCCACCAGCCGTCGATGCCGCCGTTCTTAAGTGGCGGAATCATCTTGCCGCTCAGGTGCACGCGGCCGCCGCCGTCGCGGAACTCGAACTGC
>JAECRA010000096.1 GCA_015999985.1 Comamonadaceae bacterium
GTCCGCTGCCCCCCGAGGGGGCCGCATTTTCATCTTGGGAGCGGCCCGGCGATGACAAAGGGATTGCGTATCCTACCTCAAAGTTCTAATATGCTAGCACTTTGACAAATAGTTCAGGACATTTAACGACATGAGTCGACCCGGTTCAGCAAAGCGTGATTCCTCCAAACCCGCCGATTCGAAGGGGCAGCACGAAACCATTGCGCTGTATGTGCGCATCGCCAGCATTTTGAAAGGCCGCATCGTGCGGGGTGACTGGCCGCACGGCGCCCTGGTGCCCGGCGTTGATCAGTTGAGCACCACTTACAACGTGGCCCGTGCCACAGCTCGACAAGCCCTGCAGGCGCTTGTAGCAGAAGGCTTGATCGTGAGCGAACGGGGACGGGGCAGCAGGGTTTCTTATGTGAAGCCGCCCTTGAGCGAGATTGACGGCGGGCTTTTTCAGGTTCTTGCACCCGAACCCAAGGAACACAAGATCGTTGTTCTGGAGCGGCGGCATCGTGTGTCTCTCAACACTGCG
Organism: Comamonadaceae bacterium; assembly: GCA_015999985.1. Lineage (GTDB taxonomy): Bacteria > Pseudomonadota > Gammaproteobacteria > Burkholderiales > Burkholderiaceae_C > Ottowia. The sequence continues at coordinate 521 of JAECRA010000096.1, forward strand.
CTTTTCAAGGTGGGCTCCCCATACGAGTCCTACACGTTGATACGCAAGGTGCATTTGCTCAGTGGCATTCCCTATGGGTACTACGAGGTCAGCATCGCCAGCGAGATCTATGAACGCTTGCCAGCCGGCGCGGATACCCGCCAGAAGCTGGCACGGTTGATGGCAGCCAGCGGTGTTGAAATGGCCAAGGGCGAAGACATCTTGACGGTCGACAGCGCTGACTGGGAAGAAGCCAAATATCTTGAATATCCAATGGCCAGCCCCATCGCGCGAATCGTGCGCGTCATGACCGATCGTTCGGGGCGCATTGCCTATGCGGCCAACAACATCTATCGCGGGGACAAGTTCAAACAGACTCGCGCCGTGTCTGGCTATCTGTATGTGCCCGACGAAGCCACCTCCAGCAAAGCGAAGAAAAATGTCAATTCTCTTGGATGAGGGGGCTCGGGTAGTCCTCCAGGGCACCACTGGCGGCTATGGCCTGAACCAGATGAGGGCCATGAAAAAGGCCGGCACCAACGTGGTCGCGTTGGCGTCTGCTGGCCGCGGCGGGCAAGTCATGGACGGCATTCCCGTGTTCGATACGCTTGTTCAAGCCACCCAGGCGACTGGCGCCAATGCAGTGGCGACCTATGTTCCTGCGGCCGGAGTGCGCGACGCGCTCGTCGAAGCAGCTGACGCCGGACTGAATCTCATGGTGGTCGGCGCTGAGTTTGTACCCGTTCAAGATGCGCTGTGGGGGCTGGCTTATGCGCGCGAGCGCGACCTGTGGGTCGTAGGGCCAAACTGTGTCGGATTGACTTCCCCCGGCAAAGCAGCATTGGGCTCCATTCCACCTGACTACACCATGCCAGGGGCCGTAGGGCTCATGGGGCGCAGCGGCACCCTGTCTTTGACCACCGTACGCCTTTTGACGCGTGCCGGCCTGGGGCAGACCACATGCGTCAGCATGGGTGGCGATATGGTCATCGGACGCAACCCGGTGGAATATCTGCAAGCCTTCATGGACGACGCTGAAACGCAGGTCATCGTCTCGCTGGGGGAAATAGGTGGAGGCAAGGAGTATCAGATGCTCGATGCCATTGCCGCCCAAAAGAAGCCGGTGGTGTGCCTGATCGTAGGCCGCCACGCGCCTGCCAATACACGCATGGGGCACGCGGGGGCGTTCGTGAGTGATCACAAGTCCACGGCAATGGCCAAGCGCGAAGCACTTGCAGAAGCGGGTGCGATCGTCGCCGATAGCCCGTTTCAACTGGTGGAGATTGTTCGTGGCCTGTTGCTCGACGCCAAGACGAGCGAGTGTGCTGTCACGTAGATACCTGCCGGCCTGAGCGACTGTCCCTTTAACTTTTCACCCTCTCAAGTAGAAGTCAATCCGATGCCCCATTTCGATTTCATCCAATACGAACGCAAGGGACCTGTGGCATGGCTGACCATTCATCGCCCCGAAGTGCGCAACGCCATCAATAGCCAGGTAATGTGCGAGTTGCTTACCGGAATCGAGCTTGCCGAAGACGACGAAGAAGTGCGCGCGATCGTACTTACCGGTGCTGGCGATCGGGCTTTTTGCGCGGGGGGAGACCTTCAGCCCTCTACGCAGCAGTTTGTGCGTGACTTCTCGCGCATGGATCTGCCGCTTGTACGGCTAATCAACAAAGCAACGCAGAGCAGCCTCCCCATCGTCGCACGCGTGAACGGCCACGTGATGGCAGGAGGCATGGCCTTGCTGAGCATGGCAGATATGGCCGTGGCGGTGGATAGCGCTCGCTTTGGCTTGCCCGAAGTCAAGATTGGCATGTTCCCCTTGCAGGTCGATGCACTGTTGCAACGCCTGATTCCTCGCAGGAAGATGGTGGAGATGAGCCTGACTGGCGAACCCATCACCGCGGACGAAGCGCTTGCTATCGGCTTGGTCAATCACATCGTTCCCGCAGCGGAGCTGGATGCAAAGCTGGATTGGTTGCTCTCTCGCCTGCTGGACAAGTCCCCCACTGCAGTGCGGCTCGGCAAGCAATCCATGGAAGCTGTGGCCGACATGACGCTGCAGCAAGGGCTTACCTTCATGGCACAGCAGCTTGGCACCATGGCGCTGACGCAGGACTCGAAAGAGGGCCTTGCCGCCTTCGCCGAGAAGCGCCAGCCGCATTGGACGAATCGTTAATAGGAACTGGGAGTTGCGCTATGTCCGATTTCCCGAAATCCGTGAGCATCTGCGAGGAAGGTCCTAGAGAAGGCTTCCAGAGCGAGCCGAAAATGGTTCCGACGGCTGACAAGATTCGGCTCATCGAAGCCCTCGCTGAAACGGGTGTGCAGGAAATCAACTGCGTGTCTTTTGTGAATCCAAAGCGCGTGCCTCAAATGGCAGATGCCGAGGCCGTGGCGGCGGGCATCCGCAAACGCCCTGGTGTGCACTACACCGGAACCATTCTGAATGCTGCGGGCTTCGAGCGCGCCAGGAAGACACCTCTGGACTGCTTGCCACTTTTGTTTTTGTCCGCCTCAGAAACTTTCGGCATCCGTAATAGCAACAAGAACCGGACGGAGGCCCTGGCTGAACAACAAGAGTTGCTCAGTCTTTACCAGGCCGCTGGCTTCACACCACGGGATGGCTACGTTTTCACCGCGTTCGGCTGCGCTTATGAGAGCGATATCGCCCCTTCCACTGCCGTGCATGCCGTTTCCGAGTTGCTCGAACTTTTCAAAGGCCTACCAGTGCCCCGTATAGTGCTCTGCGACACGGTGGGCTGGGCCCATCCCTTGTCCGTGGAGCGCCTGGTGGGCTCATTGCGCGAACGCTGGCCTGAGCTTCGCCTGGGCTTGCATCTACACGACACACGTGGCTTAGGGATTGCCAATGCCATGGCGGGCCTGCGTCTGGGTGTCGATCACTTCGACAGCTCCTGTGGCGGCCTTGGCGGCTGCCCCTTTGCCGGCAATGCCGCGGCGGCTGGGAACATTGCCACCGAAGAGTTGGTGCAGATGTGCGAGGAAATGGGTATCAGCACGGGCATCGATCTTGAGCGGCTGATCGAATGCGTGGCCCTGGCCGAAGAGATCGTCGGACATTCGCTGCCTTCCAAGGTCGCGCATGCGGGCTCGATTGCGGCCCGACGAAAGCGCAATGCGCAGATTGCGCTGTCTGCTGACTAAGAGGGTTTTCATAGGAACACTTGACAGCATCCTCGGGGCAGGCTCGATATTGCACCCACCGAAAAAGAACCGGAGACAACATGAAGATACGAACGCTCCTTGCTGGCGCAGGCCTGCTGATTTCAAGCGGTTTAGCCTTTGCGCAGTCCTATCCCAACAAGCCCATTCACTTCGTCACCGGTTTCGCCGCGGGCTCTTCTATCGAAAATCTCTCGCGCATGGTGTTGGACGACATCTCCAAGCGGACTGGCGCTGTTTTCGTGGTGGAGCAACGGCCTGGCGCCTTGGGCATGATAGGGATGAATCTGGTAGCAAAAGCGCCGCCCGATGGCTACACACTGATGCCAACCTCCAGTGCAACCCACTCGTCCGCGCCTCAGTTGACCAAGATGGCCACTGCTGATCCGGTCAAGGATTTCACGCATCTCGGAGCCCTGGATCGCTTTCATTTGATGCTGGTGGTCAATGCCGGTTCCGGTATCAAGACCGTTGAAGAGCTTGTAGCAGAGGCCAGGAAGAAAAGCCTCAACTATGGCTATGGCTCTGCTACCGGACAGGTGGGCGCTTCGGCTTTTGTGCGTGCTGCGGGAATTGACAAGAACGTTGTGGGGGTGCCTTACAAGAGCCAGCCACTTGCACTGACGGATCTCGTGGGCAATCAGGTGCAATTCGTCACCTCCGACCTGCCTTCCGTAGATGCCTTGGTTCGCGGGAACAAGCTCACGGCCTTGGCGGTAACCGGGGACAAGCGCGCCACCTTGTTCCCTGATGTCCCTACGCTCGCCGAGCGTGGCATCAATGCAGAACTGATCGGATGGGTAGGCGTTGCCGGACCCGCTGGCCTATCTGAGGAAGTGCGTACCTGGTGGCAGCGCAACCTGACCACTACACTCAACAAGCCGAACATCATTGAAGATTTCAAGGCAAGAGGTGTCGAGCCGTACATCCTTTTCGGGCCAGCGCTAGAGAAATTCGTAGCCGACCAGTACCAGGTGTGGGGGCGGCATATTCGCGAAGCGGGCATCAAGCCGGAGTAGATGTGGAGCTAGCCTTCACGGCCCGACTGTAGGCAGGCCTTTCTCCAACTCACAGGTCCCCGCCTTCTGGAGACGCCCCTACCCTCACCCCTGCCCTCTCCCGCAGGCGGGAGAGGGAGCAAAAAAAATGGCCGCGGAGCAGGCCTTCTGCAAATCACAGGCCCCTTACCGTCCGGAGGCGCCCCTACCCTCACCCTGCCCTCTCCCCTAGCCGGGCGCCCGCATCCCGGAGAGGGTTCAAAGTCAGAAGGCCGCGGAGCAGGCCATGCGTGAGTAGCCGCGGAGCTGGCTTTGCCAGGCCGCTGGCTGCGTCCCCCTCAGGGGGATGGCGCGTCAGCGCCTCAGGGGGGAGCTCAGTACGCGGTCTACCATCACACCAGCCTGCCCCAGGTTATTGGCGGGATCGCACATGGCTTCGAGCTGCGCACGCGTCACGTGCTTATTGATCTCAGGATGCTCGGCAAGGATATCGATCAGCGGGCGATTCTTTGTAATCGACTCGCGGCAGAGGTCATACACCAGATCGTGCGCATACTCACGTCCGATGTAGGGGCCCAGTCCCATCATGACGGCCTCTGACATCACCAAACCATTGGTGATATCAATATTGGCGCGCATGCGGGTTGCATCCACTTCCAGGCCCTTCAATACGAACTTGGTCTGTTTCAATGCACCGGACAACAGGCAAAAAATCTCAGGCAACGACACCCACTCTATTTCCCATGGGCCGGTAGAGCGCTCATGGTCAGCCACCATGGCATCCATCAGCGCGGCGGCATGCTGACGCACCACGGAGATGTTGGCATGGATGTACAAACAAGAGATGGGGTTGCGCTTTTGCGGCATGGTGGAAGAAGATCCACGGCCTGGAGCATAGGGCTCGAAAACTTCTGCGACTTCAGTCTGCATCATCAGCTTCACGTCCATCGCTATCTTGCCAAGCGAGCCGCCCACCAAACCGAGGAACGCACCCACTTCTGCGATGGTGTCTCTCACTGTGTGCCAGGAAATCAGCGGTTGGGCGAGCCCCAGCTCCTGCATCAGACCAGCCTGGGTTTCCATGGCGCCTTTTTCCAGCGATGACAGCGTGCCGGATGCTCCACCAAACTCGCCCATCAAGACGCGAGGCTTGAGCTGCTGCAGGCGCTCGCGATGCCGATCGATACCGGCGAGGATGCTGGCCATCTTGTAGCCGAACGTGATGGGCGTGGCCTGTTGCAAGTTGGAGCGGCCAATGACGGGAGTGTCTCTGTACTTTTTGGCCAGTACGGCCAGCGCATCGCCGATCTCGTTGAGATCCTGCTCTACCAGTGCGAGACCTTCGCGCATCTGCAGCACGGCTGCTGTGTCTGTGATGTCCTGGGTAGTGGCACCCCAATGGCAGTACTCACCCAGCTTGTCACGGCAGTTGGCATTGATCTGGTTGACGACCGCAATGATGGGGTAGCCGATCTGCTCGGTTTTCGCTTTGAGCTTGTCCCAGTCAATCATGGACAACTCGCAATTGCGCACGATTTCGTCCGCGGCTTCTTGCGGGATGATTCCCAGCTTGCCTTGCACCTTGGCAAGAGCTCGCTCTATGTCCAGGTATTTGGCCGTGCGGTTTTCGTCAGACCAGACATCGCGCATGCGCACGTCACTGAACATGTCGCCAAAGATGCGCGAATCGATAATGGTGGAAGCCATGAAGTCTCCTTGAAAGCGGAAGCGTTAAATACGTGAATCTCGTGCCAGCGCCAGCACGCGCTGGGCTTGAAGAACTACGGGCCTATCGACCATGCGGCCGTCCAGCCGTGCGGCACCAGGCGATGCGGCATCAGCTGCCAACACCCGACGAGCCCAGTCAAGCGCCTGTGCGCTTGGGAGCAAGGCTTCGTGAATGAGGCCAATTTGTTTGGGGTGAATGCACAGCTTGGCGCCAAATCCAAAATTTCGCGCTTGCGCCAAGTCAGCTAAAAGCCGGGCATCGTCATCGAGCTGCGGCGTGACACCTGCCACTGGCGCAGGTAAATCAGCCAGGCGCGATGCGATCACGATGCGGCTGGCGGCGTAGGCCAGCCCGCTTGCATCGTCCGAAATATCCATATCCAGATCGAGCGCGAAATCCAGGGTGCCGAACAGCAATCTGGACACACCTGTCGTGCCGGCAATCTCGTCCACGAAAGCTACCCCACGGGCACTTTCAATCAATGCGAGAACGCGGGCGCCTGGCACACCCGCCGTTACAGCGGTGATCTGTGAGGCGTTCTCAGCTTTTGGTAGAACGATATCTGCCCCACCGCAAACCCGGAGTGCGCCCAGATCTTCCGCAAAATAGGATGATCCCGCATCGTTGATTCGTACCGCAGCGCGCGATCGCTGTTCCGCCGAAGTTGAGGCCAACCAACGAGCGACGGTCTCGCGAGCGCGCGGTTTGTCTTCAGTGCTTACCGCGTCTTCCAGATCCAATATCACGCAGTCGGCACCGGTGGCAAATGCCTTGGCAAATCGATCTTCTCGCGTACCCGGCACAAACAGGTAGGTACGCGGTGGCAGTTCGCTTATGCGGCTCATCATGTTGAAAGGCCTGTCAAACCGCCTGCGCGGTATGCAGAGCCTCAATCTCCGGACCGGAATACCCCAACTCGGCCAGAATGGCATCCGTATGCTGGCCCAGCGCGGGTACAGCGTCCATCCGCGGTTCGCTATCCCAACTGCCAGGTGGCAGCAGGGCTGGAAGGGGCCCCTCGGGAGAATCAACGGTCGTCCAACGGCCACGCGCATGCAGTTGCGGATGAGCCCAGACGTCTCGCATGGTGTTGACTTGCGCATTGGCGATCTGCGCGGCCTCCAATCGCTCAACGACTTGCGCAGCCGTCATCGATGAAAAGGCTTCAACAATGATCTGGCGCAGCGCCACGCGCTCTGCCACCCGTTTGAAATTCGCGGTAAAACGCGGGTCCGTGACCAACGCGGGCATCTGCAGTACTTTCTCGCAAAAGCTGACCCATTCGCGCTCATTTTGCAAGCCCAGCATCACCGTGCCCCCATCACCCGCCGGAAAAGGGCCATAAGGATAGATGGTGGCATGGCTAGCGCCGGTGCGCGGTGGCGGCTCCGCCCCCTCATAGGCGTAATACAGCGGATAACTGTTCCACTCGGTCAGCGCTTCCAGCATGGAAATGTCGATGCGCTGGCCTTTTCCCGTTTGGCCACGCTGAATCAGCGCCGCCAGGATGTTGCTGTACGCGTACATACCGGCAGCGATGTCGGCAATGGAAGTGCCTGCCTTGCTGGGCTCATCAGGAGTTCCCGTCACCGAGACAAAACCCGATTCACTTTGAATCAGAAGGTCGTAGGCTTTCTTGTCCCGATAGGGGCCTGGGTTGACAGGATGGTCGCCATACCCCGATATATCGCACACGATCAATTCGGGCTTGAGTTCTGACAAACGCTCGTACCCCATGCCCAAGCGCGCAGCGGCCCCGGGCGCAAGGTTCTGCACCACCACATCGGCCTTCTCCAGCACCAGCCGCTCAAGCACTTTGGCCGCTTCCGGCGACTTGACATCCAGCGTCAGGCTTTCCTTGGAGCGATTGGTCCAGACGAAATGAGAGGCCAAACCGCGCACACGTTGATCGTAGCCACGCGCAAAGTCGCCCACACCGGGCCGCTCAATCTTGATGACCCGCGCGCCCATGTCCGCCAGCTGGCGCGTGGCGAATGGCGCCGCAATCGCGTGTTCGAGGGTGACGACCGTAATACCTTTTAGTGGCTGCAACATGGCAATGTTTCTTGTTTCAAATATCTTCAGCGCAGAACCGCTGTGGCATCCATGGTCAGCCACCCCTCATGGTCGGACGCCCAAAGGCGGATGGTCTTGCCATCTTCCTGTGGTTGGCCGTGCACATGGAAGGCGTTCAGATCGAAAGTGGGCCGCTGTGCCTTGAAGCGGAAGCTGGCTATGTCAGCGTCGGGGCGTTGGCGGCGCAGAAGGTCCATCAACAGGGTGGCGATCAGCGGGCCATGAACGATCAAGCCTGGGTAGCCCTCGACTTCCGTCACGTACTTTCGGTCGTAATGGATGCGATGGCCGTTGAAGGTCAGCGCGGAATACCTGAAAAGCAGCACGTCATCGGGCACGATTTCGCGTTTCCAGGCCCCCTGCTCTGCCGCTTGAGGGGGCGGCGCCACATCATCTGGCCGCTGCGCTTCCCGGTAAACGATGTCATGAAATTCAATCAAGGCCGGATCGCTCGCCCCGTTGCACCGAATCTCATGCCGCACCCTCACAAACACCAGCTTGCCAGTACGCCCTTCCTTGGTGCTCACATCTGCAATGGTGGAAGTGCGTTCTACCTTGTCCCCCACGCGAATCGGCGTGCGAAATTCAAACTGACTACCAGCCCACATGCGGCGTGGCAGCGGCACCGGCGGCAAGAATCCTCCGCGTTTGGCATGGCCATCCACACCAATCTCCGACTGCCTGTACATGGGCAAAAAATACAGCCAATGCCACAAATGAGGCAGTGGCGAACCAGTTGGCAAGGCGGTGGCGGGATAGTCCAGCGTGGCGTTCAGCGCCACGACGGGCGTAGGCGTGATGCTGTCCTCGAGGGTCTCGCTACGCCCGATCCAGGCCGTCAACGATTCAGCTGTGGTGTTCATTTCGATATATCCGGAGAGTGACTTGCAGGGTCATTGTCATTGTCAGGTTGGGGCTAAGTGTCGGTCAGGAAGGGATATCCGTGAATTGCAACATTCAGATCAATTGATGCAATAAACATTAGAAACTACGAGCCTGCGCTTTAGGCAGGTCTCGCACGCGCGTCGCCACGTACACCGTTTAAACCTGGGCCTCCACCCTTGGCCGCCCGTAACTCAACCAGGCTAGTCGATCCGATCGGACTTCGCCGCGCTCTCGCTCATCGCCTTGGCAATGCCACGCAGGATGTGAATCTCCTCTTGTGTCAACTCTGCGCGATTGAAAAGCTGAGTCAGCCTTGGCATCAATTTCTTGGGTGCAGCCGGATCCAGAAAACCAATATCGGCTAAAGATTGTTGCCAATGAGCCAGCATGCCAGCAATCTGAGCGGCGTCCGCATACTTTGAAACCGATCCCATGGGCAGCGCCCAGGAATCACCAAAACGCGCGAACAGCGCTTGCCGCCAGTCGTAGGCAATCAATTGCACTGCGGCGGCCAGATTGAGTGAACCGTAGTCAGGATTCGTCGGGATAGACAACGCAACATGGCAGCGGTAGACGTCCTCGTTTTTCATGCCGTAGCGCTCAGAGCCAAACAGGAAAGCCATGCCTTCTGGGGGCCCATCTGGCCTTTCGGAAGGTGCGAGCACCATCTCGAAATGTGCCCGCGGACTGCGAGTGGGTGGCCCGAAGTCACGGGGCGTCATGGCTGTGGCGCACAGGTGAGTACAGCCGCTCAGGGCTTCCTCCAACGTAGCGACAACACGCGCCTTCTCGAGCACGTCTGTCGCACCACTGGCGCGTTCAATGGTCTCGGAACGCGTAAGAACGTCCGGCCAGCGCGGAGCCACCAGGACCAGGTCATCGAAGCCCATGACCTTCATAGCGCGAGCGACGGCTCCCACATTGCCGGCGTGGCTGCTTTCAATAAGGACGAAACGGGTTTGCATGGTAATCAAGAAATGCGCGGCGGCTACAGATATTCAAGCCGCCCTCACCTCAATGGTACCCACTGCGACCGTTCGCGCTGATTCAGACCTGCCTCGCTTGAGGCCGCCCCACGCACCTCAGAATGAAATTCTTGCGGGCGGTTGCACTTCCGGCTGTCGCACAAGCGCGTTCACACCAGCGACTGATTGCTCAATGGCGCTGGCAGCGGCTGGCAGATCGTTGGCTTGATTCAAGAACCCATGAGGCAATTCGTTGGCAATGGCGAGCAGAGCAGGAACACCACCTTCCTTGAGCGCCCGGTACAGATCTATGGAGTCGTCATACAGCGGATCGAGTTCAGCAGCGAGGATATAGGTGGGTGGTAACCCGCGCAACTCGCCTTCAAGCGGGAAAACTCGCCAGTCAGCTCTTGATGATGTGGGCATGTAGGCCTCCAGGTAGCGCGCCTGTACCTGGTTACTCAACCCGAAACGGCCATCCCCATAGGCGTCAAACGAGCCGCCATCCCGGTGAGGACCGTAGCACCCGTAGTACAGGATCAAGGCCGACAGGTCTGATGCCTTCCCTTCATCCCTTCGGCGCATGGCTTCTACCAAAGCCAGATTTGCACCCGCAGAGTCTCCGGCAAGGATGAACCCTTCACTCTCTTTCAGGCTCTCACGCTGGCGGCCGAGAAAATCAGTTACCGCGCGCACATCCTCGAGAGCCGAGGGAAACGGATATTCGGGCGCCAGTGAATACTCCACGCCGCAAACCGGAACCCGGGCCGCGCGCGCCAGGTGACGCAGAACAGTATCGTGCGTCAAGTTGGAGCCTACACACCAACCACCACCATGCAAATACACAATGGGGGTGCACTGAGCATGTTCAGCGCTGGGGTAATACCAGCGCAGCTTGATAAGGCGCCCGTTAGCAGACAAGTCCTCATCCACCACCTGATGCATGGGAACACTGTTTGCATGTGTTCGTATGCGCATCTCCTCCAGCTGCCTGCGCGACTCAGGAAAGGGCAAGGCGTATCGATCGACTTTCGCAATGCCCCGGGCCTGCTGCTCGAGCAAGCTCGCCAGCGCTGGATCCAATCGTTGTGCGTACGGTTGTCCAGTCCATTTGTTGAGCGTTGGCTCCAGCACGGGATGAACCTAGAAACGGCAGTTGAACGCGCCCGAGCAGGCCGGCCTTAAGCGGGCTGGCAAGAGTTTGAGCCGCGGCTCCGAGGGCGCCTGCGCGCCCTCGGACAGCTCAAACATGCCCAGCCTCGGGCTGGGTTGCGCCCTGCAAGGGAGAGGACGCGGCAGGCTAGCGCCTGCAAGGACGAGCAACGCCGCCAGCCCGTTTGAGGGTGGTCTGATCGGGTGCGTAGCGCTCTCACCTGACAGCGAAACAAGATCGAAGCGCGGAAAATCTGTTTTCATGCGGGGTTTGTGACGCTATCAAGCGGTCAACTGCCGTTTTTAGGTTCCATTCCTTTGAACGCGACCGCCTCAATCTCAAATAGCCATTCCGGCTTCGCGAGCGCTTTGGCCACGACCAGGGTAGCGGCGGGCCTGTTTTCGCCAAGATACTGCTTGCGTACCGCGTTCACCGCAGCCAAATCGTTTGAATCAAGCAAGTAGGTGGTGATCTTCACGAGGTCTTGCACCCCCATGCCGGCGTCTTCAAGAATGGCGACAAGATTACTCCATGCAGCATCTGCCTGCGCTTGAACGCCTGAAGCCAATGCACCTTGTTTGTCTACGCCTATCTGCCCGGCAATATGCAGCCACTGTCCGGGACCGCTGGTACGAACAGCATGCGAGTACGCCCCTACAGGGGGAGCTATGGAGGATGAGTTGCGGAATTCGGTCAAGACAATCTCCCTTGAGTTTCTTGGGTGGGTAAAAGATGGGACGTGAGCAATTGCTCTAGTACGCGCTCGAAGAGTTCAAAACCAGGACTGGCAAGCTCCTCGAGAATGTCGAAATGGGTGCGGCCGGGAACGATCAGCAAGCTTGCGGGAATGCCCAGGCCTTTGACGACATCGACGAAATCCCGGCTTTGGCCAATGAACCCGTCTGTCTCACGCCCTCCCACAGCCACCAGGAATTGGTCGCTATAAAAGCGCGCGAGTACGCTCGGACTCATGCTGAGGGCTTCATCCGGGGTCATGCGTACGTCATGGTTCACCGTGGTCAGCAACAGCGGTGGAAGTGAAAAGACACCACTGACCGGAACGACGGAAACAAAGGGGTGCCCGCCTAGCTGCTCAGGCGGCGTACCGCTCAGCATGGCGGCGAGTTGACCGCCGGCAGAGTGCCCCGAAATGCATATTCGGTGCGGGTCGAAATTAAGCTCCACAGCCTGCGCATTCAACAGCCGCACGGCGCTGCAAACCTGCTCAAAAATGTCAGTCACGCGGACTTCAGGGGCCAACTGGTAGCCCAACATCGCCACGGCAATGCCACGCTTCACATACTCCTGGGCGATAAAGCTGAAAAGACGGTGATCCAGCGCACGCCAGAAGCCGCCGTGAATGAATATGAGCAGCGGCGCCGGGGCTTGCGGGGCCTCTGTGCCTGCCCCAGGTGGCTTCTCAGAAGGGAACCAGTCGATCGAGCAGCGCTCGGATTCGCCATAGGAGATGCTTTTCCAGCCTTCTGTCTGAGAGCGAAACTGCTCGCTGCGGGTGCGATAGTCCGCATAGACTGAGTCGCGTTCGGGATGCCGGGGACGCAGGCTGTAGTTGAGCTCTTCGCGCCGCATCAACTCCAGGATGCGGTATGAACTAGGGCGTGTCATCAATTAACCCCCCCACGCGCTGACTCGCCCTGAGGATGGATA
>JAECRA010000097.1:0-12898 GCA_015999985.1 Comamonadaceae bacterium
GCCAAGCTCCAGCTTGGCAGTTCGGGGCCTCTACAAACGGTGAATTGCCAAGCTGGAGCTTGGCGCTCCCAGGAAATACCGGCTGCTTGCAAAACGCTCACTGACTAAGCTGAAGTTCCGCCCTAACAAGCCGTCCCTGAATTCGGCTGCCCCCTCCTGGGTCTCAATCTCCGACTTCAATCGCCGGAGCATTGCCTTGGCGCTCTGCGTTAAAGCGCTGACGACGCTGGCCGTCAAACACCTCGCCCTCAATCTTGCCGCCGTTGACTCGGCCATTGAAGGTTCTCGCCACACCATCCGTGCCCGTGAACGCAAAGCGCACCATATCGCCTATCACTTTGGCGTCACGCAGCGAAGTTTCTGTTTCTCCCAGTTGGACACGGCCTTCTGGCACCTGGAAGCGCTGGCGCGTCACTTCAAACGGCACACTGATGGTGGACGAGCCTTGTGGATAGCTCAGTTGCCACTTTCCACTGACATTGGCCGGAACCAGCCAGAGATAGGCGGTAGAACCGCCCGACTGAGATGTCTCGTCGGCGGTCCAGCCGCCCATGTCGAATGCGTGCGTGACCAGACGCGTGCCCGGCTTGAGTTTCATCAGCGTCGGGCGCAGCCTGAGGTTCAGGTTCGGCAGCAGATACATGGTGATGACATCGGCCTTCGAAAAATCGGATTCGAAGATGTCTGCCTTCTCGAAATTGGCTTTATCGGATACACCAGCGGCGCGGGCTTTCTGCTGTGCCAGCGCAACCATGTCGGGGTTGTATTCGATGCCGAGACCGCGCGCGCCAAAATCCTTGGCCGCTGCAATCACGATCTTGCCATCGCCTGCGCCCAGATCAATGACAAAGTCGCCGCTCTTGACGCCGCCCAGTTGCAACATCCGTTTGACCAGAGAGTCGGGCGTAGGCACCCACACCACGTCTTTTCCGGCCTGGCCAGAGTGCGGCTGGAAAGCTGGCGACTCCTTCTGAGCCATGGCAGGCCCCGCCCCCACCAGTCCGGCGGCCAAGGCAGTACCTCCTATCGCAAGCATACGGCGGCGTGCATGATCAACAGTTGCCAATTCAGGCTGTGCGATCAAAGACCGTGAGGATTCAGCGGGATGATTCATCTCGGGTATTTCCTTTTACGAGCTAAGTGAACGGGGTTGCTTCGCATTCGAGCGCCTCGAATACTTTAGAAGCGTGAGCGGCAAAAGGACGCCCGCCGGAGGCAAGGCACTGACACCTTTGGCTGCTCGCACTGCTGGAAGCCGATGACTGGCCGCCGTGGCGACAACCTCATATTACCCGCAGGAAATGGCGGCTGCAGACCGACCGGCTAGAGAAAGCTTGCCTCCAGCGCTTGTCAGACCTCGCTGAACAGGAAAAATAACTCTCCGCGGGGGGCGCACAGAGATCCGGCCTGACTTGAGAACCCGTGAAGAATCTACGGGTATTCACAGGTCATCGGACTTCAGAAGGTGCGCACCTTCTTAAGCCGCGTAACCCGGGTTGGGTAGGCCGCTGGTGATCTTGGGTGTATTGAGCTTGCGGGTGGACACCTTGCCGCCGCGGCTCTGGAGCCACTGTTCCACCAGTTCCCACACCATCTTGTTGCCCGCCTTGGAAGCCTCTTCCGCTACAGGCGCCCAACCCGCGACCTTGTAGGTCTTGCTGGCATCTATGAGTTGCCCCTTCAAGCGCATGTCGCTGATGCGCTGGCCCATGCCCGCCTGGGGATCGCAGGCATAGCTGAGGCCCCCAACGCGCACCATGTCACCACCCTGCTGGTAGTACGGGTCGGGGTTGAAAAGGTTGTCGGCTACATCTTCCAGGATGGTCTTGATCATCTCGCCCTTCATCTCGGTGATGGTGGCGTAGCTGTAGGTGGTGGCCGTCATGTCCATGAGCCACTCACGCGTGATGGGCTGGCCCGGCAGCAGGGTCGTGCCCCAACGGAATCCTGGAGAGAATGCGATCTCGGCGCCTTGAACATCCATCAAGGCATCCACAAGAAGCTGATCTCCTGTGCCGTTGAAATTGCCACGGCGGTAGAGCAGGCCTTCAGTAATGGCCAAGGTCTCGCTGAGCCTGGCTTCGTGCGGGGCCCTGATGCGGGTGATCAGTTCACTCATCTGCGCATCTGCAGGCAGCATATTGGCGAACACCGGCAATAGCTTGTAGCGAAAGCCGGTGACCGTTTTGTCTTTGACTTCGAGATCGAGCACGCCAAGGAATTTGCCGTTCGAGCCCGCATTGGTGACGATGGTCTGGCCGCTCTTGTTGGCAACGATAGAGGCCACGGGCATGCCATCGTGCGTATGGCCGCCCAAAATGGCGTCAATGCCAGAGACTCGGCTGGCCATTTTCAGATCGACGTCCATGCCGTTGTGGCTGAGCACGACCACCGCTTGCGCACCCTTGCCCTTGGCCTCATCGACCATTTTCTGCATGTTCTGGTCTTGAATGCCGAATTCCCAGTCGGCGACCAAATAACGCGGGTTGGCAATCGGTGTGTATGGAAACGCCTGGCCGATGATGGCGACCGCTACACCATTGATTTCCTTGATCACGTAGGGCTTGAACACGGGATCGCCGAAATCGGCGGTCTTGATGTTCTGCGCGACGAAATCAACCTTGCCGGCAAAATCCTTGTTGATGATCTCCTGTACACGCTCCATGCCAAGCGTGAACTCCCAATGGCCGGTCATGACGTCCACGCCCAACAGTTTGCAGGCGTCCACCATGTCCTGGCCCTTGGTCCACAACGCGGTGGCACTGCCTTGCCAGGTATCGCCGCCGTCCAGCAGCAAGGCACCGGGTCGGCTGGCTTTCATGCGCTTCACAAGCGTCGCCAGATGGGCAAACCCGCCCACCTTGCCATAGCGCTTGGCCGCTTGTTCGAAGTTCAAATAGGTCAGCGCGTGCGCCTGGGCTGTGCCAGGTCTCACGCCCGCAGCTTTGAGAAGTTGATCTCCCACCAGGTGCGGGAGCTTGCCGCGCATGTCACCGAAACCCAGGTTGATGCTGGGTTCACGGAAGTAGATGGGGTTGAGCTGAGCGTGGCAATCTGTCATGTGCAGCAGAGACACATTGCCGAATTTGGGAACGTCGTAGAGCCCGTCTGCCGCAGTCTGTGCACTGGCATTCTGATAGTGGCCCAGGCTCATGCCCGCGGCGCTTGCTGCGCCCAGAACCTGGAAAAATTCGCGTTTGGTGAGATTCATGGATAAGCGATCACTTAACTATCAGAAGGCAAAGTTCGTCAAGGATTTGACGCATTGCGCTGCCCCGGTCTTCGGGCTCCGTCTTTTAAATCCAAGTCCAGGAAACCCGTCCTGACGGGTTTCCTGGTTGGTTGAGCAAGTATTTACTGATTCACTGGAGACTTGGGATCCAGCAGCAGCGCGACAATATGACGCACCTGGTCTTCATTCAAGATACCTTTGTGGCCCGCACGCGGCATGTTGGAGCAGGCGTTGTAGGCCTTGCTGTTCCAGATCTTGCCCCAGGTGTATTCGACCATGGCTTTGGCTTCCGGACTTGAAGGATCTTTCACGCCGCGGATCTTGCCGAAGTTGTACAGGCTAGGGCCAATGGTGCCGAATGAAATCTCCGCCTTGTCGATCTGGTGGCAGTTGTAGCAATTGCCTCCGTTGACGGTTTTCGCATCATCGGTATAGGTCATGCCGCGGCCACTCTGCGCGATTTTCTCGCCCTCTTTCCAGTCCCCCAGAAACTTGCCGTTGGCAGGCCACTTGATGGTCTTGAAGTTGGCCTCTTCGATGGCCTTGCTGGCTTCGGCACTCAGCGGCTTGCCAGTGACGTCTGCCGCATCGCATGCGGTCAAAGTTGCGTCATCGGCCAGCGCCGTCGACACCTTGACAATGCCCTGGTCACGGAATGACGACTTCACGACCTCTGCTGTGCGTTTGTCGAGATCGGCAGAACTCATCCGGGCGCCTGTGGCACAACCGACCACCAATGCGGCAGCGCCAAGCAATGCCAGTGTCTTTGCGAGCTTGTGTTTCATGATTTGCAGCTCCTTCTAGCGCTTGATGGCCGGAACGATGGACTTGGCACCCTGGGCGTTGACGCCCAGATAGACACCGAGAGCAATGGTGGCGTCGCTACCAAACTTAGGGTAGGGGAAACGCTGCTGACGATAGCAGTCGTTCAGACGCTGCTGCATGCCCCACATCTGCCCGTTGGACACCCGATAAGCTGGCCAGGCAGCAAAGCCTACGCCGTCACCGGGATTGCCTGTCAAACGTGGGAGATCCTGCAAGCGGATGCGTTTGCCCTCCTCACCATGGCAAGACGCGCATGCGAAATCATGGGCGCCGCCGCGCTTGAAGAACAGGCGCTTGCCCACTTCATAAAATTCTTTTTCCTCGGCGTGGGATTGCGGCAGATTAAAGCGCATTCCCTTGGACTCTGCGGCAATCCAGGTCGCCAGGGCGGTGACATTGTTTTGCTCGCCTCTGCCAAATGGCGTGTTGGCGATTTCTTCTGCATTCAGGCCCTGCAGGGTTTCCATGCAAGTCACTACGCGCGATTCCAGATCCTGAACGCGCTTGGTATCGGCGAAGTAGCGCGGCAATTCCACAAACGCGCCTTTGACCACACCTGGGCCCTTGCCCAAGTCGCAGCGCTCGAGCGTTGCATTTTTGGGTCCGCGTTTCTTCTTCCACAGATCTTCCCCCTTGGCTTCGAACAGTTCCGCAGGATTGCCGTCTTGCAGCATCTCGCGGTACTCTTCGATCGACTGGGTGGACGTCTTCTGCGCCATGGCCGCACCCCAGCCCGCCAGCAACAGCCCTGCGACTGCCACACTTGCGATTTCCCTCTTTTTCATCGTGTTGGTCTCCGTACAAAGGCAAAAAAGAAAGGCGGGCCAAGAACGTGTTCTCTAGCTCCGCCTTAGCGCATCAAGAAACCGTAGCTTCGTCGGTACGCGTGTCTCCCTTGCTGTCCTTCCAGGTCACGCTGATCTTGTCACCCGCTTTGGCACCTTTGAGGGTGAATTGCAAGAACGGGTTCTTGGAGACTGCTGGACCCCATTCACAGGAAAAAACCTGTTTGCCGTTGAGTGAGGCTGTGACGTCCTGGATGTTCCAGGCGGGCACCAACTTGCCGGACGCGTCTTTGCGCTGACCGGACTCCATCTCGTGGCTCATGAGTACACGGACCGTGGCTTTGTCGCCAGCGGCCTGTGCACGAATTCGCATCGGATCTGCCATTTTTCTTACTCCTGTCCTAATTCAAAGTATTGAAACTCCAAAGCGCATCAAGCCGCTGCCAGGGCACCCGCGGAGCTGGCTCTGCCAGGCCGCTGGGTGCGCCCCCTTTGAGGGGGAGGCGCCGCAGGCGCTTCAGGGGTGGGCCACATCAGCCGCCGCAGCCGCCCAGGGTGACTTTGACTTCCTTCTTGGCGTAATGCGCCTTGCCATCAGCCGTGATGGCGACGGCGTACACATCAGACGATTGCCCCATTTTGGAACGGGTGGCGAAGCTGGGCTCCACCTCGGGGGTGACATTGAATACTGCCACCAGCGCGTTGGGATTTTTCTCTACCAGCAACACCAAATGCTTGATGTTCGGCAACGAGCTGGCGACGGCCAGAGGCACCACGGCGCCGTTCTCGGCGATGTCAGGCGCTGTAAGCGTGACATCCTTGCTCTCTGTCGGTGCGCCGGATCCCAGCGCCTTGAGAGCATCGTTCAATGATTTGGCATCGAACGCGCCTTTGTTGAAGGCAAGTGCTTGTTGTGGCAGCAGGCCAGCGGTGGCCAACAGGCCTGCCACGGCGGCACTGTGCTTAAGGGTTTGCCTGCGTGTCTGCATGGGCGTTATCTCCTTGAAAGAAAGTGAATATTAGAGGCCAACGATTGCGCTCACGAGAGGGCAATCCCCAACTTGGTGAATTGTGCCTGCGGCCGAGTGGCTAGTGTCGTGAGTTGGAAGTTCGTTGAAAAAAAATTCTGTCGAAATCGGTGGCAGGCTAGCGGTTCGCCGATGCGAAACAAACCGCAGGCATACCGAGTGGTATCGCGAGGAGTTGTGGGGCCGCCGAGGTGACGCCGCATGGCGCCGATTCTCGGCGGAATTGTTCAGCGAACTTCCGATTCACGACACTAGGGTGCCGCGCCCGTGGCCAGCCAATTGGCCAGCACATTCACGTCGGCATCAGGCAGGCTTTGCGGCGGCATGGGGATTTCGCCCCAGACGCCAGCTCCACCCGCACGAATTTTCCCGGCCAGATAGTCAGTCTTGCCAGCGTGTTTTTTTGCAATGTCCACGAAGCTCGGTCCGACCAGCTTGGCACTTTGAGCGTGGCAAGCGGTGCAGGAGTGCTTCTGCGCCAGTGCCACGGCAGCTGCACCAGCAGAAGGAGCCTTGGCAGCGCTGGGCACGGCCACAGGGGCAGCGGCGTCTCCAAGTTTGCCTTCGGGCCGGCTGGTGTCTGCGCCTCGCTGCGGGCCTACGGTACGGTTCTGGTCGCGCAGGTTTCCATGCGCATCACGGGCAAAAGCAGGCAGTTGCGATGTGAGTTTGGGCTCAGCCACGCAGTCCTTCATGCAGGCGGTGTTGCGAGTGTCAGCTTGCGGCAGGCCGCCCAGTTCACGACCAGGCCACATGGCATGCTTGGTGGTGAAACCGTTGCGATTGGGCATGCGCTTTTGCACTTCTGCGATGTTCTTGTCGGAGAGAGTGAAATCCGCAGGGACAATGTCTGCCAGGTTGAGCATGAAAGCCGTAACCGCATATACCTCATCAGGTTTCAGGGTCTTGGGCTCGTTCCATGGCATGGCGCGGTTGATGTAATCCCACAAGGTTGAAATCGTGGCCACCTTCATGATGGTGGTGCGCCCGGGGTAATCCTCACGCGTCAGGCTGGCCACGCGGCCCGTTTCTATATCTTTCTTGCTTGTGCCGCCAATGATCGGGTTGAAGACCGAATTCGATTCACCGAACACGCCATGGCAACTGGCACACTTGGCCTCCCAGATGTCCTGGCCCTTCTCAACAGTCCCGGAACCTGGAGGCAAGCCCTTGAAGTCCGGGCGCACATCAATGTCCCAGGCGGCGACTTCCTTGGAAGTGGCCGCGCGGCCAATACCGGGAAAGCGATCCTGAGCAAGCGCTTGTCCACCCAACAATGTCGTCAGGCACAGCAGCAACGCAGCCTGAACGCCGCGCGTGGAAAACTTAGGAAAGCTGGACATTTTTGACCTCTCCGCTTTCCTGCACCATCCAGGACTGGATGGCGTTGTTGTGATAGATGGAACGCGTGCCGCGCGCCTTGCGCAATTGGGTGTAGTTAGGTTGGACATAACCGGTATCGTCCATGGCCCGGCTTTGCAAAATAGCCGGTTTGCCGTCCCATACCCAATCCAGATTGAAACGGCTCAGGCACCTGTCGAGGACTGGCGTTTCGAGACGGGCGCTTCTCCAATTGCGGCCGCCATCGACTGAGACGTCGACACGTTTGACCTTTCCCCTTCCCGACCAGGCCAGACCCGTGATGTTGTAGAAGCCCTTATCCAGAAGGACCTGTCCGCCCGAGGGGGTTGTGATGACACTCTTACACTCTTGAATGCTGGTGTATTGGCGGTGCGTGCCGTCTGGCATGAGATCTACGTAATGCACGGCCTCGTCCTTGGCGGCCCAGGGCTGGTCACCGACTTCCACGCGCCTCAAGTACTTGACCCAGCTCACCCCTTGAACGCCCGGCACCACCAGGCGCAACGGGTAGCCGTTTTCAGGCCGGAGCATTTCGCCATTTTGCCCATAGGCAACCAGCACTTGGCCCGAAGTTACCAGGCTCATGGGGATGGTGCGGGTCATGGAAGACCCGTCAGCGCCTTCGGCCAGCACGAATTTGCCAGCCTTCAAATCAGCGCCCGCCATTTCAAGCAGCGTGATCAAGGGCACACCAGTGAACTCACTGCAGGAGAGCATGCCATGGGTATATTGCGCCGTGGGCACGGCCACATTGCCCCACTCCATGCCCGTATTGGCACCGCATTCAATGAAATGAAAGCGCGACACCGATGGCAAACGCATCAATTCGTCCATGGTGAAGACCTTGGGAGTCTTGACCATGCCATTGATCATGAAGCGGTGCTTGGAGGGATCAATGTCCCACCAGCCCTGATGGTGCCGCTCGAAGTGCAAGCCGCTGGGCGTCACGATGCCAAACAGGGACTGCATGGGCGCAAAGGACACCGAGGCTTGCGTGGTTTGCGTCAAGCCTGGACTTTGGCGTCGCTGTACGTTGCCTTCATATTTCGATGGCTTGCCGTATCCGTCTGTCGCCACCGCCTGCCCCAGGCCTTTGCTGTGAGGTGGCAGATTCAGGATGTTGGTGTCACCGCCCTCCGCCCCCACAGGATTGGCCTGGGCATGGACAGTGGATGCCGCAGCACCCGCCATGGCCGTGGCAAACGCATTGCGGATGAAGTCGCGCCGCCCTCGTTTGCCCTCGGACATCACGGTTTTGATGCCCTGCCTGTCGAGAAAATTCTCTGGCGCTTTGAGCAGTCGGCCCTGGGCATGGCCCTCTCGACCTGCTTGATCCTCTGGAGAAATCATGGGATATATTTATATTCGAATAAGCTTATATTAATATCCGAATATGAATGGGGACATACGGGTTTTTACTAGTAGGCTGTCGAACTTGGGGTGCCAACAGCGAAAATAGGCCCCGACGAGGACAGTTTTCTGCGGTTAGCCGCCCCTTGGATTCGCAGGCCCATAGAGGAGCTTTGGGTCAAAAAGCCAAAGAAAAATGGACGTTGCGGCCCGTTTGCAGCCGGCGACGTCCAAGTCTGAAAGCCCTAGTCTCCACAGACTAACAGCAGCGAGCCTGAAGCCGGCGCGCTTCTTGCCTATTACTTCGTGAAGCGGTAGTGGTCGCGATTGAGCACGGCCGCAATGGCAGTAACTTCTTCGGGGAAAATCGACAGGTTGAGTTCGCTGCTGCACTTTTCCACCATGCTCACCAGTGCAGCTGGCGTATTGACGCGCCCCTTGGGCCGGTAGATCGCCTTACCATCGTCAGCCCACTTGAGCGCATGGCACTGGCTGCACTTGTTCTCTGCGATGAGCTTTTCGCCGATCTTCAAATCTGCACCCTTGAAGACTTCAGGGACTTGCGCCATAGCCAGGCCGGTGGCGGTCAAGCAGGAAAAAAAGAGCGTGGGAGCAGAAAATCTCATGGTTTGAACCCCATCTGGTTAAGTAAAACGCCCGGTAATCACAATAGCAAGATGCCATGGTCGTGGCCTGTTGGCAAGCAGCGCGAAAAATGTGAACTGAGCGCAGTTGCGCATCGCGCCTAACGCCCTGACTCATCTTGCCTTGAACCACGCGCTAGGAGTTCACAAGACAATTGCACGCCTCGCCTGGCTCAGTCTTTCATCGAGGTAGGCGCCGTAGAAGTCTGGTGATCCCCCGGGCAGGCGCTCGGCCACTTCCCTTCCACCTGGACCTAAAAAAAGCAGCGTGGGGGCCAGTTTGACGCCCCAATCCCGTACCATGGCGCCATGCGTCGTAGCGGCTCCTGCCGGCGTCCGTGTGGGCCTGGGGCTTTGCATATCGATTTGCACCACCGCCAGCCCCTCTTGCACGTGCATGGGTGCCAGATAGTTTTCTCGCACCAGTTTGCACCAGGGGCAGCCATGGAGACTGATCATCACCACCAGTGGTTGACGCGACTTCAACGCTCTGGCCAGCTCTTCAGGCAGTGAACTTGAAAGCGGTAGCTGCTTCTCAGCCACCTGGGCAGCTGCGACGCCCGGCAGGCACAAACTACTCAGCAACTGCAGAACGTTTCTTCGATGAATCATTTCTCGTGTTCCATCAGCAGATAGGTGTTGTAGGCATTCATTCGGTTGGCAGCGCCGAACAGCGGTAGATGTTCGAACGCCGTCCAGTCGACTGCCTTGTAGGCTTCATCAAAGGGCGTCATTTCCTGGGCCGCCTGCCCCATGACCTTGCGCAGGTAGACCAGGTAGTCGCGCGTCATTTCCATGTCCTGGCGCGCCTGAGTAGACGCCGGCCCATGCCCCGGAACGACCACAGCTGCATCGAATTTTAAAAGCCTGTCCAGCGAAGCGATCCAGTTGCGGCTGTCGGCCTGGCCCACGAATGGAATGCGGCTGCGAAACACCAGGTCGCCTGCGTACAAGACCTTGGACTCCGGCACATACAAGGCCAGGTCCTCAGGCGTGTGCGCCGGTCCAACTGGTTGAATCAAAAAGCGCGTATCGCCGACCTGGAGCTGCTGTGCTTCAGATATCCATTGCGTGGCTTCTACCAGGCTCGTTTGTGCATCGATCCAGGGTGCCAGTTCTTCCCGCGAAGCCTGGAGCCTGAGGCGCGCCGTGTCAGAGAAGAGGTATTCGCGTCCGGCCTCGTGGGCAATGATGCGCGCACCCGCCTCCTTAAACACCTGCAAGCCGTATACATGATCGGCGTGGTAGTGGGTAACGACCACATGGGTGACAGGCTGGCTAGTGAGCTTCTTGATTTCTCCGAGCATGCGCTGAGCCAACGCCGGAGAGCCCAACGCATCGACCACCACCACCCCTGCACTGGTGACGATGAAACCAGCGTTGGAAATGAAGTTCTGGTTCACTGGAGAACCGAGCGCTGAAAGCCCCTCAACGTACCAGCATTTGGGCGCGACTTCTTTGGGCACCATGGGCACGACAGCCGCAGGCTCTGAAGCTGCTTGCGCATAGCGCATCCATGCGCCTGCCGTGCCCGCAGTCAATGCGGTGCACGCGCAACTTCTCAAAAGTTGACGACGATCAATGTCACGGGCCATCTTGCGTCCTATATTTATAAGTATTTACTGAATTATTCAAGATGATGCCTGATCTGGCAAGCTCGATAGACCGCTACGGCGCGGACCTGATACTGGCCGTGGGGGGCGCACTCATCGGCGCGCTGTTCGGTTTTCTGGCTTTTCGGTCGCGCTTTTGCCTGCGGGCCGCAGTCATCGAATTCTGGCACGGCAAATTTGGCGAGAAGCTGGCCGTCTGGTTGCTCGCCTTCTCCACGGCCGTTGTGCTGGTCCAGGCTTTGGTGGTTTCAGGGTGGCTTGATGTGAGCAGCGCTCGGCAACTGGCCAATCGCGGAAGTATGTCGGGGGCTTTGATAGGCGGCCTGCTATTCGGAGCAGGAATGATCATGACAAGAGGTTGCGCCAGCCGTTTGCTGGTGCTCTCGGCTGGAGGCAATTTGCGCGCCCTCCTCTCGGGCCTGGTGTTCGCTGTCACGGCACAGGCATCACTCTCGGGAGCACTGGCTCCCTTGCGCCTCAGCCTAAGCGCTTTATGGACCGTCGAGGGCGGCTCCACACGAGACTTGCTGGCACTCATGGGAATGGGCTCATGGGAAGGACTGGCCTTTGGCTTTCTATGGTTGACGGTGGCCATATTCTTCGGGCGCCGAGTAACTTACAGGCCGTGGATGTGGGTGGGCGCCGCAGGCACCGGGTTGTCCGTAGCCCTCGCGTGGTGGTTTACCTACGAGGTTTCGCAGGCCGGTTTTGATGTAGTGCAGATCCAGGGACTAACGTTCAGCGGACCTTCAGCAGAGTGGTTGATGCGAGTGTTGTCCCAGCCCGCACCCCCCATTGGGTTCGACTTCGGACTACTGCCGGGCGTATTCGTGGGGGCCTTTCTGGCTGCGTGGCGAGGAGGCGAACTCAAGCTCGAAGGTTTCAACAACAGCCGCAGCATGGCCCGGTATATCTGTGGGGCCATGGCGATGGGGTTCGGCTCCATGTTGGCAGGGGGCTGCGCAGTAGGCGCTGGAATGACGGGAGGGGCTATCTTTTCGCTGACCGCGTGGCTGGCCCTGGTGGGCATGTGGATAGGAGGAGGCTTGATGGACAGACTTATCGACGAGCCTGTTCACACTTTGCAGGTGCCGCAACAAGCGCCCCTGGTAGTGCAGATGGAGCCTTAGAACGTGTTTACGATCTAGGCTAATTTCGGCGAAAACGCGCAACTCCGCGTGTGTGGCGGCTCTACTTGCCGCTCAGATATTCCGACACCGCAGACATCTCGAGCGCGGTCATTTTCTCCACCACAGTGTGCATCACGGCGTTGTCGTTGGTACGTTCGCGCTGGCTGAATTGCTTGAGTTGGGCCTGAATGTAGCCTGCATGCTGCCCCGCCAGACGCGGCAATGCCGCGCTGCCTGCTCCTTCTTTTCCATGACAGCTGGCGCAAGCGGGAACTCCGCTGAGCTTATTGCCCGAGTGATAGAGATACTGCCCCACCGCGGCCAACTGCTGGTCTTTCGCAGCTTCCTGATGCGGCGGGCGACTGGCATAGAAGCGTCCCAATGCGGCCATCTCGTCAGACGAGAGATTGGCCACCATGCTGGACATGGCGCTGCTCTTGCGCTTGCCGCTCTTGAAATTCTCCAACTGCTTGGCAATGTACTCAGCGTTCTGAGCAGACAGGCGAGGAAACACTTCGCTGGCTGACTCCCCATCGGGCCCGTGGCAAAGAAAGCAAGACCCCCCAATGATCTGCTTGGCCCGCGCCTCGTCTGCCTGAGCATGACTGCCACCAGCCCACGCCAGAAGCGCCAGCGCCACCCCAGCAGATCGACAAAGCGAAAGCTTCCACGTCATTTCAAAAACCCGTATCAAAAGTCATCTCAGAAAGCCGCGAAGCGGGCTGGGCCCGGCCGCGGTGGTGTCCCGCCAGGACGGACGACGCGCCAGCGACTAAGCTCCAGCCTACAGCACGCCCCACCCCAATCCCCCCCCCGAAGGCCGCGGAGCAGGCCATCCGGGAACCACCGCGGAGCGGGCTTGGCCCGGCCGCTAGTGGTGTCCCGCCAGGACGGACGACGCGCCAGCGACTAAGCTCCAGCCTACAGCA
>JAECRA010000097.1:12998-13078 GCA_015999985.1 Comamonadaceae bacterium
GGCCGCGGAGCAGGCCATCCGGGAACCACCGCGGAGCGGGCTTGGCCCGGCCGCTGGTGGTGTCCCCCTGGGGGGAAGGC
>JAECRA010000098.1 GCA_015999985.1 Comamonadaceae bacterium
CCTTGCCCTGCGCTCCTCGGCACGGCCAAAGGGGTTGGATGCCCACTCGGGCCATTGCTTCGCTCGGCCCTACACGTATTAGTCGCAAGCGAGGGTTTAAAACGCCCTCTCCCGCGCAAGGGAGGGGGCCCTAAATCAGAAGGCCGCGGAGCAGGCCATGCGGTTGTAGCCGTGGAGCTGGCTTTGCCAGGCCGCTGGCTGCGTCCCCCTCGGGGGGATGGCGCATCGCGCCTCAGGGGGAGCCCATTCCACAGGCCGTTGGCTGCGTCCCTCTGGGGGCGCCCGGCGTAGGGGGATGGCGCGTCAGCGCCTCAGGGGGGTATAATCAATTTGCTTGCGGAACACCAGTTCGCCGCAACGCCAGCAGTTTTGCTGGGGCTTTACGCGCATTCTCTTTTGTGTGAGCCCATCTCTGAACCCGATCTGCCCTTTACTGGCCGGTGATCCACCGGAGCGGGCAGGCGCCAAGCGCCATAAGAATACAGGCGCCTCCTTTAATGAAATTTGAAGATCTGAATCTGGCCGAGAATATTCTCAAGGCCGTGCATGAGCAGGGCTACACGCAGCCCACTCCCATCCAGGCGCAAGCCATTCCTGCCGTCCTTGACGGCCACGACTTACTGGCCGGTGCACAAACCGGTACTGGTAAGACTGCGGGATTCACACTCCCTCTGCTTGACAAACTAAGCCGAACCCAGCCATCAAAAGACGGTGCAATCCGCGCTCTGGTGTTGGCCCCTACCCGTGAGTTGGCCGCACAGGTTGAAGAATCTGTGCGTACTTACGGCAAATACCTGGACCTCACGTCCACTGTCATCTTTGGCGGTGTAGGCATGAACCCCCAGATCAACCGCATCAAACGCGGGGTCGATATCCTGGTGGCCACACCTGGCCGTCTGCTGGATTTGCAAGGTCAGGGCTTTATTGACCTGTCCCACGTGGAAATCCTGGTGCTCGATGAGGCCGATCGCATGCTCGACATGGGTTTTATCCATGACGTGAAAAAAGTGCTGGCCATGTTGCCAAAGGCCAAGCAGAGCCTGCTGTTTTCCGCCACTTTCAGCGACGAAATTCGCGAATTGGCCGGCAACCTGCTCAAAGACCCGAAAAGCATCCAGGTCACCCCTCCCAACACTACCGTGGAATTGATCAGCCAACTGATCTACCCCGTGGGCCGTACCCGCAAAAAAGAAGTGCTGGCGCACTTGATCGGAGAAGGCGATTGGAGCCAGGTCCTCGTGTTCACGCGCACCAAATACGGTGCCAACAATGTGGCCGAATACCTTTCCAAGCACGGCATCAAGGCCATGGCCTTGCATGGCAACAAGAGCCAAAGTGCGCGCACTCAGGCTTTGGCTGAATTCAAGAGCGGTGACTTGCGCGCGCTGGTGGCCACCGACATCGCAGCACGCGGCATCGATATTGATGAGTTGCCGCACGTCGTCAACTACGACATCCCCAACGTTTCTGAAGACTACGTGCATCGCATCGGCCGTACTGGCCGTGCGGGCGCGACCGGGCAAGCTGTCAGCTTGGTGTGCCTGGACGAAGAAGGCTTCATGATGGAGATCGAGCGCTTTACCAAGCAGCAGATTCCTGTCCAGATCCTTGAAGGCTTCGGTCCTGCCGAGGACGAGCGGGCTGAACCTATCGCCATGGGCCGCCAAACCCTGTGGGGCGGGTTGGGCAAGCCGCCCGGCCGTGATGTCATGATGGCCGCGGCCAAGGCCGCACGCCAGGACATGATGCAGCGCATTCGTGACAACAAGGCGGGCCAGGGCGGGCGCGGCCAAGGAGGACGCGGTCAGCCTCAAGGCCGACGCCCCGCGCGTTCAGAAGGAGCTGCCTATGCCAACGGCGGTCAAGATGGTGCGCAGCAAGCAGGTCCTGATGGGGCGCTGGACGACGGAGCGCCGCCACGGCACAACCAGAACGGTGAGCGCCCACAAGGCCAGCCGGGCAACGGCCGCAATAGCCGCCGTCGCCGTGGCCGTGGAGGCAACGGTGGGCCGGTGCAGGGGCAGGGACCAGGTCCCGCTCAAGGTCAACGTCCGCCACAGCACCATCAACCTCGCGCTGCGAACTTCGATAGCGATTACGACGACCGCGAGCCGGATCACCTGCCGCGCAACATCGATCCGTTGCAGACCAATCTGCACGGCAAGCGCCATCGCACAGGCCCTAGCCATGGCGCCGCAGGACAACCAGATCCTATGCGCACCAGTATCGATCTGATGGCTAAATCCGGTGGCAACCGTAACCGAGGCGGCCGTCCAGGCGGCGGTGGAGGCTTCGGCGGAGGCGGCGGTGGCCCTAGAGGCGGCAACGGTGGTGGCGGCAGCGGCGGTGGTGGCGGTGGCCGCGGTGGCAACTGGCGTGGCGGCGGTGGCGGTGGCGGTTTTAGCCGCTAGAAAATAGGCCCCCCTGAGGCGCAGACGCGCCTTCCCCCAGGGGACGCAGCTAGCGGCCTGGCAAAGCCAGCTCCGCGGCTACACCCGCATGGCCTGCTCCGCGGCCTTTTGCTGTTGAATCCTCTTCCGCAGCGATAGAGAGCGGCGCATCTCTGGCGTTTTTACTGTTCGAGCATCGGTCAGGATTAGTCAGCTTCAAGCTTGTGGCTGATCAGTGCCTTATCGCTCACCTGTGAAAGCAGCTCAAAAAAAAGCGCTCCAGCTTCTGGCCGGAGCGCTTTTTTGTTGGTGCAGTGTGCGACCGCCCCGGTTGGGGCGTTGGTCTTACAGACCCGCTTCTGCGCGCAGCAAGGCTGCTTTGTCGGTCTTTTCCCAGCTGAACTCGGGTTCTTCGCGACCGAAATGGCCGTAGGCAGCGGTCTTTTGGTAGATGGGGCGCAGCAAGTCCAGCATCTGGATGATGCCTTTGGGGCGTAGATCGAAATGCGCCCGTACCAGCTTGGCGATTTCGTGGTCAGGGATGGCGCCAGTTCCTTCGGTGTAGACCGTGATGTTCATAGGCTCAGCGACGCCAATGGCATAGGCGACCTGGATCTGGCATTGGCGTGCAAGCCCGGCGGCCACGATATTCTTGGCGACATAGCGTGCCGCGTAGGCAGCACTGCGGTCCACTTTGGTTGGATCCTTGCCGCTGAAAGCGCCGCCGCCGTGCGGGCAGGCGCCGCCATAAGTATCAACAATGATCTTGCGGCCGGTCAGCCCGCAATCGCCTTGTGGACCGCCGACGACGAAGCGACCTGTGGGGTTCACCAGATATTTGGTGTCTTTCAGCCATTCGTTGGGCAGCACCGGCTTGATCAGCTCTTCGATGATGGCTTCATTGAAGCTGGCCTTCATCTTGGTCTGCGTTTCGCTTTGATCGGGGCTGTGCTGGGTGGAAAGCACCACGGTATCGATGCTGTGCGGCTTGCCGTCCACATAGCGCATGGTGACCTGGCTCTTGGCATCTGGGCGCAGGAAGGGCAGCTTGCCACTCTTGCGCAGTTGAGCCTGGCGTTCCACCAGACGGTGCGCGTAGTAAATGGGCGCTGGCATCAGCTCAGGCGTTTCATCACAGGCGTAGCCGAACATCAGGCCCTGGTCGCCCGCACCCGTATTCAGGTGGTCATCGGACGCCTGATCCACGCCTTGAGCGATGTCGTTGCTCTGCTTGTCATAGCAGACCATGACCGCGCAACCTTTGTAGTCAATACCGTACTCGGTATTGTCGTAGCCGATGCGCTTGATGGTGTCTCTGGCCACCTGGATATAGTCGACCACTGCGTTGGTGGTGATTTCACCAGCCAGCACGACCAGACCGGTGTTGGTCAAGGTCTCGGCCGCCACGCGTGAACGCGGGTCTTGCGCGAAGATCGCGTCGAGAATGGCGTCTGAAATCTGATCGGCCACCTTGTCAGGGTGCCCTTCGGATACTGATTCGGAAGTAAAGAGAAAGCTATTCGCCAGTTCCATTGAATAAACTCCAGCAGTTACGGAAAAACGCGTTGCCGTCAACCTTTTGGGAGCCCTGGCGAACGCTTTAGCAGATTTTTTTTAAGTCGCCCTGCAAGTTGCTCTGTTAACTCGGCGACCGAATCCATCTTACCCGATCCATGCTGACCTTTTATCGTTTGATGTCTAGATGGCCTCTCGTGCTGCTGCATGCCATCGGTGCCGCCCTGGGTTGGCTTGCATGGCTGCTTTCGCCTACGTACCGTCGTCGCTTTGCTCAGAACGCCTTGCAGGCCGGCTACAAGTTCAAGGAGGTGCGCGCTGCTGTCGGGCATGCTGGCCGTATGGTTGCGGAAACGCCGCGTCTCTGGTTTGGGCCGCCGGTGCCCATGCAATGGCTGGGCACTGAAGCGGTGGATGCGGCCTATGCAGCGCGCAAAGGCATTGTTTTTCTGACGCCGCACATGGGCTGCTTCGAAATTACAGCCCAGGGCCTGGCTGAGCGTTATGGCGCTGAATACGGTCCTATCACGGTGCTCTATCGTCCCGCGCGGCAGCCAGCGCTGGTGGAGGTCATCGAAACGGCACGTCGCCGCGAGGGCCTGGAAACGGCTCCCACCACGTTGGGGGGTGTACGGCAGATGATCAAGGCGCTGCGTGCCGGCAGGGCAGTGGGCTTGCTGCCTGACCAGGTGCCCCCTGACGGCATGGGCCAGTGGGAGTCTTTCTTTGGCAAACCAGCCTACACCATGACCTTGGCCGCTCGTTTGATTTTGCAAACTGGCGCGACACCTCTTCTGGTGTGGGGCGAGCGCTTGCCGCGTGGACAGGGATTTCGGTTGAGGTATCAGGAACTGGCCCAACCCTTGGCCAATGACCTGGATTCAGCTGTTGCGCAAATCAATTTGGAGATGGAAAGTTTGATCAGGCAATGTCCGCAGCAGTATTTGTGGGGGTATGGGCGGTATAAACGCCCCAGATCTTTGACCCCCCCCTGAGTCGCTGACGCGCCTTCCCCCTGAGGGGGACGCAGCCAGCGGCCTGGCAAAGCCAGCTCCGCGGCTACTTCCGGATGGCCTGCTCCGCGGCCTTTGGGGTGGGGAGGCTTGGTTTGTGAGGTGACGCTTACTCCTTTTTTGAGTTGGGAGCGCGGAGTGGGGCGCTATTATTGGGCTGGTCGAGCGAGCGTTGTCTGGCTTGGTATGAGGGGGCCACCTTGCGGTCATTTGGCTGGTACGCTCGTGGGCCAAGGTTTTTCAGGTTCTGGTGTTTTTAGGGCGTGCCGCCCTGCGTTTTCCTGATGGGGATGGCGCGAGACAATGGTCATCTTCAAGCATGCAGCATCCCGGTATTCTTTTCATGCGCGCTCTGGCGCCACTGCCTTTGACCTGGATTCGTGGGCTGGGCAGCGTCATGGGGCATTTGCTCTTTGTGCTTGCCAGGCAGCGGCGACATGTTGCCCTGACCAATCTGCGGCTGGTTTATCCGCAGTGGTCGGATGAGCAGCGCCGTGCAGTGGCGCGGCGCAGCTTTGTTTATTTCAGTCAGGCATTTCTGGACCGTTCATGGCTTTGGCATGCAGAGCCGGAAGTTGTCAGGCAGCGCCTGCGTATTGTGGGGGCTACCGAAGACCTCACCCGTGACGGCGCCGTGGTGATGTTTGCTCCGCATTTCTATGGCATGGATGCTGGTGGCAGCGCGGTCATGGATCAGATCGACAGGCCCGCCTGCACCATCTACACCACTCAGCCGGATGCTGTTCTGGACGCCTGGATGCAGCAGGGGCGCAAGCGCTTTGGCCGTGCTACCTTGCTGAGCCGCACTGAAGGGGTCAAGCCCATCGTGCGTGCCCTTCGGGAGGGCAAGATGCTGTATTTGCTGCCCGATATGGATCTGGGGCCTGAAGAGTCGGTGTTCGTGCCCTTTTTTGGCGTCACGGCCGCCACAGTCCCTTCACTGCCGCGCTTTGCCAGGCTGGGTCATGCGCGCGTGGTTCCGGTAGTCACTCGCTTGACGGAAAACGGCTACGAGGTGCGAATTCACCCTGCCTGGGAAAATTACCCCAGCAGCGACGTACTGGCCGACACTGCGTTGATGAACACGCGCCTGCAGGGCTATATAGATGACATGCCTGAGCAGTATTACTGGGTACACAAGCGCTTCAAGACTCGGCCGCCGGGTGAGCCTTCCTTGTATTGAACCCGACCCTGCGTCAGCGCAGGAAACGGCCGATTTCAGCGGCAACCCGCGCAGGTTGCTCGTGCACCACCCAATGGGTGGCGCGTTCTAGGGGTGTCAGCGTCATATGCGGCACCCAGATATCCAGTCCCTCGACCAGTTCTGGCGGTAACGCACTGTCCTGCATGGCCCACAGCACGAGCGTGGGTGTCGTGACGGTGAAGGCGTCCGGAGGCAATTCAATGCTCGCTGCGGCTGGATCTTCCGCGCGAGGTGGGCGGAGTGCGGAGGCGCGGTAGTAGTTCAGTCCACCGGTGAGACCGGCGCCAGGCTTTTTGCCCTCACCGTCCCAGACGGCGCGGTACTTGGCGCGTAGCGACTCCGTCATCCAGCCAGCACCTTCGGGCAGATTGGCCGGCGCGGCGGGAGCCGAGGAGCCGGATGCGCCCATGGCGTCAAAAAACGGCCACATACGGGCGTAGTCGTTGGCGGCGAGCAGGTCCTCCGCATCCGCACGAATGAGAAAGTTCATGTAGGCGCTGGCGGCCTGTTGCCGCGGGTTGCCTTTGAGCTCTCGCAGGAAAGTCTGCGGATGGGGCGAATTGACAATGACCAGTCGTGCCATCAATTCCGGGCGCAAGCTGGCCAGGCTCCAGGCCAGAGCGCCACCCCAATCGTGGGCTATCAGGCACGCCAGTTGTTCGTCAGCGCCGCATTCCAATGTGATCAAGGCGGCTATATCCTCCATCAGCGGCTTGGGTCGGTAGGCTGCAGGCTCAGTCGGCGAACTCGATTGCTCATAGCCGCGCAAATTCGGAGCCACGCAGCGATAACCGCCGTGTTCTGGCTGGGCAAAGTGCTCGAGCAGATCGTCCCAGACAAACGCTGCTTCAGGAAAACCGTGCAGAAATATGAGCACAGGCCGGCCGCGCGAGCCCGCGCTTCGGCAACTCAGGTGTATGCCGTGGGGTAGTTCGGCGATCCAGGTGTCGATCATGGTGTCGATATCGTAGGATGGTTTTCCGCCAAACTCAAAGAGTAAGTTGCAATATGGGCATTCGCATCGTTCGCCTGGGTACGCCGCGCGCTGCTGGAGAAGGCGTCAGGATAGGCACCGTCCGTCGGCCCCCGCGTGGGGTACCCAAGGCACAGTTTGCCAGTGGCAATTGGTACGACGTCTGGTATCCCAACCTGTCACCCAGCCTTGAAAACGTGAAGCTTGCGCTGGGGACCCATGACGAACCGGACGTTGCCAAGGCCGACCGGGATTGGGCCTTGTTCACCCGGTTGTTCCGTAAGGAAATGGCTGCGCCAGATGCTGCACGTACGTTGGACGTGCTGGCAGCTCTATCGCATAGCTCAGCCTTTTCGGTAGGCTGCTATTGCGCCAATGAGGCGCGATGCCATCGTTCTATCCTGCGTGCGCTGCTGGACGAGCGTGGGGCGGATATTTCATGACTCCTCTGGAGGTTCTGGCTCTGGCTCTGGCTCTGGCTCTGGCGGTTGAGAAGCCGCCACCAACTCACGGAGCCAAAGTGCGGCGTCTTCCAGTCCTTGACGCTTCAGTGCTGAAAACAGTTTGACTTCGCCTCCTCCAGCCTGGAGTTTGGCGATGGATAGCGCCTTGGCCTGATCCGAGCGCGTCAACTTGTCGGCCTTGGTCAGGAGGATCAGGAACTTCATACCTTCCTCGACCCGCGGGCGAATGACCTCCAGCAATATTTCGTCCAATTCTTTCAAGCCGTGGCGCGGGTCGCACATCATCACGATCCCGGCGAGGTTCTCGCGGTGGACCAGGTAGTTCGCCATCACTTGCTGCCAACGCCGCTTATCGTCCTTCGGAACAGCTGCATAGCCATATCCGGGTAGATCGGTCAGCACGGCATCTGTCTGCCCTTGGCGGCCCAATGCAAACAGGTTGATGTGCTGGGTGCGTCCAGGCCGCTTGGAGGCGTAGGCGAGCTGGTTTTGCTGGGTCAGGGTGTTGATTGCAGTCGATTTGCCCGCATTCGAGCGGCCAACAAACGCAATCTCTGGATAGGCATGGTCCGGCAACTGATTCAATTGCGCGGCCGTGGTCAAAAAGCGTGCAGTGTGCAACCAACCCAGAGCTTCGCGCGCGCGATCCTCACGGGCCTTCTCAGGATTAGGCTGCAAGGAGTCTGGCTGTGGTGGCTGGGTCATGGCTTTGAAGTAGGCTGTCGCGAAGACGCGCGGAAGCGGTCAGAAATAAGGTCAAGGAGCGGCATTGTAGAATCACAAGGTTCAGTAGGTTGCCACACCTTAGGTGGATCGACTGACATAAGCTCCCTCGAATACAACTCAAGAAGACGATCGCCCATGAAGTCGCTCGCCACTTTGCTCTCGGCCACGCTGTTCGCGGCCACTGCTTTCGCCGCTGACGCGCCTGCCGTTCCCAAGGCCGATCTCGTCAAAGGCGCAGCCAGCTATGCTGCGGTTTGCGTAGCCTGTCACGCCGCCGATGGAAACTCCACGGTTCCGTCGCAGGCCAAGCTTGCTCAACAGCATCCAGAATACCTGCTCAAGCAGCTGCTCGAATTCAAAAGCGGCGTGCGAGACAACCCCGTCATGAAGGGCTTCGCCGCCGCGCTCAGCGAAAGCGATGCCCGCAACATTTCCTGGTGGCTGGCATCGCAAAAAGCGAAACCTGGCTTTTCCAAGGACAAGGATACCGTGATGCTGGGCGAACGCATATACCGCGGCGGCATTTCTGACCGCACCATCCCGGCGTGCGCTGGTTGCCATAGCCCCAATGGCTCTGGTATTCCTGCCCAGTATCCCCGCCTGTCCGGCCAATATGCCGAGTACACCGCTGCGCAGTTGATCGCCTTCCGTGACGGCACGCGCAAGAACAATATGGTCATGCACGAAGTCGCTGCCAAGATGAACGATCGCGAGATCAAGGCAGTGTCGGACTACATCGCCGGCCTGCGCTGAGTCGTGCCACGGGGTTTGCTCCCGTCTGGCAGAGCATGAGCGAACCCAGGCAGCCGCAGTTTGGAGTAATCCGTGGCTGTGGTTTTAGATAAATCTGACGCCACAGGGGCCAGTAGTTCGGTGCCCCCAGCCGTGCAGCGCACGGCCTTGTGGCTCCCTCGCTTGTGCGTGCGAGCCTTCTCAGCGCTGTTGGGTTGGGACTTGCACGGCTTTTCTGAAAGAAAAAGGCGATGCAGGTCAAGAAACTGACGTTTCGGCGGAACGCAGTGAGACGATTTGGCTCCAATGTTATGAATAGGGCTGCGCGGTGCCAGGTAATGGCTATGGGTATGGTGACCGGTTTGACGCAGCAGCCCTCACCCCACGATAAGAGTTCGAACATGTTCGCGCATGGCCGAGTGCTCGAGGCGATCAACGGTTAGACGGACACTAGCGAAGAAGGCATGGCGACCATCACTACGGAAGGCTTTGAGCCTCAACGCGGCTCCCGTGCCTGGCGCGCAGCCATTGAGCTGTTGTCGTCCATGCGCTTCGCGATTGCGCTGCTTACCATCATCTGCATTGCATCGGTCATAGGGACCGTGCTCAAGCAGCACGAGCCGGCCGTCAATTACACCAATCAATTCGGTCCATTCTGGGCTGAAGTTTTTCTCACGCTGAAGCTCAACGCCGTCTACAGCGCCTGGTGGTTCCTGATCATCCTGGCTTTCCTGGTCGTGAGCACTTCCCTGTGCATCGCGCGCAGTACGCCCAAGATTTTTGCGGATCTCAAAAACTACAAGGAAAACATCCGCGAGCAAAGCCTCAAAGCTTTTCACCACAAAGCCACCGCGCATTTGCCGGGTGACCCGCAGGTAGAGGCGCAGCGTATTGGTCAATTGCTGGCTTCCGGGGGCTGGAAGGTGCGTTTGCAGGAACGCGATGTCGCCCAGGGCCGCAAGGGCTGGATGGTCGCCGCCAAGGCCGGCGGGGCAGGCCGTCTTGGCTATATCGCCGCCCACAGTGCCATTGTGCTGGTGTGCCTGGGTGGTTTGTTGGACGGTGATCTGATCGTGCGCGCCCAAACCTGGTTTGGGGGCAAATCCATCTATACAGGTGGCGGCCTGGTGTCAGAAGTGAAGCCAGAGCATCGCTTGTCAGAGAACAACCCCACTTTCAGAGGCAACCTGGTCGTGGCCGAAGGGGCGCAATCGAGCACAGCCATCCTGAGTCAATCCGATGGTGTGCTGCTGCAGGAGTTGCCATTCGCTGTCGAACTCAAGAAGTTCATCGTGGAGTATTACTCCACCGGAATGCCCAAGCTCTTCGCCAGTGAAATCGTCATTCACGACAAGGCGACAGGCGAGAAGACAGATGCCCGGGTAGAAGTGAATCATCCGGCAAGCTACAAGGGTGTTCACATCTATCAAAGCAGTTTCGATGATGGGGGCTCGCGCGTGAAACTGCAGGCGGTCCCTATGGCTGCCAACAGCCGTTCGTTCGAAATTGAGGGCAATGTAGGCGGTTCGTCGGAAATCACTAACGGCGACCAGAAGCTGACGCTTGAGTACACCGGGCTGCGCCTGATCAACGTAGAGAACCTCACCAACGAGGACGCGGGCGTCGATGTGCGCAAAGTCGATTTGCGCCAGGCCTTGAATGCGCGATTGGGCGCAGCGGACAAGAGCGTGGTGAAAAAGGAACTGCGCAACGTCGGCCCCAGCGTGAGCTACAAGCTGCGCGACGCCTCGGGCCAGGCGCGTGAATACAACAACTACATGCTTCCAGTGGATACCGGAGATGGCACCCCCGTTTTCCTGCTGGGCGTACGTGATACGCCTGCGGAGCAATATCGCTACCTGAGACTGCCAGCAGACGAAGACAGCTCCATGCAGGGCTTCATGCGCCTTCGCGCTGCCTTGCTCGACCCTGCCCAGCGTGAACGCGCCGTCCGTGAGTATGTATCGAAGGCGGTGGAGCCCGACCGTCCGGAACTGGTTGAGCAACTGGCGGCATCTGCTGCGCGCGCTCTGGATCTTTTTGCGGGCGAAGAAGCTGTCAAAGGAGAGCGCAAGGGGGGCTTGCAGGCCATTTCCGACTTTATGGAAGAGGCCGTGCCCCAGGGTGAGCGAGAAAAGGCTGCCGGGGTCTTGCTGCGCATTTTGAATGGCACCCTGCTGGAGCTGAGCACGCTCGCGCGTGAAACGCAAGGCAAGCCACCACTGGTCGAGAACGAGCAAAACGCCCGATTCATGAATCAGGCCATACTCGCACTATCGGATATCAATTTCTACCCCGCCCCGGTCGCGCTCGAACTCAAGGATTTCACGCACGTGCAAGCCAGCGTCTTCCAGGTTGCACGCGCTCCCGGGAAAAACGTCGTCTATCTGGGCTGCCTATTGCTCATTCTGGGGGTTTTTGCCATGCTCTACATTCGAGAACGGCGCTTGTGGGTGTGGCTAGCTCCCGAAGGTTCGGGCGCGCAGGCCACATTGGCGCTGTCTTTCAACCGTAAAACCCTGGATGCCGATCGCGAGCTCGGCCACCTGCAGCAGAAATTGCTGTCCTGACTTCGAGGCTTGGCCATGAACACCACGAGCACTGCCGTCGCATCTTCCGCCCGAGCGATCACCCTGAACGAAGGTTACTTCAGCCGCCGAAACTGGGCTGACTGGCTTTTTGCCGTTCTGGTCGTTGCCGGAGCGTTCTTTGCCTTCTCGCGCTACAACGCCTCCATGGACGGCTATGAAAAGGCCATCCTCTTTGGTGCGGCTCCGGTCCTCATCTGGTTGGGTTGGTTCTGGCGGCCACTGCGCAATCTAATGGTGGTGGTAGCGGGGTTCTCCTTACTGGCCATCGTCTCCTACGAGGGCGATCTGCGGCGGGCTGACACCGTCTTCTGGCTGAAGTATTTCATCTCCAGCCAGTCTGCCATTCTGTGGATGAGCATGCTGTTCTTCATGAGCACCGTGTTTTACTGGGTGGGCATGTTCTCGCGCGGGCAAGCGGCCACTTTTGAGAGCCTGGGCTCAAAAGTTGCCTGGGCTGCCGTAACATTGGCCCTGATCGGCACCATGGTGCGCTGGTATGAAAGCCACCAGATTGGCCCCGATATCGGCCACATCCCGGTCAGCAACCTCTACGAAGTGTTCGTGTTGTTCTGCTGGATGACCGCACTTTTCTACCTCTATTACGAAGCACAGTACAAGGCCCGTTCTATGGGGGCCTTTGTCATGCTGGTGGTGAGCGCGGCCGTCGGGTTCTTGCTGTGGTACACGCTGGTGCGCGATGCCCATGAAATCCAGCCGCTGGTGCCCGCGCTCAAAAGCTGGTGGATGAAGCTGCACGTGCCTGCCAACTTCATAGGCTACGGCACCTTTTCCTTGGCCGCGATGTTGGCATTTGCCTACCTGATCAAGCAGCAGGCGGCTGAGACCAAGTGGTACCGGTTGCAGTACATCTGGCTTTTCGGCATCGCGCTGTGTTTTGTACCTATCGCCTTCCGGCAAAGCAGCATAGGTGAAGCAGGTGGTACTTATTGGCTCGTGTACGCTGTGATCGCTGCGCTGATTGTTGGCGGCATCATCCTGGGACGCAAGCGGATTGCCGAGCGCCTGCCAAGCCTGGAGGTGCTGGACGACGTCATGTATAAATCCATCGCTCTTGGATTTGCATTTTTCACCATTGCCACCGTGCTCGGTGCCTTGTGGGCAGCAGACGCCTGGGGCGGCTACTGGAGCTGGGATCCCAAGGAAACCTGGGCTTTGATCGTCTGGCTCAACTACGCTGCCTGGCTGCACATGCGCTTGATGAAGGGCCTGCGCGGAACCGTAGCCGCCTGGTGGGCGCTGGCTGGCCTGGGCGTGACAACCTTCGCTTTCATCGGCGTCAATATGTTCCTGAGCGGTTTGCATAGCTACGGGACCCTATAAAGAAGTTGGCTTAACTCCTGCTTCGGGGCCGAGCGAAGCAATGGCCCGAATCAGGTTCCCCACCCCCTTTGGCCGTGCCGAGGAGCGCAGGGCAAGGGGCGGGCAAGAGCACTG
>JAECRA010000099.1 GCA_015999985.1 Comamonadaceae bacterium
GGCTGGGTTCGGCCCTGCATTGCCTATCGCGCCAGCCTTGGCGTTCGCGCCCACCCCACCGGCAGGGGCAGCGCCTGACGCCAACGGCAAGGGAATGACACGCTCTTCGTCGCCTTTTTCGAACACGGCTTCGTTGCTGCGAATGCGACGCAAGGTCCATTCGCCGATCTGTTCACCGCTGCGGACAAACCGTGACTTGCCCTCAACTTCTGCCAGGACGCCACGAAGTCCAGGGCCGTTGATGGTCCCGAACATCTTGATTTTGTCGAGTTCGATGGGAGGCGCGACAGGCGCAGACGCCGGGGCTGCCGGAGCAGGCGGGGGCGGCGGGCGCCTGGTAGAAGAAAAGAGGGGTCGATCTACGATCTGAGCAAAAGTGGCAGCGGCCTCAGGGTGGATGCGAAGCAAGGCTGCGCGTGAATCATCAAGGTTAGGTCGCTGGGCCGCAGGCGGCTCCCAGTGATTGGAGCTTGCCAAACCAGACCATAGCAAGGCCAGAGCAATGGCGAGCAGCGCATTCAGCGCCAGCAGCATGGGGGTGATGCGGCGGTTCATTGGCGCACCTTCAGCACAAACAGGTTGAGCTGTGCAATGATGTTGTTCGGGCGCCCCTGTGCCGGCTGCTGCGTCAGTTGGGTGTTTTCACTGAATATGATGGGGCCATCGGACATGGCCGCCATGTCACGCAGAAGGTCGCGCAAGGCAGGTAGATCACCTTCTACCCGAAGGTTAAGGCCAATTCGCAGGAAATCTCCGTCCTCACGCGCGGCCAGAACCTGACTGCTGGCGACTTGAAGGCCACGCGCCGTCATGGCGGTGCGCAGCTGCTGCAATGCCGAGTTCCCTGCCTGAGCCGGATCCCCTTCGGGGCCATAGGCCAGTCTGGCAAGATTGGCCGAGAGAGCGCGTTCTGTGGTTCGCAAGCGGTCGCCGTCTTCGCGCAAGCCAGCCAGGCGCGCATAACGAGGCTCGAGTTGCTCTATGACAGTGGCCGCTTGATGGTGCTTGGCGGCCACATAACCGACACCTGCAATCAGCAGCGCAGCGAGCAGGGCCGCGCCTGCCAGCAGCCAGACATGCTCAGGGCGCAAAGCTTGGCGTTTGATGACAATACCCTCCCCGCTCATGGCTGAGCTCCTGCGCGCAGCAAGCCATAGACCGCTGGGTCGAGCGTCAGCTCGAGCGAAAAGGCTTCTTTGTTGCTGTTACCCACACGGGTGGCGGGAGACGGCGAACGAACACCGGCCACCCCAGACTGGCTACCCAGAAGGCGGACCAGGGCAGCAGCGTCGTCCGCGATGCCATTGATGGTGATCTTGGCGCCCTCTTGTCGCAGATTGGAAAGCCAGACGCCATCAGGCAGAGTTCGGGTGAGCATATCCAGCACTGGAAGGGGGGCAACTTGCTGCTCAGCCAGTTTGGCAATGGTCTGCAGACGCTCGGTCTGTTGCACCACTTGCGCTCTTTGAGCGAGTTGAGGCTTGGCCTGCATGTTGAGTTGGTCAAATGCCTGTTGCGCTTGCACCGCTTTCATTCTGGTCTGCACGGTGGGCGTGACCGCCACGGCGATCAGCAGCAGCAGCGCCAACAAAAGCAATGCAACGCGCAGGCTCAGGACTCTAGAAGCACGCCGCTTGCGCTCAACGCCACCATAGCCTCCAAACACAAGCGGAACACAGGTTCGCGAGGAGTTCGCGGCATGGCTGGGCAACACCCAGACTTCTGCGCTGGAGATGTCACCAGCACTTGCGCCAGCGGTGCCGTCAGCGCCAGACACCTGCTGCAGGCGTTTTTCGATTTCCTGAGTGGATGTCAGTGCCACGTCTATGGTCAGGGTTTCACCGGAGCCCCGCCTGGCTGCAAACGCGCTTGCAGTGCGCTCTGGCGGGAACGGGGAAATGGCGGCAACCTCAAGCGCCACCGCCCGGGCCAGATCGGACCGCGCGAGCTGCGGCAAGACCAATTGCCGGCGCAAAACCTGTTCAGGCAGGAGTTCGATCGCGCGAATAGGGCTGTCTTGCTGAGGGCCCGCGCGCCCCACCACGGGGTGGGTCGCACCCTGCACCAGGTCCCAGGTGCTGTTTTGGCCATTGGCTTGGGTCAGCTCAACACGAACGGTAGGCGCCAGCCAGCGCAGCGCGCGCGAACGCAGCAGCAGATCTCCGGCTGCAGACCATTGACTGGGCCACTGGGAGACATCCAGGCCAAAAAAACGACGTTGATCAGAGCTTGATGCAAGCATGGTGAAAAATTAGCACGCCCTGGGTTCAGGACGAGGAAGCGGACAGGATTCGGCGCGCCGCGGAAAATACGCGCCAGGGCTCGCCGGAGGGTGTAACGGTCAAGCCGACATCTCGCGTCAGGAGCAGCATTTTGCCTTCTTCCAGCGGAACCTTGA
This sequence comes from Comamonadaceae bacterium, assembly GCA_015999985.1. Lineage (GTDB taxonomy): Bacteria > Pseudomonadota > Gammaproteobacteria > Burkholderiales > Burkholderiaceae_C > Ottowia. The sequence goes on from JAECRA010000099.1 coordinate 2,399, forward strand.
CCGAAATTCGATATTCATCTGAATTGCCTCGAGTCACAAAGCCCTGGTTGAGGGAGCTGGTGTCAACATTGGCACCCGCGGTGGAACGCCGATCAGCGATGTCCGCCGCCCTCCCCAAATTACCATCTGCCAACACAGCCAGAACCTCTGGCGGTGCGGACATGGGATCTACCCCGCCGTTGCGGGTCACTGCGGTAAACACAGGGCTCACGCGCTCGTAAAGGGTGTAGTCGAAGCCGGGCACCAAAAGCAGGTCCTCAACAGCCTCAAACCAGCGTTTGTCGCTGCCTTCTGTGGGTTCATCGCGCCATTGGACCATCGCGTAGGCCAATGAATCGGCAGCAGACAGGTTCAGCCCACCCGCTATTCGCAGGACGTTGGAGAGCAACGGAGCGCTTGCACCATTGAGAGAAATCAAGCCGTTCAGGGGCATGACTTCGACCTGCATGTCGACGCCGTCGAACTTTTGGCTACCCTGCACCACGCCGCGCGGACGCTGCGGACTGATCTGGATTTCTTGCAAAGTCAGCGCGACGGCGGCTTCGCCCAGGGCTTGTCCGACGACTTCATCGCGTTGCGTTCCCGCAACAAGAATTTGCTGACGCACGGTTTGAGTCATGCCGGTCACCAGCAGACTAAGGGCGGCAACGATCCAGAGAACCGCTATCAGCGCCATACCTGAATGACGGCCAGGCTTCATGGTCCCCAAGCCCCTCTCACTATGCTCGGATCCGTGGCAGCCAGCCCCTTGATGGAAGCCACCAGGGGCGGCCAAGGCGGGTCTATGCCATGAATGGTGGCTTCGATGGCCGAGGGCAGCACAATATTTTGACGGAGGTTCTGCGGCGGCCACGCGGACAACCACTCCAGGGTTTCGGGCTCCAGGTACCGCAGATCAAAGCCGGTCACGGGTTCAGCCAAGACCTGCGCATTGGCGCTTGCCCACTCGGAGTAAACGGAAGCCCCAGACCAGGGCGCATAGCGCAGTACGACTTGAGAGCCCTCCAGCGCCAAGCGCATGTAGTGGCGGCCTCCCACGCCATAACGTGCTGGCATGACGCCTATCCAGGCCAGTGAATTGGGAGTGGCTTCAAAAAATATGGCCTGGCGGGTGGCAGCTGAGACCCCAGCCGGCAGACGCCGCACCGATGCACCACTCAGAACGGAATTGAGCAATGCGCCCGTCACACGGAGGCGATCTGACGATTCAATGCGCCGCTCGATGCTCTCACTGGTCTGACTCATGGCACGCATGGCACTTGTAAGTCCAAGCATCAGCAGCGACAGCAGCGTGAGTGCAATCAGCACTTCGACGAGCGTGAAGCCACGGACGGGACTGGCCTTACCCCTGTACCCCTGTTGGAAGCGGAGCCTCATAAGCGGCCTCCAGCCAATGGCCTGCGCTCAGGTCGCAAACTCGCAAGTGAGTAACTGCGCTGCGCGGTGCCATCAACCCATTGGATGGTGATTCGCAGTTCATGTAACCGAGCCGCCCTGGCCTCATTGTTGGCGGGCGTGGCAAATGGCGCACTTTGTACTGTCCAGCCATAGCCTGCGGTTTCTCCACTGGCCTGGATGCCCTCCGCCGGAGCCAACTGATACGCGGCCAAGAGGGACTGTGCCAGCACCATGGCACGCTCCTGGCCGGCAAGTTGTCCGGTATGGCGAGCGTTATTGCCCATGACGCGATAGAGCATGCCCAGTGCGATGGCCATGATGGCAAACGCCACAAGGATTTCAAGTAACGAGAAGCCTTGAGCTCGACCCCGCAGAGATCGTGGACTGAACATCATGGGCCGACTGGCTCCTGCTCGACCCTGCCCGAGAACCAATCCACGCGCAATCTGACCCCTCCGCCCGAAGGACGAAGCAGATCTACACTGCCGCCGCTAGCCCCCCCAGTGGACAGAAAACGGATGGCCATATCGCCGTCGGCACCGGATTCCTGCTGGGCCATGACAGCGCGGATCTGCAACGGCTCCGGCACTGTGTGACGCTTGCGCCCCTCCACGCCAAAACTGCGCTGGTTGAGATTGACGGCAAACCGGACATCAGAACCTCCGCTTTGCGCAAGGTACCTGGCAGTACGCATGTCAGTAAGAATTGCACGCACGGTTTCGCGGTATTGCGCGGATTCGCTCAAGCGGCCGAAGGCGATAGGAACCAAGCCGACCAGCAACGCCATCAAGGCCATGACGACCATGATTTCTATCAGGGTGAAGCCGCTGGTCTTGATGGAGCGTCTTGCCCTGGCATCGCCCAAAGGAGGTGGTATGAGGGCGAAGCGTTTGGCGCAAGGCTCCCCCTGCCTTACCGGGCAAGAGGAAAGAACAAGGCGAGACTCAGGGGCCTTGCCCTCAGCCCCGCCAGCCCTCCATGAGCGCTGCATCGCCAGTTGTTCCAAAAGCTGAAAAACTCAGTTGACGTTCCGGACGTCGGCGTTTTCACCTTCACCGCCGGGCGCGCTGTCTCCGCCTAGCGAAAGGATTTCAATGCCACCGTTCGGGCCTGGGTTGGCGTAGCGGTACGGGCTGCCCCAAGGGTCATTGGGTACGCTCCCCTTCAGATAGGGACCATTCCAGCCGTTGGCCGAGCCTGGCTTGGTGATGAGGGCCTGCAAGCCTTCGGCATTGGAAGGGTAGCGCCCGGTATCGAGCTTGTAGATTTCAAGTGCCTTGTCGATGTCAGAAATCTGCAGTGCCGCGGTTTTGGACTTGGCGCCGCCCAATTGCTGGAGCACGCGAGGACCCACGATGCCGGCGAGCAAGGTCAGAATGGCCAATACCACCAGCAATTCGATCAGGGTAAAACCCCTGCTACGACGCGGGTTGGATGTAGACGATGACAGGGACAGACGCTGGCGCAGCGCGGAAGGTTTCATGGCGCTTTTCTCTCTTTACAGGGTTTATTTGGCAAGGTCGTTGACAGACAGGATGCCGAGCAAGATAGACACAATGATGGCGGCGATCAATACGCCCAGCACCAAAATAAGAATGGGTTCCAGTAAAGTCAGCGCACGCTTGATGCCGGTTTCGACTTCGCGGTTCAGGATGTCGGCCAATTCGGTCATCATGTGCCCGATCCGGCCCGTCTCTTCTCCCACTCTGACCAGGTTGATGGCCAAAGGTTCAAATACCTTGGTCGATTGCATGGCGACCACCATGCGCGTGCCCTCTCTCACCATGGGCGCCATCTTGGACAGCGGCTCGCGCAGTCGCGCATTTCCCACAGTTTCAGTCGCGATATGCAAGGCCGTGAGGAGCGGCACGCCGTTGCCCAGCAGGGTGCCGAGCGAACGCGAGAAAAGTGTAAGTTCGTACTTGTGCAGCAAGGGGCCGAGTACCGGCAGCCCCAATATCCAGTTCTGCCATTTGGCACGCCCTGAAGGCGAGCGCAACCAGCGCAGAAAAAACCAGCCCACCAAAACGATGACCGGGATCAACACGGGCCCGTAGCTGCGAAAACCCTGGCCCAGCACCATGACGATGCGTGTGGGCATGGGCAGTGCGTCCCCCATGTCCTTGAAAAGCTGCTCGAACTGCGGCACCACGAAGCCCAGCATGGCCACGAGCGAGATCACCGCCACACCTAGCAAAATGGCCGGATACAGCGTGGCCGACACCACGCTTTCTCGCAGGGCACGCAGCCTCTCCATGTGAGAGACCAGGCGCTCAAGCACTTGGGACATCTGACCGCTGGCCTCGCCCGAGCGCACCATGTTGATGTAGAAATCACCGAAATGCTCGCGGTGCACGGTCAGCGCACGGCTGAACGGAGCGCCGCCCTTCACATCCTCAAGGATGGCCTCCAGCAAGACACGGACACTGGGCTTGTGGCTCATCTCGATCAATACGCGCAAAGCATTGTCGAGCGCCAGGCCAGCGCGCAGCATGATGGAAAGCTCGGTGGTCAGCGTCAGGATGTCGGCTGCCTTGACCGGGCTTTTATCTATCCGGGTATTCACGCGCAAACCCGGCACGCTCTGGGCAGTGGCAGGGTTCAACGCAGCATCTTCCACATGGATGGGCGTCAGTCCGCGCTCGCGCAACTGACGCAGAACCGCAGCGCTTGCCGCCGCTTCGGTGCGTCCTTCGACGAGTTGGCCATTGGCCTGCGCCGCGCGCCAGACAAACTCAGGCATCAGTGTGATCCTGGGTGACGCGCAAGACTTCGTCGAGGCTGGTCACCCCGGAAGCCACCTTGCGCAAGCCGTCGTCATAGAGCGTGTACATGCCCGCCTGAATGGCCAGATTTTGCAAGGCACTGGCGTCCAGGCCCCTCAAGATACCGCTGCGCATGTCTTCGTCGACCACCAGAAGCTCGTGGATGCCCGCGCGCCCCTGATAGCCCGTCCCTCGGCAATGCTCGCAACCCTTGGCTTCGTAGATTTGCGCGCCTGGGGACAGGAATCGAGACAGGCCGGAGCTTTCCAGCAACTCGGGCGCCGGCTGCACAGGCGCGCGGCAGTGCCTGCAAAGCCTTCGGACCAGTCGCTGCGCCAGCACGCCATTGACGGTGGAGGTAATCAGGTAACGCTCCACGCCCATGTCCTGCATACGTACCACGGCACTGGCAGCTGTATTGGTGTGCAGGGTGGAAAGTACAAGGTGTCCAGTGAGCGAAGATTGCACGGCGATCTGCGCCGTTTCTCCGTCACGCATCTCACCGATCATGATGATGTCGGGATCTTGCCGCAGGATCGACCGCAGCGCGTTACCGAAGGTCAGATTGATCTGGGAATGCACCTGGATCTGGTTGATGCCTTCAAGCTGGTATTCAACCGGATCTTCGACTGTGATGATTTTCTGCGTAGTCGAATCAAGTTTGGCCAATGCCGCGTAGAGCGTCGTGGTTTTGCCGGAACCCGTGGGTCCCGTCACCAACAAGATGCCGTGTGGCCGCGAAACCAGTTGATTGAATCGCGAGAGCGTATCTTTCTCGAACCCCATGTCTTCGAGGCTAAAGCGCACGCTGGCGCGGTCCAGCACACGCATGACCACGCTTTCGCCGTGCACTGTGGGCACAGTCGAAACCCGAAGATCCAACTCGCGACCCTTGACGCGTGTCTTGATGCGACCGTCTTGCGGCAGGCGACGCTCTGCAATGTCAAGATGCGCCATGAGTTTCACGCGTGAGCTGACCGCCGCGCCCAGACGCGCCGGGACCAGTTCGCCAGGCAGGAGCACGCCGTCGACCCGGTAGCGCACATGCAGGCCATCGTCGAATGGCTCGAGGTGGATGTCCGAAGCACGAAGTTCGATGACGCGGCCAATGATGGCATTCACCAGGCGAATCACGGGCGCTTCACTGGCCAGATCGCGCAGATGTTCTACGAAATCACCAGAATCGCCTTCCAGCTCAACGCTTTCCTCGTCGTCTTCGCCAGTGGGCGCTTCATCGAGAAAGCGGGTGAGCGCCTTTTCAATATCGCTGGGCACACCGACGCTCGGGTGCACCGCCAGGCCGGAAGTCAGGCGCAAGGCCTGCAGCACGAATGCGTCCTGGGGCGCCGCCATGACAACTTCCAGCTGGCCTTCTTCGGCACGAACGGGCAACACTCGGTTCGCCTTCAGAAATTCGGGCAGCAAGCCCTCGGTTTCCGGCAGCAGATCAGGAAAGGCATCTGCGGTGACAAATGGCAGTTCGAGATGTTCGGACAGCGCACGCGCGGCATCCACTTCGGAGACGAGACCCAGGCTGACCAGAACCCGGTCAAGTGAGCCGCCCATCTCCCGCTGCGCCGCCATGGCGCGTTCCATGTCTCGTGCGCTGAGCTTGCCAGCGCGCACCAGGAGACTGCCAAAACGCTGCCACGGGTCGGCAGGGGTGCTGGCAAGCTCCAGTGCGGGCTCCATAGCCGTGGACTCAAGGGAGGATGGACTGTTCATGCAACAAAAAAGAGCGTGCCGGGCGGCAAAACACCCGATCCTAGCACTCTAAGAGCCTGCGCGGCATCCGTTGGCAGGCTTTACAGGGAAAGGCCAAAGCATAGTGCGTTTGCATCATTTTGTTTTCTTTGCAACCAAAATAAGGTTGGGCATTCATTCTTAACTGCAAGAAACCCATGACCACGAAGCCATTTCGCCCTCTGCGCCCACTTCGGCCCCTTCGTCCTCTCGTTATCGCCGCATTCATCGCAGGCCTCAGCGCCTGTGGTGGCGGGGGTGACTCCAGCGATGCCGGCGGCGGTAGTGGGGGAGGCACTCAACAGCCGTCTACGGGAACGCTTGCAAGTTACGCGGGCCAGTACGATGTTCAAACCCAGGACGGAACGGCGCTGCGAATCACGGTGGACGCGAATGGACAAGTCACTTCCTGCGGAGCGGCCTACGCCTGCCAGGGCACGCTGGCTCTCAAGCCAGGCGGGCAAGGCGCGAGCCTTCAGATCACTGGTAACGACGGCCAGACCACGGTGGGCCTTAGCGTCAACATCGACGCGAGCGTCACTGGCGCAGGAGCCGTCTCGGGCACGTGGACGTCACGCTCGAGCGAGGGGACTTCCAGCGGAACGCTGACCGGGCAGAAAACGCCAGGCAGCACGGGCGGAACGGGAGGGGGCACTGGAAGCGGCCCTGCTGCCACCCTGGCCTCTTTCGCAGGCAAGTACAACCTTCGTGCCAACGAGGGCACCGCGCTGCAGTTCACCGCTGCTGCCGATGGTTCGATCAAAACCTGCGTAGGGGAAGTCGTCTATGCCTGCAACGGCACCATGTCACTTGAGACAGGCGGACAAGGCGCTCGGTTCACCGTGTCTGGCAATGATGGCGAATCGCCTCCCGACACGACCGTCACGCTCACCGGCAAGGTGGATCTGCAGGGCAATGCCACAGGCTCCTATAACGGCACATCCAAAACCGAGGGCAGTTTCAGCGGCACATTTGCAGGTACTCGTGAGGGCGGTAGCTCCACGACATCCCCCGGAACTGCGCAGGGGTGCTCTGCACTGGCGGGTTCCTGGACTCATTCAGTGGGCGGCACCTGGGCCTTCAGTGGCAGCAAGGCCGTACTTACCCTCAATTCGATCAACTACGGGCCTCGGGCTCAGCAAATCACTGAACTGGCACTCGCGTCTTGCGCTTCTGGCGCGCTCCAGTACAAGATCGTGAGAGCTGCGCTCATCAACACCGTCGACCCCTCATTCGCCTACGACAAGAAGCCAGGATCTGCGGGCGTGGACTGGAACAAGAACTATAGCCAGCCTTACACACTGAGTGGCAGGAACTTGACGCTTGGCAACTACTCATATGCCAAGCAATGAGCGATCTATAAATGGTCGATAAGCGGCCAATAAGTGGTCTATTAGCTGTCGGTTAGCAGCCACAGGCCAGGTGCGGCCGAGCAAAAAAGCGTCCGGTACTTAATTAGCAAGTACCGGACGCTTTTTCTTGAGCAGTGCTTGCTGCCCATCTCCGAACTGAAACCGCCGGGACTTGGCCGGGTCGGTGTGCGGTTCATCTCATGACGCCATAACCCCATCACCCCCGGATGAGATCATCGGGGAATGAGGGGCCCAAGGCCATTGACTAGTCGATCAAACCAGCACTCGCTCAATACCCCCTGAGTTGGCTTGCGACACATAGGTTGGCAACCAATTCTCGCCAAGGATGTGGCGTGCCATCTCAATGACGATGTAGTCGGCTTCCAGCAAGCCGTTTTGCAGATCCCCTTCATAGCGCTTGAGGCCTTGGAGGCAACTTGGGCAGCTGGTGAGGATCTTGACATTCGCCTTTTCTGACACGGCCCCAGACGCGCGCAATTCAGCCTCACCCTTGCGGATCTCTTCTTCCTTGCGGAAGCGAACCTGGGTCGACACGTCAGGCCTGGTGACCCCTAGGGTGCCGCTTTCACCGCAGCAGCGGTTGTTTTTCAGCACATTGTCACCAATCAGTGCCTTCACCGTCTTGGTGGAGTCCTGTAGCTTCATCGGGTTGTGACAAGGCTCGTGATACAGGTAGGACCCTTGCTGCTCCACTGGCAGGGTGATCCCTTTTTCGAGCAGGAACTCGTGAATGTCGATGATGCGGCTGCCAGGGAAGATCTTTTCGAATTCGTAACCAGCCAGTTGGTCGTAGCAGGTACCGCACGACACCACGACCGTCTTGATCTCCAGGTAGTTCAGCGTGGTGGCCACGCGATGGAACAGCACCCGGTTATCGGTGATCATCTTCTCGGCTTTGTCGAACTGCCCCGAGCCTCGTTGAGGGTAGCCACAGCAGACATAGCCCGGCGGCAGCACGGTTTGTACGCCGGCATGCCACAACATGGCCTGTGTGGCCAGTCCCACTTGCGAGAACAGACGCTCCGACCCGCAGCCTGGGAAATAGAACACCGCTTCGCTGTCAGCCGAGGTGGCCTTGGGGTTGCGGATCACAGGCACATAGTCACGGTCTTCGATGTCAAGGAGTGCTCGTGCAGTCTTGCTGGGCAAGCCAGCGGGCAGCTTCTTGTTGACGAAGTGGATGACTTCTTCGCGCAGGGGCGGCTTGCCCAAGGTAGCGGGAGGGTGCTGGGTCTGCTTGCGGCCGGCCGGGCGGAACAGATCGACCGCTGCGCGCTGCGCCTTGAATGCCACGCCGGTCATCACTGCACGGGTGGCGTTGATGACGGCAGGGTTGGTGGCGTTCAGGAAGAACATGGCCGCCGCGTTGCCAGGGCGGAAAGTCTTCTTGCCCATCTTGCGCAGCAGGTTGCGCATATTCATGGTGACGTCGCCAAAATCGATCTTCACCGGGCAGGGCGAAAGACATTTGTGGCAAACGGTGCAGTGATCAGCGACGTCTTCGAACTCTTCCCAGTGCTTGATCGAGACACCCCGCCGGGTCTGCTCTTCATAGAGGAAAGCCTCTACCAACAGCGAAGTGGCCAGAATCTTGTTGCGCGGGCTATAGAGCAGGTTGGCGCGCGGCACATGGGTGGCGCACTCCGGTTTGCATTTGCCGCAGCGCAGGCAATCCTTGATCGAGTCTGCAATAGCGCCGATGTCGCTCTGCTGCATGATGATCGACTCATGCCCCATGAGCCCAAAGCTCGGCGTATAGGCATTGCCCAAGTCTGCGCGCAGGCGCCTGCCGAGTTGGTCAGGCAGCGTTGGATCGCGCAGCAACTTGCCGCGGTTAAAGCGCCCTTCCGGATCGATCCGCCGCTTGTACTCGGCAAACGGCGCCAGCTCAGCGTCGCTCAAATACTCAAGCTTTGTAATTCCGATGCCGTGCTCACCCGAGATCACGCCATCCAGATGACGTGCCAGTGCCATCACGCGGTCAACCGCCTCGTGCGCGGTCTGCAGCATGGCGTAGTTGTCGCTATGGACGGGAATGTTGGTGTGCACGTTGCCATCGCCGGCGTGCATGTGCAGCGCAATCCAGACACGCCCTTTGAGCACGCGTTGCTGGACGGCATTCAGTGCCGCCAGCAGAGGCTCGAAATCGGTGCCCGTAAAGATGTCGCGCAAGGGTGCGCGGATCTGCGTCTTCCAGCTGGCGCGAAGGCTGTGGTCCTGCAGTTCAGGAAAGAGGGTGTCCACATCGTCCAGCCAGCCCTGCCACAGAGCGCGGACTTCCCGCACCACCACCAGGGCCTGCTGGACCTTCTCAGCCAGCAACTCGGGCGAAACGACGCCCTCGCTGCTTTCTCCCAGAGGCAGGTTACCGCGCTCCAGAAAAACTTCCAGCTCATCGGCCAGCTCAATCTTGTTGCGCAGCGACAGCTCGATATTGATGCGTTCGATGCCGTCGGTGTACTCGGCCATGCGCGGCAGCGGGATCACCACGTCTTCGTTGATCTTGAAGGCGTTGGTGTGGCGGCTGATGGCGGCCGTGCGCTTGCGGTCCAGCCAGAATTTCTTGCGCGCCTCGGGGCTGATGGCGATGAAGCCTTCGCCGCTGCGCGAGTTGGCGATGCGCACCACTTCGGAGGTGGCACGCGCCACGGCGTCCGCATCGTCGCCGGCGATGTCGCCGAACAGCACCATCTTGGGCAGGCCGCCGCCGTGGCGCTTGGACTTGGTCGCGTAGCCCACGGCCTTCAGGTAGCGGTCGTCCAGGTGCTCCAGGCCGGCCAGCAGCACGCCCGAGCGCTTCTGCTCGGCGAACATGAAGTCCTTGATCTCCACGATGCTGGGCACGGCGTCCTTGGCATTGCCGAAGAACTCCAGGCAGACCGTGCGCGTGTGCTCGGGCATGCGGTGCACGATCCAGCGCGCGCTGGTGATCAGGCCGTCGCAGCCTTCC
>JAECRA010000100.1 GCA_015999985.1 Comamonadaceae bacterium
GTCTGTCCAAGCGTTGCGGAAGGCTTCGACAAGCTCAGCCTGAACGGTTTCTTTGAAAACGCGATCAGGAAATAACTCCGTCCGATCGGAGTGTCTGCAATTCCTCCGGCGAGTGGCCGAGCCACTTGCCGAAGATCTCATCGTTTTTGGCGCCCAAAGGCAGGCTGGGCTCTATGGGTCTACGCGGACTGTCTTCAAAAACAAGTGGGGAGTGGGGTAGGGCGACTCTGCCGATCTCTGGGTGGTCAATCCATTGCAAGCTGCCACGGGCGTGCATGTTCTCGTCGTTCATGACTTCGGATAGGCCGCGCACAGGTGCGCAAGGTACCTTGGAGGCCAGCATGAGGTCTGCAACTTCCTGCTTGGAGAGCGTGGTCGTCCAGCTCTCAAGCAAAGCGTCTACGTCGGCGAAGTTCGCGACGCGAGATGAGCGGCTGATAAAGCGTGGGTCGTCCTTGAGATCAGAGCGGCCCATAACATCAAGGATGGCGCGGAAATGATGGTCGCCAGGGGCGTTCAGCACGACATAACCGTCAGTTGTGGGGTAGACGTTATAGGGCGAAATACCCAGGCCACCGTGGCGGTTGCCAGTGCGTGATGGCGCTGCGGCACCACGTGCGTGGAACATTCCCAGGTTGGATGCCAGGGAGGCGTAGGTGGCCTCTTGCATGGAAACTTCTACCGTACGGCCAACCCCAGTGCGCTCACGCTCATAGAGCGCAGTCATGATGGCACCGTACAGATGAATGCCTGCCATGAAGTCGCACAGGGCGGCTCCGGCTTTGACAGGTGGTTGATCGGGGTAACCAGTGCATTCAATCACACCGCACATGGCTTGCATGACCAGATCCATCGCAGGGTAGTCCCTGTACGGACCTTCTTTGCCATAGCCCGAGCTAGATCCGTAGATCAGGCCGGGGTTGATTTGGTGCAAGACATCTGCGCCCAAGCCCAGTCTGTCCATTACTCCGGGTGCAAAGTTCTCGACCAGGATGTCAGCGCGCTGCACCATCTCCATAAAAAGCTCGCGTCCCTTGTCCTTCTTGAGGTTCAAGGTGACCGGTTTCTTGTTGGAATTCAACATGGCAAACGGTAGCGCCGCACCGCCCATATCGCCGCGGCTTCGCAAATGCTCGCCTTCGAACGGTTCGATCTTGATCACATCCGCACCGGCCATGGCCATGAGGAAGGTGGCGTAGGGGCCGTTATAGACATGGGAGAGGTCGAGAACGGTGATCCCCGACAGCGGATATTTTTGGGCGTCTGACATCTCTGTCTCCGAAAAAATCAATTCGCGCGCGCCGTAGCAGAACGCGCAAGCACTCGCTGGGCTGACCGCAGGTGTGGACGGTCCAGCATCTTTCCATCTAGTTGGATGGCACCCTTGGTGGGGGCAGCTTTAAACGCTTCAACGACGCGGTTGGCCCATTCCACGTCCGAGGTCGTGGGGGTGAATGCATCGTTGATGGTGCCAATCTGGTCCGGGTGTATGGCCATCTTTCCGGTAAACCCGTCGCGCAATGCCTGCTCAGTCTCGCTCTTGAGCCCCCGCGTGTCGCGGAAGTTGGTAAAGACAGCATCAATCGGAGCCACCTCAGCTGAAGTCGCACCCAGCAAGGTGAGCGATCTGGCAAGCTCATAAAGGGGCGCGTATCGGCCGTCCGGCCCGCGGTTGGCGGTGGCGCCAATGTCCGCAGCCAGATCCTCACCACCCCAGGTCAAGCCGATCAACCTGTCGTTAGGCTGCTCACCATAACTTGCAGCTCCCAGCACGGAGGCTGCCGTTTCCGTGACGATGGGCAAGATCCGGATGCCTCCTGCGGGTAGGCCTTCACGTGCCTCCAGCGCACTCAAGTGAATGCTCAGGAGCTTGACGTCCCTGGACGATGCGCATTTGGGCAGAACGATGCCGTAGGGGCGGGCAAGCACCACCGCTGCAAGATCGTCCTGCGCTAATCCCGTAGAAAAGGCGTTGATGCGAACAAAGATGGGAAGTTTGGCGTAGTGGGCCTTAACGAATTCTGAAGTAATGGCCCGTGCGCGTGGCTTCTCTGCCTCCGGAACGGCATCCTCCAGATCGACGATCAGCGCATCAGCGCCGCAGGTCAGGCCCTTGACGAGCTTGCGCTCGTCGTGTCCTGGAACGAAGAGAAGCGAGCGCATTTTTAGAAGTTACCCATGGAGAGGAAGCCGTCGACAGGATCGAAGTCGTTAACGAGCTTCTTACCCACCAGGTCTTTCAAGGCTTCTGTAGCACCGCCGCCCAGAGTGCCGTAGCGAACGCCGCGGTAGATGCGCGAGATAGGGTAGTCGTCTGTGAAGCCATAGCCACCATGCACCTGCAAGGCTTCGCTGGCGACGCGAATCGCCATTTCGTTGACGAACATCTTGGCCACGCCTGCCTGGTAAGGGTCTGGGAACGGATTAGCGGAGAGCGCTGCTTGATAGAGCAGGGCGCGGCCGGCCTCAATGTCCCTGTACATTTCTGCCAGCTTCCATTGAATGCCCTGGAAGTTGGCGACTGCTTGACCGCGGATGGTGCGCTCACGCACGTACTTCACCGCCTCTTCGAAGGCAGCTTCAGCCATGCCCAGCGAAATGCTGGGGTTCAAGCAGCGCTGGGTGTTGAACGCGCTCATCAGCTGTTTCATGCCGCCTTCGCGCAAGATGACGTTTTCGAGCGGAACTTCGACATTGTTGAATTGAATCTCTGCCAGGTATTCACCACCCATCGTGTGATAGCGCGCGGTGACTTCGAACCCAGGGTAGTTGCGATTGACCAGCACGCAGCCAATGCCGTGACGTCCGGGCGAGCCATTGATGCGTGTGAACACGACAAACCACTCGGCCTCGTTGGCGCGGCTGATGAGCGTTTTGACGCCATTGACCACAGCGTGTGTGTCCTTGATGACGGTGTTGGTCTTGTAGTTGGGCACGTCCGTGCCTGCATGCGGCTCTGTCATGCACACCGCCAGGTGGACCTTGCCCGCAGCAACCTTGGGAAGAATATCCCGCTTCATGGATTCAGGCGCGTAGGTGGAGATCACGCGAACCTGAACGCCTAGCATGCCCATTAGCGCCATCGCGGTCACGTAGCAGCCCTTGGCAACTTCTTCGACCACCAAAGCGGTGTCAAAAACAGGCAGGTTGGAGCCGCCGTATTCTTCTGGAATGGACATGCCCAGGATGCCGATTTCTGCCAGCGCATCCAGGTTTTCCCAAGGATAGGTACCATCCAGGTACTTGATGGAGTTTCCGCGGAAGTCCTTGGAGTGCGACAGGTCGCGCACAGCACCCACCAGGGCACGTTGTTCGTCGGAAAGCTTGAGTTGGACGGGGTTCATATGAGACTCTGTTGAAAAAGGCTAAAGGAATAGTTGTTTCAGGCGACGTTGGAGGCGTGGTCCGATGACTGCAGCGATCGCTCCAGCGATTCCCTGTGGTCCGGGTGCGCTATGGCCAGCAAGCGTTTGGCGCGCTCGGCCAGGGAGCAACCGCGCAGGTGAGCCACACCGTGTTCAGTCACGACGACATCGACCTCGACGCGCGGCACGGTGACCGGCCGATCGCCCAGCGAAGCCACGATGCGAGAGTTCTTGCCATCGGGCGTGGTGGATGGAAAGGCCAGAATGGACTGCCCTCCAGGCGAGACCGTTCCTGCACGTATGAAATCCACCAGTCCGCCAATGGCGCCCAGATAGCGGCCACCTGCGATTTCGGCGTTAGCCTGGCCGGAAAGGTCCATCTCGATCACGGAGTTGATCGAATGAAAAGCAGAAAGAGATTGGGCGGTGCTGATCTGGTGTGTGTACCCCGCGTTGCACATCTCAACCAGCTTGCTCTGCTCTGCAAAATCGCGCAGGCGCTGTGTGCCGAAGAGACCGCCGGTTACCGTGCGGCCTACGTCTGCGCCCTTGTAGGCATTGGTGACGATGCCTTGCTCAACAAGGTCAACCAGCACATCGGAGACAACTCCTGAGTGCACGCCAAGTCCCTGGTGGTGATTGAGGTATTTCGCTACCGCGGCAGGCAGGGTTCCGATGCCAAGCTGAACCGTGGCGCGGTTAGGTATGAGCGCGGCAACACGCGCGGCCACCTCAAGCTCCACGGTAGAAGGTGCAGGGTCTGGCATGTCGATGATGCGGCCATCACCGTCCACCAACCAGTCAATGTCCGATTCGTCCACACAGGCGTCACCACCCATCAATGGCAGCGAAGGATTGAGCAGTGCAATGACCACGCGTGCGCGCTCAATCATGGCCTGGGTGAAGTCTGCGATCACGCCTGTGGTGTAACCACCGCTCGGAAGAGGGCGCACCTGGATGAGGGCCACATCCACACGCAGCCGGCCGCTTCTAAGCAAGGCGGGCATGGTGCTGATCTGGCAGGGGATGATGTCTGCCAATGCGGTGACCCTGCGGCTGGTGCCGGCGCCATTGAGTGCGCGAAAGTCAAAGTGTTCCGCAAGCTCCGGACGCAAGGTGGGCGACTGGGTCAAACCGAACTGAAGCGCCGGGCGGCTCAGCTCTGTGCGTTGCTCTACCAACCGCTCAGTCAGGGCCAGTGGCTCGCCAGGGCCCTGAGGCCAGGCAATGACATCGCCGGGCGCCAGGATCTCGGCAAACCGCAGCTGTGTGAGAGATATCTGCTTCATTGCTTATTCAGTCCAAAATGACGTTTGAGCTAAACCACCGTCTGAGCTAAACCACCGTTCGGGCTGAGCCTGTCGAAGCCTTGTGCGCAACGCTTCGATGCTTCGACAAGTTCAGGACACACCAAACCCAGCGTGCTTTTGCCCTATGGATGGCACCTCAGTCGATCTGGATGTTCTTCTCAGTGATCAGCTTGCTCCAGCGATTGACTTCTGACTTCATCAGGCTGGTGAACTGCTCCGGCGCACCTGGCGTGGTGGTCGCGGCTTCGCGCGCCATTGCTTCTTTCACATCGGGTTGCGTCAGCGCCCAGTTAAGTTCAGTGTTGAGCTTGCTGACCACAGCAGCCGGCATATTGGCGGGGCCCAGCAGGCCGTACCAAGCTTCCAACTGGAAGTCTGGAAGACCGGCTTCAGCTGCTGTCGGAATTTCTGGAGCCAAAGGTGAGCGCGCTGCACTTGTAATGGCCAAGGCCCGCATCTTGCCGCCACGGACATGAGGCAATACCGAGGCCAGCGTGGGCAGCGTCATCTGCAATGAGCCTCCCATCAGGTCGGTAAAGGCGTGGCCGATGCCTTTGTAGGGCACGTGGGTCATTTCGATCTTCGCGGCAGAGGCAAAGAGTTCGGTTCCTAAATGGTTGATGCCACCAATGCCGGCAGTGCCGTAGTTCACGGACTTCGGATTGGCGCGTGCCAGGGCAATGAACTCTGCCAGCGTATTGGCCTTCACCTGGTTGCCTACGACAATCACAAACGGGGTTGCGCCCAGGAGACCAATAGGCTGTAGATCCTTGAAAAGGTCATATGGCAATTTCTTGCCACTGGCCGCATTGGTCGTGACAGATGTGGATGCGAACAGCAGGGTGTAGCCATCAGCCGGAGATTTGGCGACGAAGTCTGTGCCCAGGGTGCCGCCGCCGCCGCCTTTGTTCTCGATGATGACCGCATGCCCCAGGCGGGTGCTCAACTTGGCTCCCACCATGCGTGACAAGATGTCGTTGCTGCCGCCCGGTGTGAAAGGAACCACCAGTTTGATGGGCTTTGTTGGGAAGGCTGCTTGTGCATTGGCTTGCAGCGGAAGCAGTGCGCCCGCGCCCGCAGCAATCATCGTACGGCGGCTGATGTTTCTGAAATCGCTCATGTTGTCTCCTGTAATTAGTTCTTCAAGTCTTGGCGCGCTATGAAACCATCATGTGACTGGGCTCAGAGCTTTGATGAGCTCACGGGCGTCCTTGTGTTTTTCAAGCTGATTGACCTGGGCGCGTAGCCGCGCCACGGCATCGTCACCGAGTGGGCGAATCGAGGCGCGCATGCAATCGTGGGCTTTGCCGTTGAAGTCATCCTCAGACATGGGCGCATCGGGGTGTCCCAGGGGCACGTCCACACGTTCACGGTGAATGGTGCCGTCGTCCATTTCAATTTCCACCATCACGGGCGAGATGTTCCGGCCCGCCTGGCGTTCAATTTCGGCATCGACGGACGCGTCGACTTTGCCGGCGAGGGCGAGAAGATCCTCTCGCACCAGAGATGCGTCCGCAAAATGATCCATGCCCACGCGGCCGTCTATCAGCGCCGTGGCGACGGTATAAGGAATACTGAACTGCGCTTGTACGATGGTCTTCGGGGCCTTGCGCACCTCTACAGGGGTGCATACTGCCTGGTAGGCTTGGTGGTTCAAACCGACTCGAATAGCCCGGATGCGGTCCACCCGCTGTCCAATGGTCTTGCGCAAAGTCAACGCCGCACTAATAGCTGGGTGATTGAAACGGCAGCAAGGGTAGGGCTTATAACTCAACTGGGTGAATTCAAAGCGCTCGCCCAAGCCGTCTCGCAACACGGCTCGGTCGCAACGGTCATGCAGGTAAACCCGCAGAAAACCGTCTTCCCCTTCGAAAGTTCTTTGCGCTCCGCGAATTCCCACGCGCGCCATCTGCACCGAAATCAGTGCCGCCATGGCTGCAAAGCCCGGTTGCATGCGTTTGGTGAGCGCGGCATCCCGGGTGACCTGGTGGTTGCCGGCTACCTGCGAATAATCTATGCCCAGTGCGTTGATCATCTGGGTTTCGTTCAATCCGAGCACGCGTCCGGCAGCCACGGTGGCACCAAAGTGACCGAACAGCGAGGTGTACATGTACCCGCTCTCGATGATGCCAATCTGCGTTGCAACACCAATCCGGCAAATGGTTTCCAGGCCGGCGGCCACTCCTGCAATGAAGTCTGCACCAGACACACCGCCCGCAAGTTCCGCAGCCGCCAGAGCGGCGGGCACCACTGAAACTCCCGCGTGCAGCACGGCTGCATCATGTGTATCGTCGTAGTCCCTGGCGTGCGCCATGGCACCATTGACCCAGGCAGCTTGATGGGCAGGCACCTTGTCTCCGAAGACCAGTATGCTGGCTTGCGGCGCGCCGCCCCACTGAGTGGCCAGGCCATGAAGTTCCGATATGCCCGCTGCGCTCGAACCGGCGGCAGCGCAAGCCAGGGTGTCGAAGACGTTGGCTTTGGCGGCCTCCACGGCTTCTGGGGAAAGCTTATCCAGCGACAGCTGAGTGGCGAACCGGCTTAGGGTGACCGCGTAGTCTTCTGTCGTTGTCTCTTGCATGAACCAGACCTTTTATGGATAAGTAGGGCTAGTCTAGAAATGGAAGCCGGCTGTGTCCATGGCGTTTTTCGGAACACCGTCTTCATGTCTTGTGAAGGTTCGATCTAACCATGGGTTTACCCTTGGAGGAAAATGGGTAAACCAGATGATTTTTGAGTCCTCACGCGCTTTCAGAAGCGACAATGGGCGCCGCGCTGGCCAGCCACGGCAGTTGCCTAAGAAAATGGAGCCAACACCATGTTGATTGATCTTGTTCAGCTACGCACCTTCGTGGCCGTGGCGGAAGAGCAGCATCTCACACGCGCTGCGGAACGCTTGCACATCAGTTTGTCTGCAGCCAGTGCCCATGTGCGGGCCATAGAAGAGCATCTGGACACTCAGCTCTTTGTACGCACCAATAGAAGCCTGGAACTTACCCAGGCCGGCGAAACGCTGGTGCGCAAAGCCAAGCTGCTGTTGAACGAGGCGGTGCTGTTCTCATCCTTTGCCAGCGAATTGAAGGGGAAGATCCAGGGAACCTTGATGGTGGGAACCAGTAGCGATCTCACCGCCAACCGGCTGGGTGAAGTGGTTTCCGACCTGCGCTCGCACCACAAGCTGATCAAAGTCGATTTGCGAGTGCGCCCCTCCTCCAGCACACGCCAAGGACTCAAGAACGGGGAGCTGGACATAGGTGTGTTGCTGGACCGCCCCACTGATGCTGCGCTGGTCTACCATGAGCTGACGCGAGTGCACTTCAGCATCGTCGGGCCTGTGGGCTGGAAGGAGCAGATTGAATCAGCCAGTTGGCAAGAGTTGGCGGATCTTCCCTGGATTGCGCCTGCAGACAGCGGCATGGCTTATTCAGCGGTCTTGCAGGAAGTCTTTGGTGCCAGAGGTCTCACGCTCAACACCGTCATAGGGTTTGATAACGCCACCTCCGCCCGTGCACTTGTAGAGCGTGGCGCCGGTGTGACGCTTGTCAGGCGAGAGCATGCCGTTGAGGGCGAAGCGGCAGGGCGTCTGGTCGTTTCGCCCTTAACCGTACCGTCTCAGTATTCGCTCTGCGCGGCCCACCTGGCCAGCCGGCGCAATGACCCCCTCATCCGGGCATTTCTGGATTCGGCAGCGCGTGTTTGGCCGGAAGTGACCACACTGAACGTGGGTTCCGAAGCGGGCGTATAGATCATCCTGAACCTGGGCCGCTCGCCCTGGTTCTCCTCGAGAACTCGGAAGTTCGGCTCAGCTCAACTCCACTGTCACAGGAGCGTGGTCACTGGGTTTGGTCCATTTGCGCGGTACACGGTCCACACTGCAGGCCTTGACTTGGGGCACAAGCGGCGTGCTGACGAGAATGTGGTCAATGCGCAGGCCCCGATTTTTCTGGTAGCCCAGCATGCGGTAGTCCCACCAGGAAAAGCTCTTCGGAGGTTGGTCGAACATGCGGAAGGCATCGTGCAGGCCAAGCCCTAATAGCGCCTTGAAGTGATCTCGCTCCACGGTGGTGTGATGAATGGTTTCAGCCAGGCCCACGGGGTCGTAGCTATCACCATCTTCCGGGGCGATGTTGAAATCTCCCAACAACACCAGGCGGGGGTGTGCTTCCAGCTCCGACCGCAACCAGCTTTGCAGGCCATTGAGCCAATTCAACTTGTACTGGAACTTCTCGGAGCCCGGCTCCTGTCCATTGACGAAGTAACCGTTGACCACCCGCAACGGACCGCTGGGTGTTTCCACCGTGCCAGCAATGACTCGCGCCGACTCATCTGCAAAACCCTCAATGTTGCGCGCGACGTTGGCCACGGGTGAACGAGAGAGCAGGGCGACGCCGTTGTAGGTCTTTTGTCCGAAGGCAACAGCTTCGTACCCAATCTCTTTCAATGCTTCGTGCGGAAACTTGTCGTCAGTGAGTTTGAGTTCCTGCAAGGCCAGCACATCGACCGGGTTGGCAGTAAGCCAATCGAGCACGTGCTGCAGGCGGGCTGTGAGGGAGTTGACGTTCCAGGTAGCAATTTTCATAAGTAATTTATCCTATTGATTTTAAATAATTAATTTCTTATTGGTTGTTTTGAGGCCCCCAAAGAGGCCCCCAAATGAAATCTCTTAAAACCCTTTGGCTAACGAGCCGAGGGCAACCTGCGCTTCTGTCCTTGCGACCATCAAGCCCGTTCATGAGGCCTCTCCATCTTGGATTTCATAGGCCTGTGCGATCCGGTCCAGAAAATCGGCGAGGGGGGCCCGGCCGAGCCCCAGGGCCCTGGGGTCGAGAGAGTCGTCGGCTACCGCTGCATTCAAAAATCTTCTCATGTCATCGGCGATTTTCGCGTCGAGAGGGATGCGCGTTGTGGGGGCGAGTAATTGCGAAAGTCGCAGAACATCGTTGGCGTGTTTGCGGATGCTCTTGGCATCCACCTGTTCGCCTTGCTCCCGGCGGGCGCTCAGGTCCAGCCAGGCAATGGCTTTCAACGGGATCAGGCGATCCTCGCCGACCCAGAGCAAGCCATCAATCTCGCGGCGGCCGGCCATGATGAATGCGTAGTAGGCGTCATCGAGCAGGATGGCCGACAGGCTTGAAACCGCTTCGTCGAAGGGGATCGGCGTGAGCTGTCCGTTCTCGATGGGCCGCAGGCTGTCGGGCGCACGGGAGAACAGTTCGACCATGACCGGAAAGCTGTTGTCGGTCGGCTTCTGAAACCGGTAGAAGGCCGGCTTGCCTGTGTCGCTGGCCTGCCGGATTTCATAGCCGCCCGCTTCGATGAATCTCCAGAAGGTTTCGCCGAATGCCGGCGTCAGCGCCTCGACATGTAGCACGACATCAAGGTCCTTGGTGGCGCGGAAGTCCAGCCCTGCCTCTTCCATTGCCAAGGTGGCCGCAGTGCCGCCGATCAGGATGTACTGGTCCGGGTAGTCGGCGAACCATGCCCGGAAAACATCCAGCCCCTTCACCATGGCAATTGTTCCTTCAGTGCCTCCAGCGCGCTTTGGACACGTTCATCGGTGCTATCCCGCAAGCTCAGTATGAGCGAGAGAGGGTCCACCGTGTCGCTGTCCGGCTGCAGTGTCGGGGTGTAGTTCCACAACTGCCATTCGCATGCGCCTGGCATGGCTTCTGGAAGTTCGACGATGTCTGCCTTCAGTGCCTGCCATGCGGTGCGGCTCACGGCGAATACCGGCGATCTGGGTTCCGTGAGCATCGAAAGGCGAGCGAGCGCGCTCAGGCCCGCCACCCGCACGGGCAGTTCCGTCCGTATCTGCGTGGATATCCAGACGGTGCGCTGCATGGGACTGCGCAGCAGGTGCAGTGCTTGCTCCCACGTCTCATGTGCAGAATATGTCATGTTCAGGTACTGGGACCGGCCGGCCTTGTGTGCCTGTGCGAGTCCTGCCGCCACCAGTTCCCGCACGGCGCGCGAGAGCGTCATAGGGGTGTAGCCCAGAGTGGCGGCTGTCTCTGCAGGATGCCATTCGGCCTCCCAGCGAGGACGCAACAAGGCGGTGATCAACATGGCCTGAGCCGAAGGGCTGAGCGGAGTGTCTGTCGAGCTGGGGCGTTGGCGGAAGTATTCGCGCAGGTCCAGGCCTAAGTCGGGCAGGTAGAGCTGGTTGCCGGGAACAATGAACGGCACTTTTTGCACGATCAGGCGTTTGCGCTCGTAGGAGGCGAGTGCCTCCGTCACATAGACCACAGGCTGTCCCGCTACCAACCGCAACTTGTCCAACCGATTCCGGATATCGCCAATGGACGGCTTGGCTGGATTTCGCTCTAGGGCCAGCAAGACCTTGTGGCCAAGGATGTCCAATTGCCAGAAATCGAAGGCGTCGCGCAAAAAGTAGGGCAGGCTCTCCAGGCCCGCCCACGGCTCGTGGCTCGACGTGGAGACGCCGAGTGTTTCATGCAGGTAGTTCTGAGCGCTGGTGGCAAGGGCGGGCACGACAATTGGGATTTATAACTCAATGATCGCACGATAACATTGTTAGTGTTATCGTGCAAATCGGAGTTATTATTGACCGCCAGCCATAGGCAAGGTGGTGGATCAGGGCCTGCCGCCCATCTGAGTCGACCCGAGATGCCTGGTCGGCCCGGCAACCACATAACCTTCGGGATCGTCGATCCAGGCCTGCAGTGCGGCTGGCGCCCAGCCGCATGCGCGTCCTCCGAGGTGA
Organism: Comamonadaceae bacterium; assembly: GCA_015999985.1. Classification (GTDB taxonomy): domain Bacteria; phylum Pseudomonadota; class Gammaproteobacteria; order Burkholderiales; family Burkholderiaceae_C; genus Ottowia. The sequence continues at coordinate 11,400 of JAECRA010000100.1, forward strand.
ACGGGCGGCGGGAACTTGCCTTCGGCGATTCGCCGATACAAGGTGGCGCGGCTCAACGCCGTGATGCGCATCACGTCAACCATACGAAAAAATGCAGGAGACGCCATAGGCATGCGAAGCGTGTCGCGATGGCCGGTGGGGGACGTGAGTGACATGGCGAATCCTGAGAAAGTAACCATGTCCTCAGATTGCCTCAGAAGGTCTTTGCTGAAAACTCACGTGGGCGTACTGCGGCGAAGATGATCGGAAGAGTCTGCCGGCGCGACGACGGATCGGGCTTTGTGCAATCGCTTGAACCCCCGATCCCGTTCCATGAACGCCTCCAGCATGTGCGGAATCAACGCCACAGCATCCACCGCCTCGCCGTAGGTCTGCGCATGCAGTGCCGCATAGCGGTCAAGGTCTGCCTTTAGGCGGACAGAACACGCGAAGGTGAGCTTGACGGTCTCCGTCCTGGGCAGCGGCCCCAGTCGCAGCTTGTTCGTGTTCATCGTGATGCCCCCTTGACGAAGAACAGTGGCTGATACGGCCGCAGCACCAGATCTCGATTGACGATAATGCGCACCGGCAAGCCGGGCCGGCTGGTTAGTGTCGGCTGGATGTTCATGTTGCGCCGGGTGATCTCCTGGCCCACCTGGTTGACGCTGTCCTGCAAGCCGTCGCGCCCGGCGATGATGATGCGGTTGCC
>JAECRA010000026.1 GCA_015999985.1 Comamonadaceae bacterium
GCTCGGCATCTTGGTTTCATCTGGCGCTGTGATGCCGAGCAGGAGCTCGGCGGTCCCAGGGGGGTACCGCGTCAGGGGCAGCGGGACTGGCTATATGCCAGAGAAGATGTCTACAAGAGAACGTAGACTTTTCTGACGGTTTCTTGAATGTCCCAGATGCCCGTGGTGTTCGGGGAAAAGAACAGGGTGTCACCTGCGGCGATGGTGATCATAGGACCGTCATCTGGTGTGAAGGTGCAGCGGCCCGCGAGAAAGTGCATGAATTCTCCTGCGACTACTTGCCTCTGGAAACGGCCTGGCGAGCATTCCCATATGCCGGTGGAGGTGCTTTCTTTGCCTGGGATCTTGAAGTCTTCGCCAGTGAGTTGGCAAGCGGGTTCGCTCAGAGGGACGCCGACCGGCCCTATGCTTTTGAGTATTCTGGTGACCGTATTGGAAACGTGCTGGATGCTCATGGTGTCGAGGGTTTGGAAGGGGCTGTGGAGCCCAAGGCGTTGCGAATGGCGGCGGACAAGGCGTCGAAAGTTGCTCGAGCACCTGGGCTTACAAAGCGTGCTCGAAGAAACCCGTGGATAGACTGGGGCACCACCTGGAATTCGGTGGGAATACCTGCCTCACGCAGCAGGCGTGCATATTCAACTGATTCGTCGTGCAAAGGGTCGTATTCGCCCACGGCAATGAAAGCAGGAGGCAGGCCGTCAAAGCGAGTGGCGCGAATAGGCGCGGCGATGGGGTCCCTGGTGTGCCTTTGTCCTGGAAGATAGGCATCCCAGAAATAATCCATCATGTCGGCGCGCAGCATCGGGTCCAATCCCCGCTGGTGCGAAGGTCGGTTCTTGATGGGGTCGATGCCGGGGTACAGCAAGGCCTGAAATAGCAGGGGCGGTCCTCTGTGGTCTCGCGTTTGCATGGTCAACGCGGCTGCCAGGCAGCCACCGGCACTGTCTCCCACCACCGCGATACGGGACACATCTGCGTCCAGCCAGTCGCCATTACGGTGCACCCACTGGAGCACACCAAAGCAATCGTCCGGTGCGGCGGGGTAGGGGTTCTCAGGCGCGCGGCGGTAATGAACGCTGATGACAATGGCGCCGGTCTCCTCTGCCAGACCCCAGGTGATGGTGTCGTGCGTGTCATAGCTGCTGGCCACAAAGCCACCACCGTGTATGTAGATCACGACTGGCGCTGGTCCGGTCACGTCCTTGCGGCGGTAGATGCGGATGGGCACCTCACGGCCTGGCAGGTTGACCCACCAGTTCACGATGTCGATGCTCTCTGGTGCCGGGCGCCGCCAAACAGAATGCGTGCGGTCGGTGTTGCGCCGTCGCTCTTCGATATTGCGGGGAACAGGGTGAATGGCCACCGTTTCCCGAATTTTGTCGATGTAGGCCTGGATTCCTGGTTCGAATTCAACGCTCATGGTGCTCAATCCAACTTGATGTTCAAGGGTTCAATGACTCTGCGGAGCATCTCCGTATCTTTGGCGACGTAATCTGTCATTTGCTGCGGTGTCAGGGTGCCCACCGGGGTCTCACCGCCCGCCAGAAGGCGATCTCTGATGGGCTGGCTGGTAAAGAACGCATTCAACTCTTTGTTCATGAGGTTGATCACTGAAGCTGGTGTTCCCGTTGGTGCCATCAAGCCGTACCAGACGCCGGTCACAATGCCGCCAAAACCTGCTTCAGCGAGCGTGGGCACATCCGGCAAGGCGGGCGTGCGCACGTCGTTTGAGACGCCCAGGGGGCGAACCTTTTTCTGTTGCAACAGAGGCTTGGCGGTGGCGATGGCGGAGAAGGCGAAATCAACCTCTTGCGTGGCGACCGCCATGGACGCTGGGGCTGCGCCTTTGTAATGCACTGGCGTAGCACGGATACCCGCCAGAGATGAGAACAACTCGCCTGTTATGTGCGTTGCGCCGCCGGCACCCGTGGTGGAGTAGTTGAGCTTGCCGGGGTTCTTCTTGGCAAAGTCCACCAGTTGCTCTGCGGATTGCAGCGGGGAAGATACGGGCACGATCAATACTGAAGTCGAACGGAACGCCAATCCGACGGCAGTGAGGTCTTCCATCTTGTAGGGCAGCTGTGCCCGGAAGAACTTGTTCGTATATACGTTGCTGACACAGAAGCAAAGCGTGTAGCCATCAGCGGGGGCCTTGGCGACGAATTGCGTGCCAATGATGGTTGCAGCACCCGGCTTGTTATCCACGATAACGGCCTGCCCCAATTTGGTTTGCAGATGGGCGGCGAACAGGCGGGCGTAAATGTCAGTCAGGCCTCCCGGCTCAAAACCTACGACGATACGTACCGCCTTGTTGGGATAGGAGTCCTGCGCGTGCGACGGCATGGCCGCCAGGCTCAGGAATGTGGCTGCGAGCAGGGCGCGCAGTAAGCCCCTCTGATGACTGAATGGCATGGCATTTCTTTGTGTATGCAGGTGAAATTCAGTCTAGCAGAATTTCATGAAGACGATGTGGATATTTCATGTGGGTGAAAGCGATAATGGCGATATGGCTATCAACCAAAATTTGGAAATCACTCTGGGTCCTCGCTTGAGGGCGCTTCGTCAACAACGAAAGATTTCGTTGATGGATCTCGCCAAGGCCAGTGGGAAATCTGTGGGCTATGTCAGCCAAGTGGAGCGAGGCATCTCATCGCCTACTCTGAAAGAGTTGAGTCTGTTTTCTGAAGTTCTGGGTGTGGACATGGTGTCATTGCTGACAGACGCCCCCTCGCCAGACCCTCAACCCCCCGTGCGCCGGGATGCGGATCGCAGCTTCATTCCTTTTCGTGGGGAGCGAACGCGAAAACGTGTTCTCACACCTCGAAATGAGGGTGGTTTGAAGATGTACGTCATGCAGATCGAACCGGGTGGTTCGTCGGGCGACGCTCTATATACCCACGAAGGTGAAGAAGCTGGCTATGTTTTGACAGGGGAGATTATGTTGAATATCGCAGAGACGCAATACCAACTTGGTGTGGGAGACAGCTTTCGGTTTTCCAGTACCACGCCGCATGCGTTCAGAAATGTCGGAACGACCCTGGCTGAGGTTGTTTGGGTGAATGTGGGGTGACGTTCTGTGCGGGCACCGGGGGGCGAATTCACATAGCTTCTTAGCTTGGGTCGGCGGGTGCTCTCGACGCTCTCTGCTGTTAAAGCTGGGACCGCCCCGCGTCTGCCCGGCATTTAGCTCTCTTCCAACGCCGCTGTGCCGAGCAGGAGCTCGGCGGTCCCAGGGGAATACCGGTGCAGGGAAGTGCTTGGTGGTTCTGCGATGACCTTGGGGACCGTGCGGCCCGGTCAACTCTCTTAGGCTGTTGATGCTGGGACCGCCGAGCTCCTGCTCGGCATCTTTCTCTCTTCCAACGCCGCTATGCCGGGCAGGAGCTCGGCATCCCGAGGAATCTACCTGCGCACGGATCCAGCAATCGGAACCTGAATCGCGACACACACAAGGGGAAACCCTTGTATGAACAATGACATTGCAAACACTGCTTTGACAATATTTGCATAGGCAAATAAATTAGAGGCAACTAATTCAAGGTTTGCCGATGATTTCCCGATCAACTCCGCCCGCGGACTCGCCGTCCGACGGGCTTTCTGTCGTCCACTCGCCACCGCAGGATCACGCTCGCCGTGGTACCAAATCAGTGGAGACGGCGGGCCAACCCAACTTTTTCTCGGCTGAGACTTATGACCCTCAGGAAAGCCTGCTTTACAAGCTTCGCCGCGCCATGATCGGCATCAACCAGGCGGTCAATGAACAGACCGACTTGGGAGGAACTAGCCTTCCTCAATGGGTGCCCCTCCATAAAGTGCATTTGGGTCATGCCAACACCGTGGCCGATCTGGCACGCAAGTGCGCTCAGGACACTGGGGCCATGACGCGACTGCTCGACCGGCTGGAGACCAAGGGGTTGTGCCGCCGTGTGCGTTCTGAAAGCGACAGGCGCGTGGTGAATATTGAGCTCACCCCAGAGGGCGTGACCGCAGCTGAACAGGTGCCCGTGGTGCTGAGCCGTGTCTATAACGCCGCACTGCAGGGGTTTAGTGAAGACGAATGGCAAACGTTTCAACACTTGCTTGGACGCTTGATTGAAAACGCTGAAGGATTGAGCGGCAAAGCCGCCGAGGAGCGGGGTGAATGAAAACGACGCTGACCGTATTAACCGCTGCCATCTTGCTGTTGGCAGGCTGTGCGGACATGAGGAACATGGGCCCGGCGGCGCAACTGCGTGAGGCCAGCGAATTGGGTCTGACTGCCTCCAAGGATACTCAAGCCCTGAGTCCTGCAGCAGATTGGTGGACTAACTTCGGCGACCCACAGCTGGACAGGTTTGTCGCAGATGCCGTTGTAGGTAACCCCAATCTCCGGGTGGCCGCTGCGCGGGTCAGCAAGGCGCAGGCAGGCGTGGCTTTTGCGCGCTCGACCGATTGGCCTCAGGTCAACGGCGAACTGTCGTTGAATCGGCAGAAGTTCTCTTCCAACTACATCTACCCGGCACCCTTGGGCGGATCGGTTCAGAACATTGGCAACCTCCAGGCTTCAATGGGGTGGGAGCTTGATTTCTTTGGAAAGCACAGTGGCGAGTTGACTTCTGCGCTGGGTCAAGTGAGGGCCGCCGAAGCTGAGCGAGATGCTGCCCGCGTGCTGCTGACCTCCAACGTCGTGCGTGCCTACCTGCAATGGGCGCGCCTGCTTGGGCAGAAAGAGGTTGCAGAACGCACATTGACTCAGCGACAGCAGATGCTGGGCCTGGTACAAGATCGCGTCAAGGCAGGCCTGGACAACCAGCTTGAAGTCCGCCAGAGCGAGACGGGCCGAGCCGACACCCGCACCAGTATTGCTGCACTGGCGCAGCAGGTTGAAGCCAGCCGAAATGCCTTGGCCGCACTCATGGGTCTGCCGCGTCTGCCTGAAGGGGTCACTCCCCCACAACTCAGCGAGTTCAAGGCCATGGCAGTTCCGGACGAGCTGTCTGCAGACTGGCTGGGGCGCCGTGCGGACATCGTGGCGGCGCGCTGGCGGGTAGAGGCGGCTCGGGGTGAAGTGCAGGTCGCACGCGCACAGTTTTATCCCAACATCAATCTGGCAGCATTTGTAGGCTTCCAAAGCATTGGTTTTGACAGCATGCTGAAGGCGGGCAGCATGCAGTGGGGTGTCGGCCCTGCGATCAGGTTGCCGATTTTTGAAGCAGGGCGGTTGCGAGCCAATCTGCAAGGCAAGAGTGCGGACGTCGATACCGCCATCGAGAGCTACAACGCCACAGTGATCGACGCCATGCGCGATGTGTCCGACCAGTCGCAAGGGGTGCGCGCAGTGGCCTTGCAACAAAGGGAGCAAGCCGGCGCTTTGCGGGCGGCAGAAGGCGCTTACGACATTGCCCAGCAGCGCTACAAGGCCGGCCTGGGCACCTATTTGCACGTGCTTTCTGCAGAGACCGCTGTGTTGACTCAGCGTCGCCAGAAAGTCGATCTGCAAGCGCAAGCCTTGCTGAGCCAGGTGGGCCTGGCCCAAGCCATGGGCGGTGGGTGGCAGCCCACCCCCGAAAACGTGGTCTTGCAAAGCCAAGCCACGACACACTGAATTCATTCCCAAGACAATTTTTTCCTAGGACAACCCCATGGCCGATAACAATCAAGCGCAGGACAACACCGCGCCAGCTGATTCCGCCGTTCCCTCAGCCGCTCAGAGCACTGATGCAACCCCTTCCAAAAACTCCAAACGCAAGCCGGCGTTGATCGCCGTGGCCAGCATTGTGGTGCTGGCCGGGCTGGCTTGGGGCGCTTACGACTGGATGGTGCTCAGCCACTTCGAAGAAACCGACAATGCCTACGTGCAAGGCAACGTGATTCAGATCACGCCGCAAGTGGGGGGCACTGTCACCGCAATCTTCGCTGACGAAACCGACCGTGTTCAGTCGGGCCAAGCCCTCATCAAGCTCGATCCGCAAGACGCCAATGTGATGCTGGCTCAGGCTGAGGCCGCCCTGGGTCAAGCGGTTCGCCAGGTTCGCACCTTGTACGTGAACAACTCGTCGCTCAGTGCCCAGATCAAGCTGCGCGAATCAGAGGTGGAGCGCACCCGCTCTCAATTGGCCACAGCCAGGGAAGATCTGGCACGTCGCCAGGGCTTGGTAGCTGGTGGTGCGGTGTCCGGGGAAGAATTGAGCCATGCCAACGCCCAGGTGACTGCGGCACAAAGTGCGCTGCAAGGCGCCAACGCTGCCGTGGCTGCAGCGCGGGAGCAACTCACCAGCAATCAGGCATTGACTGACGGAACACCGGTTGAACAGCACCCCAGCGTGTTGGCTGCTGCGGGCAAGCTGCGTGAGGCATGGATTGCTGCGCACCGCATGGCTCTGCCTGCGCCAGTCAGTGGGTACGTAGGCAAGCGCAGCGTGCAGTTGGGCCAGCGCGTGGCGCCTGGCACGCCATTGATGACCATCGTGCCACTGGATCAGTTGTGGGTGGATGCCAACTTCAAGGAAAACCAGTTGCGCAATATCCGGGTCGGTCAGCCTGTGACCCTGACCGCCGACGCTTATGGCAGCAAGGTGAAATTTGATGGCAAAGTGGCGGGCCTGGGCATCTCTACCGGTTCGGCTTCGGCGCTCTTGCCTGCACAGAATGCCACCGGCAACTGGATCAAAGTCGTTCAGCGTGTGCCTGTTCGAATTGCCCTGAACCCTGAGCAGGTCAAGGCGCATCCTCTGCGCGTAGGCCTGTCCATGGAAGCTGAAGTGGATGTGGCCGACAAAACTGGCCTGTCTCTGGCAGAGGCGACGGGTTCAAATCCATTGGCCCAGACCCAGGTGTACGCACAAGCCGATGAGGGCGCCGAGGCGCAGGTACAGAGCATCATTGCCAAGAACATGGGTCGGCCGGTGCCGCTAGCCCCCAACAAGACCACCGCTGCAACCCCATCTGGTCAGCACAGCAGTGCAGAACATCACGTGCAGGTAAAACCGGCTCGCAAGGCGGTCTGAAGAGAGCTCTTCTTCACCCGAGCAAGTCATGAGTTCTCCTTCAACTCAAGTGGCGCATCCGCCACTCACCGGCAGTGCCCGCGTGCTTGGCACGCTGGCTCTATCTGCCGCTACTTTCATGAACGTGCTCGACACGTCCATCGCCAACGTCTCACTGCCTGCCATCGCTGGTGACCTGGGCGTCAGCCCGGTTCAAGGCACATGGGTGATCACCAGTTTCGCCGTGGCCAACGCAATATCTGTGCCGTTGACTGGTTGGCTGACTCAGCGCATTGGTCAAGTCCGACTTTTCATGGCCAGCGTACTGCTGTTTGTGCTGACCTCCTGGCTTTGCGGCTTGGCTCCGAGCATGGGTATGCTCATCGCTTTTCGGGCGTTGCAGGGCTTTGTGGCAGGGCCATTGATTCCGCTGTCTCAGACCCTGCTGCTGTCGAGCTATCCGCCCGCCAAGGCCGGCCTTGCGATGGCCATGTGGTCAATTACGACACTGGTGGCACCCATCATGGGCCCATTGCTAGGCGGGTGGATCACAGACAACGTGAGCTGGCCGTGGATTTTCTATATCAACGTGCCAGTAGGCTTGCTGGCGGCTGCTGCCACCTGGGCGCTCTACCGCGAACGCGAAACCATGACCAGGAAGGTGCCCATCGACGCCGTGGGCTTGTCTTTACTGGTCATTTGGGTGGGGGCGTTGCAGTTGATGCTGGACAAAGGCAAGGAGCTGGATTGGTTTCACTCTGGCCAGATCATTGCCTTTGCGGTGGTGGCAGTGGTGGGTTTGGCATTCTTTCTCATATGGGAGCTGACTGAGGAGCACCCGATAGTTGACCTATCGCTTTTCAAGCGGCGCAACTTTTGGTCTGCAGCCTTGGCGACTGCGGTGGGCTACGGTGTGTTCTTTGGCAACGTGGTGATCTTGCCGCTTTGGTTGCAGCAGTTCATGGGGTACACGGCCACGCAAGCCGGGATGATCATGGCGCCAGTGGGCCTGTTTGCCATTGTGCTGTCGCCCATTGTGGGCCTGACGTTGCACAAAGTGGATCCGCGCAGATACGCCACGTTCTCATTCCTGGTGTTTGCGTTGATTCTATGGATGCGCTCGCATTTCACCACGCAGACTGATTTTGGCACCATCATGATTCCCACCCTGATTCAAGGTGTGGCAATGGCGTTCTTTTTCATCCCTCTGGTGACCATCACGCTTTCCGGAATTGAACCTTCCAGGCTTCCTGCCGCTTCCGGCTTGTCCAATTTCATGAGGATTACAGCGGGAGCCATTGGCACGTCAGTAGCCACCACCATGTGGGAAGACCGCGCGGCCATGCATCATGCGAATCTGGCCGAGAGCATCAACCACGGCAGCCAAGCCGCAATGACTACGCTTGAGGGCCTGCAGGCGCGCGGCATGACCCATGAACAAGCGCTGAGCTACATCAACAATCTGACGACCCAGCAGGCGTATATGTTGTCTACGCAGGAAATCTTCTATGGGTCAGCATTCTTGTTTCTGATGCTGATTCCGTTGGTGTGGCTGGCCAAGCGGCCGAAGTCGAGTGCATCTGCGGCGGATGCTGCTGCAGGAGCCCATTGAATTGCGCCCACGTGCTTCGGCAGGTGGGCGCTGAGAGGTTGATAGGTAGGCGCGGCAGGCAGATACGGCGCCGCCTATTTAAACTCTGTCCGTTAAAATGTTCCAGTAATCACCAGCGGCTAACAGGGCGGTCTGCAGCTTGTTTCCGCTCAGGACTTCATCGATGATCTTGGCGAAGCTGATCTTTTTATATAATTGACGCTGATCAATTAAACTGATCAACTGAGTTAGTTCATTCTCCAGAAAACTAGGCGCAGCCTGCGTAGAAATATTTCGCAATTTCTCTAATTTCCGTGCAGCCTGTTCACGAGCCCCTTTCAAGTCATTTTCGCCATCAATATGATTAGATAGAAGTTCGTTGAGTTGATCATCTTGATCTTTCAAGTTAGTCGAACCAATGTGATTGATCTTGGTGATAGCGTTTTGCAACATTATCTGAGAGCGCGAGAAATTGGAAATTGCTGCAGGGATCTCCATTCCTAGTTGATTGGCAGAATTAAGAATTGAAACAATAACTTGGCCGCGATCTTCTTCAGCGCGCATGGCGTCTTTAATTTTGGCGAAGAATTCTTCTCTTTTGTCCGAAATCAGCTTCTTGCCATCATCTGATAAGATCTTCTCAAAGCTTTTGGCGAAAACCTCAGGTTTTGACAGACCGACCGCAAGCACCATTTTGAATATGGCGCTGCGCTGATCAATCGAAAGTATATAAGCATTGCCCATATCGATAACGGTTGTCATGCCGTTGGCACCAGTCTCCGCGGAGAACATGATATTTCCGGCATGTAAATCGCCGTGATAAAAGCCTGAGCCGAAAAAGGCTTCTTCGATCCAGGTCTTGGTCAACGCTTGGATGCCGGAGGCCAACTTGGCGCTCTTGTGGCTAATAGCGAGCTTGTCTCTATTTTCATCGACAAGCTGACTTTCCAATTCATCAAAGCTCGTCTTGACGGTGGTTCCGGGTGCTTTTTCGAGCACCAGATATCCTCGTGCTGGTGCAACTTGGCCAGCCAGTTTCATGGCTTGAAGATTACTTGAAACACGACTGTAAACTTGCGCCAGTTCGACGAAGTTACCCTCCTTGGAGAGGTCCATTTCCACCTGTATTTGAGTAGAAATGCCGTCGAACGTCTTCAACATACCTGGGATATCGGTGGCGACGTCGGTGAAGAACTGAAGCTCTCTTTCGGCACGAAGCCGAATTCCCGGACGCAGTATCTTGATAACTACTTCCTGTGGTTTGTTCGGATCTTCTCCGTGCATTTTGGCCAGAACCGTTTGACCGACGGATGCTGCCCCCAGACTTTTTTCCACTTCGATCTTGGTGATGGTCCCATTCGATTTTGCAACGATGCCGGCCAACACTGACTCGATGATCGTCGGCTTGATGGGGCTGAGGTCCGTTTTTAATGCGTCAAGCGCGTCCTTGAGGCTACCTTGAGCCTTGTCTCCGAACAACTGAAGCAGTTTTTGTATGTAAGGGCCGCCTGCCTTGAGCAGCGCCACCAACTTGACCTCGCCCTCATCAGAGGACTTGGAGTTAGTCAAATAGGAAGCTAGCATGGCCCGTTTGTCCATAACAGGCTGCGCGTCAAAATAATTCTCAAAAATGCGAGCCATGAATGTCTGAAAATTGCCTTCACCCATAGTGGATATGGTTGAAAGCATTTTCACGCTATCCAAAGACTTGAATTCGAAAGAGCTGATATTATTGTCAATGTCCGCCGAAATCTCGCTATATCTTGTATCTGGAATTGCGCTTAGCGCTTTAGCAAGATTATCTTTGTTGACGGAATTAGGTAGGAGGTTTGTGTGCCGACTGAAGTCATGCAGAAGTTCCTTGATCATGCCCCCCAACTCAGAAGGGAGTTCTGCAGAATCAAGTAAATCGGGGTTTGCATAAATCTCGGCAAGGAGAGCAGAGTTGCTCACAAGCGCTGACTTCAATCGTGCTCCATCTTCCTTGGTGTCAGCTTCCCATGAATTTTCAGGGAAGAGGATCTCGGCCATCAGGCCTCTGACTCGCTTTTCATCCTTGAGCTGGGTAGAGTTGACTTCATTGGCACTGATCGCCTCGACAGCTGGCTCATACTCTACAGTTGCTGCGTCTGTAGAAGACTTGGAATTCCACGCTTTGATCAGTTCAAGCGTCTCGTGATCGACGACTCTGTTGATGGCTTGTTCGTTCGGAGTCAGGCTATCTTTAACCACCTGCAGCATCGAGGGGTCTTCTGTCAAAATTATGCTCGAGGCAACGATCTTTTGTTTACTCAGATGATCGAATGAATGGAGGTCTGTCTGCCGTCTTAAATAATCAATAGCGAGAGCGCGTTGGCCGTGAGTTTCGTCCCAAAGAGCATTTTTTACGGTGCTCGCCGTGTAAAGATGCGGGTTGCTTAATATTTCCGCCTTGAGGTTTTCGCGAACGGCCCTCATGGTTTTGCCTGGAATGATTTTTACGTCAGACCCAAGACTAATTTCCAGGTCGTCCCCGCTTCGAGTGAAAGCAAGGGTGGTGCCTTGGTACTCCGTGATGAAGCCGCTTTCATCATGCGGCATGCTCCGCATTCCTTGCAACAAGGCATCGGCCAGTTCAGAAAATTCTTTAGTTTTCTGGGAGCGATTGTATGCGTGGTAGGCTTCAATGGCGATGAAACCGATGCCGCCGGTCAAAATACCGGCGATTATTTCTACAGCGATACCGGCAGTGGTTCGTTTGTAATCCGCCGCAGCTAATCCCATTTGCTTTTCGGCAAATAAACCTCTTTGTGCGAAATTCAGATTTATATTTTTCACTGCTTAACTCCAGCGGGTTTAATAATATTTAAAGGCGCCGCCCGAGCATCAAGCCGGCTGGCACAGGTAGTCAGGGTGGAGGTGACCCCCAACGAATGAGTCACATTGCGTGAACGATAGTTCCAACTGCAGTTTCACTGATTCTCCACTCGCACTTTTTTCGGAGCCGTTCGCGTCAGCACAAAGCAGCGGCAATTTTTGTCCGTCACTTTCCTCGCTTTAATGTGGCTCTTGAACAAGGCCAACAGTCAGACTCAGCGCGTCGCAGCAACCTCGCGTCCAAGGTCGAGCGCATCTGCGGCGGATGCTGCTGCAGGAGCCCATTGAATTGCGCCCACGTGCCTTGGCATGTGGGCGCTGACAGGGTCTATAGGCGGGCGCGGCAGGCAGACGCTGCGCAACCGATTCAAACTTTGCCAGTCAGCAAATTCCACATATCACCGGTGATTAACCGCGCGGTGGTGAACTTGTGATCGTCCACGACTTCACCGACAAGCTCTGAAAAGCTGATCTCTTTGTATTGTTCTTGTTGGTCGATCAAGGAAATCAACTCAGTTAATTGCTTCTCCAGAAAGCTTGGCGCAGCCTGCGGAGACAATTCGCGCAATGTTGCGATTTCCGTCTCGGCCTGCTGACGAGCTTCCGCCAGATTGTTCGCGCCCACTATGTGGGAGCGTAGAAGTTCGAGGAGTCGATTCTCTTGATCTTTCACATTGGTCGAAACGATGTGGTTGATCTTGGTGATAGCGTTTTGCAACATTATCTGAGAGCGTGAGAAATTGGAAATCGCTGCCGGAATCTCCAGTCCTAGCTGATTCGCAGAATTGAGAATTGAAACAATGACTTCGCCAGGGTTTTCCTCATTGCGCATGGCACCTTGAATTTTGGCGAGGAATTCTTCTTTTTTCTCTGCAATCAGCCTTTTGCCATCATCAGATAATATCTTCTCGAAGTTTTTGGAGAAAACTTCGGGTTTTGATAGTCCGGCCGCAAGTACCATTTTGAATATAGCGCTGCGCTGATCAATCGAAAGTATATAGGCGTTGCCCATATCGATAACGGTTGTCATGCCCTTGTCACCAGCCTCGGCGGAAAACATGATATTGCCGGCATGCAAATCACCGTGATAAAAGCCTGAGCCGAACAAGGCCTCTTCTATCCACGTCTTGGTCAACGCTCTGATGCCGGAGGCCAACTTGGCGCTCTTATCGCCAATGGCCAACATATCTCTATTTTCATCGGTGAGCTGATTTTCCAATTCGTCAAAGGTGGTCTTGACGGTGTTTCCGGGTGCTTTCTCGAGCACCAGATATCCTCGTGCTGGTGCAACATCGCTTGCCAGCTTCATGGCTTGAAGATTACTTGAAACATCACTGTACACCTGCGCCAGCGTAACGAAACTACCCTCTTTGGAGAGATCCATTTCCACCTGGATTTGAGCAGAAATGCCGTCGAACGTCTTCAACATGCCAGGGATCTCAGTGGCGACGTCAGTGAAGAACTGAAGCTCTCTCTCGGCGCGAAGCCGAATTCCAGGACGCAGTATCTTGATAACTACTTCCTGAGATTTGTCAGGATCTTCTCTGTGTAGTTTGGCCAGGACTGTCTGTCCGATCGATGCTGCCCCCAGGCTTTTTTCCACTTCGATCTTGGTGATGGTCCCGTTCGATTTTTCGACGATGCCGCCCAGCACAGACTCGATGATTGTCTGTTTGATGGGGCTGAGGTCCGTTTTTAATGCGTCAAGCGCATCCTTGAGGCTCCCTTGGGCCTTGTCTCCGAACAACTGAAGCAGTTTTTGTATGTAAGGCCCGCCTGCCTTGAGCAGAGCAACCAACTTGATCTCGCCCTCATCAGAGGATCTGGAGTGAGTGAGATAGGAAGCGAGCATGGCCCTTTTGTCCATGACGGGCTGCGCGTCAAAATAGCTTTCAAAAATTCGGGTCATGAAAGTCTGGAAATTGCCTTCGCCCATAGTAGAAATGGTTGAAAGCATTCTCACGCTATCCAAGGACTTGAACTCGAATGAATTGATTCTGTCGTCAATGCCCGCCGAAATATCGCTGTATTTATTTTCGGGAATGGCGCCTAGCGCATTAGCAACATCGTCTGCGTTTATGGAATTAGGGAGAAGGTTTGTGTAGCGATTGAGTTCATGCAAAAGGTCCTTGATCATCCCGGCCAGCTCAGGAGGGAGTTCCGCAGAATCAATCAGATCCGGGTCGGCGTAGATTTCGGCAAGGAGAGCAGAGTTGTTTACAAGTGCTGATTTCAATCGTGCGCCATCTTCCTTGGTGTCAGCTTCCCATGAATTTTCAGGGAAGAAGATCTCGGCCATCAGGCCTCTGACTCGCTTTTCATCCTTGAACTCAGTAGAGTCGATTTCATTGATGCTGACCGCCTCGACGGCTGGCTCATACTCTACTGTTGCTGTTTCCGTGGAAGGCTTGGAATTCCACGCTTCAATCAGTTCGAGCGTTTCGTGATCGATGACTCTTCTGATGGCCTCGTCGTTCGGAGTCAGGCTGTCTTGAACCTCCTGCAGCATTGAAGGGTCTTCCGCCAAAATAATGCTTGAGGCAACGATTTTTTCCTTGCTCAGATGATCGAAGGCATGAAGGTTTGTCTGCCGCTTCAAATAGTCAGTAGCGAGATCACGTTGGCCGTGAGTTTGGTCGCGAAGAGCATTTATTAACGTGCTTGGCTTGTAAAACTTCGGGTTACTTAATATTTCCGCCTTGAGGTTTTCGCGAACGGCGCTCAAGGTTTTGTTTGGAATAATTTTTACTTCGTCCCCTAGGCTGATTTGCAAGTCTTTGCCGCTAGGGGTGATAGCGAGGGTCGTTCCCTGGTATTGAGTGACGAAGCCGCTTTCATCGTGCGTCATGGTCCGCATTCCTTGCAGCAAAGCATCGGCCAATTCAGAAAATTCCTGAGTTTTCTGGGACCGGTTGTATGCGTGGTAGGCCTCAGCAGCAATGAAACCGATGCCGCCAGTCAAGATGCCGCCAATGATCTCGAGAACTATGCCGGCGGTCGTCCGCTTGTAATCCGCAGCAGCTATTCCCAGTTGCTTTTCAGCGGACAAGCCTCTTTGTGCGAAATTCAGATTGACGTTCATTTGGGTTGTTTCAGGCGCGTTGAATTAGGGTTGGAGATGCCTACCGAGCTTGCACGCCGAGCTGGCAGAGGTAGTCAGAGCTGAAATGACCCTTACGGAATGAGTCACGGAAGATCAAGAATAGTTCCTAAATTGCAGCAACACCGATTTGCGATGTTGATCAGGAATCGTGCGCCCTGCATCGAAGGCTGGGCGACGGACAGAGAGATAGGCCTATCCGATTGATTCTTCGGGCGCTGAGTTGAGAGATATCGAGGTTCATATGGTCTCCACGGTCCGCATTGAACGGGCGAGGCCGGTTTCGAGCGTCCTGCGTTTGCGTCGCTTTTTCGGGATGACACATGTTCCGCTCGTGTGGCGGGGTGTTCGAAGAGGATTTCTACGGGATTTCTAAGGGATTTCCCTGCATGCCCCCAATGTGACTCCCATCCGTTCGCGTTTGATCCAGATGTGGCTATTATTTTATATACCTGTCGGCAGGTATGTTTTGGCTCTGCGCTGAATCGAGAAGAGCAGAGCCGGGCCGAATAAGGCCCAGACCAACCAAATCAGGAGACAAATCATGACAAAGCGAACGACCATCAAGCGGCTGCTGAGCCGGAGCCTGTGTGTCCTGGCTGCCACCAGCATATCGAGCGCGTGGGCGCAGAATTTTCCCAGTAAGCCGATCACGGTGATCGTGCCTTACGCCACGGCCGGGGTGACTGACCTGTACGCGCGTGCCATTGGGCCCAAGCTTTCGGAAATCCTGGGACAGCCGGTGCTGGTGGACAACCGGGCGGGTGGCGGCACCATCATCGGCACTCAGATGGCGAGCCGTGCCGCTCCAGATGGTTACACACTGCTGCTGACCAGCTACGCATACACATCTAATCCCATATTGCGAAAAAGCATGCCCTACGAGGCTGCGTCGCTGGTGCCTCTGATGTTGCTGGGCTCCAGCAACAACGTACTGCTGATGAGTGCGAAAGCCAAGCCCGCCAACGTGCCTGAAGTGGTGGCGTACGCCAAGTCCTCGCCTGGGCAGTTGAAGCTGGCATCTTCGGGCAATGCATCGAGCCCGCACATCGCGGCCGAACTGTTCGCCAAAGCAGTGGGTGCGCAGATCACGCACCTGCCGTACAAGGGTACCGGTCCGGCCATGACAGACGTCATCGGCGGCCAGGTGGACGGCATTTTTGACGGCGTGTCGTCGATGCCACAGGTGAAGGCCGGACGCCTGCGCCCGATCGCCATCGCTTCGGAGGAACGCCACCCTATGGCGCCTGACATACCGACCTTCCGCGAACAGGGTGTCGATCTGGTGTTCGGCAGCTGGTTTGGCTTTTTCCTGCCGGCCAACGTTCCCGCTCCGGTGCAGGCGCGTCTGACTGAAGCACTGCTCAAGACGCTCCAAGACCCCACGGTGAAGGAGCAGATACTGAAAACCGGCGTGCGCCTGAACCCCGTTACGTCGCAACAGTTTTCTGACTTCCTGAAGACCGAATCGCGTCGTCTGCAAGGGCTGGTGGACGGGGGCGCCAAGATCGAAGTCGAGTGATGCTTCGCACCTGAATCCAATTGTCAACGCCCAACGTACTTTCAACATCGAAATGATGTTGCGCGAGACAGATTGCGATACGGTGCTGGTCTGCATCGCCCAGCCGGCTGCTCACCGGCTGTGGTCGAATCAATCGATGTGTAGTACGGCCTTGCCGGTATAGGCACGAGCCATGAGTTGCTCGGCAATTGCCTGTCCCTCGCTCCAGCTGGCCTCAATTTCGATTTGCGGCGCAAGTTTGCCTTGTTCGATCAAGCGCACCAGCAAGCTCAAGCTCTCGGCGGCCGACTCGCCCCGGCGAATCTCGTCCCACATCATGACGCCGTGCAGGCTGGTGCCTGCGGCGCGGAAAAACTCGGCGCTGTTAAATGTACAACTCACGGATTCAGAAATACCGAATGTCACACAGGCGCCCGAATTGGTGAGCATCGATAACGCGGCACCGAGCGCGCTACCGCCAATCGAGTCCACGATCAGGTGGTACGGCCCAGACGCTTTTGCTCCTTCCAGCGTGGGCGCCACAATGACACCGCCGTTGCAGTAGGGCGCCAGAGCGGCTGACTGTTCGGGCTTGCGAACGTGCGCGTAGACGACGGCACCTGCCGCCGCTGCCATTTGTACTGCGTAGTGTCCGACGCCGCCGCTCGCGCCGTCGACCAGCACCTTGCGGCCTAGCAGCAGGCCGCCTTTGCGCAGCGCCATCAGTGCGGTGAGCCCGGCTACGGGTAGCGTGGCGGCCTGCGCGAACGAGACTGAATCAGGAAGCACGGCCAGTTGTGACGTCGGCACACGAAGGGTCTCTGCCCAGGCGCCGATCGAGAGAGTACCCACGACTCTACTGCCGACCTCCGGGCCGCTGCCGTCCGTCGCCGAGGTCTCGACCACGCCAGAGAAATCCCAGCCGGGTCTAGCTCCGGCTTGGGACAGCGTCAGCGCGCGTTTGACTTCTCCGCGGTTGAGCGATATGGCCTTCACCAGGATGGTGGCTTCGTTGGAAAGCGCGGTGGGTACGTCGACCGTCTGGAGGCCGATCTGGCCCTCGTTCAACACGACAAGTGCGCGAGTGGTCTGTGGCATGAGGTGAGCTTTTTTTGGAGCCGCGCGCTTCACGCGGCGACGTTGGACTGGAGGTGCCATTGTGGGTTCAGTGATGCGAAAAGCATGACCGATGCGCGACACAACGCTACGTCTGAAGCGCTCCTCAATTGACCGACGTCGTTCGTTTGCCGGGACTACCTTGCTGCGGCTGGGCTGGTTTTCAACGAAGAGCCGTACTACGAGCCGCCATGACCTCACGTCCCAGCTCGATCACCGCCATGGCGTAGTAGCTGCTCCAGTTGTAGCGTGTGATGGCGTAGAAATTGTCGGTACCGGCTACGTACGTGGGTTCTGAACTGCCGTTTTGAAGTTCAATCAACGCGAGTGGGCCCACATGCTCCAAAGCGGCGCCGGTCAGTATGGCGCCCTTGGCGGCAAAGCTGGCTTGGCCGAACGAGGGGAGAATATCTGGTGCCAGCAAGGCGTCCATATCGGCCTCTGGCGCCAACTGCACCGGGTAGTGAGTCGGCATACCTGGGCGCCAGCCGTAACCCTGGAAATAGCTTGCGACTGAGCCTATGGCGTCTGTCGGGCTGTTCCATAGGTCTATGCGGCCATCGCCGTCAAAATCAATGGCGTACTTGACCCAGCTGGAGGGCATGAACTGCGGCATGCCCATGGCGCCTGCATAGCTGCCCAGTGGGGTCATCGGGTCCATGCCAGTACGGTGGCAAAGGCTCAGGAATTGCTCCAGTTCGTCCTGGAAGTACGCCTGCCGGGCCTGGGCACGTGGGTGTTGGGGCGGAAAATCGAAGGTCAGTGTGGCGAGTGCGTCTATGACGCGGAAGCTGCCCATGTTTTGACCATAGATGGTCTCCACGCCAATGATGCCGACGATGATCTCTTCAGGCACACCAAACTGCTCGTTTGCACGAGCCAACGCTGAGTCATTGGCCGCCCAGAAACGAACACCGGCACGAATGCGGACCGGGTCGATAAAGCGACTTCGGTAGACACGCCAGTTCTTGGCGGTACCGCGCGGAGGCGGTAGCATCAGGCGTGGAATGGACCGAATAAACAGCGCTTGACCAATGGAGCTGCGCACCCACTGCCGGTCCAGACCGCGGCGCTCTGCCAGGTCGTCTGCAAAACGCATGGCGTCTTCGCGCAGGAGATAAGGGCGTGCGGGCTCTTCGCTGGTTTCGCTGCGTCTGCCTTTTTGCTGGCGCGGATTGGCCGAAGATAGGACTGGGGTGCCGGCTGCGAGCAGCGTGGCAACTGAAGACAATATGAACGGACGTCGGTGCATGTGCTTGCGCTGAGGAGCTCAGGAAATATGAATGAATCCGTAATGCTGGATTCGCTCACCTTATCTTAGATCGTAAGCACGTTCCTAGCTTCTTACATATAGATATTGCCGCTGATTTTCCCCGGGTGATGGCTCGACTACAGGCTTTGCCAAGCAACGGAGGACGAGGCCGGTGGGGTGATACCAGGCAGAGCAGGGCGCGCAGACTGGGGCGCGCACACCGCATCACGCCGACCGCGGCCAGATGAGTCGCCTGAACTGGCTTTGCAAACGGGCAATCTGAGACGACGAGTTGTCTGATTCAGGTGCATACCTGGCGCGTTCCAAGGCCAGGAGCCATTCCTGGAGGGCATCTTTCGAAGACGCTGGAAGGCGTTCAGTGGACTGCGCAATGCGCGCCAACTCCCGCGGTGGCGCATTGGGCGGAATCTGCACGCCAGCGCTTTGGAGTCGTTTGCGCGCCCGACCCAGCAGCCGTTGCCATGGGTCGTGTTGGCCACGTTCCCACATGGCCCAGGCAGAGCCAATCAACGCGGCGAGTGTCACCAGACCGGCAAGCACCTTGCCCAGGTCCTCCCAACTGGGTTCTTCAAACCCTAGATTCTTGAGGAAATCCAGCTGGCGGCTTTGCGTGTAGTTGAGCACCCACTGATTCCAGCCGTTGTTGATGGCTTCCCAGGTGGCACGCAGTTGCACCAGCAGCGTGGGGCTGAAGGCGCCAATGGCGCCTGCCATGACGCCGTCTGGTGCGCGCAAACGCTGGAATTGCCCGACTCTGCCTGGAGCGACGGCGGCAGTTGGGTCTACACGCACCCATCCTCTGTCCGTGGTCCACACTTCGGCCCAGGCGTGGGCATCCGCATTGCGCACAGTCCAGTAGCCGTCGACGCTGTTGATTTCTCCTCCTTGAAACCCGGTCACGATGCGGGATGGAACACCCGCGGCACGCATCAGGATGACGAAGGCGGATGCAATGTGCTCACAAAAGCCTGCTTTGGTGTCAAACCAGAATTCGTCCGCGCTGTGCCGGCCAGCCACACCCGGCTCCAGCGTGTAAACGTAGCCCCCGGTGCGCAGCCGCCCGAGGGCAGCCTGAACGAGAGCTTGGGTGTCCCCTTCTGCCACTCGGTTTCTCAGTTCCTGGGCCAATGCCAAGGTGCGAGGGTTGAAGTCGGGCGGAAGGCGCAGGAACTCGGCGAAATCGCGTCTTGGGCGGCCATTGGCGGTGGTCAATCCGTATTGGAACTGGGTATAGCTTTCGGAGCGGTACCTCAGTAGATCGGTCACGGGTCTGGAGGCCAGCCATTGCAGATCTGAAGTCAATCGCGCGTTCACTGACCGGGGCAGTTGCGGCGCGTTGGGAGCGACATCCAGCGTGAGCAGCCACGGCCGGTTGTTGGGCTCCAGCGTGGTCTCATAGCGCACAGGTTCGCCGCTTACCCGCAGATCTCCTACTGGCAGGGGAGGCGCAAAGGAGCTGTCCGCCATGGTCCATTCGGCACCATCAAAGCGGCTCAGAACCGGGCCGCGGAAGTACAACTCACTCTGCCGCGGGCGACTGCTTTCAAATCGCACTCGCAGTGCTACGCGGTCATCCAGAACCAGTTCCGCGATGGAGCCTACTTTCATGGAACCAGACAGTCCGCTGCGTCCGGTCGCGGCGTCGCTGGGCAATCCCCAAAGCGGCGCGAAACGCGGAAACAGCATAAAAAGCACCACCATGATGGGGGCGCCCAGCAGTGCCATTTTGCAAGCAAGCCCAGCAGATTCCCGTAGGCTGGGGTGGCCGACTGGACGGTGCGCATTGATCAAAGCCGTCAAGAGCCCCACCAATGCAACCAGCATGACGAAAGCTGTGGTCAGTGATTGCGACTGAAAGAACCCCGTCAACAAGGTGAAGAAGCCCAGAAAGAAGATCACCAAGGCGTCGCGTCTGGCACGCAGCTCCAGTGTCTTGAGAGCCAGCAGAATGACAATCAATGTGACCCCGGCCTCGCGTCCGAGGAGGCTCCGGTGGCTCATGAAGGTGGCGGCCATCGTAATTAGCAGCAACGCCAGCAACCACCACCGGCTGGGCAGGGGGCGGCCTTTGATCGCAATCAGTGCTCGCCAGATCAGCACGCCGGCTGTGAAAACGGTGCACCAGATGGGCAGGTAGGCTACCTGCGGCATGATGACCCACCCGATCACCGCCAGGAGAAACAGCGTGTCTCGCGCTTCTCTTGGGAGGTGCTTGAAATCGACGAGGGTCATACTAGCGCCAATGTCCGAAGGCAGCGGAGGCGGTGCGCCACACCGCCGTCGGGTTTGATCTCTGAGCCGGGCACGCGCAGACCATATTGAAGCCCCTGTGCATCTGCCGCCATCACCCAGGCCGCCAGCCGAGACAGGCGCCCCTCGAGGTCGAGTGAACCCGCGCGAGCGAAGTCCAGCCAGAGCTCATAGCGTTGGGTCTGGCTGGAATCTCGGCTGACCAACTCGCCCGACTTTGCAAATTTCTTCCAGACGACCAGTTTCATGGGATCGCCGCGCTGGTAGGAGCGAACGCCATCGAATTCGCCGACGGACCGCGCGCTGGCCAAAGCGCCAGCGCCCGATAGGGGGTCTCCTTGCGGCAGTGGGGGGGGCGCGGCTTCTGGGGCTGGATACACGAGTACTTGAGAGGCAGGGCGCCAGATGGTCCACACACGGAACGTGCCTAATGGAAAGCGTGTCTCTGAAGTCAGGACGGGTACGCGATGCAAGCCGCGCTGTGCGGGTTTGAAACTGATCTGAACCGCCGCTTCGCCCTGGGCAGGCACATCTGCCCATGTCCAGTGGTCTGAGCCTTGCACGGCCATGCCTATGGCGTAGCGCGGTGTTTTGCGTTCGTTGACAAGCCGGATGTCAAACAGGGCGAGGCCACCGGCAAAAATGGATTGCGGTGGTAGCAGGTGAAGCGTCAGCCCGCGCAGCGTGTTGTGGCAAACGACCATGCTCACCGCCGCGCAGCCCATCAGAAGAAACGTGAGCAAGTAACCGAGGTTGAGCTGATAGTTGATGGAGGCGACCAACAGCACCATCAGAGTCACCGCCAACATCAACCCGGCCCGCGTGGGCAGAATGTACACATTGCGTTGAGTGAGCGTAAAAGTGTCAGTCAGCCTCAGGCGAGAAAGCCACCACTGCCGCATCCGTGGACGAACATGCCACCAGCGCAGGTTTGCACTTTCACTTGCCCTTGTGTTCGCTCGCGACTGCGGGGAAGGTTTCATGGCAGGGGTACAGCGTCGATCATGGCGCGCACCTGCTCGATAGCGCCGCGCCCGGCGTCTCCGACGGGCACCAATCTATGGGCTATGCACTGGGGCAAGATGGCTTGCACGTCATCTGGAGCCACATAATTGCGGCCAGAGATCAAAGCTTGCGCGCGTGCAGCCCGCATCAGTGCAATGCCGGCGCGTGGAGAAAGCCCCTGCATGAACCAATGCCCGGACCGAGTGGCGGCGATCAGGTCTTGCACGTAATCAAGAAGCGGGTCCGCCGCATGCACTTCGCCCACGGCCTTTTGCAAAACTGTCAGTTCGGCTTCGTTCAAGACGGCTGGCAGCGTGGCAAGTACGTCTCGCCGATCGTTGCCCGTCAGAAGCTGCCGCTCGGCCTGCCGTTCCGGGTAACCCAGTGAGATGCGCATCAAGAACCGATCCAACTGGGATTCAGGCAGGGCGTAGGTACCCAGTTGGTCAAAGGGGTTCTGCGTGGCAATTACAAAAAAAGGCGAGGGCAGGGGGCGCGTCTGGCCTTCCACGGACACCTGTTTTTCTTCCATGGCTTCGAGCAGAGCGCTTTGCGTCTTGGGGCTGGCGCGGTTGATCTCATCAGCCAACAGCACCTGGGAGAAAACTGGCCCAGGATGAAAAACGAAAGCTTCCTTCTGGCGTTCATACACGGCGACACCGGATAGGTCACCCGGCATCAGGTCAGCGGTAAATTGCACCCGTGAGAACTGCAGACCGAAGGTGCGGGCCAGCGCATGGGCGAGGGTGGTCTTGCCCACCCCTGGCACATCCTCAATCAGCAGATGTCCGCCCGCCAAAAGGCACGCTACGCTGTCTTGAACCTGACTGCTTTTGCCTATCAGCACCGTGTTAAGCTGATCGAGAACCGATTTGATTTTTGTCGCAATGTCCATGGGTTGACGTTACATGAAAAATTGAACCTGCTTAAGGCACAGCGTCAGAAATCGGTGCAAGCGGAGTAGAAAAAAATGGGGCAGACAGGTTTTTTCAGACACGATGATTGTCGCAAGCATGATATGGGCGCGGGCCATCCAGAATGCCCGCAGCGGCTGGATGCCATAGAAGACCGTCTCCTGGTGACTGGCGTTGGGGATGCGCTTGACCGGCGAGAAGCAAATCCCGCAGGCATGAGCGAACTTCTGCTGGCCCATGGCCGACGCCATGTGGCGGCCTTGCGCGGTCTGAATGACATCCTGGTTGAGGAGATGGCCGCCGGCGGTCCGGACCACTATTCACTGGACACTGACACAGTCATGAACCGCCATACCTACCGCGCAGCTCTGCTGTCAGCGGGGGCGGCCATTGATGCGGTCAACGCGGTGGTCAGTGGTGAGCTAGAAAACGCCTTTTGCTGCACCAGGCCGCCCGGTCACCATGCCACGCGTAACCAGGCCATGGGGTTCTGCTTTTTCAGCAATGTGGCGGTGGCAGCCAAATATGCATGTGAAAGGCTGGGACTTCAACGCGTGGCCATTGTCGATTTCGACGTGCACCATGGCAACGGCACGGAAGATATCGTGGCGGGAGATGACCGCATACTCATGGTGAGCTTCTTCCAGCATCCTTTCTATCCTGAAGGTGGCTCCATAAAGACCGATGCCAATCTGGTCAATTGCCCCGTAGCGGCCTATACCCGAGGCATGGATATCCGGGAATTGGTTGAGATCATGTGGATCCCCCGTCTGGAAGCGCACAAGCCAGAGCTGATACTCATCAGCGCCGGGTTCGATGCGCATCGCGACGATGACATGGGACAGTTGGGCCTGGTTGACCAGGACTACGCCTGGATCACCCAGCGCATCAAGGATGTCGCTGATCGCTACGCAGGTGGCCGAATTGTCAGTTGCCTGGAGGGTGGGTACAACCTGGGGGCACTGGCGCGCAGTGTCGAGGCGCATATTCGGGTTCTAGCAGGTCTGTGACTGTTGAAACAGCGACTCTCATCGAGGGTCAATTTGGCGTCCTCTTGAGTAGACTGTTTCGCAGGCCTGCAAATAGTTGAAACCTGGACATGGCGTTGACCCAGACTACGCTGGGCTCCCTCGACGTCTGATGGGCGCCCTCCTTAGCGCCGCCTTCTCCTGATCTTTGGTGTGAATATGCTCCGCAGGAGCACTTCACGCTATGCTTTGGTCTGCACTTTCATGAAACCATGACCAGCAACTCTGAACCCTTATTGCTTCACCGCTGCGATGCGCGTGGCGTCCATGTGCTGACGCTCAATCAGCCCAAATCTTTTAACGTGCTGAGCGAAGCCATGCTCGATGAGCTGCAGCGCCAGCTTGGCGTCATTGCAGCAGATGAGAAGGCCAGGGCACTGGTCATCGCTGCTGAAGGCAAAGCCTTCTGCGCCGGGCACGACCTCAAACAGATGAAAGCCAATCCACAACTGGCTTATTACCAGGGCTTGTTTGCCAAATGCAGCAAGATGATGCTTTCCATTGCAAAGCTGCCCGTTCCTGTCATCGCACGGGTCCAGGGCTTGGCCACTGCAGCGGGTTGTCAACTGGTTGCGCAATGCGATTTGGCGGTGGCAACTGATACCGCCAGCTTCGGGGTCAACGGCATTGACGTCGGCCTTTTCTGCGCCACGCCAAGCGTCCCTCTGGTGCGCAATGTTCCGGCCAAGAAAGCCATGGAAATGCTACTGACCGGCGGCTTCATTGCTGCCCAAGAAGCGCTTGAGCAGGGCTTGGTGAACAAGGTTG
Source organism: Comamonadaceae bacterium (assembly GCA_015999985.1). Taxonomy (GTDB): domain Bacteria; phylum Pseudomonadota; class Gammaproteobacteria; order Burkholderiales; family Burkholderiaceae_C; genus Ottowia. Next base: position 24,368 of record JAECRA010000026.1, read on the forward strand.
TTCCGGTGGGGGAACTGGACACTGCAGTCAATGAACTGCTGACGGCCATCTGCGCCAAGCCTAAAGACGCCATTGCGGTCGGCAAGCAATTGTTCTGTCAGCAACGCGAACTCGGCCTGGACGCCGCATATCAACTCGCAAGCCAGACCATGGCGTGCAACATGATGCTGGATGTGGCGCAGGAAGGCGTGCAGGCATTCATCGAGAAGAGGGAGCCTGCATGGCGTCGTTAAGCCCAGAGTTGACCAACGCCTCCGGGCTGCGCATAGACGATTGGCAAGCCTGGTGGGCCAGCGTCAGCCAGCGGGGCGTTCTCATAGAGATTGCACTGATAGCCTGCTGCGGGCTGATCGCGTGGGGACTGGCAGTGGCTGCGCGCCGCAGTTGGCCGCGTGTGTCGGACACGTCCTCCATCCTCACAGGCACACGTGCTTTTGATGGCGTCCTGTTTCCCATGCTGTGGCTGGGGTTGACTTACCTAACACGTCTGGAGCTGTCGCGGTGGCAAGCCGTGCCGTTTTTACGTGTGGCGCTCCCTGCTCTTGTGGCCCTGGTGGTCATTCGTATCGGTGTGAAAGTGCTTCAGGCCGCATTTCCTAAAGCGGAATCGGTGCGAGCGCTGGAGCGATCCATCTCCTGGGCAGTGTGGCTGGGGGTGGTGCTCTGGGTGATCGGAGTGTTGCCCTTGTTCATGGAAGAACTGGACGGCTTGACCTGGCAGATGGGCGGCTCGAAGATTTCCGTGGCCATGCTGCTGCGCGGTGCGGTCACCGTGGGTGCCGTGGTCATGCTCGCGCTGTGGGTTTCTGCAGCTATTGAGGCCAGGCTGCTCAAGGCGGCCAGTGGCGCCAGCCTTTCCGTGCGTATTGCAATCGCCAATGCCGTTCGCGCTTTGTTGCTGTTCGTTGGCGTGTTGACGGCTTTGTCCACGGTGGGAATCAACCTGACCGCGCTTTCCGTGTTGGGCGGTGCCATCGGGGTTGGTATCGGTTTGGGCCTGCAGAAGTTGGCAGCCAACTATGTCAGCGGATTTGTGGTGCTGGCCGAGCGCGCGATTCGTATCGGTGATGTGGTGCGGGTGGACAACTATGAAGGCCAGGTGACCGACATCCGAACCCGCTATACCGTGATTCGTGCTGGCAATGGGGGCGAATCCATAGTGCCCAATGAAATGATGGTCACGCAGCGCGTTGAGAACCTTTCGCTGGCGGACAGGCGCGTTGCAAGGTCCACAGTGGTTTCAGTGGGCTATGACAGCGACGTTGATCTGGTCATGACGTTGCTTCGTCAAGCGGCACTGTCGAGCTCTCGCGTTCTTCGCGAACCCGCGCCTTCCGTATCCCTGTCTGCCTTCGGCGCTGATGGCCTGGAATTCACGGTGGGATTCTGGGTGGATCAGCCTGAATCTGGCCAACTTGGCTTGCGTTCTGAGGTCAACCTGGCCATTTTGCGGGCTCTGCGTGCCAACAATATCGATATCCCTTACCCACACAGGGTGGTGCACACAGTGTCTGATTCCCCAGCCAAGGTTGCGGTCCAAGGGGAAAGCGATGAACCAGACGTCAAGACTGAACCGGACGCTGACGCGAACGCGACAGTAAACAACGCTCCAACCAGCAGTCCGCAAAAATAAAAAAGAACGATCGTTCGAATTTCGCTTAACATGTGGTCAGCAGGCTAGTTTTCCGTTTTTTGGAATGGTGGGAAGTTCTTGGAGTTGTTCCTAGATTAGTACACCCCGCCAAAACGATCCAGGCGGTGGACTAGAATGTTTGGTTAAGGCCGGTAGGGCCGCCTCGTGCAGAGGCTTGAACCCGGCCAAGTATTTCAAAACCAGCAGGAGATTTCTTAAATGAAAGCACTCGTCGCCGTCAAGCGCGTCGTGGACTACAACGTGAAAGTGCGTGTCAAGAATGACGGCACTGGGGTAGACATTGCAAACGTGAAGATGAGTATGAACCCCTTCGACGAAATTGCCGTCGAAGAGGCTGTTCGCCTGAAAGAAAAGGGCGTGGTCACAGAAATCATCGCCGTTTCGTGCGGTGATACCAAATGCCAGGAAACCCTGCGCACCGCCATGGCCATTGGCGCTGACCGCGGCATTCTGGTTGAAACCGATGCCGAACTGCAGCCACTGGCAGTTGCCAAGCTCCTCAAGGCACTGGTCGATAAAGAACAACCCCAGCTCATCATCCTGGGCAAACAAGCCATTGATGATGACGCCAACCAGACTGGCCAGATGCTTGCAGCCTTGGCAGATCTGCCACAGGCTACTTTCGCCAGCAAGGTCGAAGTCGAAGGCGACAAAGCCAATGTCACCCGCGAGGTGGATGGCGGCCTTGAAACTATCTCCATCAGCCTGCCAGCAGTCATTACGACCGACTTGCGCCTGAACGAGCCACGCTATGTCACTTTGCCTAACATCATGAAGGCCAAGAAAAAGCAGCTCGACGTGATCAAACCAGACGAGCTGGGCGTTGATGTGGCTCCTCGCCTGAAAACCCTGAAAGTGGCTGAGCCTCCCAAGCGCGGCGCTGGCATCAAGGTGCCGGATGTCGCCACCCTGGTGGACAAGCTCCGTAACGAAGCCAAAGTGATCTGAAGCACCTAAAGGCTCAGGCCCAACTCAAGGATTTGAAGACATGACCACACTCGTCATCGCTGAACACGACAACGCCAGCATCAAAAGCGCCACCCTTAACACAGTTACAGCCGCAGTAGCCTGCGGAGGCGACGTGCACGTGCTGGTGGCTGGCCACAACGCTCAAGCCGCCGCTGAAGCCGCCTCCAAGGTGGCTGGCGTAGCCAAAGTGCTCCTCGCCGATAGCGAAGCTTTTGGCCACAGCCTGGCAGAAAACGTCGCAGCCCAAGTGCTCGCCATTGCAGGCGACTACTCGCACATTCTTTTCCCAGCCACTGCCAGCGGCAAGAACGTTGCTCCCCGCGTGGCAGCCAAGCTCGATGTCGCCCAGATCAGCGACATCATCAAGGTGGACAGTCCAGACACTTTTGAGCGCCCCATCTATGCCGGTAACGCCATTGCCACGGTTCAAAGCGCAGACAAAGTCAAGGTGATCACCGTGCGTACCACCGGCTTCGACGCCGCAGCCGCCACGGGCGGAAGCGCATCCGTTGAAAGCGTGGCTGCCGCCGCTGACGCCGGCAAGAGCAGCTTCGTGAAAGCGGAGCTGGCCAAGAACGACCGCCCTGAACTGACCGCTGCCAAGATCGTCGTCTCCGGCGGCCGGGCACTGGGCAGTGCAGAGAAGTTCCAGGAAGTCATGACCCCCCTGGCTGACAAGCTGGGTGCTGCCATTGGCGCCAGCCGCGCAGCCGTGGACGCGGGCTACGCACCGAACGACCTGCAGGTTGGCCAGACCGGCAAAATCGTGGCTCCACAGCTGTATGTGGCAGCAGGCATCTCCGGCGCCATTCAGCATTTGGCAGGTATGAAAGATTCCAAAGTGATCGTGGCCATCAACAAAGATGAAGAAGCCCCGATTTTCAGCGTGGCCGACTACGGTCTCGTAGCAGACTTGTTCACTGCGGTGCCTGAGCTCGAAAAGGCTCTTTGATCCTTTAGGCCAGGATGAAACCAATCCCGGCCAAGCGGCGTTCAGCATTTGTGCGAACGCCGTTTTTTTTCCTGCGTTCAGGTTTGGATATGAAGAAATCGCCTCCCACGGCGATGTTTGAGAACTGAGATTACGGAGACATCATGAGTTTCAAAGCTCCCGTCAAGGACATGTTGTTCAACATAGAGCATCTGGCGCGCATAGACCAGATTGCCCTGATCCCCGGTTTCGAAGATGCCGGTCTGGAGACAGCACAAGCAGTTCTTGAAGAATGTGCGCGTTTCAACGAAGGCGTGACAGCGCCGTTGAACGTGGAGGGCGATCTTGCACCGTCTTCGCTTAAAGACGGTGTGGTGACCACCACGCCAGGCTTCAAGGAAGCTTTCAAGCAATATGCAGAAGGCGGCTGGCAAGGACTTCAGCACCCCAGTGAATATGGTGGCCAGGGCCTGCCAAAGACCATTGGCGCGGCATGCGGCGAAATCCTGAACTCCGCCAACCTCAGTTTTGCACTGTGCCCTTTGCTGACTGATGGCGCCATTGAAGCTCTTCTCACCGCTGGCAGCGACGAGCTGAAAAGCGTCTATCTGGAAAAGCTGGTTGCAGGCCAATGGACAGGCACCATGAACCTGACCGAGCCACAGGCGGGCAGTGACCTGGCTCTGGTGCGTACCCGAGCAGAGACCAAGCCTGACGGTAGCTACAGAATCTTCGGTACCAAGATCTTCATCACCTATGGTGAGCACGACATGGCCGAGAACATCGTCCATCTGACACTCGCACGTGTGGCCGGCGCTCCTGAAGGTGTCAAAGGCATCAGCTTGTTCGTGGTGCCCAAGTTCCTGGTGACGGCCGATGGCACACCTGGCGCTCGCAACGACGTGCACTGTGTGAGCCTTGAGCACAAGATGGGCATCAAGGCCAGCCCTACGGCTGTGTTGCAGTTTGGTGATGGCATTGGTGAAGCCGCTGAACCTGGCGCAGTGGGCTACCTGGTCGGCGAAGAAAACCGCGGCCTGGAATACATGTTCATCATGATGAACGCTGCCCGTTATGCAGTGGGCGTACAAGGTATTGCGGTGGCAGAGCGCGCTTACCAAAAAGCCGCCGCCTTTGCCAAAGAGCGGGTACAAAGCCGCCCTGTGGATGGCAGCGTCAAGGGCAGCGCCACCATCATTCACCATCCTGACGTGCGCCGCATGCTGATGACTATGCGCGCCCTGACTGAAGCCAGTCGCGCCATGGCCACGGTGGCGGCGGCCGCCTATGACGCGGCTCACCAACATCCAGACGCAGAAGTTCGGAAAGAAAACCAGACCTTCTACGAATTTCTGGTGCCGCTGGTCAAAGGCTACAGCACAGAGATGAGCCTGGAAGCCACCAACCTGGGCGTTCAGGTGCATGGCGGCATGGGCTTTATTGAGGAAACTGGTGCCGCCCAGTACTACCGCGACGCCAAAATCCTGACCATCTACGAAGGCACCACTGCCATTCAGGCCAATGACCTCGTAGGGCGCAAGACCGCTCGTGACGGTGGCCAAACCGCTTTGAGTTTGGCCGCGCAGATTGAAGCCACAGAGAAAGAGTTGGCCGCCGGCAGCGCTGACGCACGAGCGGTGGGCAAACGGCTGGCAGCAGCGCGCCAGGCCTTCGTGGACGTGGTGAACTTTATTGCCGCGCAAGCTAAGACCGACCCCAATGCAGCCTACGCCGGTAGCGTCCCTTACCTCATGCTGGCAGGCAATCTGGTGGCGGGCTGGCAGATGGGACGTGCCTTGCTCGTAGCTGAACAGCAATTGGCAAAAGGTCATGAAGAGGCGTTCATGCGTGCCAAGATTACGACTGCGCGTTTCTACGCTGACCACATCCTCACGCGTGCGCCGAGCCTTCGCGATGCCATCGTCGAAGGTGCGGACAGCGTGTCTGCGCTGGCGATCGACGACTTCTGATCGGATTGGACCTCGGGGCTCAGCGTACGCTCAGGTCGCTGGTCTCCCTGGACTCTGTGATTTCAGGGGCGTGGTGGCTTTGCCCAAGTGCATTAAGCCATGTCCACGAACATCTTTTGACCCGGTGCTGCCGATGAAGGCTTCCTTGAGCCGGTCGAGCGAGACCAGAACTTTATTTACTTCACTACAAAAAAGGGGCTCTCATGTCAAAACTTCCTCCCGTACTGGCCAAGTTGAAGTTCCCCGTGATCGGTTCTCCATTGTTCATCGTCAGCAATCCTCAGCTGGTGATTGCCCAATGTACGTCAGGTGTAGTCGGCTCCATGCCCGCGCTCAACGCCCGTCCGGCCGAACAGTTGGAGGAGTGGCTGATTGAGATCACTGAGGCTCTTGCAGCATGGGACAAGGCCAATCCGGACAATCCGGCAGCGCCCTTTGCTATCAACCAGATCGTGCACAAGAGCAATGACCGCTTGGACCATGACATGCAACTTTGCGCCAAGTACAAGGTGCCAATCATCATCACCAGCCTGGGTGCTCGTGAAGATGTGAACCAGGCTGTCCATTCTTGGGGTGGGGTGGTGATGCATGACGTGATCAACAACGTCTTTGCTCACAAAGCGATTGAAAAAGGCGCCGATGGCTTGATCGCCGTGGCAGCAGGTGCAGGCGGGCACGCCAGCGCCAAGAGTCCATTTGCCATGATCCAGGAGATCCGCCAATGGTTTGACGGCCCTCTGGCGCTTTCTGGCTCCATTGCATCAGGCGGCGCTGTTTTGGCGGCTCAGGCCATGGGTGCTGATTTTGCCTATATCGGTTCAGCCTACATTGCTACCCACGAGGCCCGCGCCGTAGATGGCTACAAGCAGATGATTTGCGAAAGCAATTCAGACGACATCGTCTACAGCAACTTCTACACGGGTGTGCTGGGTAACTACCTCAAAGGCAGTATTCGCAATGCTGGCATGGACCCAGAAAATCTGCCACAAAGCGACCCCAGCAAAATGAATTTCTCCGGCGGCGGTTCAGCCAAGGCCTGGAAAGATATCTGGGGTTGCGGCCAAGGCATTGGAGCCATCAAAGAAGTGGTGGGCGCTGCTGAATTGACCGCGCGCTTGAAGCGCGAATATCAAGAAGCCAAAGCTAGGCTGCTGGCGTAGGGCCGTTTCTCTACGGCTTGTGTAGTCTTGCTAACCTCATGACGAACCCTAGATCTGTCTTGAGTACGTCGAAGCGTTGCGCGAGGCTTCGACAGGCTCAGACCGAACGGTTTTTGTTAGTTCGAATGCCAATTTCCGCCTAAAAAACCATAAGAACCTCAGCGTAGACGGGTTTTTTGCAAGGTTTAGCCTGTGCGAACTTGGCCAAGCTTTTCCTTCCTGGGAGCGCCAAGCTCCAGCCTGACATGGCGGCGTTTGCGGAGGTCCAGAAATTGCCAAGCTGGAGCTTGGCGCTCCCAGGGAATACCGGACTTGGCCGAATACTCAGCCCGAACGGTTTTTTCGTTTCAAGCGACGCTTCCTCTGGCATGTGCCTAAGCGGGCCATCGTTCGTCGTCCTGTGTCAGTTGGCCGCCAACACATCTAGCAACTCTTGCTCGATCTCCAGCTGCGTTTTGTTGTGCTGCAACTGACTTCCTTGCAGCAAGAAGGTATCTTCAACGCGTTCGCCAAGCGTGGTGATTTTGGCCAGCTCTACACTGATTGCATGGGCGCCCAGCACATGCGCTATGCCATAGAGCAGGCCGGCGCGGTCGCTGGCTGATACGCTCAGCAGCCACCGCTGCGCCTTATCGTCTGGCCGCAGGTCTACCCTTGGGGTGATGGGGAAGCTCTTGACACGGCGGGACACTCTTCCCAGGCGGGGGGCGGGCAGGGGGGCTTCGCTGCTGATGGCCAGGGGTAGCTCTGCCTCTACCAAGTTGACGAACTCGCGGTAGTGGTTAGGGATCATGGAACTGACGACCTGAAAGGTGTCGAGCGCATGCCCATCTCGCGTGGTGTGGATCTTGGCGTCCAGAATGGAGAAGCCGGCGCGGTCAAAGTACCCGCAGATGCGGGCGAAAAGGTCTTGACGGTCCTGAGCGTACACCAATACCTGCAAGCCTTCACCGATGGGTGACACCCGAGCGCGCACAATAGTTTTGGCGTTTGGGGATGCGGCAGCACTGGTACTGGCACCTGCACCAATGCCCTTGGATGGCACATGGCGGGACAGTTGCTTGGCGTGCCAGGCAATTTCACCAGCGTCGTGGCGCATGAAGTAGCTAACGTCCAGCGTATCCCACAGCGCTTTGTGCGCTTCGTGGGGTTCAGACGCCAGAGCCAATTGCACCAGGGCTTCGCGTTTGCGTGATTCGATGACGGCATCTGCATCGGGTGCACGGCCGCCGAGGGCGCGAACGGTGAGCTTGTACAGGTCTTCCAGCAGCTTGGCTTTCCAGGCGTTCCATACCTTGGGGCTGGTGCCGCGGATGTCGGCTACGGTCAGCAGGTAGAGCGCGGTCAGGTATCGTTCATTGCCTACACGTGCCGCAAAGCCGGTGATGACGTCTGGATCGCTCAAGTCTTCTTTTTGCGCGATCCGGCTCATGGCCAGGTGCTCACGCACCAGAAACTCGATGAGCTTGGTGTCTTGTGGCTCTATGCCATGCTGCTGGCAGAAGCGCCGCACATCCTGGGCGCCCAGGTCTGAGTGGTCTCCTCCACGGCCTTTGGCTATGTCATGGAACAGCGCGGCCAGAAAGAGAACCCACGGCTTGTCCCAGCCTGCGGCCAATTGGGAGCAAAACGGGTATTCATGCGCATGCTCTGCCATGAAAAACCGCCGTACATTGCGCAGCACCATCAGGATGTGCTGGTCCACGGTGTAGACGTGAAACAGGTCGTGCTGCATCTGCCCCACGATGCGCCGGAATATCCACAGGTAACGGCCTAGTACAGACGTCTGATTCATCAGCCGCATGGCATGCGTAATGCCTTGCGGTTGCTTCATGATGGATAAAAATGTGGCGCGGTTGACCGGGTCCGTGCGAAACGCGTGGTTCATAAGCGTGCGCGCGTTGTAGAGCGCGCGCAGGGTGCGCATGGACAAACCCTTGGCACCGGGCGTCTGGGCATAAAGGAGAAAGGTCTCCAAAATGGCTCTTGGGTCTTTCTCGTACAGATCGTCGCTGGCCACTTCGATCATGCCGGCTTTCTCGAAAAACCGGTCGTTGATGCGCACCAATTCGGGCAAAGGCTCGCCATGCGCTCTGCGAAGATATTCCTCGATGCCTTGCAACAGAATTTGATTGAGCTGCGTGACTGCCTTGGCTGCCCAGTAGTAGCGGCGCATCAGCACTTCGCTGGCCCGTGTGACGATGCGGCCGTCTTCAGAAAAGCGGTTGCTGAAGCCGAAAGATTCGGCCACAGAGGTCTGCAGGTCGAACACCAGCCTGTCTTCACGGCGCCCGGCTATCAGGTGCAGGCGGGCTCGGGTAAGGGACAGAACGGCTTCGTTGTGCCGAAGCTGACGCAATTCATGCGGGGTGGCCAGGCCGGCGCGCGCCAAGTCTTCCCATTTGCCGCCAATGCCGGCGGCGCGTGCCGCCCAGAGGATGATCTGCAAGTCGCGCAGGCCGCCGGGCGATTCCTTGCAATTGGGCTCCAGCGCGTAGGGAGTGTCTTCGTACTTGGCGTGGCGCTGGCGCATTTCCAGGCGCTTGGCAGTAAAAAAGTCCAGCGGGTCAAGCTGCGCAGTAAAGCGTTTCTGAAATTCCTTGAAAAGCTCACGGTTTCCAATGATCAGCCGACTCTCGAGCAATGCAGTTTGCACGGTGACGTCATGCTCAGCCAGAGACAGGCATTCCGCTATGGTTCTGACACTGGAGCCTATTTCCAGGCCTGCGTCCCAGCAACTGCCTATGAACTGTTCTATACGATGGCGCAGTACTTCGTCGGTGGCCGGGCTCGCGTCTTCAGGCAACAAAAGCAGGACATCGATGTCCGAATACGGAAACAGCTCGCCTCTACCGTAACCTCCCACCGCAGCCAGGGCAAAGTGGCCGTCGAAGCCAGCGGCACGCCATAGGTCGCGCAGGACGTCGTCGGCCCATTTGGACACGCCCGCCAGAGCCGCCCGCACGCCCCGGGTGTTGGAGCCGGCGGCAAGCATGTCGTTCAGCAAGACGGCTTTTTTCTGTCGATAGTTATCGCGCAGCGTCTGCGTTGGTGTGGGGAGTGCAGAGGTTGTCGCGATGCTCATAAGGGCGGTTTGTGGGACTGTTTTTCAGGCGGCGATGGGCGACTTGGCGGTAACGAAGTCCGGTATGGCTGGGCTGCCACTGGAGAGTGTCAGCACCTCATACCCGGTAGGGGTGACCACGACAGTGTGCTCCCACTGGGCTGACAGTGAGCGGTCTTTGGTGACAATGGTCCAGCCATCGTTCATTTCGCGGATGTCGCGGCGCCCGATGTTGACCATGGGCTCGATGGTGAAAATCATGCCGGGAACCAGTTCTTCCCCGGTGCCTGGTTTGCCGTAGTGAAGAATCTGCGGATCTTCATGAAATTTCTGGCCAATGCCGTGGCCGCAAAATTCACGCACCACGGAAAGCCCATGGCCTTCCACAAATTTCTGGATGGCATGGCCAATGTCGCCCAGGCGAGCCCCCGGTTTGACCTGCTCAATGCCGTGCCACATGGATTCATAGGTGATGGAGCACAGGCGTTTGGCAGCTATGGAGGTCTCGCCGATCAGAAACATGCGGCTGGTGTCGCCGAACCAGCCTTCAGGGGTGATCACTGTCACGTCCACGTTGACGATGTCGCCCTTTTTGAGGGGCTTGTCTACGGGAATGCCGTGACACACCACATGGTTGACCGAAGTGCACAGGTGGGCGGGGAAGGGCGGGTACCCAGGGGGCTGATAGCCAATGGTGGCAGACTTTGTGCCCTGGGTGGCCATGTGGGCAGAAGCCAGGCGGTCGATTTCCAGGGTCGTGATGCCGGGCACGATGTGGGGAGTGATCGCATCCAGCACTTCAGACGCCAAACGGCAAGCTGTGCGCATCGCCGCAATGCCGGCTTCATCTTTGATGGTGATTGTCATAGGCAAAATTATCCCATCGTGGCGACGTTTGCGCAGGGTGATGTGCAGGGACGTTTGCGGGGTCATCTGCAAGGTTGGGAGCCAGGCCCTTGGACGGCGGATAAAATTACGGATTCTCAGCGTCCACCCCAGTCAGCGGTGGGCGCTGCCCAATTCACCTCGTCTTGCCACCGTCGGCCCGCACCGTGACCCAGCAGATCAATTTTTTTGAGGGCGGCAACGCGCTCAGCGATTTCCGTATTCGCCAATTGTTGCCTCGCCTGCAGGCGGTCAACCCGCAAGTCCAGTCGCTTTCAGCCCGCTTTGTGCACCTGGTGTCTTTTGATTCCAGCCCTTCTGAGGCCGATGAGCAGCGTTTGGCTGCCTTGTTGACCTACGGCGAGCCAGCGGCCTCGGGCGTGGCTCCTGGCGTGGCAGTCATTGTGGGCCCACGTCTGGGTACGGTGTCCCCGTGGGCTAGCAAGGCTACTGATATTGCCCGCAACTGCGGCATTTCCCTGCACCGGGTAGAGCGTTTGGTGGAATACCGCGTGGATTTGCGCGGCGCAACAGTTTCAGAAGCTGAGCTAGTCGTATTGGCTGGCCTCTTGCATGACCGCATGACAGAGACCGTGCTGGCCACCCGTGAGCAAGCGCAGGCGTTGTTCACTGCCTTGCAACCGCAGCCCATGGACCATGTGGATGTGCTGGCCGGTGGCAAGGCTGCGCTGGAAAAAGCCAATACTGACTGGGGTTTGGCGCTGGCGGCCGATGAAATTGATTATTTGTTGGCGGCGTTCACCAACCTGGGCCGTAACCCCACTGATGTGGAGCTGATGATGTTCGCGCAGGCCAATAGCGAACACTGCCGGCACAAGATTTTCAATGCCGAGTTCACGATTGACGGCATAGCGCAAGAGCGCAGCTTGTTCGGCATGATCCGCAACACCCATGCTCTGGCGCCCAAACACACCGTGGTGGCTTACAGCGACAACTCGGCAGTGATGGAAGGCAACATCAGCGAGGTCTTCCAGCCGCAACCCCTGTCGTCCGGATCTGCCAGCTACCAGAAGCAAACCGAGCTGCGGCATGTGCTTATGAAGGTGGAAACGCACAACCATCCGACGGCCATCAGTCCGTTCCCAGGCGCCAGTACCGGCGCAGGTGGTGAAATTCGCGACGAAGGCGCCACCGGCCGGGGCGCGCGGCCCAAGGCCGGGCTGTCTGGCTTCACGGTCAGCAAGCTGTGGGACAGCTCCCTGGGCAAGCCAGAGCACATGGCCAGCCCGCTGCAGATAATGACCGAAGGTCCCTTGGGCGCTGCGGCATTCAACAATGAATTTGGCCGCCCCAACCTGACAGGCTACTTCCGTGAATACGAGCTGGACGTGGCTGGCGTGCAGCGTGGCTATCACAAGCCCATCATGATTGCCGGGGGTTTGGGCAGCATTGATGCACGCCTGACGCACAAGATTGAATTCCCGGCGGGCAGCTTGTTGATTCAGCTGGGTGGCCCGGGTATGCGCATTGGCATGGGCGGCGGCGCAGCCAGCTCCCTGGCCAGCGGCACCAATGCCGCGCATCTTGATTTTGACTCCGTTCAGCGCGGCAACCCGGAGATTGAGCGCCGTGCCCAGGAGGTCATTACCCAATGCCAGGCGCTGGGTGATGCCAACCCCGTGCTGGCTATTCACGACGTGGGAGCAGGGGGGCTGTCCAATGCTTTCCCTGAACTGACCAATGACGCTGGCCGTGGTGCACGCTTTGATCTGAGGTCGGTCCCGCTGGAAGAAAGCGGTCTGGCGCCCAAGGAAATCTGGTGTAACGAGAGCCAGGAACGCTATGTTCTGGCCATTGCACCCGAGTCGCTGCCTCTGTTTGAAGAGCTTTGCGTGCGTGAACGCTGCCCATTTGCAGTCGTAGGGGTGGCCACCGAAGAACGCCAACTCGTGGTCGGTGACGTGGATCTGGAGGCAGTGGCGTCTTCAAGTCCTTCAGCTCCGTCAGCCGAAGGTGAGCCTGTGGACATGCCCATGAGCGTGCTCCTTGGCAAACCTCCCAAGATGCACCGCGATGTAAAAACCGTGGAGCGCGAGTTTGCGCCTTTGAACCTGGACGGCGTGACGCTTCAGGACTCTGTCATCAAGGTACTTAGCCACCCTACAGTGGCCAGCAAGCGTTTTTTGATCACCATTGGGGACCGCACGGTGGGCGGGCTGACTCACCGCGATCAGATGGTCGGCCCGTGGCAGGTGCCTGTGGCTGATTGCGCCGTCACTTTGGCGGATTACGCTGGCTTTGCCGGCGAAGCCATGAGCATGGGCGAGCGCACCCCGCTTGCGGCCATGGACGCGCCGGCCAGCGGCCGCATGGCTGTGGCCGAAGCCATTACCAACTTGCTCGCGGCACCCATTTCGTTGCCCAAGGTCAAGCTTTCTGCCAACTGGATGGCAGCCTGCGGAGAAGCTGGCGAAGACGCCGCGCTGTACGCCACGGTCAAGGCAGTGGGTATGGAGCTGTGCCCGGCACTGGGCGTGGCCATTCCCGTGGGCAAGGATTCCCTGTCCATGCGCACGCAGTGGCAGGACGAAGGCGGTGCGGCCAAGAAAGTCACCTCACCCGTGAGCCTGATCATCAGCGCGTTTGCAACGCTGGATGATGTGCGTGGCACCCTCACCCCCCAACTGGAGGCGCAAGACGACACCACACTGGTCCTGATTGATCTGGGCAAGGGTAAGCACCGTCTGGCGGGCAGTGTGCTTGCGCAGACCCTTGACCAAGCCGGCTGCCCCAAGTCAGATGGTGTGCCTGATCTGGAAGATCCCAAAGACCTGGTGGCCCTGGTGTCTGCAGTCAATGAACTGCGCGCCGAAGGAAAAATCCTGGCCTACCATGACCGCAGTGACGGTGGCCTGCTTGCAGCCGCTGCCGAAATGGCTTTCGCCGGGCATGTGGGTGTGGCGCTCAATGTTGACCTGTTGGTCACTGAAGGCGACGGCATCAGCGACAGCAAGGCCGAATATGGCGATGCCAAGAACTGGACTGGGCAGGTGAGTGCACGGCGAGAAGAACTGACGCTGAAAGCTCTGTTCGCTGAAGAGTTGGGCGTGGTGCTTCAAGTGCGCACGTCGGAGCGTGATGCAGTCATGCAGAAGCTGCGCGCGCATGGCCTGTCCAAACACAGCCATTTCATTGGCAAGACGCGCCCGGCTTCTTCAAGCATTGACAAAGGCAAGGGTGAGCTTTCCATCTGGCGCGATGCCAAGGAGATTTTCTCGGCCCCGCTGCACGATTTGCAGCAGGTATGGGACAGCGTCAGCTGGAAGATCGCCCGTGAGCGTGACAACCCTGCCTGCGCTGATTCAGAGCATGAGGCCGCGGGCGTTTCAGACGATCCTGGACTGCATGTCCATCTGCCGACGCCTCTGCCAGTTCCCGTTGCGGCCAGTTTCGTGGTCACGGCGCGCCCTCGTGTGGCGATCTTGCGAGAGCAGGGCGTTAACTCGCATGTTGAAATGGCGTATGCGTTTACTGAGGCTGGCTTTGAAGCCGTCGACGTACACATGACCGATCTGCAAACCGGCCGCGCATCGCTGACTGATTTCAAAGGCATGGTGGCCTGCGGTGGCTTCAGTTATGGCGACACGCTGGGCGCTGGTATTGGCTGGGCCAGGTCCATTACTTTCAACCCGTTGTTGGCGGACCAATTCCAGGCCTTCTTTGGCCGTACCGATACGTTTGGCCTGGGGGTGTGCAACGGGTGCCAGATGTTCGCCGAATTGGCCGACATCATTCCGGGTGCTGAGGCCTGGCCCCGCTTTACCACCAATCGCAGCGAACGCTTTGAGGCGCGGCTGTCCATGGTTGAAGTTCTGGAATCACCAAGCCTGTTCTTCAAGGACATGGCGGGCGCCCGCTTGCCCATTGCGGTGGCGCACGGTGAGGGCTATGCCAATTTTGGCGCAAGGGGTGATGCCGGCAAGGCCATTGCGGCCATGCGGTTCGTGGACAACCATGGCGCTGCGACTGAAACCTATCCGTTCAACCCCAACGGCAGTGCGGGTGGCTTGACGTCAGTCACCACGGCAGACGGGCGCTTCACTGCCTTGATGCCGCATCCTGAACGGGTGTTCCGCAATGTACAGATGAGCTGGACATCGCAGGACAAGAGTGCGTTCAGCCCCTGGATTCAAATCTGGCGCAATGCGCGCAAGTGGGTGGGGTAGGCAAAGCCAGGGGGCTGGACAGGCCGGAACTGGCCAGCCTCAAATGGATGCACTGCAAAAATAGGCATGTCAGCGTGCGGGTAATCCTGCGTCCGCATCTCGGAGCTATTTGCTAAAGTTTTGAAGTTGTAGCTATTTGCAATTAAAGAGAGGGACTATGCGTCGCACAATACTGAAATCCTTGCTGGCTGCCCCGGTGGCGGCTGCCTTCCCATCCGTGTGGGCGCAAGCGGCAAAGATTGAAAAACCCAAACTCACCATCGCCGTGGGTGGCAAGAATCTCTTCTACTACCTTCCTCTGTCCATCGCTGAGCGCCAGGGTTATTTCAAGGCAGAGGGGCTTGATGTAGAGATTCCTGACTTCGCGGGTGGCTCCAAGGCGCTTCAGGCGCTGATTGGGGGCAGTGCGGATGTGGTCTCCGGTGCTTACGAGCACACCATCAACATGCAGGCCAAGAATCAATCGATTCAAGAGTTTGTCTTGCAAGGCCGTGCACCGCAGATCGTGCTTGCAGTGTCGAACAAGAATATGCCTAACTACCAGTCTCTGGCAGATCTTAAGGGCAAGAAAATTGGTGTGTCCGCTCCTGGCTCGTCCACTTCCATGATGGCCACTTATGTTTTGTCCAAAGCTGGACTGAAGGCCACCGACGTGTCGTTTGTGGGCATCGGAACCTCAAGCGGCGCGCTTTCCGCGGTAAAGTCTGGCCAGGTGGATGCCATTGCCAACCTCGACCCTGTCATCACCATGCTCGAGCGTGACAAGCTGATCAAGGTCATCTCTGATACCCGTACGCTAAAGGATACCCAATCCGTCTATGGCGGCCCTATGCCTGCCGCCTGCTTGTACGCACCCACCAAGTTCTTGAACGAGAACCCTAACACCGCACAGGCGCTCGCCAACGCCATGGTGCGCGCTCTGCGTTGGTTGCAAAAGACAGGCCCCTCCGATTTGGTTAAAACGGTGCCCGAGGCGTATTTGCTGGGTGACCGTTCGCTGTATCTCGATGCCTGGCTGCGCGTCAAGGAAGCCATGTCGCCTGACGGCATCATGCCGGATGCAGGTCCAGCAACGGCGCTGAAAATGCTGCAAACGTTTGACGCCGAGATCGCCAGCAAGAAGATCGATCTGTCCAAGACGTTTACCAATTCGTTTGCCAAGAAAGCGGCTGCCAAGTACGTTTAAGGCATCTCACGAGTGAGGCCGCTGTCATGCGCTTTTTGCCTGGCGCGGCCTTGGAGGTGGATGTTTTTTCGGGGGGCAATCGTTCCTGCGTAAGCCTTGAACGCGGTCCGGGCTAAGCTAGCTTGATCTGCGTCGGAGCCAGACACACCGATCGAGCTGAATAATATTCACTCCCCGGGGCTGAAAGGCGAGAGGATCCAACAAAGGTGGCAGTCACACCAGGGTTGACACACCAAATATCGTTCGGGATTGTCGAAGCCTCTCGCTACGCTTTGACCTCGACTCGCTTCATAACTAATTTTTCTCCAAGCCCGTACAAAGCATGAATTCCCCAACTCCAGCGCTGGACCTGCAAGGCATCAGCGTCGTTTTCACGAGTCCCGACAATCCTGGGCAGCGTTATGTGGCCGTGAAGGAGGCCACTTTGTCAGTGGCGCCTGGCGAGTTTGTTTCAGTCGTCGGCCCTACGGGCTGCGGAAAATCCACTCTTCTGAACATTGGCGCGGGCTTGTTGCAATCGTCTGGCGGCACGGTCAATGTATTCGGCGAACCCCTGCAAGGCTTGAACCGCCGGGCGGGCTATATGTTCCAGGCAGATTCGCTCATGCCGTGGAAGAACGCGCTGGACAACGTGACCGCTGGGTTATTGTTTCGCGGTGTTCCCACTGCCGAGGCTGAGCGACAAGGCAAGGCCTGGCTGGCCCGGGTGGGCTTGGCCGGTTTTGAAGACCGCTATCCGCATCAGCTCTCTGGTGGTATGCGCAAGCGGGTGTCCATGGCCCAAACCCTCATCATGGACCCGG
Source organism: Comamonadaceae bacterium (assembly GCA_015999985.1). Lineage (GTDB taxonomy): Bacteria > Pseudomonadota > Gammaproteobacteria > Burkholderiales > Burkholderiaceae_C > Ottowia. The sequence continues at coordinate 41,177 of JAECRA010000026.1, forward strand.
ACATCGTGTTCATGGATGAACCCTTTTCCGCGCTGGATATCCAGACCCGCCAGCTGATGGAAAACGAGCTGCTTGACCTGTGGGCCGCACCAGGGCAGGGCGGCCATGGCAAGGCGGTGCTGTTCATCACCCATGACCTGGATGAAGCGATCGCCTTGTCAGATCGAGTGGTTGTCTTGGCCGCTGGCCCTGCGACCCGGCCAATTGGCGAATTTGTCATTGACCTTCCGCGCCCGCGCGATGTGGCCGAAATTCGTGACAATCCGCGCTTTGCGGAACTGCACGCCGCTATCTGGGCGGTGCTGCGCGATGAAGTCTTGCGTGGGTACGAACAACAAAAAAGAAAGGCCGCGTAATCATGAATCGCTTGGCTTTGCGCACCTGGCAGATTGGCTTGTTGCTGGTCATCTTGGTGCTTTGGCATATCGCATCCACGTCTTCCGATCAAGTTGCCTTCTTTTTTGGCAAACCGCTTGTGGTGGCAACCCGTCTGTGGAATTGGTTTGTGACGGAGGGCAACATCTATCAGCATCTGGGCGTGACCTTGCTTGAGACTCTGCTGGCCTTCGCCATTGGCACGATAGCTGGGTTGGCAGTCGGTTTGTGGCTGGCATTGTCTCCATTTGCTTCTGCCGTGCTGGACCCGTACCTCAAGGCAGCTAATGCCATGCCTCGGGTGATTTTGGCGCCCATCTTTGCGCTGTGGTTTGGTCTGGGCATCTGGTCCAAGGTGGCGCTGGCCGTGACGCTGGTGTTCTTTATCGTCTTCTTCAACGTTTACCAAGGCGTGAGAGAAGTCAGCCCCGTGGTGCTGGCGAATGCGCGAATGCTAGGAGCCAATGCGCGCCAATTGCTTCGCCACGTGTATGTACCCAGTGCCATGAGCTGGGTCTTCTCCAGTCTCCATAGCTCGGTTGGCCTGGCCTTTGTCGGGGCGGTTGTGGGCGAATATCTGGGCTCAGCCCGCGGCGTGGGCTACTTGATTTTGCAGGCAGAAGGGAGTTTTGATATCGACACGGTGGTGGCCGGTATCGTGCTTCTTACCGCCTGTGCACTCGTTCTAGACGGGATAGTGGGGGTGGCAGAACGCAGGCTAATGAAATGGCAGCCTCGTTCGGGGCAGACTGAGAAGTTGTAGCACTGGGGACCAAGGCGGCTCGCAAAGGCTGCAATGCCAAGCTCCAACTTCGCATCGTCGGACTGAGACTGGGTAGGTCGTTACTCCGCCTCAACCGGCTCAACTGGCGGGGGCGGTTTCACCAACAGCACTGGGACGGGCGAGTCTTGAACCAGGCGCTCAGACGTGGAGCCGCCTTCTAGCGCTCGGCGGATCATTCCCAGGGCGCGAGAGCCCATGATCACCATGTCGCACCCATGAATTTCGATCAATTCCAGCATGGCCTGCGCAGGATCACCCGAGATGACAGCGGTCTCATACGCTACTCCGGCTGACTCCAGCAACAGGGCTGAAGGTGCGATCAAGTCCTCGCCAGCTTCCAATGCAGCGTTTTCTATGAGTTGCGGATGATCGGCGGTCACGATCTCGTAGAAAGACGCAGGCTCCTGCACATTGGCCAGCACGAAGCTGGCCCTCAAGCCGTCCTGCAACAAACGCAAGGCGAAGCGAGTTTCGTGAAGCGAGAGTTCGCTGCCGTCGACTGGTAAAAGGATTTTCATGTTTTTCTTTCTTATAAGTGACTTATAGGAACGTGTTCACAATGTTTCCCATGCGGGGGGTCTCGAAAACACATTGATTAGAGACTGTCCAGCGTTGAATAGTTCTATTCACGCTGCGGGTCGGCAGAATAGGGAAGGTTAACCCGCCTTTAATCTCATCGCGTAGGCGAGCCTGCAGATGACTCGCCGGATGCAGGTTGCTGAACCGGTTGCTGAACGGGCGCTTGGCGGGCTGAGGGCGCACTCTGTTTGATTTCTTCCTGCGCAGATCTGGATGCCGGCCCTGCCTTAGGCGACTGCGTGGCCTTCGCCAACAGAGGCGCGCAACCCTTGTCATCTTCCGCACCAGGTACCGTGATCGGCAGCAAAGCCAACGCACCAGGCGCTGCAGCAACGGCTGCGACAGCGACCGCTGCACGAAGGATGAGGGGACCGGCTTTGACTCCAACGTTGGCCTTCGCAAACGGTCCACTGACCTCCAACGGTGTGCGCAATGAGAAAAACTTAAGCTCGTAGGCTTTCGGATTCACATCCAGATCCACCATTTCACGACGCATGTCTGCGGTGCCGGTGATATCTATCAAAGCCTCTTCCGTGTTGATCTTGACGTTGCGCGCGTAGGCAACTCCGTTCACCACTGGTACGTCCGCCACAGCGCATCTCAGTTGCACTTCCTTGTCGGTACCGAAGAGTTTTGAAAGTACCACACTGCCCAGATTCAGGCCAGCCAGGTCCAGCAACTGCTGGCTCATAACTCCGTCACGCACGTAGAGTTTGGCTTCCCCGTTGGCGCTCGCCAATATGCTGGCGACGGAGTTGCCTTGACCGTCGAGGGCGATGCCTCCGTCCACGCTGCCCAGACTTTTCTTCATCAACTCGATCTTGGGGAAAAGCGCAGACAGACTCAGATCTTCGACGTTCCCGCGCACAGAAGCACGCAACGGCTTGGCATTGGCGTCCAGTTGCACTTTGGTCTTGAATCGTCCCTTTGCCACACCGAAATCAAGCGGGTCGAGCTTGAGCCTCGCGTTTTCCATGACTGCACGCAGACGAAGGCTCTCAAGAGGGACGGCTTCAGGGCGGATGATCTTCAGGCCCTCGAATCGGATGTCCATGTCCATCTTGTCCCAGCGATCCGTAGCGAACGGTTCATCAGGGAGCACTTTTCCCGGGCGCTTCGGTTTGTCAGGTTTACTGGAGCCTATTCCAATAGTGGGCCCCAGATCCGCCAGCCGCAGCTGACGAGAACTCACTTGGCCGGTGAGTTTCGGACGTGGTTTCGCGGACGTATAGCTAAGCTCTCCGCGCAAATCGCTTTGTCCTACTGTGCCGGTGAAGTCCTTGTACGTCCAAACTGCGCGCTCAGGTTCAAGCGAGCCGATCAGCTGTCCGCGGGTCTGAAACTCGGGCGTATCCGGAAGGACCAGCCCCGTCAGTTGATACAAATCGGCCATGCTGCCGCCTTTGACTGACACTCGGAAATCCAGACCGGAAAGTGCTCTGGGGTTTTCTACGATGCCGACGGCGGTTGCAGCAAGCTTTCCGGCGCGAGCATCGACCTTCAGTGGGTAGTCCACCTTTTCATCACGCAAAGAGAGCAACTGTCCGGCCTTGCCGTCTCCCTTTATTTCGGCCTTGGCGTATTTGCCCGTCAGCGTGAACCCGATCCCATAGCGCCCGTCCTCGGACTCTCCAGCTGGCAGGCTAGCCAACTGCGCTTGAACCGACAGATCCATTTTGGCGTCATCGTAGGCCAATCTACCCTGATTGACGGCAATGCCGCCGAGGGAAACGGTCCACGGTTTAGCGTCATCGGCTTTTGGACCCGGCAAATTCAGGCTCCAATTATTGGAGCCATCGAGCTTTCGAATGAGGCGAACATCAGGGTCTGTCAGATCGACTCGCTTGATGTCAAACGTGCGCCAGAGCAGGGGAGGTAACACCAGATTGACGGCCGCTCGCCCGACCTGAGCGAACTCGCTGGCGGGCAGAGCGGTGCCGGGGGAAGTTGTATTTGGCGAGGTAGATGGTTCAGGAGATTGTGGGCCGCGTGCGGCGTCACCCGGAACAAATCCGGCAGGATTGCCTACATGGATATCGTTCGCTTTCACTATCGGACCCGGGATCCAGCGTTGCCAACCGGGCTCCAATGTCTGTGGCCATTGCCAATCGACTGAAAGATCTCCGCGTATGGCGAAATCCCGTCCCAAGGCCTCTGAAACCTTCTGATTGATCCACGGGCGGTGTCGGTTCCAGTCATTGAAGTAGACGAAAGCGGCAACAGCCGAAAACAAAGCGAGAACGCCCAGAACAACCCAAAGCGCGATTCGAAAAATTGGACTCCTGATCATCAGCTCATCCTAATGATGAAATGACCGTTTTCCAGGCATAAATGCTTGTACGCGCGATTGTCCTACGCTTGAATTAGGGAAGAACGGGCCGTTCCCCGGTGAACACACTGAGCCGATGGATGTCGGGGAGAGCTGGTTTGGAACTTTGTTTACGTAAAGGTTACTCACCCTCGAGGGTGTGGGCGCCCCTGTAGCAATCAGGGCGTCGTCTTTACAGATCGATTGACCCCGGGCCTCTGTAAAATCGAGAACTTAAGTATCTTCAATGGGTGGCGTTTTATGAAGTTTCGTCGATCGATTTTTATGTTCACCGCCGGCTTGGTGGGCGCTGCTTCGATTTTTGGTCTCAGCGCATGCGGAGGAAGCGACACTTCGGGCCCATTTCAAAAGTACCGTGAACAAACTGTTCAATGGACCGCGTGCGATCCCACCATCCTGGGCGCGAATGATTCGACTATCGACGAACTCAGCCCGGAAATCGGGGCCCGTCTACGATGCGGCTTTGTGCGCGCTCCGTTGGATTGGTCTACACCTGAACGTGGCGATGTCGTTCTCGCCGTCATGCGCTTGGCGGCTGGTACGCCAGAGAAGCGGCGCGGCTCTTTGGTGTTCAACCCGGGTGGACCGGGTGGAGATGGCTTGTCAACCGCTTTTACTTTGTTTTCGGCGTTCGCCCAGAGCAACCCCGACAACCCGCAGGGAGCACGACAGTTGCGCCTGCTGGATGAGTACGACATGGTGGGGTTCTCGCCCCGGGGTACTGGCGCTAGCACTCAATTTCAGTGTGGCACGAATGAATTGATGCGAAGTTTTCATCAGAGTGCGGCTGAATGGGATACGCCTGAAAACATCGCAAATATCCACTACAACACAAGCAAGATTGCACAGGCCTGCGCGAAAAATCCCATCACACCCTACATCAACACAGATGCCACGGCGCGCGATATAGATTTGCTTCGAGGCTTGTTGGGCGATGAGAAACTCAACTATGTGGGTTACTCCTATGGGACATGGTTAGGTTCGTGGTTTGCGAGCCTGTTCCCTGAAAAAGTAGGACGCATGGTCTTGGATAGCTCAGTGGATTTCACTTCCACATTTGAGCAACGTAGAGTGCTCAATCAGCCCCTGGCGCGCGAGCGCATGCTCAATGAAGTCATGATTCCCTACTCGGTGCGGCATGCCGATTATTTTCAGCTTGGCGCCACTGATACAGAAGTGAGAGCGATCATGCCCGCATTGAGTGCGCGTGTGCAGGAATTGTTGGGTACTGCGCTCGGTGGTATGGGTTATAGCCGCCAAAGTGCCAACGCATATTTAAGGGCTATTTCCGCAGCTCGAGGCTTGGACACTGTGCTCAAGGCTGCATCTGATGTGGCAGACATGCAGGCGATTAAAGCTGCATTGGACCAACACGTATTCGATCCCACAAGCCAAGAGCAAAACCAGCTTACTCGCGAAGTTGCGGCGGATTTTTATTGGGCATACGTTGCAACATTCATACGGCCACAGCCCTCCAGCGTCGCTCTGGATAGCTCCGGTGCAGTTTGGACGGCAGTCACTTGCAATGACAGGCCGGCTCCCACGGAATTGACCACGTTGGCTGGTTTGGTGCGAGATGTGGCCCGTCGGGCACCCATGTTTGTAGCCGCCTCACTGTCGGCATACCCTTGCAGCTTCTGGGGGGAGGCGACGGTGAGCAAACCTGAGTTAACGCCCATGAAGTCACTCGACGTCCTGATGGTTCAGTCACAGTACGACACGGCCACCAGTACAGACGGCGCCAATGTGTTTTTCGCAGAATTGCCTGCTGCTCGCCGCGTCTATGTGTCCGGGGATTTTCAGCATGGGGTTTACCCATATTCGGATTCCTGTGTGGACCCTATCGTGACCAGCTATCTCTTGGGCGAATCACCCTCGCAGCGCGAAGCCGTTTGTGCAGGGCATCCATTGGAGCAAGATGCTCTGACTCCCAACGCCAGGAGCAAAGCGGCCAGCGCTCCCGAATCGCCCGCAAGCGCTCCGCCGGTTTACAAAGACCCTGAAAGAGCCCGCGAACTCATCGAGGAGTTCAAGCGTGGCCTGATTCCACCTCAGTACAGGCATTGAGGGCCAGGTGAGCGTGTCGGAATGTATTGATGAGTTCAAGTGGTCCATGATGTCACCTGACTTGCGCAGTTGAATCAACACTAGAGAGTTCCTAGCCTACGTGCGCCAACAGTTTGTAAGAAAGCCAACCCTTGATGAAGAAAATTCTGCCTCTACGTATCCGCGCATTGCATTTGTGCGTCATCGCCCTTGCGGGCTTAGGTGGATGCGGCGGAGATGAGCCTCAGGATCCCCTGCAGAAATACCACGAACAAACTGTGGGATGGAGTGCCTGCGATCCCACCATTTTGGGCGTCAGCAGTGCCACCATGAACGAACTTATGGCATCAGCGGGCGAGCGATTGCAATGCGGCTTTGTGAAGGCTCCGCTGGATTGGTCAAATACTGAGCGTGGTGATGTCGTTATGGCGGTCATGCGGATGGCCGCTGGCACTCCAGACAAAAAGCGTGGTTCCCTGGTGTTCAACCCAGGTGGGCCTGGTGCAGATGGCCTGAGCATGGCCATAAACCTGTTCGCAGCGTTTGGGAATAGCAATCCCGAGAGTCCTCAGGGCGCTCGTCAACTTCGTCTTCTTGACGAATACGACATGATCGGTTTTTCTCCTCGTGGAACGGGCGCAAGCACCCGCTTGAGTTGCGCTACCAATGAGATCGAACGCCCTCTGATTACAAGCGCGGCTGAATGGGACACGCCTGAAAACATTGCCAATGCCAACTACAACGGACGCAAGCTCGCCGAGGCATGCCTGAAAAACCCCATCACGCCGTATATCAACACTGATGCCACGGCGCGTGACGTAGACCTCCTTCGTGGCCTGCTGGGGGACGAGAAACTCAACTATCTGGGTTACTCCTATGGCACTTGGCTAGGTGCGTGGTATGCAAGTTTGTTTCCTGAGAAAGTAGGCCGCATGGTGCTGGACAGCGCGTTGGACTTCGGCAGTACGCTGGAGCAGGGCATATTCCTTGGTCAACCTCCGGCGCGTCAGAGCTTGTTTGACGATGTCCTGGCGCCCTATGCGATTCGGCATGCAGACTATTTTCAGTTAGGCAACACGCAGGCAGAAGTACGAGCCGTTATGCCTGCTCTGAGCCCACGAGTACAACAGGTACTTGCGGTACCCTTGATGGGCTTGAGTTACCAGCGTACCAATGCAGACAGTTTTCTGGACACGATTTCTGCTGCCCATGGATTGGATGCCGCGCTCAAGCTTGCGCCAAATCCTGAAGATATGCAGGCTGTAGCCCAAGCGCTGAACCAATACGTGTTTGACGCGACCAACCCGTTACGCAACATTGCGCTCCGTCAAACTGCAGGTTCTCTGCTTCAGATGTACGCGCAGACGTGGGTGAACCCTTCCCCCAACAGCTTCAGCATGGATTCTTCCAAGTCCGCGCTGATTGCAGTGCATTGCAACGATACGCTGGCCACTACCGATTTGACAGTTTGGGAAAGTCTGGTGAGGGGCCTTGCAGCTCAGGCCCCCATGTTTTTCTCTACTCTCCTTGATGTTCATGTGTGTAGCTTTTGGGGTGGGCCTAAGGTCAACAAGCCAGCCATCACCGCCATCAAGGATTTGAATGTGCTGCTGCTCCAGTCCCAATATGATGCCGCCACTGCAACAGTAGGAGCCAATGCGCTGTTTCAACAGCTGCCCAAGGCGCACCGCGTGTATGTGGCCAACGACTTCCAACACGGCCTTTATCCGTACACCGATTCCTGCGTGGATCCGCTAGTGACCAACTACCTGCTGGGCGAGTCCCTTAGCCAGCGTGAAGAGATCTGTGCTGGTCACCCATTGGAACAAGACGCGCCGACACCTGCGGGCGAAGCTAAAGCAGCAGACTCACCGGAGGTGCCTGCGAGCCAACCACCGGTATACAAGGACCCTGAGAAGGCGCGCGAACTTATAGAAGAGTTCAAGCGGGGCCTGATTCCACCTCGGCTCAAGCAGTAGGTATACTGGCTTTTGATCTCCGCCTACGCACATTGAGCGATGGCGCGAATGAGCGAATTGTCTAGGAGGCTGCGAGGGCTGGGCGCCCCCGGCAGAAGGATCGCTGGCTGCAATGCGCGAGAAAACGCTCCGGGTTAAAGGAAGCTGCTGTTAAATAAAAAAGGAGCGCTTATGCGCTCCTTTTTTATACTACGATTTGCCGCTGACAGCCTGGCCTTTGCAGGCCTGGGGCTGTTGTTTGAATTGCTGAACTATTCAACTTTGGCTTTGGCGCGCAGCTCTTCCTGGTACTTCATCAGTTTCTGCTGCTGCATCTGCTGAGCGATTTGCGGTTTGACATCTTCGAACTTCGGCAGCTCTGGCGCCTTGGCTTCGCGAATGTCGTCGACACGAATGACGTGGTAGCCGAATTGTGATTTAACGGCTACGTCAGTGGTCTGGCCTTTGTTCAGCTTTTTGAGGGCATCCGAAAACTCGGGCACATAGCCGGCAGGATTGGCCCAGCCCAGGTCACCACCATTGGCACCGGAGCCTGGGTCCTTGGATTGTTTCTTGGCGATTTCATCAAAGCTGCCGCCTTTTTTGAGCTGGGCAATGATGGCCTTGGCCTGATCTTCCTTCTCTACCAGGATGTGGCGTGCCTTGTATTCCTTGGCGCCTGCTGCGGGAGCCTGCGCACCGACAATGCGGTCGTACTCCGCTTTGGCTTCGGCGTCAGTGACAGGGTTTTTTTCCTGGTATTGATTGAAGAGCGCGTTGATCATCACGCTCTGGCGTGCCATTTCCATTTTTTTGCGGAAATCCGCAGTGCCTTCAACGCCTTGCTTCTGCGCTTCTTGCATGAAGATTTCCATGGCGATGACTTGTTCTTTCATCTGGCCGGCCATTTCTGGGGGAACAGGGCGGCCCGTACGAGCGGCTTGTTCAGCTACTTGCTCTTCCAGTGCAACCAAACGGGTTTTTGGAACCGGTTTGCCGTTGACGATGGCGATATTCTGAGCAATGGCGGGAAGTGCCAGTGCGCCCGTGAGAAAGGCGGCTGCGGAAGCGGCCAGGATCTGTTTTTTCATTGATATTTGCCTTGGAGAACCCACGCGGGGCAGATAAGTATGAGCAGTGAGACTGCTAAGTCTTGAAAAGGTTCTTGGCGTCTGCCTGTTTACTCTCGTCGCACAGGGCTTTTAGCCATGGCAAGTAAGGCAGACTCGAGGATTGCCGAAGCGGAAGTATATGCGCCAGGATCGACTGGCGTTTTAGCGTGCCTCGATGGCGATCGCGTGGACGCCTTCGTCGATGAAACTCTGCAGTGCTTCGTAGACGATGCGATGTTTGGCTACCCGAGTCTTGCCTTCGAACAGCGGTGAAGCCACACGCACTCTGAAGTGGGTGCCGTGACCGGATCCGTTGGCACCTACATGGCCCTCGTGCTGCCAGCTTTCGTCCAGCACATCAAGCTCGGTGGGTCGCAGGACTTCCCGCAGCCGTGCGGCCATCTGATCGGCCAGAGGGGACGATTGGAGTTCGTTTTCTGGATGAATACTCATCGAGCGCTCCCGGGAGGCAGGGTTGGATCATCCGGGCTCTTGTCCGTGGACTCTGGAACTGGTTCGCTCATGTGGCGCGCCACATAGAAGCCCTGTCCGATGATGAACAACACTGGAAACGCGTAACCCCACAGCTTGAAATTGGCCCATGCATCTGTTGAGTAAAAGGCCGCCACATAGCCATTGATGGCGGCCATGAACAAGCAATAGAGTACCCATATGGTGTTCAAGCGGACCCATACCGGCTCAGGCAGGCTGAGTTGGCTGCCAAGCATGATCTTGAGGAAATTCTTGCCGAATCCCCAAAGCGCTACAGCCAGGGCAATGGCCATCGCTGTGTACAGGACCGTGGGTTTCCACTTGATGAAGCGTTCGTCCTGCAATACCAGTGTGAGCGTGCCAAAGATAAGAATCAGCGCGAGCGTTGCTTTGTGCATCGTGCTGAGTTTCTTGTCCATCAGATAGATGATCACCATCTGAAGCGTGGTGGCGGCCATCAATACAGCGGTTCCTACATAGATGCCTTCCAGCTTGTAAGCGATGAAGAAAAGGACAATGGGCGCGAAATCAAGCAGGAGTTTCATGAGGGAGCGAGCAGTCAGCCGTGATGGACAGGCTGCATTATCGTGGGGTGAAGTCCAGAGAGGCTGAATTCATGCAGTAGCGCAAGCCCGTGGGCGTTGGTCCGTCAGGAAAAACATGGCCCAGGTGGGCGCCACAGTTGGCGCACACGGTTTCAACGCGAACCATGCCGAGGCTGACGTCCCTGTGCTCTTCAATCGCGCCAGGAATGGCCAGGGAAAAACTGGGCCAGCCGCAGCCCGCGTCAAACTTGGTGCCGGATTCGAACAGTTTCGCGCCGCAGCAGATACAGTGGTAGCTGCCGTCAGCCCAGTGTTGTTCGTACTTGCCGGTATAGGGGCGCTCTGTGGCGGCATGACGTGTGACCTGGTAGGCCACGGGTTCGGCGTTTTTGGAGTCGAGTAGCGCGCGCCACTGTTCATCTGTTTTTTCAACGGGGTGGGTCATGATGAGCAACTGATTTGGATGGAAGAAGCCCAGTCTGGAGGAAATCCAGCCCAGGCTGCGTGGTCAGGGTGATCTTCGAATGGATTTTCGAGGACCTCCAACAACTGTTCGATCATCGAAAAGTCCTTTTGGTTCGCCAGGGCGATGGCCTGCTCTGCAAGATGGTTTCTCAGTATGACTGAAGGATTGCTTTGCAGCGCGAGACCCGCATCTGGTCGCTGACCGAACTTTGCGTCTAATTCTTGTAATTGATTCAGACAGTTATTTGCGGCCGGGCGGTCGTGAAACAAGTCCAGGACAGTTTCCGCTGGCGCACCAGCCAGGTGCTCTGCCCAGCGGCGCCAGAAAATGGGGTAGTCCGTGCGCTCGGTGGCCATCAATGCCAGAACGTCACCCACCAGTGTCTTGACGCCTTCGCTGGAATCCGCGAAACCCAGTTTGGCCGCCATGCGGCGGTCAAGAGCTGCAGGAAACATGCTCTTGTAAGGCTCAAGGGCCGCCATGGCGTCATCGGGTTCACCTATCAGCGGAAGCAGCGCCTGGCCAAGCGCAAACAGGTTCCAGTAGGCTACCTGGGGCTGACGCTTATAGGAATAGCGGCCACTGGTGTCAGAGTGGTTGGGGATATGGTCCGGATCGAAGCCGTCAAGGAACTGGAACGGCCCATAGTCCACGGTCAGGCCCAGAATGCTCATGTTGTCAGTATTCATGACACCATGGCAAAAGCCAACCGCTTGCCAGTCGGCCATGAGAGCCGCAGTCCGCTGCGTGACGGCGGCCAGCAGCGCTGCAGCTGGATTGGCTGCGTCCCTGCACTCGGGGTAAAAGCCGTCAATGACGTAGTCAGCCAGCTTTTTCAGGTCATCGTGCTCCTGGTTGTGGCTGAAATGCTCAAAATGCCCGAACCGGATGAAGCTGGGCGCCGTGCGGGCGACGACGGCGGCAGTTTCCAGTGTTTCGCGGCGTATGGGCTGATCAGAGCCGGTAATGCAGAGGGCGCGGGTGGTGGGAATACCCAGCGCGTGCATGGCTTCGCTGCATAGAAACTCACGAATGGAAGAGCGCAGCACCGCTCGGCCGTCTCCCATTCGGGAGTAGGGGGTCATCCCGCTGCCTTTGAGTTGCAATTCAAGGGTTTGGCCGTCCCTGGCCTCTAACTCACCGAGCAAAATGGCACGGCCATCGCCGAGCTGTCCGGCCCAGACACCAAATTGGTGGCCGCTGTACACGCTGGCCAGTGGCTGACTACCCGCAAGCGGGCGATTACCAGAGAAGGCTTCAAGCGCTTCCTGCGATGCCCACCAATTCTCCTGCAGCCCCAGCTCACGAGCCATGGACTGGCTGCGGGCCACCCAGTAGGGATCTCGCAGTGCCGTGGGCGCGCGAGCGGTGAAGAAAGTGGGACCCAACCCGAAAAACCGGTTGTTCCAAACCTTGCCGAGGTCAAAGGCTTGTGGCCCTGTCTGAACGTCATCTTGCATGCTGCCATTGTCGCCGGACGCGCCGCAACGCGCTGGCGCTACCTTCGGGTAACCCTGGGGGGCGCAGGCGTCAGAGGCGCCCGGGCGTGGTACACAATGTCGTGTTTATCAACGCTGTTCTCAGGAGATTTTCCGATGCTTGGTCAGATGCAGAACCATCCGCTTTTGATTTCGAGGCTTATCGACCACGCGGCGAGGCATCACGCGGATAGTGAGGTGGTTTCGCGGCGCGTGGAAGGCGATATTCACCGATACACCTGGGCAGACGTGCAAAAGCGAGCCAAGCAGGTGGCCAACGGTCTCGACGCCCTCGGAGTTGGTCTGGGTGAGCGCATAGGCACGCTAGCCTGGAATGGCTACCGGCACCTTGAGCTTTACTTTGGAGTGAGCGGGTCCAACCGAGTGCTGCACACTATCAACCCACGCCTGATTCCAGAGCAGATTGCCTGGATCGTGAATCATGCCGAGGACAAGGTACTGTGCTTTGACATGAGCTTTCTGCCCATCATCCAGGGCATTCATGCGCATTGCCCCAACATCACGCACTGGATTGCGTTGTGCGACGCTGACAAGCTTCCTTCAGATACAGGCATTCCGAATCTGCAAAGCTATGAAGCCTGGATCGGCGCGCAGCCCAACACCTACGCCTGGCCTGAGTTCGATGAAAACACGGCTTCCAGCATGTGCTACACCAGCGGCACCACCGGCCATCCCAAGGCGGCGTTGTACAGCCATCGTTCCACGGTGCTCCACGCGTTTGCCGCCGCGCTGCCTGACGCCATGGCTTTGTCCGCCAGTGATTCAGCGCTGCCGGTGGTACCGATGTTCCACGTCAACGCCTGGGGCCTGCCATATTCGGCGGCCATGGTGGGCTGCAAGCTCGTGTTTCCAGGTCCCGCGCTGGACGGCAAGTCGGTCTTTGATCTGATAGAGGCTGAAAAAGTCACTTTTGCCGCAGGTGTGCCTACTGTCTGGCAAATGCTGTTGGGGTATGCAGGCTCCAACAATCTGAGGTTCTCGACCTTGAAGCGCACCGTCATCGGGGGCTCGGCTTGCCCGCCTGCAATGATCGCTTCGTTCAGAGAGAACTATGGTGTCGATGTCCTGCACGCCTGGGGCATGACAGAAATGAGCCCTCTGGGAACCTTGTGCACTCTCAAGGAAAAGCACCGCCACGTGTCGGAAGAAGAAAAAATGAAGATCCGGCTCAAGCAGGGGCGAGCGATCTTCGGTGTCGACATGAAAATCGTGAGCGACGATGGAGCAGAGCTCCCGTGGGACGGAAAGACCTATGGCGATCTGTATGTGAAAGGCCCCTGGATTCTGGACACGTACTACAAGAACGAAGGAGGATATCCGCTTATAGATGGCTGGTTCCCCACGGGCGATGTGGCAACCATCGATGCGGATGGCTTCATGCAGATCACTGATCGCAGCAAGGATGTCATCAAATCGGGCGGGGAGTGGATCAGCTCCATCGATATCGAAAACGTGGCCATGGCGCACCCAGGTGTGGCCATGGCGGCCTGTATTGGCATGCCGCACCCCAAATGGGACGAGCGGCCGATTGTGGCGGTGGTCAAGAAGCCGGATGCGCACGTGACGCGTGAGGAGTTGCTGGGCTTCTACGAGGGCAAGGTCGCCAAGTGGCAGAAGCCGGATGACGTGGTGTTCGTGGACGCCATTCCGTTGGGGGCTACGGGCAAGATGCTGAAGACCAGGCTGCGGGAACTGCTTAAGGATTACAAGCTTCCTGCTTGATGGAGTTCACGGAACGGTGTGCTGCTGCCTCTGCCTCTGCCTTTGGGAGAGACTGATGCGCTTACTCCCTATTCCTTTGGGATAGGGGTGGGCGGGGCCCGCCAACAGGTGGGGGCACACGGCATGTCTATGGGGCGCTACCTTGAATCCGTAGTCGCTGGCGCGAGGTGTCTTGTCCCCTCTACCGCTCGCGGGAGAGGGCTAGGGTGAGGGCAAGCAGCCGTTGATTGAAGCGCAGCGGATACTAATTGCCTTCTGCTATTGGCCAAGGTCGGAGGCCGGGGAGTGCGCCCGGCAGCGCACCTACTTCTTCTTTGCTCCGCCAAAGAAAAGTAGGCAAAAGAAAGGCGGCCCCACTGTCCGTGACCCTTCGCTTCGCTACGGGCAACCTGCGGTGCTCGTGCCCAAGGCGGTGCGGCAGAACTCGCGGCGTTCG
>JAECRA010000027.1 GCA_015999985.1 Comamonadaceae bacterium
TGTCCTCGTTTTTCGCACGTTTCGCTTCGACGCCTTCTGCCGCGCACGCTCCTAGCCTAAACGTCACGATGCAGTAGCGACATTCTCACCCGTGCCGGCCCCAACGCGAGCCACGCTGCATGAAGTCGCGCACCTTCTGTTGCTGCGCAGGCGTCAGGCTGTCATAGAAATCACCCATCGCAGTGATCACCTCGGGGCTTTGACTGTTCAGCGCGGCGGTCTTCTCGGTGACCAGGGCCTGGGCGCGTGTACGGTCGAATTTTTCACCAGCCACCAGAGCAGAGACGTCGGCGCGCGGGTTGGCGCTGGTGCCCATCAGCGCAGTACGCTGCGCGTGCAGTTTGTCGGTCAGTACGGTAAGGCGCTGCTTCTGATCGGCGTTCAGGTCGAGTTTGCTGCTAACGCGCTCGATCATCTTGCCGCGGAATTTGGCTGAGTCCTCTGCGTTGGTCTGCCAGCGATGACCTTCTCCACGCGTACCGCAGGCCGTGAGGCCCCCCACCAGTATGGAGGCGCCGACCACGCCGAAAAGGGTTCGTTTGATCCAGGATTTCATGACAGCTCTTTCTTCAGACAGGGGTTGAACATGTCTGTGATGGTGCCGTCGGACCTGTGCGGTGTCCTGTCTGTGCGGTATCGCTTTGTTTCGGTATATGTCGAAACGGCTGGATATCCCCGCCATGTGGGGCCTGCCGGTTGAAGCTCCGGGGGCTGCAGAAGCCAAGAATGCCGAGCAGGAGCTCGGCGGTCCCAGGGGAACAGCCCGCTTCGCGAAGTCCTGGAGATTTTTGTGGGCTATGTGCCGCTGAGAAGCTTAGTCAGACTGAGTTCGAAGTTCGTCACATGGCAGTCCGGAGAGCATCGGTATTTCCTGGGAGCGCCAAGCTCCAGCTTGGCATTACGGCGTTTGCAAAGACCCCGAAGATGCCAAGCTGGAGCTTGGCGCTCCCAGGCGAACAGCCCGCTTCGCGAAGTGCGGGAGATGTTCTGAGGGTTAAGTTCAGCTGGAAAGGTGAATCAGGGCTGGGCCCGAGTGTTCGTCTCATGGCAACCTGGACCGCATTGGTATTTCCTGGGACCGCCGAGCCCCTGCTCGGCACAGCAGCGGATGGAGGGCCAAGAATGCCAAGCTGGAGCTTGGCGCTCCCAGCGAAACATCCGGCTAGGAGAAGCTGTACTCGCCAACCAACGGAATCAAGGCAGCGTCACGCCTGCCTTGGTGATGACCATCTGGTGGGAGTAGTCGCTGGCAGCAGGGCGGCTGACTGTTCCTTTGGCGCGGATGTAATCGACAAAGGTCTGCGTGTAGAGCAAATAGTTGTTGACGTAGTTGCCGCTGTCGTAGATAGGCTTGAAGGTGGCGTAACCGTCCTGACCTTTGGCCAGGAAGTCGTTGGTGGCCACGATATAGGTCTGAGCCGGGTTGATGGCAGACCAGACACCGGTGGTTCGGCTTTTGACTTCAAGCTGACTGAAACGCGAACCCTTGGCCTTGCTCATGTCCAGGTGCCAGCGCAGGCCAGCCGCATAAGGGTGGCCACCGCCTGTCGTTTGGCCCGCGTCCAGGTAGTTCGAGACTGCATCTTCCAGCACCGCCGTGATTTGCTGTCCGGTGGCGGGCAGTTCCACCAGCACGTTGGAGAACGGCAGCACGGTGAAGGCGTCGCCCATGGTGATGGTGCCTGCCGCCAGCGGCACGCGTACGCCACCCGAGTTCTGTATGGAAACATCCGCGCGGAGGCTGGCGCTCAGGAAGGCTTGCGCCACGACTTGCGCAGCGTCACTGCCACGGGCCAGTTTGTTGGCGTCTTCGCAACCTGCAACGCCCGCGCTGCGGTTGGTGCTTTCACCGGGGGTACGCACAAGGCACAGGGCTTCGGTGGTAGAGCCAATGGGCTCTTTCTTCATCACTTCCACCTGGCCCGAGTAAGCCGCCAGCACGGAAGTTGCGCCCGCATCGGGTGTGAGCAGTTTCAGGCCCTTGTCTGCAGCCACGGCAGCTACGATCTGCTGTTGGGTTGGGGCATCTACATTGGCCCAGATGCCGTCAGCACCCTGGCGTTTGAAGCTGTCCCCAATGATGAGCGATGCCTGGCCTGTGCATGAAGAGACTTCACCGCTTTCATTGAAGCTCACGCGCATTTCGCCCATGGCTTTGCTGTATTCGAAAGCGTGGCCTATACAAACCGGTTTGCCATCCTTGTTAGTGACTTTGGTGGGGTACGCGCCAGAAGTGGAGTATCCGCTACCTTGTGCGGAGAAGTCGCCCAGCAGGGTGTGCGAGTCACCACCGATGATGACGTCCACATCCGTCAGTTTGGCTGCAATCGCCTTGTCGGCGTCGTAGCCCATGTGCGTGAGCAAAATGATGTGGCGAATGCCCTGGGACTTGAGCTGGTCGATGGTGCGCTGAGCAGCCAAAGCTTCGTCTTCGAAGACGGTGGTGGCGAGCGGGCTGGAGGAGTTTTGCGTCTTGGACTTGATGGTGAGGCCTACAACGCCCACCTGAACACCTTTGACGGTTTTGATGGTGTAGGGCTTGAGAAAGTCGTTCTCGGCTTTGGGGGCCAGAGGTGTGCCCACCTGCGGACGAATGTTGGCAGCCAGTACGGGCGTTTTGCAGGCGCCGGCTTGAAGGTACTCAACGAAGCTTTTGAGCTGAGCGTCGCCATCATCGAATTCGTGGTTTCCAACGGCCATGGCGTCGAAACAGATGGTGTTCATCATGTCGGCGTCGGCCTTGCCCTTGAAGAGCGTGTAGTACAGGGTGCCGGTATTGGCATCACCCGCGTGGAATTTGAGCACGTCGTCACGGCCGGCATATTGCTTGAACGCGGTGGTCACACGGCTAAAACCACCCAATTCAACCTGCGTGTCCACTCCGCCGATTTTCATAGTCTGAGCGGTGAAAGGGTCCAGGTTCGAGTGATGGTCGCCGATGTGTGCGATGGTCAGGTCAAGCGGGGCGGTCTTGTTGGAATCATCGTCTCCGCCTCCACCGCAAGCAGCGAGTGCGGCAGCAAGGGCCAGGGGAGCCAGAATAAGGGCGCGGCGAGGATTCAGAAGTTGAGTATTCATCTTGACATGAAGCGGACGTTACGTACCGCGTCATGCTGCTTAACAAGCGTGAAGCTACGTTGACTTATTCGTGACGATGAGATGACGTGATCAGATGGCCCATCAAAGCCTCAATGGGTGGCGAGCGCCTGCTCAAGCTCCAGCAGGATTTCGTCTGTATGCTCTCCCAGCCCCGGTAGACGCCCGCCCATGCGGCGGCTTCCTTCTGATGTAAAGGGCAAGCCAGGCAGGCTCATCGGAGATAGACCGTTGGCCTCTACATCTACAAATAGGTCCTGGCTCACGCCCGCGCGGCCTGGTTTGACTTCGTCCATTGACCTGATGACACCGGAGACGATGCCTCCCTCCGTGAGTTTTTGGACAAGATCCTCCGCGTCGAACTGCCTCATGGCTTGCCCCAGCGTCGCGAGCAGCGCGGGCCGGTTCTGCACGCGGGCATGGTTGGTCGCGAAGCGCGCATCCTGAGCGATTTCCGGATGCCCCAGCGTGAGGCAAAGGCGTTCAAAATGAGGCTGCATATAGGCGGCCAGCACGATGGCGCCGTTGCGCGCGGGAATGACGTCAGCGGCAGGGGCGACGGACGGCTGGCCGTTCCCTGTTCGCAATGGGTGAGTGCCGGTCTTCCGGTAGTGCCCCCATTGCAGGGCCAAAGACGAAACAGCCACATCAATCAATGAGATGTCAATGGTGTCGCCCTTGCCGGTGGTGCTTCGGCGCAAAAGGGAAGACAAGACTCCAACGGTTAGCGCGTTCGCCGCCAGAATATCCACGACCGTAAAGCCTATGCGAACCGGGTCTCTGTCAGCTTCTCCGTTAAGGCTCATCATGCCACTTTCTGCCTGCGCTGCAATGTCGAAGCCCGGCCGAAGCGCCGATGGGCCTGAGTTTCCGAATCCGCTGACCCTGCCGTAGATCAGTCGCGGGGACTCGCTTCGCAATTGCTCGGCCCCCAAGCCCTGCTTCTCAAGCGAGCCTGGGCGCATGTTGGACACCACGACATCGCAGCTCAGGGCCAGCTTCCTGGCCATCAGGCGCGGGCCTTCTTCTTTCAGATCGAGAACGATGGAGCGCTTGCCTCTGTTGTAGGCGCAGAACATGGGGCCATAGGGATCAGCCGTCCATCCAGCAGAGCGTGCACTATCTCCGCCCTGAGTCTCGAGTTTGATGACATCTGCCCCCAGATCCAGAAGTGTCTGTGTGGCCAGCGGAGCTGCGATGAAGTGTCCGATTTCCAGGACCCTGACGCCGTGAAGAGGCTGATCGGCTGAAGTCTTACTGCTGTCCATGGTCTGCCTGTCTAATTCATGAAAATCAATTGCGCGATGGAGTTATTGAATCTTGATGTCTGCGCGTTGAATAACGGCTTTCCATTTGGTCTGCTGTGTTTGCATGAACTTGGACAATTCCGCAGAGGAAAGAGGTGTCGATGGTTCTGTTCCAGAGTCCTTGGACAATTGCAGGTACTTCGGAGACTTCAGGGACTTGTCGATGGCGGTTTTCAGTGCTTCCCGGACATCAGCCGGGAGACCTTTGGGTGCCACTACCCCTGACCACACCACCGTTTCGTACCCCGGGTAGCGCTCGGCCACCGCCGGAACGTCAGGGAAAATCGGAAAGCGGGTGGGGCTGGAGGTGGCCAGCGCTCTCAGCTTCCCGCTCGTGACATGCGGCATGACGCTGCTGGGTGTGTCGAACATCACGTCAACGGTTTTGCTCATCACATCTATCAGGGCTGGCGGACTCCCTTTGTAGGGAATGTGATTGAGCTTGATACCGGACACCTGCTGCAAAGCTTCAAAAGCCAGCTGGTAGGCGCTTCCCAGACCGACCGATGCATAACTGATCTTGCTGTCCTGCTCTTTGGACAGCTTGATGAAGTCATCGAGACTCTTGATCTGATGCGAGCTGGAGGTCACCAACATGAGCGGATTGACGTTGATGATCTGAAGCAGATCAAAATCGCGGTCTACTTCATAAGGAAGATCGTTTCGCAGCAAGGGGTTCATGATCATCCCCGCTGCGGTGGCCATGAGCAGAGTGTATCCGTCGGGACGGGCGCGAGCTACATGCGCAGTGCCGATGATGGAGTTTCCCCCGGCCTTGTTGTCAATGACGATGGGTTGGCCCAGTGTGCGCGTCATATCATCTGCGATAGCGCGCGCAAGCGCATCAGTGGGGCCGCCGGCAGTGAAAGGAACCACCAGGGTGATCGGGCGTTCAGGAAACTTCGCGGCATGCGAAGAAGTTCCGAAAGTGACGGCAAGTACCGATAGGGCGACGATGATAGTTTTCTTGAGTGAACCGAGTTGCTTCATTGTTGATGTCTCCTGAAACTCTTCTTACTTGCCGCTGAATTTGGTGGGACGTCTTTCCATGAAGGCTGCTACGCCTTCCTTGTAGTCCTCGCTCTTGACTATGCGGGCCAGCATCCGGTTGTTGCGGTAGTTTTCTTCTATCAACCCTTTGGGAACGGCGCTGAGGGCCAACGCTTTCATGGCCTGAATGACAAGGGGCGCGTTCTCGTTGATGCGCTCGGCCAGTTCCAGCGCGCGCTGAGTGGCGCAGCCATCAGCCACCACTTCGTTGACCATGCCGATTTCGCGCGCTCTGGGGGCGGGCATCCGGTCTGCGGTCATGATCCACTGCAGAGCCGCCTTGTATTGAAGGCGTCCGGGAAAACCGCCCATCATTCCCTGGAACGCACCCATCTTGCCTTCGGGGTAGAGAAAATAGGCGCTCTCTCCTGCGATCACCATGTCCGAGAACAGGCAAAAGACTGCGGCATAGCCTATAGCGCCACCCTCTACAGCCGCAATAATGGGTTTGTCGCAGGTGACGTCAAGGTTGGGCATCGCCGCTGGCGCGTGATCTCCAGGGGGATTCTTCAAATCCAGGCCGGACGAGAAGAAGTCACCACGTCCCGTGACGACGCAGCTTCTCAGCTCATCGTCGGAGACGAGCTTTACCCACATGTCTCGAAGCCCTTTCGCCAGTTCAGGATTCCAGGCGTTTTTTACCTCGGGGCGGTTAAGCGTGACGAGTAGCGTGTGCCCTCGGATCTCGTGTTCAATCATGCTTGTCTCCAATTTTTTGTCTGGCCTGAATACGACCGTTGCACAAGTCTATGGATTGATTGATAGATTAAATTTGTTTAACTATAGAATTTGCCTATGAAACTAACGCTCGCGCAGATGCGTGCCTTCCTGGCAGTAGCGGGTTCGCTGAATTTCACTCGCGCGGCAGAACGCCTTGGGGTGACGCAACCTACGTTGAGCGCCACGATTCACAATCTCGAGCTGGCCATAGGCGGCAAGCTGTTTGACCGTGATACGCGCAATGTGGCGCTCACCTCGTTAGGCCTGGATTGCCAGCGTTTGGCTATCCAACTGCTTGATGAGGCGGATCGGGTCGAAACCCAGTTGCAGAGCCATGTGCGAGGGCGACGAGGCTTGGTGCGTGTGGCGGCGCCGGCCAATTTGTACCCCACGGTTCTCATGCCAGGGCTCATGGCGTTCCGTGCTGCGCACCCCACGGTGCGCATAGAGTTTTCGGACGTCACCACTGACGAGGCGGTGCAGCAGTTGCGTCAGGGCAAGGCGGATGTGGCCATAGGCTTTCGCACCTTGGAGGAGCAAGACCTTCGCTCACGGGTCATAGCCACCTATCCCTACGTCGCTATCCTGCCGGATACCCACGCATTGGCAAGCCGGCGATTGATCCGTTGGCGAGATATCAAGTCAGAGGAGGTGGTGATGCTCAAGGCGCGCGACTCGCTTTCGTCGCTGGTGATGCAGACGCTTTGGGATTCAGGGGTGACGCCGCAGATGGCTAATCGCATCAACGAGATGCCCACAGCCACGGCGTTGATCAATGGCGGGTTTGGCATCGGCTTGATGGGCTACTGGTCCGCGGCCCATATATTGAAACCGGGGTTGGTGATTCGCGAAATCGGGGAACCTGCGTTCAATGCCACGGTGAGATTGATGACTCTGGCCAGCGTGACCTGGTCACCGCAGGTGAGGGCGCTGCAAACGGCATTGCGGACTAACGCGCTTCAGTATGTGCGCTCATAGAGCAGGGGCAAATAACAATCCGCATCGCTTAATCAACCGCCGTTTGCCCTCGCCGGTTGGCCGGCCCAAAGGGAGAGGGGGTAAAGCCCGTCGCTTCAGCCCCGCCGTCGTCGAGGCGAGTAGGGGATCAAAACCATCAGAACGCGACCTTGGCAACGCCCTTAAGCCCAAGAATCTCACGCGCCTCTGTCGGCGTAGCCACCTCCAACCCCAAGCCTTCAATGATCTTGCGTACCTTGACCACTTGTTCCGCATTGGTCTGAGCAAGCTTGCCTGCACCGATCCAAAGACTGTCTTCCAACCCGACTCTGACGTTACCGCCCATGGAGGCGGCCATGGCCGCGACAGGCATCTGGTTGCGACCAGCGCCCAGAACTGACCAACGATAGCTTTCGCCGAATAGCCGGTCAGCGGTGCGTTTCATGTGCATGACGTCTTCAGGATGCGCGCCAATGCCGCCCAGAATCCCAAACACCGTCTGCACAAAAAATGGTGCTTTGATCAAACCACGGTCTACAAAGTGCGCCAGGTTGTAGAGATGGGATGTGTCGTAACACTCGAATTCATAACGCGTTTCGTTGGGCGCCATGCTCTTGAGCGCAGTTTCGATGTCTCCGTAGGTATTGCGAAAGATGAGGTCTTTGCTGCCTTCAAGATAGGGGCGTTCCCAGTCGTGCTTGAATTCCTTGAAGCGTTCCAGCATGGGGAATAGGCCGAAGCCCATGGTTCCCATGTTCATGGAAGCCACCTCGGGCTTGAGCACCATGGCAGGTTGAATGCGCTCATTCACGGACATGTAGGGCGAACCGCCTGTGGTCAGGTTCACCACTGC
This sequence comes from Comamonadaceae bacterium, assembly GCA_015999985.1. GTDB lineage: Bacteria > Pseudomonadota > Gammaproteobacteria > Burkholderiales > Burkholderiaceae_C > Ottowia. The sequence goes on from JAECRA010000027.1 coordinate 7,984, forward strand.
GTCGCATCCGGCCTTGATCTTTTCCAGGAATGGGCGGAACGCCTCCGGTGTTTGATCCGGCTTGCCGGTCACCGGATCCCGCGCGTGCAAGTGGATGATGGCCGCACCGGCCTCGGCAGCCTCAATGGAAGACTTCGCGATCTCGTCCGGCGTCACCGGCAGATAGGGCGACATGGAAGGGGTATGAATTGCACCGGTGACAGCGCAACTGATGATCACTTTCTGACGGGTCATGGCTTGCCTTTTTCCTTATGCTGAACAGGCCGGGGGCAGGCCATGTCTTTGGTTAGAATGATTTTAGTATGCTAAGAAATTGTATGCCAGTATCTGATTTTTTAGATTGGCGGCTCATGGGCTTGCGCGGGGTCGAGGGGGCAGTCAGGTTCAGAGCGGCAGCACACATGGGCGAACGCAGGATGATGCTGGCGCTCCGCGTCGTTCAAACTCCTAGTCAAGCACTACACCTGCCGGAGTGGTCACTGCCTGGTGAGAGTAGTCTGCTGGGGCGGGGCGCTCCAGCTTGCCGTGGGCGCGAACGTAGTCCACGAAGGCTTGCGTGTATAAGAAGTGCGTATTGATGTAGTTCCCACTGTCATAGATGGGCTTGAAGCTGGCGTACCCGCTCTGCCCCTTTGCCAGAAATTCATGCGTGACCACGGTATACATGCGTGTGGGTTCCAGGGCAAACCACATGCCGCTTTGGCGATCCTTGACTTCCAACTGGCTGAACCGCCGGCCTTTAGGTTGGCTCATGTCAAGGTGCCAGCGCAGGCCTGCGGCGTAAGGATGACCTCCGCCTGAGGGGCGTCCAGCATCCAGATAGTTCGATACCGCATCTTCCAGCACGGAGGCGATCTGCTCGCCGGTCGCGGGCAACTCGATCAGCATATTGGTGAAAGGCAGTAGAGCAAACGCCTGGCCCATGGTGATGGTGCCGGCCGGCACTGGCAAGCGCACGCCGCCTGCGTTGTGGAGCGCCAAGTCAGCACGCAGGCTGGTTCTCAGAAAGGACTGCGCCGCTATCTGTGCCACATCACTGCCGTGCGCGCGCTGATTGGCGTTCTCGCAGCCAACCACATCCCTGCTGGCGTTGAAACTCTCTCCTGGCGTGCGTACAAGGCACAGGGCTTGGGACGCCTCGCCAATCGGCTCCTTCTGCATCTGTTCTGTCTGGCTGGAATAGGTACGAAGCACATTCAATGCAACGGCATCTTCCGCCAGCATTTTCAAGCTTGCTTCAGCAGCGGCTGCGGCCTTGATCTGCTGATGCGTGAACGTATCGACCGCCGCCCATTGGCCTGAGGCGTCCTTGCGCTTGAAGCTGTCTCCGATGATGAGCGATGCCTGCCCGGTGCAACTGGTCACTTCGCCTTCAGCATTGAAGCTGACGTTCAATTCGCCCATGGCCTTGCTGAATTCCCAGGCTTGTCCTATGCAAACTGGTTTGCCATCTCGATTGACAACCCGCGTGGGGTAGGGGCCTGCGGAAAGGGCAAGGCGGCCTTGCGCGCTGAAGTCCCCCAACAATGTGTGCGAATCGCCACCGATGATGACATCAACGTCGGTCAGCTTGGCGGCCATGGCTTTGTCAGCGCCGTAACCTTGGTGGGTCAACAGTACGATATGGCGCACACCGTGGGCTTTGAGCTGATTGATAGTGCGTTGGGTGGCAGAGGTCTCGTCTTCGAAGGCGGTGCTGGGAAGAGGGCTGGACGAAGCTTGTGTCTTGCGCTTGATCGTGATGCCGACGATTCCCACGCGAACTCCGCGGATGGTCTTGATGGCGTAGGGTTGAATGTAGTCGTGTGCGGTCTGGGGCGCCAACGGCGTGCCGACTTGCGGATGGACGTTGGCGCTCAGCACCGGCGTTTTGCAATGTCCGGCGTGCAGGTGTTCTATGAAGCCCTTCAGCTGCGCATCGCCATCGTCAAACTCATGGTTTCCTACCGCCATGGCGTCGAAGCAAATGGTGTTCATCATGTCGGCGTCAGCCTGACCCTTGAACAGGGTGTAGTACACCGTGCCAGTGCTGGCATCGCCTGCATGGAGCCTAAGGACGTTGTCGCGGCCTTCGTACGATCGGAACGCACTGGTCACCCGAGCGAAGCCACCCAATTCGAGCTGGGTATCAATGCCACCTATCCGTACTATCTGATCCGGGATGGGTTCCAGGTGGGAGTGGTGATCGTTGATGTGGGCAATGGTCAACTCCAGGGACGCGCCCTTGTGGGCACCCATGCCGCCACATGAAGTCAATAAGGTGATGAGGGCCGTGACCAATACAGCCGATGCGGACATCGCCACGCGATTGCGAGATAGGTGAGGGTGCATTTTTGCCATAAACGAAGAGGCGGGATGGCCCACCAGGACGATCCTGATGCAGCCACGATATTGACACGACTTGACCTGCCAACGCGCCTCATCAGGTGGCCTTAGTTCGGCCAGAGAGCGGTTGCGCGCATGTTGGTGCGTCTTGCGGCGCTGGGAGCGGTCTAGGGAGTCATCCACTTCAGCACCCCTGCCGAGGCTTGCGCGCCTAGCCACCAGGCTTTTTCCGCACTACCTCAAGTTAGTCGAAAGCAGCAAGCTTCCTGAACGTGTAGTGACGGCCTGATGTGAGTAGTCTTCAGGTGAAGGGCGGTGAACAGTTTGTTTGGAATTCACATAATCCACAAACGCTTGCGCATACACCTTATAGCTGTTGGTGAAATTGCCGCTGTCGTAAATAGGTTTGAAGCTGGCATAGCCATCTTGGCCTCTGGCTATGAATTCGTCGGTCACGACAATATACGTACGGGCATGGTCCAAGGGCGACCAAGTGCCCGTGTTGCGATCCTTGGCCTCCAGCTTGGTGAATCGATGGCCTTTGGGCTGGCTCATGTCCAGATGCCAGCGCAGGCCTGCTGCATACGGATGCCCTGCGCCAGATGGGAGGCCGATGTCCAGATAGGCTGAGACAGCTTCTTCCAGCACGGTCGCCAGTTGCTGTCCAGTCACTGGCAACTCAATCAGCATGCTGCTGAAGGGCAGCACGGTGAACGCGTCTCCCATCGTGATAACTCCTTCAGGAACAGGACGCCGAGTGCCACCGGCCCCATGAAGGGCTATGTCAGCTCGCGGGCTGGCTTTCAGGAAGGATTGCATCACTACCTGGGTGATATCGCTGCCTCTTGCCAATTCATTGGCGCCCTCGCAACCAGGCACGCCTGCGCTCATGTTGGGGTATTCTCCCGGCGTGCGTACCAGACAAAGCGGCTCTGAAGCAGAACCGAGGGGCTGCTTTTTCAGCGCGTCGATCTGGCTCGCATAGGTGCTGAGCACTCCGTCAGCCTGACGATCGCCTTCCAGCACTTTGAGTCCTTTGCTGGCTGCGGCCTTGGCGATCTGCTCGCTTGTGGTTGCGTCGACAGATCGCCATGCTCCGCCAGCATCTTTGCGCTTGAACGAATCACCGACCACGATGGAAGTTTGACCTTTGCAAGACGTGACTTCGCCTTGCTGATTGAAGGTCACTCGCATCTCACCTATCGCTTTGCTGAATTCCCAGGCCTGCCCTATGCACACGGGTTTGCCGTCCAAATTATTGACCACGGTAGGGTAGGGGCCTGAGGCCTGATGGCCGATGTCTTGCGCGCTGAAGTCTCCCAACAGGGTGTGAGAGTCACCTCCGATGATGACGTCCACATCCGTGAGCTTGGCAGCCAGGGCCAAATCGGCATCGTATCCCTGGTGGGTCATGAGCACGATGTGGCGCACGCTTTGCGCTTTGAGTTGATCGATGGTCCGCTGGGCGGCGGTGGCTTCATCGTCAAATAGCGTGGAGGGCAGAGGGCTGGAAGAGTTCTGGGTTCTGTCTTTGACCGTGATGCCGATAACCCCCACCTGTACGCCCCTAATGGTTTTGACAATATAGGGCTGGAGGAAGTCATGCTCTGCTCTAGGCGCTAGCGCAGTGCCTACCTGTGGGTGGACATTGGCGGTGAGCACGGGCGTCTGGCAAGGACCGGCGTGCAGATGGTCTATGAAATTTCTGAGCTGCTCATCACCCTCATCGAACTCATGGTTGCCCACGGTCATGGCGTCGAAGCAGATGCTGTTCATCATGTCAGCATCAGCCTTGCCTTTGAAAAGCGAGTAGTAAGGCGTGCCTGTGATGGCATCGCCCGCATGGAGCTTTAGAACGTCGTCGCGCTCCTGGTAAGGCTTGAAGGCGCTGACGATGCGGGAAAATCCACCCAGTTCGAGTTGCGTATCCACGCCGTCAATGCGCATGACCTGATCCGAAAATGGGTCCAGATTGGAGTGGTGGTCGTTGATGTGGACGATGGTCAACTCAAGCGGAGTGCTTTCGTTGGAGCTGTCGCTCCCGCAGCCGGCAAGCAGCAGGACCAGGGTGGCGGTAGAAATCAGGAGTGCGCGAAGATTCATCTTAAGTGGACATGGCCGTGTCCACTTAGTAACCGGGCAATTGAAATCGTTCCGAGCACCGCCGGGTTCTTTTACCGCAGTGAAGCAGCACAGCTGCAGTAGGGCCGTCGAAGTCTCGCGTTGGTGCTCAGGCCCTGGCTGAGACCCACCTATTTCATGTCGTCAGGCCTATTCAGCCCAAGCACCTCGGGCGCAAGTGGTCTCGAATTTATGCAGCCAAGGGGCGATGTCATGCCCGTTGGTTTTCAGCCAGTCGTCGTTGTAGACGGTGTCCAGGTAGCGCTCGCCGCCGTCGCACGCCAGGGTGACGATACTGCCTGTTTCGCCGCGCGCGCGGATTTCGCATGCCAGCTTCAGAGCACCGTAAAAATCAGTACCCGTGGAGCCACCGAAGCGCTTGCCCACCACCATCTCAAGATAGCGCGCCGCGGCAAACGAGGCTGCGGTCGGTACGCGCATCATGCGGTCGATGACGCCTGGTACAAAGGAGGGTTCCACGCGGGGCCGGCCAATTCCCTCCACCCCGGAGCCGCGAGGACTGGTGAGGGTGAGGTCACGGGTTTCGTAATAGTCCATGAACACCGAGTGCTCTGGGTCTACCACGCACAGTTGAGTCGGATGCCCTTGGTAACGAAGGTAGCGCCCTATGGTGGCCGAAGTGCCCCCAGTGCCCGCACCCACCACGATCCAGCAGGGCACGGGGTTAGGCTCCGCGCTCATTTGCTGGAAGATGGATTGCGCAATGTTGTTGTTACCGCGCCAGTCGGTCGCCCGCTCGGCATAGGTAAATTGGTCCATGTAATGGCCGCTGGTCTCACTCGCCAGGCGTTCGGCTTCGGCGTAGACCTGGTCGCCCTTGTCAACAAAGTGACTTTGACCGCCGTAGAAGGCAATCTGAGCCACTTTGGCGGCAGAGGTGCTGCGCGGCATGACGGCAATGAAGGGCAGGCCCAGAAGCCGGGCGAAGTAAGCTTCAGAAACTGCCGTGCTGCCTGAAGATGATTCAATGACCGTCGTGCCTTCCTGGATCCAGCCGTTGCACAGGGCGTAGAGGAACAAGGAGCGCGCCAGGCGGTGCTTCAAGCTGCCGGTAGGGTGGGTGGATTCGTCCTTGAGGTAGATCTGCACGCCAGGGAACGCGGGCAACTCAATGGGAAAGAGGTGCGTGTCAGCAGAGCGTTGAAAATCACGTTCGATGCGCCGGATGGCGTCGGATACCCAGGAAGATGGCATGCAGATCAGGGTTGAGGGGTAATTGGAGAAAGCTCTTGGTCCGCGGTGAAGCTGTCGCGGAAGGTGAACCAGAGAGAGCTGAAGAACATGACCGAGGTTATGAGCGCTATGGGCATGAGGCCAAATTTGGCGATGGTAGCGCTGCCTGTAATCACCACAATGATCACCAGCAACAAGCCTGCAGCGAATGAAATGGCCATCCACACCAGACCATAGATAAAAAGGGCGCCCAAGTTGCGAAACACAGCCACGGTGCTGAAAAACAGGCTTTTCAGCGGCGACACCCCATGCCAGTGGACGAGCGCTGGCGCATGCCAGAAAGCAATGGAAATGGGCAGGTACAGCAGGCTGAATGCCCACATGGCCGAGCGAAATGACTCTTCCTGGATCATTTCATCGGTGAGGTCCCCGCCGCTGATATAGAGTTCTGCAAAGCCACCTCCGTCGATCATGGCGGAGACGCCGATGGCCATCATTACAACCACAGCATAGATCGCACCCAACATCAATATGGCCCGGCGGGGTTGAGGGCCTTGCCGCAGTGCTACCGCCAGGGTAAGTGGCATGGGAAATCGTCCGGAGTCCGCTTCACGCGCGCCAGCCATGAGGCCGACCATGGCAGCTGGCACCAAAACCAAGGCCAACACGCCACCGACGAAAGGGATGCGCGTCATCAGGTAAAAGCTGACGAAAAATGTCAAAAACAGCCCGAGAAGGGCCAAGGGCTGCTTGAAGAAGGTGCGGACTCCGTCACGGGCCCATCGGGTGCCGGTGCGGGCTGGAACTATGTTGAGCTTCATACGGGAAATCAGGGGAGCAATGGCGCAGCGATGCGCGCCTGCAGCACGCGTTCAAAGTGCGTGGGGTCATGTGGTTTGAGCATGGCGGCTTCGCGCGGCAGATAAAAATCCCACAGCCGGGAGACCCAGAAGCGCATCGCACCGGCTCGCGCCATAGCGGGCAGCAGGCGGCGCTCTGCATCAGAAAGAGGGCGCACCGTCTCATAGGCCTGCAGCATGGCTTGCGTGCGTGGCTCGTCTGCGCGGCCCGTAGGGTGGTCAATAGCCCAGTCGTTCAGCGTAATGCACAGATCGAACAACCAGGTGTCTACACCAGCAAAGTAGAAATCAAAAAAACCCGACAGCACGGGTTGCTCCCGGGTGCCCTCAAACATGACATTGTCTCGAAACAGATCAGCATGCACCGGACCACGAGGCAGTGCGGCGTAGGCCGAGCTTTGCGCTATGTGGTTTTGGTAGGCCAGTTCCGAGCGGATCAAAGCGGCTTGCGCCTCATTTAGATGGGGCAACACCACCGGGACGGTCTCGTTCCACCAGGGTAAGCCACGCAAATTAGGCTGACGGCCTTCGTAGTCACGCCCGGCCAGGTGCATGCGGGCCAACATGTCGCCTACAGCAGCGCAATGCGCCACCGTGGGGGACATCTCGCTCTTGCCTCGCAGTCGGTTGACGACGGCTGTAGGTTTGTTCTTCAGGGTGTGAAGCAGGTCATCTTCGCCTTTTGGAACCGGCAAGGACTGCGGTTTGGCGCACGGCGCAGGCACAGGAATTCCCCGGCTTGCCAGATGCTTCATCAGGTGAAGATAAAAAGGCAGTTGTTCGTGCGTCAACCGCTCAAACAGGGTGAGGACCCAGCTGCCTTCTGTAGTGGTGGCAAAGTAGTTGGTGTTCTCTATGCCCCCCTCTATGCCGCGCAAGTCGGTGAGGATACCCAGGCCCATGGAATGCAGGAACTGGCCTGCCTCGTTTTCGGAGACTTCTGTAAAGACCGCCATGCTGGATTAGAAATTCAAAACTTTCCAAACGCGCCGTCCAGCGCCACCAGGAGCTGTCTCGCCACTGTTTGCGCCTGTGCCGGCGCGGTCTGCTGGTTGAACTTCGTAGGCCGGAACGCCTGCCTTCGGCTGGACGGTAATACTTTTGGTCTCTCCGCCTGAGCGGACTTCATCTACTCGGCTGCCAGCGTCTTCGATACGAATATTCTCAATTCGTTGCGTTCTGCTGTCGTGTTGCACCGGGTCCTCGCGAACTACGGGTGCATTGGCGTTGCCTGCGGGGGCTGGCGCTTGCGCTTGCGCGAACGCGGCGGCGCCGACTAGGCAGGTGGCCGCCAGCAGGGCAGCTTTGGATGTGATCGAGACTCGCATATAGGGTGATTGTAGGGGCCGTACTCCCGAGACGCCCACTTTGGCCTGTAGGTACACATGCCCATGTTCCGACGGACGGGTGGCCGTGCATGCACAATTGCCCCATGACCGAAATTGCCTCAGTGCCCGCCGACCGAGCCGAAAACCAGCCCCAACTCCTGCTGGTGGATGGTTCCAGCTATCTTTACCGTGCGTTCCACGCCTTGCCTGATCTGCGGGTGGACCCCAATGACCGCACAAGCCAGCCCACCGGAGCCATCCGCGGTGTGATCAATATGCTGACTGTGCTGCGCAAGCAGTACCCGAAAGCGCAGTATGCAGTGTGCGTGTTCGACGCGCCGGGCGGTACTTTCAGGGACGACATTTACCCGGAATATAAAGCCCAGCGCTCACCCATGCCCGACGACCTGCGCAGCCAGATCGCGCCCATCCACGAGGCGGTGGACCTTTTGGGCTGGAGAGTTCTGGCCGTGCCGGGTGTGGAAGCCGATGACGTGATTGGCACGCTGGCGCGAACTGCAGCCGAGCAGGGCATTGAAGTGATCGTCAGCAGTGGAGATAAGGATCTTGCGCAGTTGGTTACAGATCGCATCACCATTATTGACACCATGAGCGGAAAGCGCCGTGATCTGGCAGGTGTGCAAACCGAGTTCGGTGTACCTGCTTCGCTCATGGTCGACTACCAGGTGCTTCTGGGAGACTCCGTGGACAACGTGCCTGGCGTCGACAAGGTGGGCCCCAAGACCGCGGCCAAGTGGTTAACGGAATATGGTTCTCTGGATGCCATTGTTGAAAACGCAAGCAAGATCAAAGGCATGGCGGGCGAAAACCTCCGCAAGGCGCTTGAATGGCTGCCTACGGGCAGGCAGTTGCTGACCATACGCACCAACTGCGATCTGGCCGGCTATGTGGATGGCTTGCCTTCATTGGACGCCGTAACCGGTCGCGAGATGAATAGCGAGGCGATGGTCGAGTTCTACAAGAAGTATGGCTTCAAGACGCTCGCAAAGGGGTTGGAAGCAGGCCAACCCAAGGCAGCTTCACAAGCAGCCGGGAAAGGACCGAGTAAAGCCGCGAGTGACGGGCCAAGCACCGGCGACCTTTTTGCAGATCCTCCGGCTGCCTCCCGCGCGGGAGAGCTGAAGTACGACATTGTGTTGGACTGGCCAGCTTTCGATGCCTGGCGGGCGAAGATTGACGCCGCAGAACTCACAGCCCTGGATACAGAAACGACATCTTTGGACGAGATGCAGGCACGTATCGTGGGTATCTCATTCAGCGTGAAACCGGGGGAAGCAGCCTATATTCCGCTGGCTCATACCGGGCCTGATGCCCCGGAACAATTGCCTCTGGACGAAGTGCTGCAGCGTTTGAAACCCTGGCTAGAAAACCCGGAGAAGAAAAAACTTGGTCAGCACATCAAGTACGACCGTCACGTGTTTGCCAACCACGGCATTGAAGTGCGGGGCTATGCACACGACACCATGCTGCAGAGCTACGTGCTGGAAGTTCACCGTCCGCATGGCCTGGCCAGCCTGGCTGAGCGCCATCTGGGACGCCAGGGTATTCAATATGAAGACCTGTGCGGCAAAGGCGCGCATCAGATTCCTTTTGCGCAAGTGACGGTAGACAAGGCTGCGGAATATTCCGCAGAAGACTCCGATCAGACCTTGGACGTTCACCTTGCGCTGTGGCCGCGCTTGCAGGAAAACGAGAAGCTTCGTGGCATCTATGAGCTGGAGATGGAGAGCAGCGAAGCGCTCTACCGCATTGAACGCACGGGCGTGTTGATCGATGGTGATGCACTCAGAGTCCAGAGCCATGAACTGGGCCAACGCATCCTGGCGCTGGAAACAGAATCACATGAACTGGCGGGCCAGCCGTTCAACCTGGGTTCGCCCAAGCAGATCGGTGAAATTTTCTTCGTCAAGCTGGGTCTGCCGGTGGTCAAGAAAACGGCCACCGGGGCACCCAGTACGGACGAGGAGGTTCTGGAAAAGCTCGCCGAAGATTACCCTCTGCCGGCGCGGATTCTTGAGCACAGGGGCCTGTCGAAGCTCAAGGGAACCTACACGGACAAACTGCCCTTGATGGTGAACCCTAACACTGGCCGTGTGCATACGCATTACGCCCAGGCGGTGGCAGTGACGGGCCGTTTATCCAGCAACGACCCCAACCTGCAGAATATTCCCATCCGCACCGCGGAAGGGCGGCGCGTTCGTGAAGCGTTTGTGGCACCTTCTGGCTGCGTGATTGCCAGTGCCGACTACAGCCAGATCGAGCTTCGCATCATGGCCCACCTCAGTGGCGATGAAGCGTTGTTGCGAGCCTTTACAGAAGGCTTGGACGTGCACCGCGCCACAGCCGCAGAGGTGTTTGGCGTAGAGACAGGGCAGGTCACTAGTGAGCAGCGCCGCTATGCCAAGGTGATCAACTTTGGCCTGATCTACGGCATGAGCAGCTTTGGCCTGGCACGCAATCTGGGCATAGACAACACGGCTGCTCGCAACTACATCGCGCGCTATTTTGAGCGTTACCCTGGTGTAAAAAAGTACATGGACGATACGCGCCAGTTGGCCAAGGACACCGGTTACGTCGAAACCGTGTTCGGCCGGCGTTTGTACCTGCCTGAGATCAACTCACCGAATGGTCCGCGCCGCGCGGGTGCGGAGCGTGCAGCCATCAATGCACCTATGCAAGGCACAGCCGCAGACTTGATCAAGATGAGTATGGTGCAGGTTCAGAAGGTGCTGGATGCAGAGCAGCGCAAGACGCGCATGATCATGCAGGTGCACGATGAATTGGTTCTGGAAGTGCCTGAGACTGAAGTCGAGTGGATGCGCAGTGAGATTCCGCGGCTGATGGCGGGGGTTGCTTCGCTGAAGGTGCCTTTACTGGCTGAGGTGGGCGTGGGCCCCAACTGGGAACAGGCGCATTAGTTAGAAGTTGTCATGCAAGGTATTAAACGGAAGATTGTTTACGTCACCCTTTTTGAATTGATTGCGGTGGCTGTCACGACTGTGGCGTTTGCAGCTTACTCAGGGCAGGGCGCAGGCCACTCGACCTTCTTGGCGGTGGCCTCTTCACTCATTGCCACAGTGTGGAATCTGTCTTACAACACCGCTTTTGAAAAATGGGAGTCTCGTCAGACGGTGCGTGGACGAAGCGTGAAGCGACGACTGGCGCATGCGTTCGGCTTTGAAACCGGGCTGACTGTGATGTTGGTGCCGCTGTTTGCCTGGTGGTTGAAGATTTCCCTATGGGAAGCGTTGGTGCTGGATGTCGGACTTATTGTCTTCTTCCTCGTCTACGCCTTCCTCTTCAATCTCTGGTTCGACCGCATTTTTGGGTTGCCCGCATCGGCTCAGCCAGTGAGCGCGTAACGGAGTACGGACCCGTGGCATCGGGCGAGTGGTCGTGACACATAGCGTCAAGTAACCCTGGATCCCCGCCTGCGCTGGGATCCAGGGGTAAGAAGCACATCGATCACTGAGCCAGCAAGCCAGACGCGCGTAGTTGCGCTGTCAATCCTTCCGCAAAGCGGCGATATCCCTGAGCGTTCGCATGTATCTGGTCGGAGCGCAAGCTGGCATCAGCAAGGACCTCGGCCCAGCCATTTGAGTACAGTGGAAGCTTCATCTCGTCCGCCAGTTCTGCATAGAGCGGGTGATCAGTGAGTCGCCCTGTGCTGGCCGCGAGCAGCGAGAACTGGGGTACTGCCACGAGAAGCGTCTGCGCACCGGAGGCCGTGACGGCTTCGCAGATCAATCGGATGTTGTCCTTGGCACCGGCGGCGCTCATCTGGCGAAGAAAGTCGTTGCCGCCGATGCTCAGGATCACGAGTTCGGGTCGGTGTTCCTTGAGCAGGCCGGGCGTGCGCACGAGCGCCTGGGCTGATGTTTCCCCGGAAATGCCCCCGTTGACCACTTGCCAGCCTGTGAGCTCCTGCAATGCAGCAGGGTAAGCCGCAGTGGCATCAGCTCCAACGCCAGAGGTCAAGGAATCCCCCAGCGCCAGAACGGTGCTGCCGGCACCTAGCGCTCGAGCCGTTGGTGTGCGCTTCTTGCCGCAGGCTGCCATGAAGAAGGTCGTGGATAGCAAGGCCAACAGATGGCGGCGGGAAAGATTGGGTTGGTTCATGCGATTGGAGGTCGAATTGCAAAAAGAGGTGGGAAGGCGATGGCGGGCCCCGCCTGATTCAATTAGCTCAACTTCATTGGTGTTTCTGCAAAGGCGCGAACAAGGCCCGTACTGTTCCACACCGCTGCCTATCTACTATCCCCTGAGGCATTTTCCGAAATCGGAATTCGACAACTGAGGGCAAGAAAGGTATTCAAACTTCGTAAGGCTGCGGCATTGGTCACGAAGCTGACATCTTGCGTCTTTATCGTGACGCGATTTTGTCAAATTTTTGTGTTGCGGGTTTCATGAAGAATAAATTCAAGGTGGGTGCGATCACGCTTTTGATCGCAGCGGGGAGTCCATTGGTCTGGGGTGGGCCGTTCAGTCCAGGAAACGTGGTCGTGTACCGGTTCGATGGCGGAGCAACCAAGACGGCGCAACCTGTGTCGCTGCTTGAACTCAGCCCCGAAGGCACTCTTGTACAGACTTTGAGCCTGCCTTCAACGGGGGCCGGTGCTGGCGTTTTGACCGCAAGCGACACACGCTCGGAGGGCTTGCTCAACCGCTCGGCAGACGGGCGCTGTCTGGCGGTGCCAGGCTACAGTGTGGTGGCTGGCACCACGCCCTTGGTTGACGCTGCGACGGCCGCTCCGCGTCGGGTCCTGTTGATAGGGGCCACAGGGGAGCAGATAGGCGGGGTGACCTTTGGCAGCACTGCCAGTTCCGCCTTCATGGGCGATTCGATCCGCAGTGCTGTCAGCAATGACTGCACCCAGGTGTGGGCTAGCGGCGCGGGCAGCGCAAGCGCGACGCGTGGACTCTGGTACGCACCCAATGGCAGCCTGCCTGCCAGCAACGTGCAGTTGTCCACGACGAATGCGCAGGGCATACAGATTGCCGCTGGACAGCTCTACGCCGCTTTCGCAGGCGGGGGCACCGTGAACAAGTTCGGTGTGAACTTGCCGACGAGCGTTCCAAGCCCATCTTCAACCGTGGTGCCGCTGCCTGGTATGCCGGCCAATAACTTTCGCGGCCTGGCTTTGCTCAAGCTGGGCAACGGCCCAGCGGCGCTGGATACGGCGTATGTAGCCAATAACAACGCCAGCACACCTGCCATTGAGAAGTACGTCTTTAACGGCACGGCCTGGGTGGCGAGCGGTCGTATGCCCGTCGCCGACGCGCACGGCGTGCTGGCCTTGGATACCGGTGGTGGGCAGGTGCTGCTTTTTGCAACGGGTTCAGACGGCAGGGTCTACCGAGCGTTTGACCGCTCTGGTTTCGCCGCAAGCGTGTCGGCAAGCTGGACTTCCATTGCAGCTGTGGATACCGAACAAACCCCACAGGCGCGCTTGTTCGGGTTGGCGCTGACACCTGAGGCCGCGCCCCCAGCGGCCGCGCCAAACGTGCCGGCGAGCGCTTCCATGAGTGCTGCCGTTGGCGGACTTTCCGTGCAATGGTCTGCACCGGCTTCGGGCGCGGCTGTTGCGTGGTATGTGCTGGAACTGTCCAACGACAATTTTGCGACCGTGGCGCGTGAGCATTTCGTGCCTGCCGGCGGATCCACTCTCAGCAGGACCATCACCGGGCTGGGAAATGGCACCTATCGCTTTCGCGTTCGTGCGGTCAACAGCAAGGGAGGAAGCGCCCATGTGACCGATGGCAGCACGGTCGTCATTCAGCCGCCCACTATTTCCGGCTTGGCCGATCAACTGGCTCTGTCTGGGGTGATTGGTGATGCGACCGACCCGGCCGCCATAAACGGTCTGATGTTTGAAGTGAGCGACACGTCAGACGCCCCAGTCAGCATTCAGGTCCGGGCCGAAAGTTCCAACACCACCGTGGTTCCGGCCTCTGGCCTAGAGATAGTGCGCAGTGGTGCTAATGTCACTTTGAAGATTGCAGCCAGTTCTGTGGGTTTTGCTGACATCACGGTGACTGCAACCAACAGCCGCGGCCTTGCCGTCACGCGGACGCTGCGTTATGCCGCTTCGCAGGCCGTGTCGGCGACTGCTTCCACACGCTGGTATACCGGTCGATCAGATGGCTCTACCGGCGCCATGTTGAATGGTGGGGCTCTGGTGCTAGTGGGCGATGATGAGGCGCCTGCGGCAGATCTCTCAGGCCAGCCTTTGCCTGGAGGCAATGCGCTTTGGGCTTACCCAAGAAGTGGATCTGGGTCTCCCGTCGCGCTTGCGGCGATCGATGGCGCACTCGGATTGAACGACATTGCCAGTTGCGCATTGACGGGGGTCACCGGAACCACCAGCAACTGCCGTGCGGACGGCGAAGTGGATCTGGAAGCCAGCATGCGCCTGGGCAACCGTCTTTACGTGACGGGCTCGCATTCCAACAATAAGAGCGGCAACTCAAGGGCTGACCGCTGGCGCTTATTCGCTGCTGATATCAATGATGGCGCGGCGCCTTCGATGGATGTGAAAGGCTATTACCGTTGGTTGCGCGAAGATCTTCGTGCCTGGGATACAGCCAATGGCCATCGGTTTGGACTGGTGGCGGGCTCTAACGGCGGTGGCATTCCTGAAAGTGAATCACGAGATGGCTTTTCAATAGAGGGCCTGTCCAGCAGCCCGGACAATGGTGCTGCCTGGTTTGCGTTCCGCGCACCTCTCGTGCCCGCGCCTGGGCAGCCTGCGCCGGTTTTTGGCAATGCCGACGGGCGGAATTTTGCACTCATCGTGTCGGTAAACAATTTTGATGCCCTTGCCACGGCCAGTGGGGGTGGCAGCCTAGGCAGTGCGCAATTCGGCAACCCGATCTGGCTGGATCTTGGCGGCCGCGCCATCCGGGAGATCAGCAAGAACGACGCTGGGCAATACCTGATCATTGCCGGGCCGCCAGGCAGTGCTACAGGCGTGTCGCCCAAGGATTTCCGCTTGTATAGCTGGGACGGCAGTGCCGATTCCAACGGCCTGGCGACCAATCTCCGTCCACGGGGGACTTCCCTGGCTTCGCTCAACCCCAATATGACCGGATGCTCGCCTGAAGGGTTTGCAGAGTTGCCCGCCAACATGAATGAGGGTGGCCAGACGGGGCTCATCAGTGACTGCGGTGACGCCATCTTCTATACCGGAGACACGGTCGCCAAGGACCTGCAATTCAACGCCTGGAAGAAATTCCGTTCTGATGACGTGGTTCTCGATACCTTGGCAACCGCAGCTGTAACTGCCACGGTGAGTGAAGCGACGGGGCTCAACGCGAGTGTGACGGCCAGCCAGGCTGGCCAGTTCTACTGGGTGGTATTGCCCGCTTCAGCACCAACCCCTAGTTTGGGGCAAGTGGTGTCTGGGCTGGATGGTACGGGCTCGCCTAGCGCTTTCTCAGGGCAGCTTGCCGTGGCTTCTGCTTCGCCGGGCAGCATCAGCGCGAGCGGACTGTTGGCCAGTGAGACCTACAAGTTGTATGGAGTCGTGGTGGTGGGTGACACGCCGGGTGTTATGGCGATTGTTTCGCTGCAACGCCTTGCCTTGGGCGTGGCAGGTGGAGTGCAGGCTGTCTTATCTGGTGATCATGGCTGGGCATTCGCTCCTGTGGGTTCAGGGCCTATGGACTCAGGCGGATGGATAGCCGCAAGCGGTGCGCCGAAATCGCCGCCTTCCCTGCCACCTGGCTACAGCTTCCCATATGGATTGCTCGACTTTGTGGCGGTGAACGGTGACGCGGATTCGATGTTGACCGCCCGCTTCACCTTGCCATCGCCTGTGCCGATGGGCGCGGTATTGTGGAAATATGGCGCGACGGCGGCCAATCCGCAAGCTCATTGGTACATGCTTCCACAAGGCGAAGAAGGCCAGCCCGGAAGCTACAGCCTCTCGCAAGACAGAAAGACCCTGACGCTGCGCATTGCAGACGGTGGCCTGGGTGACTCCGCGCTGGACGCTAAAAACCTGATCGCCGATCCGTCTGGCATAGGAATACCTTCGGCGACCGAGGCGAACATGGTGCCGGTGCCCACCCTTTCACAATGGAGTCTGATGTTCCTGGCGGCAGGCGTGATGGTGCTCGTATGGAGGAAAAAAGCTTCTCTTTGAACGCCTGATGGCGAGGAACACCCTAAAACCCCGGTGCAAATGCGTGGTTGACATGCAGTCGCGGCCTTCGCCTACAGAGCCAGATGGCCCTGCGTCGGATAGCATGTTGTAGTTGCTATATGCAACGCAAGAAGGGCATTCCATGAAAGTCAAAGCTACCAAAACGCTTGTGGGCCTGCTGGCTCTGTGCATGGTGAGCGCGCCGGTCCTGGCGCAGCCAGGGCGTGGCGGAGATCAGGGCCGCGGCCCTGACCGCGACGGGCGAAATCCCGGCTACCACCAAGGAGGACCGGACCGCCGAGGTCCGCCACCTTCTTACAACCAACGACCGGGCCCACCGCCACACGCCGGCCCCCACAGACCCGCTCCACGTCCACCGGGATGGGTGAACCGTCCTGGCTACAGCCAGCATGAATATCGACGCTTCAATCGGGGCGATCGTCTGCCGCCAGAGTATCGTCAACGACAGTACGTGGTCAATGACTGGCGTGGGCATGGTCTTCGTCCGCCACCCAGAGGGTATTACTGGGTGCAAAACGGTTCAGACTATCTGTTGGCTGCAATCGCAACCGGCCTGATTTCAGCCGTCGTCATCAATGCGATAACGCGTTGACTTCCTAGTTTCCCCAGGGCTTAACGCTACAAGTGTGTAAGCCCTGGGAAGCTCACGGACAGACTCACTGACCTGAGCTTGCATGCTCATGGTGATAGGCGGTGACTCGCTCCACCTCGTTCTTGCTGCCAAGAATGACGCTGACGCGCTCATGTAATTGGCCAGGTTGCACGTCCAGGATGCGTTCGTGGCCATTGGTGGCAGCGCCGCCCGCTTGCTCTACCAGCCAACCCATGGGGTTGGCTTCATACATGAGACGCAGTTTGCCGGGCTTGCTGGGTTCGCGCTTGTCCCATGGGTACATGAAAATGCCGCCACGGGTCATGATGCGGTGAACGTCGGCCACCATGCTGGCAATCCAGCGCATATTGAAGTCCTTACCACGTGGGCCTTCGCGGCCCTCCAGGCATTCGTCCACATAGCGCTTAACTGGAGTGTCCCAGTGGCGCATATTGCTCATGTTGATGGCGAATTCCTTGGTGTCTGCCGGAATGCGCACGTCGTCCTGGGTCAAGACGAATGAGCCTTGCTCCCTGTCCAGAGTGAACATGGCTACACCGTCGCCCACCGTGAGCACCAGCGTGGTTTGAGGGCCATACACGCAGTAACCGGCTGCCACCTGGCATTTTCCGGGTTGCAGGAAATCGCGCTCTTCCACACCGCGGTCGCCTTCGGGCATTTTCAGAACACTGAAAATGGTGCCAATGCTGACGTTGACGTCGATGTTGCTGGAGCCGTCCAGGGGGTCGAACAACAACAGGTATTCACCACGCGGATAGCGGTTGGGCACGAGGTAGATGGCGTCCATTTCCTCGCTGGCCATAGCGGCCAGGTGGCCACCCCATTCATTGGCTTCGATCAAAACCTCGTTGGCAATGATGTCGAGCTTCTTCTGCACTTCACCCTGGACATTCTCGCTGCCTGCGGTGCCCAGCACATCACCCAGAGCGCCCTTGTTCACGGAATGGCTGATGCGCTTGCAGGCGCGCGCCACCACTTCAAGCAGGAGGCGCAGTTGCGAAGGAATGTGGCCGTCGACGCGCTGCTTTTCAACCAGATATCGGGTAAGAGAAATGCTTCTGCTCATGAATGGGCTTTCTGCTCGGGACCCGAGCCTGCAGGGGTATCGGAAGAAGGTGCATCGGCTAGCGGGGCAGCCGCAGCCGATGATGCTGATGGAGTCGATTCGACCGCCAGCGTTCGGGTAATGACCTCGCGCACATCGTTGCTGAGGTCTGTCTTGGCGGCGACGCGCTCGATCGCCGTGCGGGCGGCTTGGCGGTACGGCTCGGCAAGGCGAGCCCATTGATCCATGGCGCGCGCAAGACGGGAGGCCACCTGTGGGTTGAGCTTGTCCAGTTCGATGACCCGGTCTGCCCAGAAGTTGTAGCCCGCTCCGTCACGCCGGTGAAAACCGGCCAGGTTGCGGTGGCAGTACGTCGATAGCACGCTGCGCGCGCGGTTAGGCGTACGCAGGCTGAAATCCGGATGCTTGATCAGCTTCTGGACGATGGGCAAGATGTTGCCACCGCGGTCTGGTGCCAGAACCTGCAGGGCGAACCACTTGTCGAGCGCCAACGCTTCGGTGCGGAAGAGTTCGTAGTAGCGCTCCAGTGCCCGGTCTGCGAGCTCATGGCCGCTTTCCAGCAGTGCGTTCAACGCGTTCTGGCGGTCGGTCATGTTGCCGGCGTCCTTGAAGCGCTGGTAGGCCTTGCCGGGCCAGATGGCGTCGTTGGTAGTCTGCGCCGACTGGCATAGCGCGCTCAGAGCAAGACCTGCCAGCGAGCGGCGTCCGGTTGAGACCGGGTCAGGCTGATAGGCGCCAGTGTCCTTGTATTGCTCGTAAGCCCATTCCCAATCGTCGCGCAGATCAGAGACCAATTGCGCTTTCATGGCTTCCCGTACAGCGTGAATGCGCTGGGGGTCTACTTCGCTCATCTGTTCAGCGATGTAGTCATCGTCTGGCAGGCTGAGGACCAAGGCCTTGAAAGCGGCATCCAGATCAGGATGGCGCAGCACGCCACGCATGGCAGCGATGTAGGCTTCGCTCAGGGGGCGGGCGGGTGCGGCATTCTCACCAGCGGTGGCACCCATCGCGTCGATGGCGGTGCGCAGGCCCAGAAGCTGCGCAGCTTCCCAGCGGTTGAACGGGTCGCTGTCTTTGGCGAGCAGGCGCATCAGTTGCTCGAAGGTGTAGTTGCAATCGAGCTTCACAGGTGCGCTGAAGCCGCGCATCAGGGAGGGAACCGGCTCGCTTTCCACATCCATAAAAGTGAGCGTGGCTTGCGGCTCACTCAGCACGTAGGTCATGCTCCCAACCGGGTCGCCTTGCACCTGTGCGAAGCTTCCTTGCTCAAGGCGCAAGGGGAGGTCGCGGCCATCTTCTGCCACCAGACCCAGGCGGACGGGGATCACGAAAGGCTCTTTCACGGGCTGTCCGGGGGTGGGTGGGCAGCTTTGCGAGAGCTTGAGCGTGTAGGTGCGGGCGGCGGAGTCGTAATTGCCTTCCGCCTTCACCACAGGGGTTCCGGACTGGCTGTACCAGCGCTTGAACTGGGGCAACAGGCGGGCCAGGTCGCTGGCGGGGTTGGCGTCTGCCATGGCCTGTGCGAAATCATCGCAGGTGACGGCCTGGCCATCATGGCGCTGGAAGTACAGGTCCATGCCTTTGCGGAAACCGTCCCGGCCGACCAGAGTCTGGTACATGCGCACCACCTCCGAGCCTTTTTCATAGACTGTGGAGGTGTAGAAGTTGCCGATTTCCAGATACTCGTCTGGCCGCACAGGGTGGGCCATGGGGCCCCCGTCTTCGGGAAACTGAGCCGAGCGCAGACCTATGACGTTTTCAATTCGTTTGACGGCGCGCGCACTGGGCGTGCTCGCCAAGTCCATGCTGAATTCCTGATCGCGGAAAACAGTGAGACCTTCCTTGAGTGAGAGCTGAAACCAGTCTCGGCACGTGACGCGGTTGCCCGTCCAGTTGTGGAAGTACTCGTGGCCAATGACGCTTTCGACGGCGTCGAAGTCGGCGTCGGTCGCCGTCGACGGTTTGGCCAGCACATACTTCGTATTGAAGATGTTCAAGCCCTTGTTTTCCATGGCGCCGGCATTGAAGTCGCTGGTGGCGACGATCATGAAGCGTTCCAGATCCAGTGGCAGCCCAAAGCGCGCCTCGTCCCACAACACGGAGTGGATGAGCGAATTCATGGCGTGCTCGGTCTGGTCCAGATCGCCCGGACGCACATAGACCTGCAGCAGATGCTCTTTGCCAGAGCGGGAGACGATACGTTGCTCACGCGCCACGAGCTGGCCCGCCACCAGGGCGAACAGATAGCTGGGCTTTTTGTGCGGGTCTTGCCACTTCGCAAAGTGTCGGCCACCCTCGAGCTCGCCCTCATCGACCAGATTGCCGTTGGACAGCAAAACCGGGTACTTGGCCTTGTCGGCGCGCAAGGTCACGGTGTAACTGGCCATGACATCTGGCCGGTCTATGAAATAGGTGATGCGGCGAAAACCCTCTGCCTCACATTGCGTGAAAAACGCACCACCGCTCAGGAACAAACCCATGAGCTTGGTGTTTTTCTCAGGGTTGCAGGTGGTGAATATCTCCAGCTCAAAAGGCTCATGGCCTTCTGGCAGGCTCTCCAGCACCAATTGTTCACCTTCCATGCGAAAGGACGTGCCCTGGCCATTGACCAGGACGCGAGCCAGATTCAGTTCGTCACCATCGAGCCTGAGCGCTTGTGGGGCCAGGTCCGGGTTACGGCGCAGCGTCATCTTGTTGAGAACGCGCGTCTTGGTGGGATCGAGGTCGAATGTGAGGTCGACCGTATCAATCCAGAAAGCGGGGGGGGCATAGTCCAACCGCCGGGTGACGGTGGTGTGTCCTTCACGCATGGGATATCCTTTTTTTGTCAGTGGGGGCGTGCTCGAGGCGGGCTTATGGCGTATTCAAAATGATTTTGAACACGCGCTTAAACGCCTTGCTTCAAGCTGGCTTCAATAAAGACATCCAGATCGCCGTCGAGCACCTTCTGGGTGTTGCTGATCTCGACGTTGGTCCGTAAATCCTTGATGCGGCTGTTGTCCAGCACGTAGCTGCGGATCTGGTGACCCCAGCCCACATCGGTCTTGCTGTCTTCGAGCTTTTGCGCCTCTTCCTGGCGCTTGCGCATCTCATGGTCGTACAGGCGCGAGCGCAAGCGTTTCCAGGCAACGTCGCGGTTGCTGTGCTGGCTGCGGCCGTCCTGGCACTGCACGACGATACCGGTAGGGATGTGCGTCAGGCGCACGGCCGAATCGGTCTTGTTGATGTGCTGGCCACCGGCGCCACTGGCACGATAGGTGTCAGTGCGGACGTCTGAGGGGTTGATGTCGATCTCGATCGAATCATCTACCTCTGGGTAGACGAACACGCTGGCAAAGCTGGTGTGCCTGCCGCCGGAGGAGTCGAACGGGCTTTTGCGCACGAGACGGTGAACGCCGGTTTCAGTGCGCAGCAGGCCGTAGGCGTATTCACCCTCGACCTTGATGGTTGCGCCCTTGATGCCTGCGGTTTCACCTGGCGTTTCATCTTCGATCTCAGCCTTGAAGCCCTTGCGCTCCGCGTACTTGAGATACTGGCGCAGCAGCATGCTGGCCCAGTCCTGTGCCTCGGTTCCGCCCGCACCAGCCTGGATATCCAGGAAGGCGTTGGCAGGGTCTGCCGGCTGGTTGAACATGCGGCGGAATTCAAGGTCTTCAACCGTTTTAGCGAGCTTGGCTGCTTCGCCTTCTATGGTCTTGAGGCCGTCTTCGTCGCCTTCTTCGCGGCTCATCTCGTACAGCTCGGTGTTGTCCGCCAGCTCGCGCGTGAGCATGTCTATGACTTCGACGACGCCGTCGAGGGCTTTCTTTTCCCTGCCCAGCTCTTGAGCCTTCTTGGGGTCGTTCCAGACCGAAGGGTCTTCAAGCGACGCGTTTACCGTGCGCAGGCGTTCAGCTTTGGTATCGTAGTCAAAGATACCTCCGTAAGTCCACCGTGCGGACCGTGAGGTCTGCAATTTGTGAGCCGATCTGGTTGATGTGTTCTGCTTCCATGATGTATTCCTGAGGTAATTGAGGCCCATCCACTAAGGTAAGGGCGAATCCATCATTTTCTCATGGGAGAGGGCGCTTTGGAGGCTAATCAAAATCTGGTTTCCCCGACCACCTGTAGCCACCGGCTCAGGACCGGCGTTTCCTGGTTGGCAACCCACATGACGCTGGTCTCACAGACGGGCAGGGATGGGGTTTCCTGCAGCTTGCGGTACACCACGCCAGCGCGCTGCAATTGGCTGACACTTTTGGGCACCCAGGCCAGCCCTAGCTCCGCAGACACCAGGTTGACGATGGTTTGCATCTGAATGGCTTCTTGCTCCACCTTGAGCGGCTGTCCCACGGCGGCGTAGCAGGCCTGCAGGCGGTCGTAGACCGCAGGCAGGATCGCGCGGGGAAACAGCACCAAGGGCTCGCCCGCAACCTGCTCGAACGATAGGATTTTGGCCTTTGCAAGCGGGTGCGCCTGCGGGAGTGCCAGCCAAAGCGGTTCCTGGCCTATGGTCTGGCGCGCGATGCCGGGCGGCGCGGGCTCTTCATGCGCGTGCAAGACGATGCCTGCGTCTATTCGCCCGTCACGCAGCCATTGCAACTGCACGTCTCCAGTAGCCTCTGTAAGTTCCAGGCGAACACCGGGGCTGGTGGCGCGAAATTTTCTGACCCAACCCGGAAGGCCGCCAAAGCCTACCGTGGACACAAAAGCAAGCCTGAGTCGACCTACTTCACCGCTGGCGGCGGCCCGCGCCTGCTCCGGCAGCGCCAGGGCCCTGGCTACCAGATCCTGCGCTTGAGGCAGCAACGCCGCACCTGCGGGAGTGAGCTGCACATGGCGCTTATTGCGATCGAACAGGCGCACGCCTAAGTGCCGCTCCAGGCCGGCAATGGCCTGTGTCAGCGGTGGCTGCGTCATGTTGAGCCGCTGGGCGGCGCGGCCAAAATGCAGTTCTTCGGCCACCATGATGAACTGGCGCCACGCTCGTACATCGATCAAAGGTAGACTCATATGTAAAACATATTAGTCGAGATTAATAAAGGTATTGGATCAAATTAGCGGAAAGTTTCATACTTAACCCCTATTGGTTGGAACCCTGAGTTCCTTCCAAGCAAAGCAAATGCTCTGAGGAGACCACACGAGCACACGCGCCCGATACCGAGAGTTTTTACAACCATACAAAGACCACGATGCCTGCCTACCGTTCCAAGACTTCCACCGCTGGCCGCAACATGGCTGGTGCCCGTTCCCTTTGGCGTGCCACCGGCATGAAGGACGAGGATTTCTCCAAGCCCATCATCGCGGTCGTCAATTCGTTCACCCAATTTGTACCGGGCCACGTCCATTTGAAAGACCTGGGCCAATTGGTCGCGCGCGAAATCGAAGCTGCTGGGGGCGTAGCCAAGGAGTTCAACACCATTGCGGTGGATGATGGCATTGCCATGGGCCATGACGGCATGCTGTATTCGCTGCCAAGCCGCGACATCATTGCCGACAGTGTGGAATACATGGTGAATGCGCACTGCGCCGACGCCATGGTCTGCATTTCCAACTGCGACAAGATCACCCCCGGAATGCTCATGGCCGCCATGCGCTTGAACATTCCCGTCGTTTTTGTGTCCGGTGGTCCTATGGAAGCCGGAAAAGTGCGTCTGGCAGTACCAGAGACGGCGACTATCCAATTCAAGAAGCTGGATCTGATTGACGCCATGGTGATGGCCGCTGACGACAGCGTCAGTGACGCCGATTTGGCAGAGGTGGAGCGCTCGGCTTGCCCCACGTGCGGTTCCTGCTCTGGCATGTTCACGGCCAACTCCATGAACTGCCTGACAGAGGCGTTGGGCCTGTCCCTGCCCGGTAACGGCACCGTGGTGGCTACGCATGCGGACCGCGAGCAGCTTTTCAAACGCGCCGGTCGCCGCATTGTGGGGCTGGCGCAGCAGTACTACGAGAAAGACGACGAGTCGATCTTGCCGCGTTCGATGGGCTTCAAGGCATTCGAGAACGCCATTACGCTGGACATCGCCATGGGCGGCTCCACCAATACGATCTTGCACTTGCTGGCGATTGCTCAGGAAGCGGAAATCGACTTCGGCATGGACGACATCGACAGGCTCTCGCGCACCGTGCCTCAGTTGTGCAAAGTGGCGCCCAACACCAACAAGTACCATATTGAAGACGTTCACCGTGCGGGCGGCATCATGGCCATCCTGGGTGAGCTGGATCGGGCTGGCAAGCTCCATACCGACGTGCCGACCGTGCACGCCAAGACCTTGGGTGAAGCGCTGGAGCAATGGGACATTACGCGAACCAGTGACGAAGCCGTGAAGCACTTCTACATGGCGGGCCCTGGCGGCATTCCGACACAGGTTGCTTTCAGCCAGAACGCACGCTGGCCTAGCCTGGACGTGGACCGTGCAGAAGGCTGCATTCGGTCCTATGAGCATGCTTTCAGCAAGGAGGGCGGTCTGGCCGTGCTCACGGGCAATATTGCATTGAATGGCTGCGTGGTGAAGACGGCAGGTGTGGATGACTCCATTCTGGTGTTCGAGGGACCGGCCCATGTGGTGGAGTCCCAGGACGAAGCTGTAGCCAACATCCTGGATGACAAAGTCAAGGCAGGCGATGTGGTTGTGGTTCGCTATGAAGGCCCCAAAGGCGGCCCAGGCATGCAGGAAATGCTCTACCCCACGAGCTACATCAAATCAAAGGGTCTGGGCAAAGCCTGCGCCTTGCTGACCGACGGGCGCTTTTCAGGCGGCACTTCCGGCCTCTCCATCGGGCATTGCTCGCCTGAGGCTGCGGCTGGTGGGGCTATTGGCCTGGTCAAGACGGGCGACCGTATTCGCATTGACATCCCTAACCGGACGATTGACGTGCTGGTGAGCGACGAGGAGCTGGCCAAGCGCCGGGTCGAGCAAGACGCCAAGGGCTGGAAACCCGTTGAAGCGCGCCCGCGCAAGGTGTCTGCCGCACTGAAGGCCTATGCCAAGCTGGTGATGTCTGCGGACAAGGGTGCGGTGCGGGATTTGTCTTTGCTTGAGGATTGAACGCCATTCGCTTTTAACAAGGTAGCTGTAGACGGTCAGTTTCGCGAAGAAGCCGTTTGGGCTCAGCCCGAACGGTTTTTTTTGAGGCCACTCTACGTTTGACAGAAACGGTAGAGCCTCAACTGCGTTGCTATTGCCGCTCGGCGGACTGCCTCGTGCGATTGATCACGGACTAGAATCGCTTCGCATGCATAGTGAGCGGCCCTTGATCCTGGTAGTGGAAGACGAATCCGGCATTGCCGAGACTATCCACTATGCGCTGTCGTCAGACGGTTTCTTACCCGAGGTCTGCACCACTGCACGCCAAGCCATGGAGCGCTTCGCCGAGCAAGCACCTGCTTTGGCCATTCTGGATGTGGGCCTGCCGGACATGAGCGGCTTTGAACTTTTGCGCCGCTTGCAGGACCTGCCGGGCGGGAAATCGGTGCCCATGCTTTTTTTGACTGCACGCGCGGGTGAAATTGATCGCGTCGTGGGATTGGAGTTGGGTGCGGATGACTACATCGCCAAGCCTTTCTCGCCCCGTGAATTGGTAGCGCGCGTGCGCACCATCTTGCGCCGAAGCCAGCGCATGACAGCGCAGCCAGAGCCAGTGCAGGCAGCCTCAGTTAAGGCGCCGGCGCCTGGCAGGGGCAATGAGGCGGCGGCCCGGGTAGACGGGAGAGTCTCAGCTGCGGACTTGTCCACAAGCGCTATCCGTCCGTCTTCTAACGAACCATCTCCTGACAGCCTCTCTTCCAGTCCGTTCGTTCTGGATGAAGAGTGCCGCCTGATTCACTACCACGGCCAGTCGCTTAACCTGTCGCGCTACGAGTATGGGCTGCTGGCGGCGCTCATACAGCGGCCTGGGCGCGTCTTCACGCGTAATGAGTTGCTGGAACGCGTGTGGGACGATCCGGGCGAGAGTTTCGATCGAACGGTGGACGCCCATATCAAGACGCTGCGTGCCAAGCTTCGACTGGTGCGAGAAGATGAAGATCCCATACGCACGCTTCGCGGCATTGGCTACGCCTTAAAAGCACGCCCTAGCTCCTGAGATGAGCCGTCGCACCCGCATTTTCCTTGCGTTGGTCGCCGTCTATGTCATTGGAATGGCTGCGCTGCTGTACCAATTGCTGGGCGATCTGGACCCCCGCTATAGAGAGTCGGCCGAGGAAGGATTGGTCGAAACAGCGCAGCTATTGGCCACGGTGATCGAGCAGGATGTGGAGCAGGGCGCCTTGCCTGCAGACCGCATGGCTGGCATCTTCAGGGATTTGTACGCGAGACAGTTTTCCGCGCAGATCTACAGCTTGCACAAGACGCGCGTGGAGCTGCGCGCTTATGTCACTAACCGGCACGGCATTGTGGTCTATGACTCCACAGGCCGTGATTTTGGCAAGGACTACTCTTCATGGCGCGATGTTCGCTACACCTTGCGCGGCGAGTTCGGATCCCGAACGACGCGCGACGTGCCGCAGGACCCCAACAGCAGTGTGATGTATGTAGGCGCCCCTATCCGCTGGCAAGGGGAGATCGTGGGCGCGCTCGCGGTAGGCAAACCGGTGCAGAGCCTGGGGCAGTTCGTCTCTGCGGCTCGCGGCAACATTATCTCGGTGGGTGTGGCATCGGCGTTTTCCGTGCTGCTGCTGGCCATCGTGCTCTCGTTCTTGTTAATACGTCCGCTAGGCATAACCACTGATCTGCTGGCGGCTTTGCGTACGGCCTGGTGGCGTGACGCAGAAGGTCGGCGCCATTTCAGCCCGAGCCGTGCATGGCGGGCGTTGCGTGCGCAGACACGCGCTGCAGCTCAGGAGGTGCGTGATGCCATTGCCGGGCGCAACTACGTTCAGGAGTATGTTGAGCAACTGACGCACGAGTTGAAAAGCCCCATTTCGGCTATTCGAGGTGCGGCTGAGCTTCTGCAGGAGCCCGATATGCCGCCTGAGCAGCGGCAGCGGTTTACTTCCAGCATTGCGCGTGAAACCCACCGTTTGCAAGAAGTGGTGGACAGGATGATGGAGCTGTCTTCATTGGAAAGCCGACGCCTGCTGAAAGACCAGCAAGCGGTGGAGCTGGCGCCGCTACTGCATGAGTTGGCGGGTATCGCCCGTACACAGGCGCCAGCGCTCAAGATCGAGGTGCATGTCCGGACGGAATTGACGGTAGAGGGCGACCCGTTTCTGCTCCGCCGCGCCATCGGCAACCTATTGGACAACGCCGTAGGATTTTCTTCCCCCGGCAGTGGCGCTGAACCAGACATCGTCCTCAGGCTTGCGCGCGAGGGTCGTATGGCGCGTATCGAGGTACGTGACCATGGACCAGGCGTGCCGGTATTCGCGGAGAACAAGGTATTCGAGAAGTTTTTCTCTCTGGCGCGTCCTGGCTCTGGGAAGCGCAGCACCGGGCTGGGTCTGGCGTTTGTGCGGGAGATTGCCACTTTGCATCAAGGCAGCGTCACGCTTGGAAATGCCGACGATGCGCCCGGGGCGCTGGCAGTGCTGCGCCTGCCGCTGTTAAAGGGTTGACGGAACTGGAGCAGGATTTTCCGCGTGGGGCCGTCAAGCTGCTGGTCGGGTTGCAAACTTATTCGGTGGGATCCAGTGGAGCGCCGTGAGGCACTCTGTGCATCTTGACCGTGTCAACGCCATTCGCTTGCGCCACAGAGAGCAGTTCTGTGTAAAGCTCATCGTCCATGTCCGGCGAGCGAGACAGCACCCAGCAATACTTGCATCCATCTCCAACCACCACAGCGTGTTGGTAGTCGTTGTCTACGTGCACCACGTAATAGCCAGAATAGAAGGGACGAAAGAATGAGACCTTGAGGGCTCCTTCATTAGGTGGACCGGCAAATTTGGCGATAGCCTTTGCCGATTTCCAAACTCCTTTTTCAGGATCGAAACCTTGATTGAACACGCTCACTGTTCCATCTTTGTTCAACCCGTAGTCAGCAGTGCATGATGTAATCCCGCGCTCGAACATGTAGTCTATTCGGGCGACCTCATACCAGTGCCCTAAGTAACGTTCAAGCTCGAAATCACGGACAGGTTGCACGGAAGCAGGAGGCGACACGCGTTGCGCGAAGTACCATCCCGCCGCAACGCCTAGCCCGCCTGCGAGCAAAGTGGCGGCGGAAGGTTGAGGAGTACAGGCTTGAAGCGACTTTCTTCTCATGGAGCTTGCTTTCTAAACTTCTTTTATAGCGCTCGAAGCTGGCACGCCGAGTAGGAGAATCACCCGCAAGCACCACAAGCAGGATCTACAGTTCGGCTATTGTTGGATTGATGATCTGCGCACTTCGCGTTCTTCTTGTCGAAGGTGGGCTGACGTCCGAAAATGCGCAAGAAATATGCTAAGATCGCAGGCTTCGCTGATGAGAGCAATTTCATCCGCAGCGCCCAGTAAGCGACAAGAAAATTTTCAAGTCAAAACTGCATCGCTAAGAAGAAACCACCGAATTTCAAGCTATAATTTAAAGCTTGTTCCTCGATAGCTCAGTCGGTAGAGCGCCGGACTGTTAATCCGTAGGTCCCTGGTTCGAGCCCAGGTCGAGGAGCCAAAATTGCAAGGCCTCGCACGAAAGTGCGAGGCCTTTTGCATTCTGGGTCTGACTCTAGTGTGCGAGCAATTCAAGCACTGAGGCAGCACATGCTATTTCTCCCGAGAGGCGTAGCGCTTGATCAGTGAAAAACAAGCTCCTTAAATCCTGGCTCGCTTTCCTCTATCACCGGCTCACTTCGGCGCAGTTGCTATTCGCTCTAGCGCACCCTACCTATGGCTCGTTCGGGGGAGGGGAGCATTGCAATTTGCCCGAACCAAGCTATTCATTTCAGAGCAGTTGTGAGGGGTGGATTTCGTGGCGGAATTGGAAACTCCAATCCACCAGGATCAAATGACCTCCCGCGCAGCAGCTTCTGCAGTCGCTGCGCTCCGCCCCACATGAGATGTGGACCTCTTGCGAACCCTACGGCTGCTGGCGACGCAGGCTACGCATTCCCAGGCCCGCAGCTAGCAAGCCCAGTAACATCAAGCCCCATTCGCTCAAGCTCGGTACTGCGGTGGGCGCCGGCGCCGGAGCAGGAGCCCGAGGGGTTACCGCCACAGAAGTTGACGCGGCGCCTGCCCCCACTGCGTTGGACGCCGTGACTGTACAGTCGTATGCGGCGCCATTGGTCAGACTTGGCACCACGATAGGGCTGCCGCTGCCCTGAGCAGTGATGGCTGTGCCGCCACCCGAGGGGGTACAGCTCGCGCTGTAACTCAGGATGGGGCTTCCGCCGTTATCAGCAGGTGCGGTGAAGGCCAGAGAAACCTGCGCATTTCCAGCCGTGGCTGTCACACCTGTTGGAGCGCCCGGCACCTCTGACCACGAAATCGAAACTTCGCCATTGCCAGCCTGAACGCCGGCGGTATTGGTTTGGTTGTCCCCAGCGTTGAGTGAACCACCTCCGCCACCGCCTGAATAGGGCGTTTGTCCATTGGTGCCACCGCCCGAATATCCACCGCCACCACCGCCATTTCCGCCGGTTTGCCAACCAGTGCCTCCTCCACCATATCCGCCTGCGGTGCCGAAGGCGACACTCCCCCCAGCACCGCCATTCAAGAATGACTTTCCGTTGCCGCCTGGTCCGCTAGAGCCGGCCGTGCCGTCGGTGATGAAGCCTCCACCACCTCCACCCGCTCCTGTGCTGGCACCACCACCACCGCCCCCTGCGCCTCCGGCTATCAAGCCGTCGGCGCTCGCGGTACCGCTGTTGGTAATGCTTGCATCCATACCGTTTCTGTTATTGCCACACTGTTGTACGTTGTTGGTGGCTCCGCCACCGCCGCCGGCTATAACCAACGGGGCTGTGCTGGATTGCCGTACGACAAAGCTGCCACCGCCGCCGCCCGCATCATGCCCGTCGCTCAGCCCTTGTTGCCCCACAAGAATTGCCAGCACTTCACCGGGCGTTACTGCGAAGTCGCCCACCATGTGAGCGCCGAGGCCGCCGCTGGCCGCGCAGGTTGCCGTGACAGAGCCGCCTTGTGCACCTTTGGCACCGATGGTGATGGTGGTGACGCCTGCGGGAACCGTGAAGGTCTGCATGGTCCCTGTGTAGGAAAAAGATGCCGAGCCGGCCCATGCCGAGAAGGGAAGGCATAGGGCAAGCGCCCATGCACGGGAGAGGTGCCCACGGTTCGAGTGCATAGCTTAAATGTTAAAGTTGTTTCGTTTGGAAACTACTGTATATCTTTGCTTAATATCTTGGTGATTGTTACGAGGTTGTGGGTGCCGAGATGGCTGTTGGCGCCTGAGGTCATCTGAGTGCGCGCTTGACTGCTGGGCGCTTATAGAAAGGCGAGCGTGCCTGCACGTTTAGGCATCATCAAAATGGCCTTGACCTAAAACCCCGAGCCTTAAAAACCATCTCGTTAATCAGCGCGCCCCGGATACGCCGACGTTCGTGCCCGATACGTAACTAGCCGCGGGCGATAGCAGCCACATCACGGTATTGGCGACTTCGGTGGCGGTGCCGGGCCGTTTCATCGGCAGTTGCGGTCCAAGTTGAGCCAGCCGCTCTCGCGAATGGATTTCCGTATCAATCACGCCTGGGGACACGGTGTTGACTCGTATGCCTTCACCAGCCACCTCTTGCGCAAGGCCGAAAGTCAGCGCTTCCAGCGCACGCTTGCTCGCGGCGTAGTGCACGTTGCGTCCGGCAGCTCCCAGTCGCGCCGCGGCTGAAGACATGTTCACGATGCTGCCGCCTTGCCCGCCATGCATGGTCGACATTCGGCGTACGGCTTCTCCGGCGCACAGAAAGCTGCCGACCACATTGAGCGCGAAGATCTCTTGCAGATCAGATGCAGAGATAGCGTCCACTCGGCCAATGAAGCCGCTCGTACCGGCGTTATTGACGAGTGCGGCCAAAGTGCCCAGGTTGCCGTCCGCCGCCCGAAACAGATTGGTGATTTGCTCGGCGTTGCCGACGTCGGCTTGATAGACCAAGGCCTTGCAGCCATGGCTTCGTACTTGTTCCGCTACCGCCTGCGCTTGTGTCTCGTCGCTTCGATAGTTGATGCACACGTCATAGCCCTCACGAGCTGCCATCTCGCAGATGGTGGCACCAATACCCCGGCTGCCGCCGGTCACCATGATGTACCCGCGACCGGCTTGGTCCGAAGTTGATTGCATATGATCTGCCTCCTTCAAATTGAGTTCTGCATGCTGAAAGTTTGGTAGATCAGCGTGCCTGCATCAGTTCTGGGCTCCGCTTGGCTTGTCCCCTCCACAATTCCAGTTCGCTGTCTACGCGTTCAGCCAGTTGGGCAGGGGTGCTTGCTTGAACCATCAATCCCTCGCTTGAAAGCTTCTGCAGCGAAGGGTCTGCCAAGGCAACCTGCGTGGCTTGAGAAAGGCGTTTGATCACGGAGGCGGGCGTACCTTTAGGGGCGAACACTGCGTTCCAGGTCACCAGGTTCACGTTGGACACACCGGCCTGTGCAAAGGTCCGGACGTCGGGAAGTCCGGCAAAAGGCTCTTTGGACAGCATGGCCACAGGTTTCAGCAAACCTTTCTTGAAGAAGGGCATCAAGACCGGAGGTTGCCCCATCACCAGGTTCGTGCGGCCTCCAATGGTGTCGGTCACTGCTGGCGCTCCGCCTTTATAGGGAACATGAAGCAACTCGATGCCTGCCCCTGATTGCAGCACGCTCACATAAAGTTGGAGGCCCGCTGTTGCAACGCTCACTCCTTTGGGGTTGGCCTTGGCCGCTGCAATCAACTCTTCCGGCGAAGATATTTTTTGGTCCTTCCCGGCCGCAATCATCTGCGGCGAAGTCAGTATCAGGCTGACAGGCTCCAAGGCAGCCTTGGGGTCAATGGCCGGGAAGGGCCCGAAGACAAAACTCTGCACCACTTGTCCTGTCGCGTAGAGCAGGGTGTATCCATCTGCCTCTGCATCGGCCACCATCTTGTTGCCGATGTTGGTGGATGCGCCGGGCCTGTTTTCTATCAGCACGGTTTGCTTCAATTCGCGCCGCATCAGCTCAGCGTACTGACGGGCCACCTGATCTGTGCTGCCACCCGGGGCGTAGGGCACGATCAAGCGAATGGGGCGAGACGGATAGTCCGTCTCTGCGCCGATCGCCGTGGTTGCAAAACCAACACAAAACACTCCAATGGCAACATTCAATGTGCGAAATCTAAGTCTCATGATGGTCTCCTTTTGATCAGCAAAATGGCGCGGAAATTGGCTAGGTCAGCATGATCAGGGCGTCCAGGCCAGGGGGGCCAGAGCTTCTGGGTCAGTGACCACATCGATCACCGCAGGGAGATCGCTCGCGAGCGCTTGCGCAAATGCCGCAGCGAATTCCGAGGGGTGATTCACCCGGATTCCTACTGCCCCCATGGCCTGGGCAATGGCCGCAAAGTTCATGGGCCGGTAATGGTAGATTTCTTCGCGATTGCCGTTAACCCCCTCATACGCGCTCAAGATGGAGCGTGCACCTTGGGCAAGGCAATGGTTGTTGTTCACTACGGTGATGGTGTTGAGGCCCCAACGCAGCGCGGTCTCCAATTCAGGCAGGTGGTACATGAAGCCGCCATCACCCGTAAAACAGACCACTGTGGCATCAGGTGCTGCGAGCTTCGCGCCTAGCGAAGCTGGAAACCCCCATCCCAAGGATCCGGCGGCACGCAGGTAACGCTGTCCTTCGTGGCGCAGCTCCACATAGGTTCCCGACCATTGCGACGAATAGCCTGTATCAGATACCAGGATGGTGTTGGGTGGCAGCACTTCACTCAGTTCAGTGCAAAGCCGTTCAGGGCGAATCGGAACGGCATCACTTGTTCTGTTCGGCGCAGCGGCGGCATTCCAGTTCCGTACAAACTCCTGAACCTTGGCCGTCCATTCGGGGCGATCAACTCTCGCGCAGGCCCCTGTCAGCTGTTCGAGAATGGTCCGAACGTCACCAGGCAGCCCCAACGTTCCGGGGTAGTTCCGGCCCAGTTGAGCCTGATCCATATCGATTTGGATCACAGGCACGCCTTGCTTGGGTAACGTCCAGTTATGGCTGATATGGTCGCCGACGATGCTGCCGGCAAAGATCACCAGATCTGCCGCACTCACAATCTGATTCGCGCAAGCGCGTGAATACGTGCCCGCTACGCCGCCGTTCAAAGGATGAGCTTCGGGCAAGACTGCCTTGGCGTCCAGTGAGGTCACTACGGGAATGGATGCGTGCTCCGCGAACCGGCGCAATGCCTTTTCCGCACGCATAAGGCATATGCCCTGGTCCGCCACTATGACTGGCCGCTCGGCCTTCGAAATCAACTGAACGGCTTCTTCTATCAACCGTTGCTCGGCAGGAGGCCGAAAGCCGGGCAGGGTAGAGAAGGGCTGTGCAGCAGCTTGGTATCCATCCAGTGTTGCCGAGGCGATCACATCTCCGGTGTGCCCGGCGATATCGATGTGAACGGGGCCTGATCGCCCTGTGACGGCTTCCCTAAATGCCTGATGAAGAATGTGCGGCAGTTGCTCGATGGTGTCCACGCGCATGCTGTTTTTCGTGGTGGAACGAAACAGCGGTTCATGCGGCAGCTCCTGGTATGCATTGCGATACTGCATGGGAGCGGGCTGCCGCCCGGTCAAGGCTACGAGTGGTGTTTGGGCAAAGAAGGGGTCTTGCAAACCTGCGGCCAAGTTGGCAGCACCCACCGACTGGGCCATGCAGACACCCGGCTTGCCCTTCACGCGCGAATAGCCATCCGCCATGTAGACGGCGGCGATTTCTGAATGCGCCAGGATCCGCTTGATTCCCAGTGCCTCCATCTCCACCAAACCGCGGCGGAGAATGGCATCCATGAAGAACACATGCTCTACGCCGTGCGCCTGAAGCATTTCCGCGATGACGCGGCCACCTGTGATGGAACTCATATATTTCCTTGTTTTGTTCTCTACTGACGATCTTCGACTGCTTCAGCGAAAGGCGTCTCCAGTACCCCTGAGACCCCCACGTTGATTGCAAAAAGCGCTCCGGCCAGAGGTTGTTCCTGGCGAACTTGTTCCGTCATGCCTTGAGTGGCCGTGGTGATAAACAGTGTGTCGAGGCGGTCACCACCGAAGGCGCATGAGGTCACGCTGGTCACGGGCAGTTGCACGGCCTTATCGAAGCGCCCATCCGGCGTGTAGCGCGCTACTCTGCCTGCATGGATCTCAGCGCTCCACAAACATCCCTCCGCATCCACCGTCGCGCCATCGGGGCGGCCTACATGGTCCGCCATCTCTAGAAATGTTCGGGAGTTGTGCAGCACACCGTCGTCTACATCGAAGTCAAAGGCGAGGATGCGTTTCGTGGGCGTGTCGGCAAAGTACATCGTCTTGCCATCCGGGCTCCACGCCAGAGAATTGGGAACCGTGATGCC
This sequence comes from Comamonadaceae bacterium, assembly GCA_015999985.1. Taxonomy (GTDB): domain Bacteria; phylum Pseudomonadota; class Gammaproteobacteria; order Burkholderiales; family Burkholderiaceae_C; genus Ottowia. The sequence goes on from JAECRA010000027.1 coordinate 42,099, forward strand.
CGAAAAATGGCCTCTTGCTTTCCCATCGCCTGAAACGCAATAAAGCGTGCCGGTCGGAATGCGGTCTCCGTCATTCATGCTGCCCACCCAGAATCTGCCCTGCCTGTCGCATTTGCCGTCGTTCAGGCGGTTGTTCGGCAGTGTTGGCTCCGGGTCAAACCAAGATTGCAATCGGCCAGATTCCAGGTCAATAAAATACAGGCCGGACTTCAGGGCGAGCAGTACCCGGCCTTTGCTGGTTTCACAGAAGCTGCCCACGAGCTCGGGCAGGGGATAGGTGCGCACCGTACCGGGGCCGGGCGTATAGGCATACAGAGCAGGCTTACGGACATCGATCCAAAACAGCAGCTTGCGCGATGGAGACCATATCGGGACTTCTCCGAGCGTGTCTCCACTTTCCACGACGACATGAACTTCAGTCATTTTTTTCCATCAAGATTGGCCGCGACTTCTTTCCACAGCACCTGTTCGCCTCGGATGTACTCGGAAAAATCACGCGTATTCAGATAGGCTGCTTGCGCATCTGCGTTGCGCAGCGATGCTTGAACATCGGGCCTCGCTACGATTTCCTTGATGGCATCTGCTACACGTTTGATAATTTCGACAGGGGTTCCAGCGGGCGCATGCAAGCCAAACCATGAAGTCACAATGGCTCTGGGGTAACCCTGTTCTGCCATCGTCGGAATGTTGGGCATGCCGGGGTCACGTTTCTCACCGAAGGTGGCCAGGCCCTTCAATTTTCCTGCCTTGATCAGCGCTGTGACGTTGGCTGAAGCCAGAACAGCCATGGACACTCGACCGCTCACCAGATCTGGAATGATGGGCGGCGCTCCCTTGTACTGAACCGACTCCATCGAGATGCCTGCCTGCCGCAGGAACAATTCAGCGGCCATACGCTGCGTTGACCCCGTTCCCGGGCTTCCATAGTGCAAAGGGCTTGTCTGCTTGCGGGCAAACTCCACGTACTCGGCCAAGGTCTGAAACGGAGCGCTGGCAGGTATCGCCAACACGTTGTCTGTCAGCGCGAATCGCGCCACGGGTATCAGGCTATCGGGCTCCCAGCGTCTGCCGGTCTCCACAAATTGGTTGATGGCAAACCATGGGCTGGTCACCAGCAAGGTGTAGCCGTCAGGCTTGGCTCTGGCGACCCAGTCTGCGGCAATATTGGAGTTCGCACCCGGCTTGGAGTCTGGGACGATAGGCTGCCCCAGGCTTTTGGACAATTCATTCAGTACGACTCGCGTGACGATATCGCCAGCTCCCCCGGCCGGGTAGGAGTTGACTATCGTGATCGGCCTTTCCGGCCATGCTTGTGCCAAGCTTGGCAAGGAACAAAGCGCGGCCAAGCCCAGGCCGGCGAAGAACCGTCGAATACTCTGCATTTCTTGTCTCCTTCAACTTGACGCTCAGGCTTCTGCTAGCCTGATTCATGCGATGCGTGTACTACGCCATGCCCTCAGGCGGCTTAGTCTTCATCGGTTGTTGATGCACGCATGTCTGGCCCTTTTTCTTCCAGCAGGCGCAGCGCAAAGTCCTTTGACGCATTGATGATGGAAAGCGCTGCAGCCTCGGCCGCCTGCGGATTTCGTCCTAGCAGCGCTTCGCCCAGATCGTGCCAATGCCGATTGGCATCTTGCCGGCTCGCATAAGAGGAAATTCCCATGTAGCAGTAATGCCAGAGCATCTTCTGGCGCAGATCGTCTATGAAGGCGCGGGTGTATCGGTTGGGAATGAGCGCGTACATCTGCGAGCTGATTGCGTTGGTCATCTCTTTGTATTCGCGCTCGTCGCAACCGGCATCTGTCCGCGCGATCAGCTGGTCAATCTCAGCCTCAATCTTCTTCAGAAAGGCCAGCTCTCCATTCAAGGCTACATGCTTGACAGTCAGGCCGAACATATCGGCGCGCGCTTCAAACAGCTCCTTGATCTCCTTATTCGTGGGTTCGACGATGCGCACCCCTTTCCAAGGCAGGATCTCAATCAGGCCGTCGCGCTCGAGCACCCGAAAAGCCTCCCTCAGTGGCGCCCGGCTCGTTCCCATCTTGAGAGCCAACTCCTGCTCTTTAAGGCGTTGGCCCGGTTGGTACACGCCTTTCAGGATGTCCTCAGTCAGCCGGCTAACGATCTGATCGGGAAGAGAAAGAAACTGCACTTGACCCATGCTGACTGCTCCAATAATGATGATGCTTGTTATCTAATGCCAGCTTGATCTAGGCCGCCAACCCGCGCCCTTGCCGCCGAGCATAGGTTGGCCCGAACTCCCGCGTGGTCGCGAAGACAGGGGGGAGGGGGCGGCAGTTGTCCAAGGTCAGCCAAAGGCGGAACAGGTGGCGGCGGCGCTCGGGCTCGTCGTAATCCTGGTACTTTGTACGCGAGTGCAGGACGGAGTAGTTGTTGCCAAGCTGGATATCTCCCGGCTGCATGCTGAATGACAACTGCAAAGCCGGATCAGCGCACAGTCGATCGAAAATATTCAGGGCTTCCACCTGCAAAGGCGTCAGACGTGGAACTTCCGGAAATCGCTGCGCGGTCTCTATGTAGCGCCTTTTGTACAGCACATTCAGGCGCCCCATGTACTCCGTGAAGATGGGCACGACCTGGACCTTACTCTCGTTCACGTTCTGCGCACGTGAGTCGAAGTAGAACGGTTGTTGCAGCACGGCCGCAAGGTCTGGGCGCTCTTGGAGAATGGCATTGAACAAGGCGCTCGCGCTGACCAGCTTGCTGACACCACCTTCTTTGGCAATGCGTTGGCAAAGAAGCATGAAAACGTCACCGCCATCGTTGTGAAACTTCAGCTCGTCGTCGGTTTCATACCCTCGCGTGGTGTCGCTATTCGCAATGGTTTTGCCGGTATTGGTGACGCTGTGCACCAGGCTGCCTGCCCGGTCTTGGGGTTCCGGGGTTCCCAGGTACAGACTCATTCCCCAAATGATGCGCTTGCAACTTTCGGCACTCGTGTTGCTGAGATCCAGTCCCCGCAAAACTGCAAAGCCTCGTCCACCTTCAAGCTCATGCTGAAGGCGATGGAGTCGCTCTGCCAGCTCAGTCAAAGGGAAATCGTTCTTGGTGATTTCAAACAAAGGAACGTTGTTGCTCTCGCACAGACGAACCGCTTCCGTTATCTCGCGCAGTTCACCGCTTGTCAGTTGTTGGACCCAGTTTTCAGGGCCGCCCAACTGCTCGCTCCGCCAGACATCAGGACTTTCCAGTTTCGTCATTTGCATCGCCGGTCTCCTATTTACTAAGCTTTATTGCTGTATTCAAATATTGTCGACAATCTAATAAATGAACGATATGGGTAATAACCCGACCAGCGCGGAGACGTTGGCAAGCGACCGATTTCTAGTACGCAGCCATCGTCCGGCATGGTTGTTGAGTAACCAAAGAGATACGGAGAGCCAGCAGCATCTGCCCGCTTGGACCTGCGTCTGCAGTTTTCAAGACGCTGCGCTAAACCCCGCGAGAAAGACCGCCTGCGCATAGACGGTTAGGGAGCGAAGCGAAGAGCTTCGCCTGGACGCTGCCACTCTTGCGGCAGTTTTCCCGGAACGCTTCTTAAGATTTTTCCGGCTGCCGTTTGAGGCTCCCGCCCGATGTCATTTGAGAGCGTGGGCTGCGCAAAGAGTCAGCATCAAGAATGAGTCGGCCCTGGATGCGGCCTTTCATGCGCTTGACGCTGCTGGCGGCATCTTGCATGTGCCGCTTCATCAGCGTACGCACTTCTTCTACATCGCGGGCACGTGCGGCCTGCACGATCTCGCGGTGGATCTGCGCGTTGGCTTCACCGAACCTGCGGTGCTCCGCTTGTGATGTGCGATTGCTGTACACGATAAGCTGACGAATCATCTCGTTGATCAGCTCGCAAACGAAACGCAGGAATGGATTGGGGTTGGCCGCCGCCAATATGTCGTGGAAGTTGACGTCTTCACGCCGCTGGCTCAGCAGGTCGTCATGACTTTGAGTAGGGTCGCAGCAGCTGATGCTGTGTTCCAGGGCTTCGAAATCGGCCTCAGTCAAATGAGGCACGGCGCCTGCCGCCAGCTCTGGCTCCAGTTGTTGACGCACGGCATAGATATCGTCGATCGTCACTTCCTGGAAGAACAGGTAGTTTTGCATGAACTGCAAGGTGCGATCCAGCGGTACCTCGACGATGGTGCCACCACCAGAGGGGCCGGTAGATATCGTGACCAGCCCTTGAACTTCCAGCGACTTGAGAGCTTCCCGGATGGTGCCCTTGCTCACCAGGAACTGAGTTTGAAGCTCGCTCTCTCTCGGTAGTCGATCACCGGGACTGAGATTTTTCTCTGCAATCAGTCGCTTGATTTCCCGGGCGACGAGGTCGGGGCGTTTGAGTTGCTTGATTGTCGCAGGGACGGTCTTCCGTGTTGCCATTGTTCTACCGTATGGAACGTGTTGCAGTGCGATTTTGGTGCAGTATGCACCTCGCCGGGGCAGACACTCCATGCCATAGGGTTTGTCCGCATCATATTTATTCTATTTGTCACTATAAATATGAATCTAGGAGCCCAGCGGCATGCAGATGTATTTGGCATGCATTGTGCTCCGAATAAAGAAGGCCTACGTGCCTCAATTAACCCAGGAGTCACCACATGCAACGTCGTCAGTTTCTGCACATGTCCGCGCTCAGCGCACTGCCAGCATCCATGGGCCTCGCGCACAGCGCTTTTGCCCAAGGCAACAACGCCATTCAATTTGGATGCCCGGTACCCATGTCTGGTGCGTTCGCAGCTAACGGGAAGTTCGCTGACCTTGGAATGAAACTGGCGATTGAGCAGTACGGCAAGGTGTTGAACCGTCCTCTGGCCTACACGCTGCTGGACACTGAAGGCAAACCTGCAACTGCTATCCGCAAGGTGCAAGATGCCTCGCAGCAGGGTGCACGTTTCTTTGCTGGTGGCATCTTGTCCTCAGAGGCTCTGGCCATGGGTAAGGAAGCGGAGAAGACTGGAGGTGTATTCATCACCACGGCAGGCGCTGATGAAATTACCGGTAAGGACTGCAACAGCGCGACCTTCCGCTGGTCTGTTCCGACTTTTGGTGCCATCGAGCAAACAGTTCGCCCGCTCATTGAAGCCAATCCAAAGGCCAAGCGCTGGTACACCATCACGCCCCAGTATGTGTTTGGTGATGGCCTGTTGACTGCTGCCAAGAACATCTTCAAGGAAAAGGGCGTCGAGCATGTGGGCAACAGCTATCACTCGTTAACGGAAAAAGAATTCAGCGGCTACCTGACCAACGCGGTCGCAGCCAAGCCAGACGTTCTGCTGATCTTGAACTTTGGCCAGCAGTGCTCCGACACGCTGCGCCAGGCTGTGAGCTTTGGCCTGAACAAGAACTGCATCATTCTGGTGGCCTGGGCTTCTGGGCTGGAGCAGTTCGAGTCTCTGGGCGCTGACCTGTGTGATGGCCTTTACTTTGGCGCGCAATATTGGCACACCGTGGATTCGACGCTGAACAAAGATCTGGTCAAGCGGTGCAACGACAAGTTCAAGTACAACCCCAACTACAGCTTGGCGGGCTCCTATATCTGTACCAAGCTGATGATCGACGGCATCATCAAGGCCGGTTCTGCGGATCCGAAGGCAGTGATCGCCGCCATGGAAGGTATGAAGTACGCCGGCCTCACGGGCGATGAGGAAATTCGCAAGGCGGACCACCAGGTTCTCAAGAACTATTACCTGCTCAAGGGCAAGGGCAAGGCGAAGATGAAAAACAAGGACGATTACGCGGACGTCGTGAGTTCCGGTAAATCGTTCCTTTCAGCGGCGGATGCTGGCTGCAAGATGACCTGAAGAGGCTCGGCTTTTACTCACCTTGTGCGCTCGGCGCCTTCCCCAGAGGAGGGCGCCGGCTGCATGCCTCCCGTTTGACGTCTCGGATCTCCCATGAGCATCTATTTGCTGCAGATCATTAACGGCATTGGTATCGGAATGCTGTATTTCTTGCTGGCGGTGGGCTTGTCCATCGTGTTCGGCCTTCTGCGTTTTGTGAACTTCGCACACGGTACGTTTTACCTGCTGGGGGCGTATTTTTGCTACCAGCTGAATCGATGGGGAATGAGCTTCTGGCTCACTCTTCTGGTGGTTCCGCTGGCAGTGGGTGCTTTAGGTTGGCTGACGGAGAAGGTGTTGCTGCGCCATGTCTATGCCAAGGCGCACGAGTTTCATATTCTGGTGACTGTGGGTTTTGCTTTGGTGGTGCAAGAGATTGTGATCATCATCTGGGGGCCGCTTGGTGACAGCGTGGCCACGCCTGACCTTCTCAGTGGCGTGGTGATGTGGGGGAGCTTTGTCTACCCCAAATACCGGTTGTTCGTGATCGGTTTTACGGCGGTACTCGCTGTTGTCATCTGGTGGATATTGGAAGGTACGCGCCTTGGGGGCATGGTCCGCGCCGGAAGCGAATCTACTGAAATGGTGTCCTTGCTTGGCATTAATGTGTTCGGCATTTTCAGCCTGGTGTTTGGCCTGGGTGTGGGGCTGGCTGCGTTGGCTGGGGTCCTGGCGGCGCCTATACGCGGCGTGAGTCCTTTCATGGGGGTCGAAGCACTGGCGGTCGCCTTTGTGGTGGTGGTTGTGGGCGGCCTGGGAAGTTTCAGCGGCGCTCTCGTGGGCGGCCTGTTGATAGGCATCGTCCAGAGCCTGATGAGCACCATCTGGCCAGAAGGCGCGAGCCTGATGATCTATATCGCCATGGGAGCCGTTTTGCTGCTGCGCCCCAATGGTTTGCTCGGCCGTGCAGTGTGAGGGAAAAGACGATGTTCAAGCATATTCAATTCCTCGTGGCCGCAGTGATCGTGCTCGCCATGCCACTGTTCATGAAATCTGGCTCACTGGCCAGTGAAGTTCTGATCTTCGGTCTTGCGGCCATGGGTTGCAACTTGCTGCTGGGCTATACCGGCTTGTTGTCATTTGGTCAGGGCATCTTCTTTGGTTTGGGCAGCTACACGCTGGGTATCGTGCTCACGAGGTTACCCATACCGATTCCTCTGGCCTTGGCAGGTGCTGTGATCATGGGCGCGGCAGGTGCAGCCATCGTGGGTTGGGTGGCGATCCGCCAGCGCGGCACCTATTTCGTGATGCTGACGCTGGCCTTCGCTCAGATGTTCTACTTCCTGGCTTACACCGCCACCGGGCTGACCGGAGGTGATAACGGCCTGATGGACATTCCTCGTCAGTCGCTTAGCTTCGCAGGTCAAACCATCATTCCCCTGAAAACACCGTGGCAGTATTACGGCTTCGTCGCTGGGGTATTTTTGGTGGTGTATTTCCTGCTGCAGCGCGTATGTGAATCAGTTTTTGGTCGCACTCTTCTGGCCGTTCGTGATAACGAAGAGCGTGCTGCTGCGGTTGGCTACAACCTTCGCTTGCTCAAACTGCAAGCCTTTGTGATCTCTGGTGCTGTGACCGGATTGGCAGGCGCATTGCATTCGCTGATGACCGGGATTGCGCCGCTGTCGAACGCGGAGTTTCACACCAGCGAAATGATCCTGGTGATGACCGTGATCGGGGGTACTGGGAATCTGCTGGCATCGCTACTGGGCGCTGCGTTTTATGTGTTGCTCGGCGATTGGCTCTCCACTCTGTGGCCGCGCTGGTTGTTGATCCTGGGTGTAGTGCTGATGGTGGTGAGCCTTGGCATGCAAGGCGGATTGTGGGGACTTTGCCAGAAGCTCGTACAGCTGGTGCGCGGAGGCAAAGCAAATAAACCTGACAACACTTCGCCGGGCGTAGATGGAGGCCACGCATGAGCAACGTATCGGCACAGAACCCCATATTGCTTGAAGCGAAAGGCGTGGAAAAGCGCTATGACAAATTCATAGCGCTTGGCGGCGTGGACCTCAAGGTGCGCGCCAACACCGTGCATTCGGTGATCGGGCCTAACGGCGCCGGCAAGACCACCTTGTTCCATATGCTGACCGGCACCAAAGCGGTTAGCGGTGGCAAGATTATTTTTGACGGTCATGACGTCACACGTGAGCCTGATTACATGCGCGTTCGGCGCGGTATGGCTCGCTCATTCCAGGTCACAAGCCTGTTCCTCACGCTTCCAGTACGGGAGAATTTGCGGTTGGCTGCGCAGGGCGTTGCACCGGCGGTGGCGCTCAACCCCTGGAAACCCCCGACAGGCGCCTTGGCCTGCGTGGACACCGTGGACAAGGTTCTTGGAACTTTGGGCCTTGAAGCGCATGCGAACACCCCTGCTGGAAATCTCTCTCATGGTCAGCAGAGGCGGCTGGAAGTGGGCATGGCACTGGCCGCTCGCCCGAAAGCAATCTTCCTGGACGAACCTACCTCAGGCATGGGGATTGACGATCTGGAAGAGATGAAGCAGCTGATTCGCAGTCTCAAGGATGAGCAGACTGTGGTGTTGATTGAACACAACATGAACATCGTTATGGACATCTCAGACACCATAACGGTGATGCAACAAGGCCGCGTGCTGGCTGAAGGCTTGCCCGACCAGATTCGCAACGACGAGCGCGTGCGCAAAGCGTATCTCGGCAACATGATCACAGGGGGTAAGGCATGAATACGGCAACCGCCCAAACACTTCTTGAGGCTGACAACGTCCACGCACATTACGGCAAAAGCCACGTATTGCAAGGCGTCAATTTCCGTGTTGCTGATGGTGAGCTGGTCACATTGCTGGGGCGCAATGGCGCTGGCAAGACCACCACGCTGAAGACCATTGCAGGCGTCATGAAACCCACGCAGGGCCAGGTACGTTTTGCCAATGAGGTGGTGAGCAAACTGGCTACGCACCAGGTGGCACAGCGGGGAATCTGCCTGGTACCGGAGCATCGCGGCGTGTTCAAGCTGCTGACGGTGGAAGAGAACCTGATGCTTGGCCAACGCAAGCAATCCAAATGGCAGCTTGACGATGTTTATCAAATCTTTCCACGCCTGAAGGAGCGCCGCTCCAACGGGGGAGGGCAGCTTTCTGGCGGCGAGCAGCAGATGCTGGCCATAGGCCGCGCTCTGATGAACTCTCCGCGCCTGCTGATGCTGGATGAACCTGTGGAGGGGCTTGCACCTGTGATCGTGGAGGAAATTGTGGCGCAGCTCAAGGTGATCAAAGCCGCGGGAGTGTCCATCATCCTCGTGGAGCAGAACCTTGAAGTCTGCACTCAACTGGCGGATCGACATTACATCGTCGAACAAGGGGCAGTTGTGTATGAGGGCTCTAACGCCAACTTCCTCGCCGATGTTGCCATCAAAGACCAATACCTCGGCGTTGGCATGGCCTGATAGACAACCCGTTTAGAAAAGCTTTCACATGAATACCAGCACTTTGGCTCCATCTACTCAAGACATTCGAGCACTACGCGTCGATGGTTCTCGGCTCTGGCAATCCCTTATGGATCTGGCGACCATTGGCGGCACCGAAAAGGGCGGCGTCTGCCGCCTGGCGTTGACCGAACTCGATGGCCAGGGGCGCAATCTTTTTTCCCGGTGGGCGCGCGAGGCAGGTTGCACCATCAGGGTCGACGCCATTGGTAATATTTTCGCGCGCAGGGCAGGGACGGACGAGTCGCTCCCACCCGTGATGACGGGCAGTCATATAGACACCCAGCCGACCGGCGGAAAATTTGACGGGAACTACGGTGTCCTGGCAGGCATTGAAGTGATGCGCACTTTGAATGATGCGGGCATTCGCACCCGTGCTCCGCTGGAGGTGGTTGTATGGACCAACGAAGAGGGTTCACGCTTTGTGCCCGTCATGATGGGCTCAGGTGTGTTTGTAGGCGCCTTTACGCTGGATCATGCGTTGGGGCAGCAAGACGCTGAGGGCGTCAGTGTGCGTGACGCCTTGAAGCAGATTGGTTATGCGGGCGGCGACGAAATCGCGCACCCCGTGGGCGCGTATTTTGAGGCCCATATTGAACAAGGTCCCGTCCTGGAGAACCACGAGAAAGTGATCGGTGTGGTGCAGGCCGCACTGGGTCAGCGTTGGTATGACGTGACGGTGCAAGGCATGGAAGCCCATGCCGGCCCCACGCCTATGGAGTTGCGAAAAGATGCACTCCTGGCTTCAAGCACCTTGATCGCAGAGGTCAACCGCATCGCGTTGGATCGCAAGCCCCATGCGCGCGGTACGGTGGGCTTTTTGGAAGTGTTTCCCAATTCCCGCAACGTTATTCCGGGACGTGTGAAGTTCAGCGTGGATTTGCGCGCACCTGATGATGCTCAACTGACGGACATGGATGCTGATATTCGGGCAGCTTGCGAGCGCGTCGCGAAGGAGAGCGGAACCAAGATCAGTATCGAGCAAGTCGTTTACTTTCCACCGCAGCCCTTTGCGCCGAGCCTGGTGGAGTCCGTGCGCAGAAATGCCACCGACTTGGGTTACAGCACCATGGACTGCGTCAGCGGCGCTGGGCATGACGCGGTCTATGTCGCCAGAGTAGCGCCTGCAGCCATGATTTTTGTGCCTTGTGCGGACGGTATCAGCCACAACGAAATAGAAGACGCCGAGCCCGAACACCTGGAGGCAGGTTGCAATGTGCTGTTGCGCGCCATGCTGGGTAGTGCTGGAATTGCGCAATGAAAGCCAAGAAATTTCTAATTGCGCGACTGAACCACGAGACCAATACCTTTTCTCCGGTTCCGACTCCGATCGAAGCTTTTGCGCCTGTCTATGGCGTGCACGCATACCAGGCGAACAAAGGCATGAGAACCGCCATGTCGGCCTTCATCGACCTGGCTGAGGCGGAAGGGGCGGAGATCGCATCCCCAGTGTCGGCCATGGCGAATCCCAGTGGCCCTGTGCATGCTGCTGCCTACGATGAGCTGACGCGCCGCATCGTCGAAGCCGTTCCCGGCTGCGATGCCATCTTGCTGGATCTGCATGGGGCGATGGTGGCCGACAACAGCCCAGATGGCGAAGGCGACTTGCTTGAGCGTGTGCGCGCGGCCGCGCCAGGTGTGCCTATTGGTGTAGCGCTGGATTTGCACGGCAACATCACGCCGAAGATGATTGCCAACTCCGACGTCATGGTGGGCTTTAAGACCTATCCTCACGTGGACATGTACGAGACGGGCGAGCAGGCTGGACGCCTTTTGCTGGAGATGTGGCGGGGAACTGCTGCCTATCAGGTCGTATGGAAGCGCTTGCCGTTGATGAGCCACACGCTGCGCAGCACCACATTGAGTGGGCATATGCGCCAAGCGGTAGAGATTGCGCGGGAGCTGGAGCGTAGTGGTGTTCCGGCGGTTTCGGTATTTAGTGGCTTTTCACTGGCCGATATTGAGGCGCCTTGCGTCAGCGTGGTAGCTACTTGCCGTCAAGACGACGTGGCCGCTGGCAAAGAGGCCGTTGAAGGCTTGGCCGGGCAAATCTGGGAGCGTCGTACAGACTACATCTACCAAAGTGAGCCGCTGTCTGATTCTCTGCTCCGCGCTCAATCCCTTGCGAAGGACGCCACCAAGCCTGTGCTGTTGCTGGACCATGGAGATAACTGTATGTCTGGCGGAACCTGTGACACCATGGATGTGTTGCATGCCGCGCTGGAGTTGGATCTATCCGGCATAGCCATGGGTCCTTTGTGTGATCCTGAAGCGGTGGCCGTGCTCACGGCTGCAGGTGTAGGCACAGAACTGGAGCTTGAACTTGGTAACAAGGTTTCGCTTGAGCACATTGGATTGCACAAGAAGCCGCTGCGCTTACGCGGTACTGTGCGGGCAGTGAGCGACGGTAGCTACACCGTGACCGGCCCTATCTACACGGGCCAGCGTTGCCAAATGGGTCGAGCGGTGTGCTTTGACATTGGTGCTGCGCAGATCGTCGTGACCGAGCAGACGCATGAGCCCTGGGACCTTGGTGTGTTCCATTGCGTGGGCATCGATCCCACGCAGTTCCGCTACCTCTTGCTCAAATCGCGCATGTACTGCCGACCAGTGTTTGTGCCACTTTCGGCGGGCTTGGTGGAATGTGACAGCCCAGGCGTGACCACGTCTGACTACACGCGCTTCACCTTTGATCACGTGAGCCGTCCGGTATTTCCGCTGGACGTTATTTAAGGCGCTCACGCTTTGATCGCGCGGGCTTGTCCGTGGTCCGCGAATAATCTTCTATCCTCGTTGCCCTGATCCCTTGTTAGGCATCGTTTCTTTCCCGTGTCCCCCGTCTCCCGTCTTCCCCGCGCAGGCGGGGATCCAGGGTTAGGAAGCACCGCGCTCGCTGACTACTGGCCTAACTAGTCGCGAGTTTTGTTGATTTTGTGTTGGTAAGCATGTGGTTTGGGAAACGCTACGTCAGGTAACCGTGGATCCCCGCCTGCGCGGGGATGACGGGCACCACAGCACCACAGGCACCACCGCACCACAGCCAATATCAACGGCAATGGCTGATTGGAGTCATACACATAGTCGGCAGAGCAAATCCATGTAGCTTGCGAGTAGCCCCAGAGAAGCGTTCCGTTCACGCGATCCTGACCAGCGTACTTAGCGATCCCAAGTCTAGAGCGCGCATGTTCCACTCCTGGGTGTTACTTAAGCGTTCCTAATGAGTATTGCATCATTTTTAATTTGTCGCACCTTTTCTTTAACAGTAAAGTGACTCAACATTCACGGGGTTAAGAGGAGTTTGCTTCATGATGCAAAGTAACTTGCAGGAATCGGGCGTTCATCAATCCATTAGCCGGATGAAGGGACACCTGAGCAGGCAAGGCTTGAACCGTGAAAGTCTCGCAGACGTCCTCGCATGCGTTGTAGAACTTGCTTCACACAAGGATTGGTGGACCCAATCACGCTATGCGGAACCAGAGGCGGGAGAGAATCAAGCGAGATATCTGATCAGTGAAGATGCTGATAGAGGGTTTGCCCTTTACTTGAACGTCATGCTGCCGGGTAAGAAAATTGTTCCCCACAATCACACGACGTGGGCTTGCATCGCTTCCGTCGAGGGCATCGAATACAACTATGTATACGATCGAATCGATGAT
>JAECRA010000028.1 GCA_015999985.1 Comamonadaceae bacterium
TCCCCTGCTAAGGGAGTATGGGGTGTAGAGCCTCATCGAGGGTTCGAATCCCTCTCACTCCGCCAAGATAAAGCCTAAGTGATTCAATCACTTAGGCTTTTTTCTTTTGCCATTCCGCCGTGCTTGGCGAGGACACCGAGAAGGTCGTGCGGTGGTATCCAGGATGGCGTCGACGCCAAAGCCGCGTGGACTGAGCTTGCGGCTGCAAGTGCCGCTTCAAGGCATGACCCTTGGAACTTCCCCCCGGAAATGCAAAAAAACCGCCCAGGGGGCGGTTTTTTTTGCGTAAGCTGTCTCGATGAGCGCGCTTGGTGGCAAAGAGTTTGCGCTTAATCCAGTTGAACTTTCATGCTTCGCACCAGCGGAACCCAGGTGTCGTACTCCTTCTTCATGAAGGCCGCGACCTGCGCGCGGTTCATTGGGGCGTAGGCGACCACGCCTGATTCCTCGATCTGACGGGCATTGGCGGGATCGGCCATGGCCTTGTTGACCGACGCGTTGAGTCGGTCGAGCACGGCATCTGGGGTGCCTGCAGGTGCCCAGAAGGCATTCCAGGAATACGCGCGAAAGCCCTTGAGTCCGGCTTCGTCGAAGGTTGGCACGTTGGGCAGGCCCTTCATGCGCTTGGGCACCGCCACGGCGATAGCGTTCAGCCGGCCGGACTTGACCAAGGGGTTGACGACCGAAGGCGCGTCCATGGCAAAGGCCACTATTCCGCCCATCAGGTCCGTCATGGCGGGACCTGTGCCGCGGTAGGGGATGTGCTGCACGTCCACGCCGGCCATCTGGCTGAACAAGTGACAGGCGATGTGGCTGGAGGTGCCATTGCCGGCGGAGGCGTAGTTGAAATGACCTGGGCGGGATTTGAGGCGTTGGAGCAATTCAGGCAAAGTCCGAATGCCGGAGTTGGCGGGCACGACGAGCACCAGCGGTACTTCCACGGTCAGCGCCACAGGTGCCAGATCCTTCAGAGGGTCATAGGGCAGCTTCGAATACAAGCCCACGTTCAGCGCGTAGGTGGAAAGCGTGCTGTACGCCAGGGTGTAGCCGTCGGCTGGCGCGCGCACAGCGGCTTCAACACCAATGTTGCCTCCGGCGCCGGCCCTGTTGTCGATCACGATCGGTTGGCCAAGGTCCTCAGCCATCGACCTGGTAACGATGCGCCCGACCAGGTCGGTGTTGCCGCCGGCTGGGAAGGGCACGATCACGCGTACTGGCTGGGTCGGCCAAGGAGTGGCCGCATGAGCCGACAAGGGTGAGAAGACGCCGAGTGGGGCGAGCGGTGCCACAACTGCAGCCTTGACCAAGGTGCGGCGGGAAAGAGCGGTGGTTTGCGGTTTCATCGTCGATCCTTAAAAAGTCAGATGGGAAAGTGGGTGTTAATGGAATGAGCGGGTACGCGAAAGCGTTCGCTATTGATGGATGACGCGTGCCAGGCTGCCACCTCGTCGGCGCGGGCCCACCAGACTGTCGGGTCGCGCCGCATATGCTCGATGAGCTTGCGCAGCAAGCGCAGGCGTTGGGGGCGGCCAGAGATCCAGTCGTGGATGGTCAACATGAACAGGCCGCCGTACTCGCGCATGCCCTCGAACTCTTCGATCCAGCTTTCCAGCACGGCGCCAGGATTGGCGGGATGGGTCTTGTCGCGCGCGCTATTGGTGTAGCGGAAGTACAGCGCGTCGTCGACCATCCACTGCACGGGCACCTGCACCAGATTGCCCACGTGATACGGGTGGTCAAAACCCATCAGGGAGCTGTCGTACGAAATACCGCGACGCTCCATCGCGCTCAGGAAGTCGGGCGTCATTTCCCACGAAGGCGCGCGGTGGCCGAGCCCTGTGAGTCCTGTTTGCGCTCGGAACAGATCCTGTGCCTGAGCGAGGTAGTCTTCAGCCTGTGCAGGGGCAATGGCTTCGATGCGCTCGTGGTAGTAGCCGTGGTGGGCGATCTCGTGCCCGCCGGCCACCAGATGGGGGAGCAATTCGGGGTAGGTTTCCGCCACCACACCGGGCACGTAGAAGCTGCCCTGAATACCATATTCGGCCAACAGATCGGTGATCCGCTTCAGTCCCTGGCGCGGACCGTAGCGGCGCTGTTCGATCTCGCCGAGGTGGTTGATGTCCTGCCCGCGGCTGATCCACAAGAAGGGCGACTCCGCGTCGAGATCTAGAGAAATCACCACCGCACAGCGCTTGCCTTCCGGCCAGACATAGTCAGGGTAGTGGATGGTGGGATGATCGTGCATTCGCATGGTGTGACTTTCAGAATTGGGCGCGCAGGTAGGGTGAGGGCACAAGCTCGCGGCGGCCCCTCAGTGCCCAGAACGGGTCGGAGAGCAGTGCGCGACCGAGGAACAGGAGGTCGGCTTGGCCAGTGGCCAAGATCTGCTCGGCCTGGGCCGCATCGGTAATGCCGCCCACTGTGCCCGTCGCGATATTCCCTTCAGCGCGGACACGCTGAGCGGCGTCGGCGTTGAAGGCGACGCCAGCGGGCCTTGGCTGAGGCGGCGCAATGCCGCCGCTGGTGCAGTCGATCAGATCGACGCCCGCTGCGCGCAGCAAGCGCGCCAGCTTGACCGATTCATCGACCGTCCAGCCGCCGGGCACGCCATCGGTACACGACAGGCGCACGAACAAGGGCATGGCCTCCGGCAGCACAGCGCGAACCGCGTGAAGCGCCTGCAATGGAAAGCGTGTGCGCCCTTCAAAGTCTCCGCCAAACTCGTCGTCGCGCTGGTTGGAAAGGGGGGAGAGGAACTGGTGCAGCAAATACCCGTGAGCCAGGTGCAGCTCGACCACGTCGAAACCCGCTCGCACTGCGCGCTGGGCAGATGCTGCATACGCGGCCACGGTGCGTTCGATGTCATCTCGCGTCATCGCAACCGGAGAGGACATACCCCCATCTTGGGCCAGCGCACTGGGTGCGGGCACAGGCCACGCACCGTCATTTGCCCCCAGCGCCTTGCCTCCATGCCAGGGCACCTGAGCACTGCCTTTGCGGCCGGCGTGGTTGAGCTGTATGCCCATGGCCGTGCCCAGATCGTGGCCGTTGGCCACCAGTGCGCGGAGCGCCTGTTCCTGCGCATCGTTCCACAAACCCAGACAGCCATGCGTGATGCGGCCTTCGGCGCTGATGGCGGTTGACTCGAGCATCACCAGCCCGACGCCACCGATCGCGCGGGCTCCATAGTGGGCTTGATGCCAGGCACCGGCCAGCCCGTCGACCGCTTTGTACTGGCACATCGGAGAGAGCGCCAATCGATTGGGCAGGGTGAGGCCGTTGACGGACAGGGGGGAGAGAAGGATGCTCATGACAAATGCTCCAGGAGAGAGGTCCAGAACGCCAGGCGCGGCCCGAGGCTGGACACGAGGAAGTGTTCGTGTGCGGTATGGGCGCCGTCACCAGCAACGCCGAGTCCGTCAAGGGTAGGAACGCCCATGGCAGCGGTGAAATTGCCATCGCTGGCGCCGCCGGTCATGGGCGCTTCCTGCAGCTCGAAACCTGCCTTCGCGGCGTGAAGCTGCGCCTGCGCGAGGAGCTCGTTGCTGGCGGCGGTTTTTTCATAAGGCGGGCGCTTGAGCCATGCGTCGATCTGCAGGCGCACATCTGGCGTGCAGGGCTCCAGCGCCATCAGGCGTGCATGCACGGACTCTGCGAGGGCTTGTGTGGGCACGCGGAATTCGGCTGCCAGCGCGGCGCGATCGGGGACCACATTGGTGCCTGTTCCACCTTCCACGCGACCGACGTTCAGCGTCACGCCTTGCTCGTAGTCCGTCATCGCCTCCAGAGCCAGCACCTGGTGGGCGAGCTCGCGAATAGCATTGCGGCCGAGATGGTGCTGCAAACCCGCGTGCGCCGCGCACCCGTGGGCTTGCAGGCGAAGCGCGCCAATGCCTTTGCGCGCGGTCACGCAGTGACCCCCCGCTCTTGCGGGCTCTCCCACCAGAGCGTAGCGGGCGTTGCGTGCGGCGTTCTCGATCAAGGACCTCGACTTGGCGCTGCCGATTTCCTCATCGGGCACGAAGAGCAGGTCGACGGGCAGGCTGTTGGCCTGGCGTGCCGAGACGTTCTTGAGAGCGGTCAATGCCACGCAGGCGCCGGCCTTCATGTCAAAGCCGCCGGGGCCGAAGACGCGATCGCCTTCAATGCGCAGGGGGTTGCGCGCCAGCGACCCCAGCGGATGGACTGTATCCAGGTGAGCCAGCACCAGGATGCCAGGGCGCACGTCCCCAGACTCCCGGTTGCTCACGGTCAGCAGCGGACCGACTTCATCGCCCAGGGTCTGAAGTTGTGCCGAGAGACCAGCCGCCAGGGCGTCCGCCTGCACCAATCTGGCCAATGTCGCTACAGCGGCCGCATCGTGCGAGGGCGTTTCAATCTCGATCCAGCGCTGGATCTGGTGGAGCAAGGCTGGAGTGCTCATGCAGGCACGCGTCGGTTGATGGCGTTACCTCCGTCAACGGCGATGGTTTCGCCGGAAATGAAGGCGGCAGCGTCCGAGCTCAGAAAGGTGATGACGTTGCCGATCTCGCCCGGGCGGGCGAGGCGCCGCAAGGGCACACCGGAGCCAACGCGTTGCAGGTGCGATTCTGGAATAGGGTCCCGGGTGTCGCCGCGTAAGCCGGGACGTACTGCGTTGACGCGCACACCTTGAGGACCCAGGCGAACGGCGAAGGCCCGCGTGAGCTGCTCGAGGCCCGCCTTGGATGCTCCGTAGACCGCGCCGTTCTCTCGCACCACTGTGGCGGCGCCCGATGAGATGTTGCAGATGGCGCCCGAGCCCCGCACAGCCATGGCTGCGCCCAGGCGCTGCATCAAGTGGAATGGCGCGCGCAGGTTGACACTCAGAATGCTATCGAAGGCTTCGAGCGGCATGTCCAGCACATCGAGGAATGGGAACAGCCCCGCGTTGTTGATCAGCACGTCAGGCGTGCCCTGCAACAGCAGACTGTCAGCCAGCGCTTGCACATCTGCGGCTTGGGTGAGATCGCTAGGCAGGTAGACAAAGCTGCCTGCCGGCAATTCGTCCGAAGGTGCAAGCGCGGGAGCGAGGTCGCTCAGCAGCAACTTCGCACCTTGGCGGTGGAAGGCCGTGGCAATTTCTTTTCCGTAGGCGCCGCAAGCACCTGTGACAGCGACCAGTTTGCCTGCGAATGGAAGATCGTTCATGCGTTCAGCTCCCTCACGATTTGGGCGAACTCGACAAGGTTGGCGCGATCAATGGGGCGATGGCCGTCCTCGATGTCATGGATCAGGCGAATCAGCACCTCGGTGATGGGCGCCTGGGCACCACGGGCCTGCGCCACGCGGACAATTTCCCCTATCTGGACGTCGATCTCGGTCTTACGCTTGCGCACGGCCAAGTCCCGCCAGACGCCGCTGCGCTGTTTGGTCGAATGCCGATAGTGATCGGCCATCAACGACAGCGAGCGCTCTGATTCGCTTGCAGGGGCGTCGGCAGCAAACGCTTGGGGTTCGAACCCGTCGAATCCGATGGGGCTGACACCTGCCAGCGTGGCAACGCCGATCACCTCGCGTGCCAGCGCCGTGAACAATGGCTGATGTTGCGCGTCGGAGAGCGAGTCGCTCATGGTTTCATTGGCCAGCGCGGTCGCAAACAGCAGGCTACCGTAGGCAAGTTTGCCCCATTTGTAGCGTGCGACATCCGCTTCCGCTGACGTGTCCGGATCAAAGGCGCGCAGCAAGGCGGCCAATTCCTCTACACGCTGTGTGAGCCCGGGGGTGTATTCGCCCAGTTTGATGGCACCGCGATTACCGTAGCTGATATGCCCCGGTTCGAGATAGTCTGCGGCAAAGTTCACGAAGCCGGAGATCGTGCGGTGCGCGCCCACCCCCGCTGCGATGCATTCTTCGTTCAGTCCGTTCTGAAGGGATACCACCACGCCATCAGGGCTCAGGTGTGGGGTCAACTGCGCCACTGCCGCTTCGGTGTGTTGCGCCTTGACGGCCAACAAAATGCAGTCGTAGATCCCCTCCAGGTCGGCAGGCGTGGACGCGGGAACAACCTGAACGAACTGCGCAACAGGCCCATCGATGCGAAGGCCCAAGGTCCGGCTGGTATGCACGTGTTCGGCCACCACATCAACCATTTTGACGGGTATGCCGGCTCGCGCCAGAAAAGCGGCTACACAACCGCCAATGGCACCACCGCCCCAGACCAGCACAGGGTTTCTAGGCCGCCATTCGCTCGCCGCAGGTGTCTTGTTTGAATCTCTGTCCATGCGAACGAGTCTAGAAGTGGCTCTGCGGCAATACCAGCCATGGGGAATAATAGTTCCCATAACTGGGAGTAATACTGAAAATGGCGCTGCCCGATCTCAACCTGTTGATTTATCTCCACCTGCTGATCAAATACGGCAACGTGACCAAGGTGGCCAACGCGATGGGCGTGAGTCAGCCGGGGGTGAGCGCAGCGCTCAAGCGTCTGCGTGCCGTCTTGAACGATCCGGTATTCGTTCGCACGGGCGGGCGCATGGTGCCGACGCCCAAGGCGCAGGCGGTGCATGCCCAGACCGCCGGGACGCTGGAGATGTGGGAGCGTCTGGCCGAGGGCGAGTTGGTCTTCGACCCCGCGCGCACGAACCGTGGCTACACCCTCCTGGCGTCGGACTACATCCTTCACCTGATGCTGGCGCCGTTGGCTGGCGAGTTGGCCCGTCGCGCACCCGGTGCCACACTGCGTGTCATACCGCCCAATCCTTACCGTCGTCTCCAAACCGTCGTGAAGAGGGAGGCAGATTTCGCCATAGGCTACTACCATGAAGCGCCGGAAGAGTTGCGTGTACGGCGGCTTTTCGTTGAAGCCGTGGTGTGCGTGATGCGTCAAAGTCATCCTGCAGCCCGAAGCTTTGATCTAGATGCTTTTGTGCGCTATCCGCACGTTGGGATTGCCTCCGTGGCGCAGGGTTCGTACAGCGCCACTCTGGAGCGTTCCTTGCTGGAGCGTGGCATTCACCGCAGACTGCCGCTCACCGTTCCCAGCTATCTGGCTGTGCCGTCCCTGTTGGTCGAAACGGACTACATCGCATTGCTACCGGCCAGTCTGGCGACTTCATTTGCCAAACATATGCCCCTGCAGGTGCACCCCAGCCCATTCGAACTACCTGCTCTGGACGTGTCCATCCTGTACCACAACAATGCCCAAGACGATGCGTCACATCGATGGTTTCGCCAATTGACGGTTGAGGTTGTCGGCATGGCCGGTTTGCGAGGAGTGTCTGAACCGCAGGTTTGACTCCCCGCGTACCGTGCGGCTGTTGCGGGGGGAGGGTGCTGCTGCTTCTGACCACTTCCTGTTTGAAAGCGGTCCGCTTTTTGCCTTCCCGTTCAGCCGTGAAACCAACTGGCTGGTACGGTGACCAACTGCGGGAACAGCACCATCAGGAACATGATGGCGAATTCGGCCAGCATGAAGGGCAGCACACCGCGTGTGACGTCGTCCATCTTCATCTTGCCTACGCCTGCCACTACATTGAGCACCACCCCCACCGGCGGGGTTATGAGGCCTATGGAGTTGTTGATGATGAACATCACGCCGAAGTAGACTGGGTCAATCCCTGCTGCTTTGACCACCGGCATCAAGACGGGCGTCAGGATCAGGATGGTGGGTGTCATGTCCATGGCTGTACCCACGGCCATGACGAGCAGCATGATCATGATCATCAGCAGGATCTTGTTGTCCAGGAACGGCTGCAGCAGGCCCACCACTTTGGAGGGCAGGTCGGCCACTGTGATGAGCCAGGCGCTGACCATGGCGGCAGCGATCAGGAACATCACCACCGCGCTGGTTTTGGCTGCACCCACGAAAACCTTGTACAAGCCCGAAAAATTCAGCTCGCGGTAGACGAAAGTGGCAACGAAGAAGGCGTAAACAGCGGCCACCACGGCTGCTTCGGTCGGTGTGAACACGCCCATGCGGAGGCCGACGAGGATGATCACCGGAAGCATCAGCGCCCAGGCGGCCTCGCGCGCCGCAGCCCAGATTTCACGTGTTGACTTGCGTGGTGGCGGCTCGATCTTCTCGCGACGAACCAACCAGGCCCAGGTAATCCACAGCGCACCACCGATCAGCAGGCCGGGAACGATGGCTGCCATGAAGAGCTTGGAGATAGACACGTTGGCCGCCACACCAAAGATCACCAAGCCAATGCTGGGCGGAATGACCGGGCCGATGATGCCCGTGGCTGCGATCAGGCCGCCAGCGCGTGCTTTGTCGTGCCCAGCTCTGACCATCATGGGCAGTAGCAGCGCAGTGAGGGCAGCCGCATCTGCGACAGCCGAGCCTGAAAGTGCCGACAACAGGCAGCCGGCCATGATGGTCACGTAGCCTAAGCCACCGCGCACATGCCCCACTAGCGCCAGCGCCAGGTTGACAATGCGTTTGGACAAACCGCCCGCGTTCATGATCTCTCCGGCCAGCATGAAGAAGGGCACGGCGAGCAGGGGGAAACTGTCTGCGCCGCCGATCAGGTTCTGTGTGAGGATCTGGGCATCAAACAGGTCAAGCTGCCACATCAGTGCGACGCCACTGGCCAGCAAGGCGAACGAAATGGGCATGCCGATGGCCATGGCCAACAGCAGGGAACCAAGGAAGACGATGATGGTCATGGCTGAGGTCTCTTGTCTTGGCCATCCTGGCCTTCTGATGTGTTTTGAGGCGACAGGACCTGTGCAAGTACACCGGCCTCTTCGGATTCCTGAATGGTGACGAGCTGGTCCTCAGAAAGCTGGCCGGTCACCAGGCGATACAGCTCAAGCAATATCAAAAATCCTCCGCATACCGCGAATACGATGCCCGACACGTAGACCACTGCCATGGACAGGCCTGTGACCGGGGCTTGTACGTCCCAGTTGATGCGGGTTTGCGTGACGCTGCCCTGGAAAAGCAGCCACAGGATGTAGAGCATCAGAGCGTGGGTGATCGCCAGGCACGCCTTCTTGCCCCAGGCCGGCAGGCGGCTCACCACCATGTCAACGCCCAGGTGGGCATGTTCTTTGAGCGCCACGATGGCGCCCAGGAAGGTGATCCAGATGAAGAGCCAGCGTGAGACTTCTTCAGACATCGTGATGCCCGAGTTAAACCCGTAGCGCAGAACCACGTTGCCGAACACCAGCACCACCATGACCGCCAGCATCAGCGCGATCAACGCCTCCACCAGGTGGCAAGCGCCATCAATCCATCTATTCATCTTTGTGCTCCAAACGACAACTGCGCTCATGGTCGAGCGCAGTCATTTTCTTCACCGGATCATTCGTCCCTCAATCCACCCGGTTGATCTCTACCAGGGAACGCAGTGCAGCCAGATAAGACTGCGGACCCAACCCTTGTATGGTTCCACGCACCGCAGGCGAGATGATGGAGTGCGTGCGCCAGGCTTCACGCGCAGCGATGTTGGACATGTGCACTTCAATCACCGGAAAAGGCATGGCCTTAATAGCGTCATGCAACGATACGCCGTGCTGAGTGAGCCCAGCAGGGTTCACCAGCGCACCTTGTGCGTCGTCGATGTGCTGGTGCAGAAAATCAACCAAAGAGCCTTCGTGGTTCGATTGAATGGTTTCGACTTCCACACCCAACTCTTGCGCCAGCGCGGCGATGCGTGCATCGATCTGCGCTAGCGTGGTGGTGCCATAAATATGGGGTTCGCGGCGTCCGAAAAGATTCAGGTTGGGGCCGTGCAGAACAAGCAGTTTCATGAGTCTTGGTCCTGGGGGGTCACTTACGGATGCGGGCCAGTTCGCTGTTGTAGAGCTTGACCAATGCCGGGTCGTACTGCGCAGCGAATTTTTCTATGACGGGTTGGGCAATCTTGCGCATGCGCGTTTGTTCGGCCGGGCTCACCACGTTGAATTGCGCACCCTTGGCCTGCAGCTCGCCCACAGATTTCTGAGCGGCAGCGCGGCTGACCTGGCGCTGGTAAGAGCGCGATTCGTTGGCCGCTTCTTGCATCCACTTCTGTTCATTGGGTGTCAGCGTGTCCCAGAACTTCTTGCTGACGAGGATGATGTTGGCGGCATAGACGTGGTTGGTCGCGCTCACGAACTTCTGCACTTCGTAGAACTTGTTCGACAAGATCACGGCGAAGGGGTTTTCCTGGCCGTCTACTGCTTTGGATTCCAACGCGCCGTACAGCTCAGCGAAGGGCATGGGCACCGGGTTGGCTTTGAATGCCTTGAAGGTGTCCAGGAACACCGGGTTGGGGATCACGCGGATCTTCAGGCCGGCCAGGTCTTCCGGTTTGTTGATGGGGTGTTTGCTGTTGGTTACGTTGCGAAAGCCAAGATCCCAGTAACCCAGGGAGACCAAACCCTTCTCAGGCAGTTTGTCGATCAAAGCTTTGCCCAAGGGGCCGTCCAGCAAGGCATCGGCCTGCTCAAAGGTGCTCACGGCGAAAGGAAAGTCGACCACGCCGAACTCTTTGACGATGCCGGCCAGCGATGTGGTGGCTGGCGAATACATCTGCTGCACGCCGCCTTGCAACGCTGACTGCTGTTGCTGCTCGTTGCCCAGTTGGTTGGCAGGAAATTCCTGCACTTTCATCTTGCCACCGCTCTTGGTGGCCAGCAGTTCGGAGAAACGCTTCACCCCGAAGCTCACCGGATGGTCAGTGTTGTTGAGGTGGCCGAAGCGGATCACGCGCTCCTGCTGGGCCCATACAGGCAAGGCGATCGCCACGCACAGGCTGGCGGCGGCAAGGCGGCTAAAGAGTTTCATGGGGGTCTCCAGGGTGAAGGAACGAAAGGCCACGACTAGGCCACTGACTGGAGGTGATCGTAATAAAAGTGGAAAACTTTTCCATAATGGAATACCCTGCTGTTTTTGCTACAGTTCTCTAGGAACATGCTCAAAGTTTTTGGTGGCGTCCTTGTCTTGCTCCCTCTCCCACCTGGGAGAGGGTTGGGCGGGGCTGGCCAACCGGTGAGGGCAGCGCAACCAAGAACTCCAAGCTCATACGCGAGTGACGTGCAGCCCCTCACTCAACCTCTCCCTTCACCGGGCGCACCCAGAGGGGAGAGGAGAAAGCCCAGGGCTTTGAACAGGTTCTCAGAACGTGGTCGCGTCCTGAGCGTCTGTAGCAGTTAGACCCCAAGGAGACATGATGAGCAGCGTGCTCGAACGAAGTTTCAAGGTGCTGGACCACCTCAGTGCACACCCGGAAGGGTGTGCGTTGTCGTCGATCGCCAGCGAACAAGACATCCCGCTTTCGGCTTGCCATCGCTTGCTCACTGAGTTGGTCAAAGGCGGTTATGTGCGCCAGGACCCGCTGGATGGCCATTACGTGCTGACCATGAAGTTGGTGTCCATGGGCCTGTCGTTTCTCAGCAATTCCGGCGTGGTCGATGTGGCGCAGCCGATGCTGGATCAATTGGCCGGCGCGTCGGGCGAGCTGATCCGCCTGGGTGTGGTGGATGGGGACGAACTCACCTTTGTAGCTAAAGCCCAGGGCGCTACCCATGGGCTGCGTTATGACCCGGACATGGGTTTGTCTGTGCCGCTCTGGTGCAGCGCGGCGGGCCACGCCTGGCTGTCCACCATGCCCGAAGACGCGGCGATGGCCCTGGTGGCACGCAAAGGGTTGGGGAGCCCAGCCAGCTACGGACCCAAAGCGCCCACCACCATCAAGGGCGTGATGGCCTTTGTGGAGCGGGCACGCGTAAGGGGCTTCAGCACCATTGAGGAAGTGTTCGCACCTGGCATGAGCGCCATGGCTGCGCCGGTGCGTGGCCGCAATGGGGCTGCCATTGGTGTGGTCACCATCGCTGGCCCGGTGGTGCGCCTGAATGCGGCGCGAATGGAAGAGCTGGCGCCCGTATTGGTGGATACCGCCAATGATGTCGCAAAGGCCAGCCGGGGCTCTGCGCTGTTCCGCGCACGTGCCTGAGCGCTTGCCGCGTTCAAGCATCCACCATGTCCGCAGGCGTAGCCGAATAGGCCAGCGCATAGGTGGCGCGTTCGGCACCGGCTCTGGCCCCCATGGCTTGCAGGGCGGAGTCGCTGAGTTCCTTTTCAGACAACTGCTGAAGTACCTCCGCGTCGTAGGCGCAAGCCAGTAGAACCCAGTCCGCTACTCGGTCCGAGGCGCCGCGCACGCGCTGCTCCTCGGTCTGAGCGATGGCCGGTGCCTCGTGGCGCAGCAGGTGCAAGCCCGCCATGCCGGGAGCACCTGCTACACGTTCGCCCAATACCCGCACCGCCGAGCGCAATGCATTCTCCTTGCCGGGTTGAGGAGAAAGACGCAGTGTGAGCACGCTGTGGGCAGTGGTGCCGCCAAAGCTTTCCATCACGCGGCACTGGCTGCGCACCATGTGCCTATGGTGCGGCATCATCCGCACGGACCAGGGCGACGGTGCATTCAAGCGTGCCAGATAGGCTGGTGAGCCCAGTACGGCATGGTCTTCCAGCTCGTACAAAACGAATATGCCCTCACCACCATCGGCGCTGACCCAACGGCTTGCCCTCTGGAAACCGGGGATACCCAGCCGCTCAGGGAAGTGCTCGTGAGCGTGCCAGTGTGCAAACTCAGGCAGGGTATGCGCAGCCATGTCCCACCACATGGCCAGGGCGGCCTTTCCTCGCATTGCCATGCAAACTCCTGGCTTATTTGGCGCTGCGGATACGGGCCAGTTCGGTATTCACCTGCTGCACCACGCTCTCACCAATTTCCTTGGTGAACTTGACGGTCACAGGTTGCACTTTCTGGCGCAGACGGGCCACTTCTTCCGCGCTGACTTCATTGACCTGCATGAGTTTGCGCAATGCATCCACAGATTGGCTTTCCTTCTGCAGCGTGAGTTTTCGTTCTTCCTGCTTGGCCTCTTCTGCCGCGGCACGGATGATATTGCGCTCAGCAGCTGACATGCCATCCCAGGTTTTCTTGCTCATGAGAAAAGGCATACCCGTGTAGACGTGGCGCGTGAGCGAGAGAAATTTCTGCACTTCCGCGAACTTGGCGGACTCGATGACTGCTACAGGGTTGTCTTGGCCATCGATGGCGCGCGACTCCAAGGCGCCGTAGACCTCGCCGAAGGTCATGGGAACGGGGTTGGCGCCCAGTGTATTGAACAGATCAATGAAGATGGGCGATGCAATCACGCGGATCTTCAAGCCCTGTACATCTTCAAAGCGGGTGATGGGCCGGCGGCTGTTGGTCATGTGCCGAAACCCGAGGTCCCAGATACCCAGGCCGATGGCGTCATGCTTGGCCAGATCGTTCAACATTTGCGTGCCCACCGGGCCATCGGCAATGGCGTAGGCCTCCTGTGCGTTGTTGAACAGGAAGGGAAGATCGAACACCATGAAGCGTTTGTCGATCGAGGCGATCAGGCCCGTCGCCATGGATGTGAAGTCCAGGGTGCCGCCGCGCACGGAGGCCAGGTTCTGGGGGTCACCGCCCAGCACCGCATTGGGAAACAACGTGACCTTCATCTTGCCGCCGCTCTTGCTCGCCACGGCGTCGGAAAACTTTTGTGCGCCCAAACCGAGCGGATGATCCTTGGCCAAACTGAAGGCGAAGCGCAGATTACGCTCCTTGATGTCTTGGGCCTGCACGGCGCTGGTGGCGCCCAGCAGGGCAGCAGCGCTGAACATGGTCAGCAGTGCGCGACGCGCATGACGAAATGGACGGGAATTGATCATGTTGTCTCCTGGTGTTTTAAATCGGAAATCGCCGTCTCATGAGCTCCCCATGAAAAAGCGGAATGGCGCGATCCTGACATTTTCTTGAAAGCCTTTCAACTTTTTGATATCTTTCAAATTTTGAAAGCTCCGAAAGGCCAACGATGAGCGGTGCATTGGAGAAGTCACTGGCAGTGCTTGAATACTTGGTGGATTACCCGGATGGCGCTCAATTGGTTCAGATCGCCACCGATCTGAACCAGTTGCGCAGCGGCTGCCACCGCACCTTGCAGGAACTGATTCGCTTCGGTTACGTGCGCCAATTGCCCACGCGCGGCGACTACGCGCTCACCACCAAGATGGCGTCGATGGGAATGAGCTTCATGAGCAAATCGGGTGTGGTCGACATTGCCCAGCCGGTGATCAACCGGCTGGCGCAGACCACCGAAGAGCTGGTGCGTCTGGCCATCGTTGATGGTGAAAGACTGACTCTCATGGCCAAAGCGCAGGGTGCGCGCTCAGGGCTGCGCTACGACCCTGACATGGGCATTGATCTGCGCCTGTCGTGCAGCGCTGCGGGGCAGGCTTGGCTGATGACGCTGCCTGAAGACTTGGCCATCGAATACGTCACGCGCCAGGGCTTGGGTCAGCCGCGCCACTATGGTCCAGCCGCTCCGACCTCACTGCGCGCATTGCTCAAGCTCTTGGACGAACATCGCGAGCGTGGGTACAGCGTGATCGAAGAGTCCTACGCCCCGGGTATGAGTTCCATGGCTGCACCTGTGCAGCGCAAAGGCGGCCCCGCCACCGGCGTGATCGTGATCGCGGGCCCCGCAATGCGGCTCACCGCCAAACGGATGCAGCAATTTGGCCCAGCTCTGCTAGCTGCCGCCGAGGAACTGAGCATCACAGGCGACGCCTCACCACTACTGAAGTCGGCCAACGCCGGAACCTGGGGTAATGCGCCTGCGAAGCCCAAGCAGGCCCCGCGGCGCGGTTCTTGATGAAACGTCAAGGAAGAAAGCGCTTGCGCTAGTTCTTTGCAGAATTCCGACCAGGGGGAACCTGGTGAACATGCTTTAGCCTGCCAGCAGGTCCGGGGTGATATCTGCCAGGGTGCGGCATCCCAGCAAGCCCATTTCGCACTCGATCTCGGTCTTCAGGATGTGCCGCAAATGGGAGCCGCCCTTGGCGCCCGTCGGTGCCGTACCGAATAAGGTGGATCGGCCTATCAGCACCGCGTCGGCGCCCAGTGCGCGTGCCTTGACTACATCACTTCCAGGACCCAAAACGTAACGGATCATGACTCCTGCAAACCAGCGCGGATGGGGTGCCACCTGCCCCGATCCGAAGCTCGCACTAAAAGATCAGTAGATCTCAAACAGGCCAGCCGCGCCCATTCCGCCCCCAACGCACATAGTGACGACACCGTACTTGGCTCCGCGTCGGCGGCCCTCAAGCAAAATATGGCCTGCGAGACGAGCGCCTGTCATGCCAAATGGATGGCCGATGGCGATCGCGCCGCCGTTGACGTTCAGTCGCTCTAGCGGAATGCCGAGTTTTTGTTGGCAATACAGAACTTGGGAAGCGAAAGCTTCATTGAGTTCCCACAGGTCGATGTCCTCGACTTTCAGGCCGTTGCGCTCCAGCAGTCTCGGTACTGCGAATACAGGTCCAATTCCCATCTCATCTGGCTCGCAGCCAGTGACGGCAAAGCCTCGGAAGGCGCCCAGTGGTTCCAGGTTGAGGCGCTCAGCCTGCTTAGCTTCCATCAACACGCAGGCAGAGGCTCCATCAGACAATTGGGAAGCGTTTCCGGCAGTCACAAACTTGTCAGGGCCGTTGACCGGGGCAAGTTGTGCCATGCCTTCGTATGTGGCGCCACGCCGATTGCAGTTGTCCTCGCTGACGGTAACTTCCCGGTCACTGAGCTCCCCTGAAACCTTGTCTTTTATAGTCATGGAGGTGGTGCAGGAAACGATCTCGGCGTCGTATCTTCCCGCGATTTGCGCTTGTTCAGTGCGTTGCTGGCTTTCGAGTGCAAACCAGTCCTGAGCTTCACGGCTGATGCCATAGCGCTGCGCCACGATGTCAGCGGTTTCGATCATCGAAAGGTACAAAGCAGGCCTATGCTCCTCGATCCAAGGGTTTCGGGTGATGTCCGGATTCGATGGCGATTTCATGGTCGATATGCTTTCCACGCCTCCTGCAATCATGGCCGGTACACCTTCACTGGTGATGCGGCTGGCGGCGTAGGCAATGGCCTGCAAGCCGGAGGCGCAGAAGCGGTTGATGGTGGCGCCACCTATGCTCACCGGTAAGCCCGCGCGGATCACGCTTTGCCGGGCGATGTTGCGCCCACTGGTTCCCTCGGGATAGCCGCATCCCATGATGACGTCCTCGATGACTGCGGGGTCTACCCCCGAGCGATCGACCGCAGCGCGCACGGCGAAAGCTGCCAGCGTGCTGCCCGGCGTCGAGTTGAACTCACCTCGATGGGCCTTGGTCAATGGGGTTCGGGCAGTGGAAACAATGACAGCTTCGCGCAAAACGTCTCTCCTTGAGTTATGAACGGGTCTCTGGCGACCGGTGTTCTGGGGCCACTGGCAGTGGTCGTAGTCCGCGCCCTGCTAGGCGGGTAGGATTTGCCAGAAGTGCGGGTTGAGCGGATTTGGTTTGGTCCGTCCATCGCTCTAGCGCTATGGTAGGAGGAGCTAGTTCATGTGTCGAATGAATAATAAAATCATGATCTCATGAAGAGTATTAATATCGAAAAGCTGGATCTGAATCTCCTTGTGGTTTTGCAGACCATCTACAGAGAGGGGAGCGTGACCCGTGCTGCAGAGCGGCTCAATCTGACTCAATCAGCGCTGAGCCATGCTTTGCGCCGCCTGCGTCAGGTTCTGGATGAACCGCTTTTTCTGCGTAGTGGATCGGCGTTGGTGGCTACGCCTTTCACACGCAATCTCATGGGGCCGCTCGAGATTGCGCTGGGTAATTTGCAAAGTGCGCTCAATACTGCCAGTCCGTTTGATCCGGCTAACGATGTCCGGCGTTTCGTTGTTGCCATCGATGAGCGACTGGAGGCCTTCATCCTTCCCAAGCTGGTTCAGCAGATTCTGGTCAGTGGACCTGGCGTCGGTTTGAGCTCTATTCGAATGGATCAAGCCAACTTGGAGGAGTCGCTGCTCAATGGCCGCATCGACGCGGTAGTGTCGGCGGCTGAGTTGCGCAACGCGAATGTGCGCAGGGTCTTGATTTCCAAAGATAGCCTAGTCGTGTTGGCGGGGAAAAACCATCCTATCGTGCAGGGTGGCTCAATCACGATCGAAGACTATCTGCGGTGCGATCATCTGGCTGTGGTCAACGACAAAAGCTATGCGACGGAGGAAGACATCATTCTCAGCAGGGCAGGCTATTCACGATCAATACGCATGCAGGTGCAACGCTATGTGGGCGCGATGACCATCGTTGCCAATAGCGAGCTGTTGGTGACAGCCCCCAAGCTTTACGCGACAGTCGTGAATCGCCACGCGCAAAACAATAGCTTTGACTTTCCCCTGACCACCAAGCCCGTCGAGTTTTTTCTGTATTGGAGCGCGCCGATGGAGTCCGACCTGGGCATCGCTTGGCTTAGAAAAGAGATTGAGCGCTGCTTTCAGAGCCAAATGGCCTGATACAGGTTAGCTGTTGTCTGCGGGCTCCTCGGCTGCTAGAGAAACCGTCGAAGAAGGCTGTTAGCCGCATATTCCCTTGACCAAGGATTTCGCCTGCGGCGGGCGAAGTCCAGAAGAGGATGGGCTCGAATGATGGAGCCAACTGCCTCATGAACAAGTTTCATGAAGTTGCGATCGAATTCATCATTGGACGACTATCCCGGTAGCTCATAGCATTTCCTGCATAGGTTGAAACAGCCTACTGAAGGAGATAAATGTGGCCCTCAATTCGTCTGGCCAGGCGTCAGTAAAGACCCGAAAGGCAAGCAGATCCTTGCTTAAGGGGATCTCCAACTTGTCTCCCGCAGCTCGATTGAAAAACCCGCGAATTCTTCATTCCCTCTGTCATGGTGCGTAGCCCGGCTTGGATGGCGGATTCTTCAGTCTGCTCGTCATCAGTTTTTGTTTAGGAGTTCGAGAATGTCTCAAGAAAAGAGTTCGCTCGTCATGAGTGGGCCACTCGCGGGGGTTCGTGTGATCGACATGACCACGGTGTTCATGGGGCCCTCGGCGACGCAGTACCTCGGCGACCTCGGTGCAGATGTCATCAAGGTGGAAGCTCCCAAGGGTGATTCGACGCGACGAGTCGGCCCCCAGGGAGACCGGGGACTCGGTCCGCTGTTCCTTGGCCTGAACCGTAATAAGCGAAGCATCGTGCTTGATCTCAAGCAGGAGTCCGGTGTCGAGGCCGTGCTCAAGCTGATCGAGACAGCCGATGTGCTCGCCTACAACGTCCGTCCCGCAGCCATGCGGCGTTTGGGCCTGGGATACGAACGTCTAGCTGCGATCAACGAACGACTGATCTACGCCGGAATGGTCGGTTTTTCTCAGCGGGGGCGTTACGCCAAGCTGGCGGCATTTGACGACATGATCCAGGCCGCCACTGGACTGCCTGCTGCCATGGCCAATGCCACGGATGGCGTGCCGCGATACCTTCCTACGACGATTGCAGACCGCTCGGTGGGGATTTACGCGTTCGGCGTGATCTCGGCCGCACTGTATTCACGCTCGCAGACGGGCCTGGGGCAAGCCCTGGAAATCCCGATGTTCGAGACCATGGTGCCGTACGTGTTGGGCGATCACCTTTATGGCAACACGTTTGTTCCCCCTCAGGGCGACTTTGGCTACCCGAGGGTGATGTCGCCCAATCGCCGCCCCTACAAGACCAAAGACGGATATGTCTGCTGCCTCGTCTACCACGACCACCACTGGAAAACGTTTTTGACTGCCGTGGGTAAGGAGTACTTGCTGAAGACGGATCCGCGCTTCGAAAACATCCGTACCCGCACGGAGAACATTGACGAGCTCTATCAGATCGTGTCCGACGAAATGGCCACCAAAACCACTGAGGAATGGCGCCAGATTCTGCAGCAGGGAGATATCCCTGTATTTCCAATGCACACCTTCGATTCGTTGCTCAAGGACGAGCACCTGGCGGACATTGGCTTCTTCCGTGAGGTGGAGCACCCCACAGTAGGCAAGGTGCTGCAGCCAAGCGTGCCAAGCGAGTGGTCTGGCACGCCGCCCGACAACCACCGACCGGTGCCGAGGCTTGGCGAGCACACGGAGGAGATCTTGCGCGAGGTGGGTTACTGCGATTCCACCATCGACGATCTCAGGCGACGCTCGGTGATTTGACTCTCCCCTCATCCAGAAAATTAATTGACTCACTGCATATACGAAAGGTAAAGCATGGAAAGCCAGGAATTATTGGTGCATCGTGAAGGCGCGGTACTGACGCTGACCATTAACCGGGAAGACAAGCGAAACTCGCTCAGTCCGGACGTTCTCGAGGGAATTTGCGAGCAGCTCCAGCTTGGTCAGGAAGATGCTGAGCTTCGCGTCATCGTTCTTACGGCTGTAGGAGAAAAGGCCTTTTGTGCAGGCGCTGATCTGGCGTCTGGCAAGGCATTCAAGCCGGACTATTCACAGCCTCGCAACAAGTCGCTTCCTCGTCTGTTCCGCTTGGCCCGTGAGTCGAACGTGCCCATCGTGGGCCGTATCAATGGTACTTGCATGGCTGGCGGTATGGGACTGCTGGCGATCTGTGACATGGCCATTGCTGCGGACCATGCATTGTTTGGCTTGCCGGAAGTCAAGGTGGGCGTGTTTCCGATGCAAGTGTTGTCCGTATTGCAGCACGTGGTACCTCGCCGAACTTTGATGGAGTTGTGTTTCACAGGGGAGCCAGTTTCCGCGCAGGAAGCCAAGGAAATGGGCATGCTCAATGCCGTGGTGCCTGCCGCCGAGCTTGATGCCGCAGTGAAGAAGATGATCGATCGGCTTGTGGATAAATCACCGACGGGGATTCGCCGGGGCAAATACGCCGCATATGCCATTGAAGCCATGTCCTTCGAGGAATCGATCAAGTTCATGGAGAGCCAGATTGCACTGATGTCGCAAACAGAAGACTCCATTGAAGGCCGCACGGCGTTCAAGGAAAAACGCAAACCAGTCTGGACGGGGCGCTGAGATGAGCAGTAATAAGAAAACTATCCGCATCGGCGGCGCATCAGGGTTCTGGGGCGACAGCGCGGTAGGCGCCAATCAATTGGTGGACGCCAATATCGATTACCTCGTTTTCGACTATCTGGCCGAATTGACCATGTCGATTCTGGCTTCGGCGCGCACGAAGAAACCCGAGCTGGGCTATGCCACAGACTTTGTGACGGCAGCCATGCGTGACACTCTCAAGCGTTGCGTGGAGCGGGGCATCAAGGTGATCTCCAACGCAGGTGGTATCAACCCCGCCGCATGCGCACAGGCCGTTGAGAAGCTGGCCGAGGAACTCGGCGTCAAGGTCAAGGTCGCGATCGTTCACGGTGATGATGTGATGCCGCTTGTGCCCGAACTGAGGGAGCAAGGGGTGAAGGATTTCTATACCGGAGCGCCTATCCCCGACAGGCTGATCAGTGCCAACGCCTACCTGGGAGCCATGCCCATTGCCGCTGCTTTGGCGGCTGGCGCCGACGTGGTGATTACTGGCCGAGTGGTCGACAGCGCCGTGGTGCTGGGCGCCCTCATTCACGAGTTTGGCTGGAAAGACGGTGACTACGATCAGTTCGCCGGTGCTTCCCTGGCCGGCCACATCATTGAATGCGGGTGTCAGGCAACCGGAGGTTTGCACACCGACTGGGACACTATTCCAGACTGGGACAACATCGGCTATCCCATTGTTGAGTGCGCCGCCGACGGAAGCTTTTTGGTGACCAAGCCTCAGGACACGGGGGGCAAGATCCTCGCATTGGCGGTGTCGGAGCAGATGCTCTATGAAATTCACGATCCCGCCGCTTATATCCTGCCAGATGTCATCTGCGACTTTTCGGCTGTTGACATTACTCAGATTGATCCGGATCGCGTCCAGGTACGAGGTGCGCGAGGAATGGCTCCTACGAACGCCTACAAGGTGTCGGCTACCTATCAAGATGGATTCACCTGTGCAGCTGTCCTGGCCATCGTAGGGTTCGATGCTGCGGCAAAGGCTCAGCGCACGGGTGAGGCCGTCCTGAGCCGTACTCGCAGAATGCTGATCGAGCAAGGGATGGGGGACTACACGGATACCCACCTGGAACTTCTGGGGGTCGAGCAGCCCTACGGTGCCAATGCGAATCCCAATGCGCAGCAGCCTTTCGAGGCAGTTGTGAAGATGACGACGCGGCATACAAAAAAAGAAGCACTTTCCTTGTTCGCTCGCGAGATCGCGCCTTCGGGCACCTCTTTCTCACCGGGAACTGTTTCCGGTCTCGCTCCAGGGCGGCCTTCGGTATCTCCGCTGGTTCGACTGTTCTCGTTCACAGTCCCCAAAACCAAGGTGAACAACCTGATGACTCTGGGAGATGGCGCGGAGCAAATCATCAGCGTTCCGCCTGGCCGTGCATACGATAGCGGCTCCAATCCAGAGGCGAAAGATCGTGCTGGTTTCGACGTCGATTTGCCTGATCTCACGGGCGACGAAGTAGAAGTGCCGCTGATCCGCATCGCGGTGGCGCGCAGTGGAGACAAGGGTGATACGTCGAACATCGGTGTCATCGCACGCAGCGAAGCACTATTGCCATACATGCTTCGTGAGGTGACGGCTGAGCGGGTGAAGCAATACTTTGCCCACTATGTTCAGGGAGACGTCATCCGTCATCCTGTGCCTGGCATCAGGGCCGTGAACTTTGAAATGAAGCGCGCATTGGACGGTGGAGGTTTAGCCTCAATGCGTCTCGACAAGCTTGGCAAGTCCCTCGGGCAAATCCTGTTGCGCATGCCTGTTCGTATTTCCGCTCATTTGCTGGAGAAAACGTCGTGACCGAAACTGCACAATCCCGGTACGTTCACTCTGTGCAAGGCGTGGCGGGGTACTCTCCAGCCAACCACACGGGCACCTCGAACCAGCGGCTGATAAGTCGCGACACTGTAGGTGCGAAGTACATAGAGGTTCTGATTGGCACCATCGTCAAGGGACACGGCGCCAGCCGGCACTTCCACCCCGGCCTGGAGCAAGCAGGCTTCATGTTCCAGGGTTCGGGAATCTCGGAGATTGACGGCGTTGTACAGGAGGCAGGCCCTGGTTCGTGGCGACACTATCGCAAAGGCGTGCCTCATCGCATCACTGTGACCAGCGATGAGCCGGTGAAGACTATCGTGGTGTATGCACCACCTTACGCCGAAAGCCGCGACGCGGTGGTGGTTTGCGAAGACGACACTTCGCCGGGGTACGCCGCCAACTCGACCGAGGGGGAGGGAAGGCCGCTCACTGAGCGTCCACGCCTTGATTCGTGTGTCGATCAAGGCGTCCAGTATGTGCCCATCATCAACGCCGAGCTTTCTGGTGCTGAACACATGGAGGTTTTTGGAGTGTCCTTATCTGGTGGTGGCGGTGTCGTAAGTCCGGCGCTTCATGGTCTTGAACAGGTTCTTTTTGTCCGTACCGGAGTGCTTTCAGGACAGATTAACGGCGACACATTCAATGCGGTCCCGGGTGACTTCATATTCATACCAGACGGCGCTGAGCATGCCTATTCGGCATCAGAAGGAAGCAAGGCCGAGGCCTTTCTGATTCGCGCATTTTCCTAAGACTTGAAAGGATTGAGATCATGAACCGTGTCTCCACGCATTTCTCAGCGGTCCGTCGCGCCTTGGTGCTTGCCGCTTTCGCTTTGGGCGCTTCGGCCTCGGCTAGCGCCTCGGATTACCCTAGTCGAACGGTAAAAATTGTGGTTCCGTTTTCGGCGGGCAGTGCCACGGATATTTTTGCGCGCAAGATTGCGGAGAAGCTTGGGCAGCGTTTGAACGGATCCTTTGTCGTGGAGAACATGGGGGGAGCTTCAGGTCAGATCGCCGCGGAGCACGTGGCGCGCTCCAAGCCCGATGGCTACACGCTGTTCAACACCACCAACTCCACACAATCGGCCAACCCCGCGTTGTTCAAGAAACTGCGCTACGACCCCTCAAACGATTTCGAGCCTATTACCCTGACGAACGAAACGCCGTTCCTGCTTGTGATTCGCAGTGATCTGCCGGTCAAGAGCGTGCCGGAACTGGTTGCGTGGCTCAATGAGAATCCGTCGAAGGTGAGCTACGGGTATGGCAATAGCAGTGGGCAGATCTCGGGCGCTTCCTTTGCAAGGGCAGCCGGTCTGAAGACCGCAGTTTCAGTGCCCTACAAAGGCACACCTCAAGCCTTGACGGACGTGATAGGTGGAAATTTGTCTTTCATGTTCGTTGATCTCGGCGCTTCCATGTCTTTCCTTGCGCCTGGCGGCACATTGAAAGCGCTGGCGGTGACTTCTCCCAAACGTACTGCCGCAAGACCGGATCTGCCGACCATGAACGAAGCCATGGGACGGGCCGATCAGGATCTTGTCGCATGGGGAGGTTTCTTTGCCCCTGCGGGAACGCCCAAGGGTGTTGTCGCCCTCCTCAATAAGGAGATTCGCGCCATCGTGAATTTGCCTGAGTTCGTGGAATATCGGAAAAGCGTTGGCGGGGATGTCATGACCAACAGCCCCGAGGAGTTTGCTCGTTATGTCGAGCAGTCGATTCAAACGTGGGGCACCAAGATCCGGGAAGCCGGCATTGCCAAGCAATAGCCCTTGCCTCGGCCTTCATAGCAGTAGAGACTCATGACTCAAGCAATGTCGATTTGCCGCGCGGACCGAACTCCGGTCATCGTAGGGGTAGGGGAAGCATTGGATCGTCCCGCGTCTGCCCTGGAAGGACGCTCACCTTCGGAGCTGATGACACAGGCGCTTCGATGCGCGGACGCCGATGGTCAGGGCGGCTGGCTTGATCAGATCGATTCGCTCGATGTGATTCACTCCGTCTCGTGGCCTCTCGCCGATCCACTGGAGGCCTTGGTCTCTCGCCTTGGGATTTCTCCCCGCAGGAAAAACTATGGTCCCATAGGGGGTGAAACTCCTATCAGGTTTCTACACGAGGCCGCCTGCAAGATTGCTTCGGGCGAGAGTGAGGTGGCGGCTCTATGTGGCGGAGAATCGGAGCACACGGTACGCCTTGCGCAGCGCGAACTCGCCATGCTCCCATGGGGAGAGCGCGCACCGCATTGGCAAAAGCCACGCGATCGTAGCTATCTGCATCCTCTGGCGCGAGCGCATGGACTACATCAGCCGGTATTTGTCTATCCGCTGTATGAAACTGCATGCCAGGCTGCATGGGGCCAAACACCTGCTCAAGGGCGGGCAGAATCTGCCAGGCTTTGGGCAGAGTTGTCAGCCATTGCGGCAGATAATCCTTACGCGTTCATCCGCCAGCCTCATGCTACGCATGAGATCGAGCAGGCGGGTTCGTCAAATAGACCTATTGCCTGGCCTTACCCCAAGCTGATGGTGGCAAACCCACTCGTGAACCAAGGTGCGGCGGTCATCGTGACAAGCTTGGAGCGCGCGCGCGCCGCTGGTATCGCCGACCATCGCCTCGTCTACATCGGGACCGGCTGGGGCGCCCATGAACCAAGGGACTGGGTTGCACGCGAGAATTATCACAGCTCGCTCGCGCAGGACGCCGTGCTGCGAGGGGTGCTGACTCAAAGTAGCCTTGCGGCGCACGAGATCGATTTCTTCGAGCTCTACAGCTGTTTCCCCTGCGTACCTAAAATGGCGCGCCGCACGCTAGGTATGAGCAATGATCAAGCGATTTCGGTGACAGGTGGATTGACCTTCTTTGGCGCGCCGCTGAACAACTATATGACGCATGCAATCGCTGCCATGGTGGGGCGTCTGCGCCAGAGTCCTCGCGCTTGTGGGTTGGTATACGGTCAAGGCGAGTTCGTTACCAAACACCATGCCCTCATGCTGATGGGTGGGGAACGACGGGGCCATGGTGGCATGCCCCTGGGTGAGCCCGATGCGACGCAACCCCATGTGAGCCAGGTTCCGCGCATCGTGACAGAGGCCACCGGGAAAATCTGCATCGAAACCAGCACGGTCCTGTTTGATCGCAACGGCATGCCTACGCATGGAGTGGTCGTGGGATTGACGGATGAACATGCGCGTACCCTGGCGCGGGTCCCTGCGGGCGATCATTGCAGCATGCAAGCGCTGATGCAACTCGATCGAAGCCCGGTGGGTCGCCAAGCTGCATTGCGCACTGCGGATGATGGCTTGCTGGAGTGCGCTCTCACCTGAGACGTGCGCGGGTTGAGTGAGACATTGCTCACCCATTCCATTTTGCTTGATGGCTAGATGGCTAGATGGATTCAGCGCTGGCAGTGCCAGCAAATTTTTCAAGAAGGACAGTCACATGACCATGGCACTTCAACAGCTCGCGGCACCAGATTCAGTGCTGAGGTATGAGGTGGTTAACGAACACACTGCACTCCTGACCCTAAACCGGCCGGAAGCGCGCAATGCCGTCAGCGCCGAGCTGGCCCATCTCATGGAGAAGGTGGTTTCCGCAACAGAAGTTGATCAACGCGTACGCGCCGTGGTTTTGAGTAGCTCGCATCCAGATGTCTTCTGTGCCGGTGCAGATCTCAAGGAGGTGCATGCCGGACGTGGTGATCAGCTGTTTACCGAGAAGAATGGATTCGCGGGCCTCGTCTATGCACAGCGAAGCAAACCCTGGATTGCAGCGGTCAATGGGAAAGCCCTTGCAGGAGGGTGCGAGTTGGTGCTGGCCTGCGACATGGTGGTGGCTTCGGCGCGTGCCGAGTTTGGGTTGCCTGAGGTTCTGCGTGGTCTCGTAGCTGCTGCCGGCGGCATGTATCGATTGCCGCGCGTCCTGCCGCCCAACATTGCAATGGAGATGATCGCCACAGCCTTGCCTCTGGGCGGTGAGCGCGCCTATGCACTCGGCATGGTCAATCGGCTTGTGGATTCTCATCGCGTCCTTGAAGAGGCGCTGCTGCTCGCCGACCAGATCGCGGAAAACGCGCCTTTGGCGGTGCGAGAGAGTCTGAAGGTGGCGCGGACGGCTTTCGCTCAGGACGAGTCCAATCTGCGATCCATCACACGAGAGGCACGCAGCACAGTGGCTGCAAGCAATGACTTCAAGGAGGGCCCTCTAGCGTTCATCGAGAAGCGAAAGCCGTGCTGGACTGGCACATGAGTGCTTCCATAGGAGACCTGCATGGTCACCCGCCAGGCTAAGTGTGGCGCGCGGGTCGTCCATGAAAGTAGTTCATGAAGATTGATGACCAAGCATCATTTGCGGGAATGCGGATGCTTCCCTAAAGTGACTGAAAAGCATGATCTGGAGATGCGGGTATGACCGAACGAGAAGCGGCTGAAGTGGAAATCCAGCGTCGTGGAGGTGTGGCGGTTCTGACTCTGAATCGCCCTCATCGGCGCAACGCTATGGATTTGGAGTCGCGTAAGCTTTTCGCCGAACTGGTGGAAGAGGTTGTCCACGACGAAGCTGTTCGCGTGATTGTGCTGACGGGACGAGGTGGTCACTTCTCGGCGGGTGGCGACATCAACTCCATGAAGGGCGGGAATATCGAAGCGGAGGCAGGCCGAGTGCGCATGCGAAACGCGCTGAAAAAGGCCGAGCTTCTCTATGGTTGCGACAAGCCCGTGATTGCTGCAGTAGAAGGATGTGCCTATGGTGGCGGCTTTGGACTTGCGCTGCAAGCAGACATGATCATCGCCAGCCAGACTGCCCGGTTTTGCATGTCGTTCGTCAAGATGGGCCTGATGCCCGACAACCTCAGCATGTATACCCTGCCACGCATCGTCGGCGTTCAGCGCGCCAAGGCACTCATGATGAGCGCAC
The DNA here is from genome assembly GCA_015999985.1 of Comamonadaceae bacterium. Lineage (GTDB taxonomy): Bacteria > Pseudomonadota > Gammaproteobacteria > Burkholderiales > Burkholderiaceae_C > Ottowia. The sequence goes on from JAECRA010000028.1 coordinate 26,572, forward strand.
GGGAGATTGGTGCCGACGATGCTCTGAAGCTTGGTATAGCGGCCGAAGTGGTGGCGGAGGGAGAAGCTCTTGCCCGGGCGCTGGAAATCGCGAATGCCCTGGCGAATGCTTCTCCGGCGATCAACGCGATGATGAAGGCCGGCTTGAATAATTCACTTTCCTCGGACTTGCGCGCCATGAGCGAATACGAGGCCACTGCGCAAGGCATTGCATTTTCCAGTCAGTTTCATCGTCGGGCTGTGGAAGATTTCCTGGCTCGGCGGCCACCGCAGTTCAGATGGCCTGCTGCACGAGACGCATTGCGGAAGTCGTCCCAAGAGGCCTGAGTTCTCGCACTCAGTAGTTATTCAGCCTCTGCCTCTAGCCAGGGGAGCGCAAGCCTGTGTGCCAGTTGATGGCAACGCATTCTTTAAATCTTCAGAGGAGACAATTGCGTGAAAACTCTTAAAAATATTCTGGCGTCAGTTGGTATTGCTGCGTTCAGTTTCATAGGGGCGGTGCACGCTGATACCTATCCTTCGAAGCCGATTCGCCTGATCGTGCCATTTGCCGCAGGCAGCGGATCAGACAACAGCGCACGATATATCGCGCAGAAGGTGACCGAACACACGGGCTGGAATTTTGTTGTGGACAACAAACCCGGGGGAGGCGGAATCATTGGTTTGGGTGAGGTCCAGCGCTCTCCTGCTGATGGCTACACTTTGCTATACACAGGTGGCACAACTCATGGCGTCAATTCGGCTTTGTTCAAGAAGCTGCCTTACGATCCTATCAAAGACTTTACTTCTGTAACGCCTGGATCTTTTTCACCCATGGTGTTGCTGGCGAGGCCTGATTTGGGGGCTAATACGGCGCAGGAACTGATCGAGCTCATTCGCAAGAGCCCTGGAAAATACTCGGGCGCTACAGGTAGTTCCTACCAGATACTGGCCATGGAGGTTTTCAAGCAGGAGGCCAAACTCGAAACGGTGAACGTGTCATACAAGGGAAGTGCCCAGTCGATGGCGGATCTTCTGGGTGGACATGTCGATTTCACGTTGGTAGATTTGTCTGCTGGCCTTCCGCAGATCAAGGCTGGAGCGTTCAAGGCACTGACAGTCACGACCCCACAACGCGTTTCTGTACTTCCCGATGTACCCACGACGGCTGAAATTGGCCTGCCTGATGTCAAGCTGGCCGGTTGGGCCGGCCTGTTCGTGAGATCTGGCACCCCTCCGGCTGTGCTTGCAACGCTGCGAGCTGGCTTCAACAAGTATTTCCAGACGCCTGAATATACCGCTTGGCTTGCGGAAAAGGGGGGCTACTACAAACCACTTTCCGAGAAAGAGATGGAGGTATTTATCCTGGAAGAGATCGGCCGTGCGAAGAATGCCCTCAAGCGTGCTGGTATCGCGCCCCAATAAGGTTAGGCACGTGCACACGGAAAGCACCAGCCACGAACCACTCTAGTCACGCTCACCAGGTCCTGCGAAATTCGGGCCAGGGGAGATTCTGCTGAACATGCTCTAGCTCGCCAGCAGGTCCGGCGTGATGTCTGTGAGCGCGCGGCACCCCAGCAAGCCCATTTCGCGCTCGATCTCGGTCTTCAGGATGTGCAGCACGTGGGAGCCGCCCTCGGCGCCCGCCAGTGCCGTACCGAATAAGGTGGGTCGGCCTATCAGCACCGCGTCGGCGCCCAGTGCGCGTGCCTTGACGACGTCGCTGCCCCGGCGCACTCCGCTGTCCAGCAAGATGGTGGTCTTGCCACCCACGGCGTTGACAATTTCCGGCAGGGCATCAATGGGCGCAATGGCGCCGTCAACCGTGCGGCCGCCGTGGTTGGATACGACGATGGCGTCCGCACCCAGCTCTACTGCGCGGAGTGCGTCGCCAGCCCGCAGGATGCCTTTGATCACGAGCTGACGGGGCCATAGCGCCCGCAGTTCCTGCACGTCCTTCCAACTCAGGTCCTCGCAGCGTGCCGCTGATTTGGAGGTTGAAAAACCTGTTACCCGGGTGCGCAGCTCGGGCGGATAGTTCTCGAACTTCGGCATGCCGGGGCCCAGCGCGTAGCGGCCCATGACCCCTGCCAGCCAACGCGGATGCGCAAGCATGTCCAATGCCGAACGCGCAGACATCCGGAACGGCACTGTGAATCCATTGCGAGCGTTGTATTCCCGGTTGGGCACCACCGAACAGTCGGCGGTCAGAACCAGGGCCTCGAAACCCAGGTTGGCCGCGCGCTGCACCATGGCATGGCCGATGCTGCGGTCCGCAAACATGTTGAGCTGAAACCAGAGCCGACCACCGGCTTCGCGTGCAATGGTCTCCATCGACGTCATGGCGGCGGTGGCAAGCGTAAAGGGAATGCCGGCTTTCGCGGCAGCCTTGGCCAATTCAAGCTCACCCTGAAACCAAACCAGTCCCGCCGAGCCGGTCGGGGCAACGGCGACGGGCATCGCCAGAGCTTGGCCGAAAAGCGTGGCGGCGGCACTGCGTCCTGTCACATCGACCAGCACACGGGGCTTCAGGCGGATGCGCTCGAAGGCCTTCCGATTCTCGCGCAGGGCGATCTCGTCTTCGGCGCCACGATCTATATATTCAAACACGCCGCGCGGAAGGCGACGCTTGGCCAGTTCGCGGAAATCGTGCAGGTTGTGCGCGCGGGTCAGAGCGTGGTGCATGGCAAATCGCCGGTCCGGCCCAGTGCTGGCAGGTTGATGAGCAAGTCGAATGTCCGCAGCGCATCGTGATGTCCGTACGCGTGGCCGGCGCAATCCATGAACTTGGTTCGATGGTCCTCGCGCTGCAGCGGCTTGTCTGGGTGGCCGAGTGCGACGCTGCAGCTGAGCGTTCTCTGGGGCAGACCATCCAATTCGAGGGTGAGTTCGTCGCTGGGAGAGAAGATGCGGTAGACCGGGTCGCGCTCTTCAGTGATGTCGGTCTTCACGCGTTGCATCATCTGCACGACTGGTTCGCTGCGCACGAAATCGTCTCTCAATTGCTCCAAGCCCACACGGCCAGTCAACAGTGCGGACGCAATGCCGAACTCCAGGCTGAATTTGGCCTGCAACGAATCTTGCGGCGTGTGTATGTGCAATAGCTTGGCTTGATCGGTGCCGATGAGCACGCGTACTTCGCGAATACGGTCAACGTCGCCAGGTGCAAACTCCTGGTGCAGTTGCACCGCAGCGTCGATGGCGCGGTGCATCGCATAGCAGACGGGGTAACGTTTGAAACCCAGAGGCAACGACAGAATGTGCCAGTCGATGCCATAGCGGGTAGGGCTATCTAAATCAAAGCGACCTGATGGCGAAACCGCCTGGATCAGTCCCTTGCCATGTTCCAGCGCTGCCGGACCTCCGGTGAATCCGCGCGCGGCGATCCGAGCCGCGAAGACGCCAGCCTGGGCGGCCAGCCCTGCGTGCATGGGCTTGGTCATTGAGCCGTAGTTGGACAGCAGGCCCGCCGCACGCGACGCCGCGATGGCAATCGCAGAACGCGTCTGCGCGACATCCAGCTTCAGCAGGTTTGAAGCCGCAGCTGCAGCCGCCAGCGGACCGAACACGCCCGTGGGATGCCAGCCGCGCGCCAAGTGTTGGTCAGCGTCGCGCAAGGCGACGTCGCCCCAGACTTCATAACCCGCCACATAGGCGGCGATCATTTCAGCGCCTGAAGAACCCACTTCATCGGCCACCGCCAGGATGGCCGGCACCAGCACGGCGCTGGGATGCGCGGGGTGCGCGCCGAGACCTATGTCGTCATAGTCGAGCGCATGGGCGGCTGTACCGTTGATCAGTGCAGCGTCCGTTGCGCGAACGCGCCGACCACCCAGCAGCACCGCGCTTTCGCCACTGTTTGCTGCGGCAAGCTCTTCGCACAGGATACGCACCGCCGGCTCGGTCGCGCCCGCCAGCATGACTGCAACGCAATCGCTGAATCCTGCCGCCACGGTGGCGTGCGCTGCTGGCGGAATCTGATCAAAGCGCAATGTCGCGGCGAAGTTGGCAGCTGCGTACGTGATGGCTTGCATAGGGTGTGGTGCCTTCAGTCGACGGTCAGGTTGCCTTCGCGGATCACCTGCGCCCAGCGCTTGGCGTCCTCACGCACGATGCGGGCGAAATCTTCCCGTGGCATGTCGGCGATGTCCACCCCCTGGTCCGTGATGCTTTTGCGGATGTCGGGTGAAGCCAGAACTTTGCGGATCTCTGTGGCCAGGAATTCGACCACCGCAGGCGGGGTTCCCGCAGGGGCGAACACGCCCTGCCAGACCGTCACGTCAAGTGCGGGGTAGCCTTGCTCTGCGGCTGTTGGCAGTTGGGGGAACACCGAACTGCGGTTCTTTCCAAGGGCGGCGATGGGAAGGATCAGGTTGCCCGCTGCGGGTTCCTTGGCCGTGGACGCACTGACGGGCAGCACGGGAATTTGCCCTGCCATGAGGTCTGCCATAGCGGGCGCGCCACCGCGGTAAGCCACATGCGTCATGTCCAGCTTCATGACGCGCTTGAGCCGTTCCATGGTCAGGTGCTGTACGGTACCAATGCCAGCCGATCCGTAAGGCGTGGACTTGCCGGTACCGTAGGCCACCAGGTCCTTCAGGTTGCGGATTCGGGTGGCAGGGTGTACGGCGATCACCAGTGGTAGCTCGATCAGCGAGGCCACCGGGATCAGGTCAGTCACTGAGTCGTAGGTCGGCTTCTTCATGAGCGACGGCGCTATGGAGATGGAGCCCGACTCCCCCAGCACCAGCGTGTAGCCGTCGGCGGGCGAGCGAACCACACTGGTCACGCCAATGCTGCCGCCAGCACCAGGGCGGTTCTCGACCACGACTGATTGCTTGATGTTCTGAGATAGCCGGTTGGCGACGATACGACCGACGATGTCATTGGCACCACCGACGGCAAACGGAACAACAAAACGAATGGGCCGGTCCGGAAAGGTCCGTGCCAGTGCGTTAGCGGACAGTGTCAGGCCAGCGGTCGTTGCCAGCGCGGCCAGGATCAGGTTGCGTCTGTTCAAGAGAGTCTCCTTTGGTTATACGAGTGCATGCAGAGGCGCCAGACCACCTGCAAGAACTGAGCGGTCGCCAGCCTCCAGCGCGGTCACTTGCTTTTCGACCCACGCGTTCAGAGGTGCGTGCAGGCCATGCTCAATCGACTTGCGCACCACGAGACCGTTGAAGTCGCGCACCTCGGTGCGCCCGCGTGCTTCGAAATCCGCCACCATGGACAGGCGCCTCTGGCCCAACAATTGCCCGTGATGGTGCAGCGCTTCATGAAGTGCAGGGTTATAAGGCGCGCCAGGCGCGGCCCAGACATCGCTCGAATGGCCTAGCACCGGTTCAGGCCGCGCGCCGTCTGCCAGTGCGGCACGCTGCACTTCACCTGCTACGGCGATCATGGTTTCGCGCACCGGCGCCTGTGAGTGCAGCTCGGCGCCGGTCAGGCCAGACAGCAACAGCAGCGGGTTGCCCATGCAGTTCAGCGTGAGTTTGGTCCAGCGGTATCCCATGAGGTTACCGGTCGTCGTGACCGTACCGCACTTGTTCAGCAGGCGCGCCAGCATCTCAGTGCGGACCGAACCGTCGGGCACCATCTGTCCGACACGCATCGTGTCCTCGCCTTCGATTGCCGTGACCTGACCGGGCGCAGTGAGCTTGGCGCCAAAGATCATTGAGCAGCCCATGGTCCGGCGCACACCCAGTGCCTGCGCAATCGCAAACTCGTGAATGCCGTTCTGGCATGAGACGACGACTCCCTGCGGTGCCAGCAACGCTTGCGCTAGCGGGAGAAGGCGCTGCGTGTCGTCGCCGCGCGAGGCCAGCAGGACCCATTCAAAGTTGCCGGCATCCACTGTCTCGATCGCCTCTGCGGCATAGAGTGCGCGGACCGTGTGACGGCTACTGACGCCTCGCTCGACCATCTCAAGTCCTTGCTCGCGGATGGCGGAGATATGGTCGGCCCATCCGTCGAACAGAGTCACCGCATGTCCGCTTAGTTCCAAACAGGCCGCCATGCGGCACCCGATAGCGCCAGCGCCGACGATGGCGACCCGCTGAGGTGGGAGCAGTTGAGAAGTCATGCGGGCGAGCATAGGTTCGGGTTCCCCGCATGTGCAAGATAATTGAGATATCCCTATGCCAGATAGGCATAGGTCTGTACAAAAGGGCTATGCATGGAATTCAGGCAATTGCGCTACTTCGTGGAGGTGGCATCCGCCGGTAGCATCAACAGTGCTGCTACCCGCCTGGGCATCGCGCAGTCCGCCGTGAGCCGGCAGGTGACCGAACTCGAAAAGGAGCTGGGCGTTCTTTTGTTGCGCCGGCACCGCGAAGGCATCTCGCTCACGCCAGGCGGCGAAAAAGTGATTCGCGGTGCCACAGCCATCCTGGGAGCGATGGACGCTCTGATAGAGGAGGTGCGTACGGACAGTGACGAGCTTCTGTCCGTGCGCATGGGCATGCCGCCGTCTGTAAGCCCGCTGCTTCTTGATGCGATCTCGCTGACGCTGCGCAGTGCGCCTGTGCCCATGAGCGTGCAGTTGGTCGAAGGTTCATCCTTCTGGTTGCAGCAGCGCCTGGATGCGGGGGACCTGGCATGCGCGGTACTGACCAATGGCAGATCCAGCAGAACCGTCTCCTCCACGCCGTTATGGCGTGAGTCGCTGTTCCTGCTTGGGCCCAGCGATTCACCGCTGAGAGGTCGAAAGTCCTGCAAACTGGCGGACATCAGCACGATTCCATTGACGCTCACGCCCGCCCCGGACACCACGCGCCTGGTGATCAATGCGGCCTTTGCCGCAGCTGGACTCCAGCCACTAGTTGTGCAGGAGCACGAGGCTATGACTTTGCTCACGAACCAGCTGGCCACGCGGTCGGCCTATACCATTCTGTCGCGCACAGTGGTCGTGAACCTGCAAAAACAGCTGGGGTTGATCGCTATTCCGATCAGAGGCTTGACGGTTGATCGTGTATTTTCCGTGCGCCGTGGAGCGCTGCCTACGCGGGCCGTGGGTAAGGTGGTCAGCGTACTGCGCGACGCGGCCAGGCAGCGCTACTCCCATGACAAATCCATCGTGGTGAGCCAGGCGCCTTGATGCCTGAACCATCTATTTGGCCAGCATTGGGTTTCACAGTTGATTTAACACTGGAGACATCAAGGATTTAAACGCTTGGTAATATTTCTGTGTGAATATCGCCAGCCCAGTCACCAAGGAGAAGTAGTTGCCATGGAGATGATCAAAACGGCCAAGGGGCGTGAAGCCTTGTCTGATAGAGCTAGCCTTTCGATGAGCGAGCGCAGGATTTTGATTTTGTGTGATGGGAAGCGGTCGCGCCAGGAAATCGTCAGTTGGTTGGGCAAGGGTGCCCTGCTTGTCATGGACCGTTTGTTTGAACAGGGTTATCTGGCCATCGCTCGTTCAGTCCCACCTGCCCGCCCAGCTGTTGCTACCGAAGCGCCCTTGATAGCCGTCGATTCTGTCCCGGAGCCCACGGGCGCTCCTTTAAGCCAGTTCAGCTAACGAGCTCAAGCGAAACGCGGGGTATCGTTTCTTCCGGCGCTGGGCGCTATGTGCTGGACGCATGAGGCAGTTGTGTGATCTTAGTATCCTTGCACTCCACACACCTTGTCTAGAAGATCCATGAAAATCGCATTTATTGGAGCAGGCCGACTTGCCCAGACGCTCGCGGCCGCCTTTCACGTGGCGGGGATCGAGGTCTCGGCGGTTTTTAATCGATCCAGGACAGCGGCGGACGAATTCGTGAAGATGGCAGGGGGTAGAACAACGATCTGTGCCACGCCGCAAGAGGCGGCCGACTTGTCTGACCTGATCTTCATCGCTGTGTCTGACGATGCGATAGGCGCCATGGTGCGCCAGATCGAGTGGCACCAGGGCCAGTACGTGGTCCATTGCAGCGGAGCGAGCGAGGTGTCGGTGCTCGATCATGCGGCCTCTCAGGGCGCAGGGACTGGTGGATTTCATCCACTTCAAATTTTTGCTGATCCATCCATTGCATTGCCACGTGTGGCAGGTAGTAGCGTAGCCATTGAGGCAGAAGGCCCTTTGGAGTTGGAGCTGACCAGGCTTGCGGCGGCGGTAGGCTATCGCGTGATCAAGCTACCTCCGGGCGTTCGAGGTCGCTATCACGCCGCTACCAACTATGCGGCAAGCTTCATGCTCTCGTTGCTCCGCGAGGCGTGCGACCTCTGGAACGGCTTTGGGGTCAGCGATCAAGATGCGCTGGCGGCGCTTCTTCCATTGACGCGCGGCACTCTGGACGCCGCCACCGCCAAAGGTTTGGCGGGTGCGATGGCGGGGCCGATTTCCAGGGGCGACGCGTCGGTAGTTGCCTTGCATTTGCGTGAACTGAACACCCTGGGTGGAGACAGGGCGGATTTCTATCGCAGCGTCTCCATGCGGCAACTGAGGCTCGCTCGAGACAAAGGACATTTGGACAGCGCTGTGCTCGAACGCCTGAACAAGACCTTGCAAGAAAGCTGAACCTGGCTACAGCCCGCCTTGACGTGCCTAGCCAAAGGCTTTGCCTCTACAGCAACGGCTGCCCTCAATAAGTGATTGCAGGAGGAGTCAATGATTTCATACAATGAAAGTAGTTTCATTGAATAAAATTATGACAAAGCTTGCTGAAGACTTGCTGGTCGCCCATTTGATGGCGCAAGCCCAGCGTCCGGTACCTGTCGATACCCGTCAGCGGGTGGCACAGGCGCTGTTGGATTGGTTCACTGCCGGATGGTCTGGTAGTGCGATGGGACTGGCGGCACCTTTTCGTGCTTTGGCATCCAAGGCGTTTGCAGGTTCGGGAAACTCACCCGTCTTTGGCGCAGGTGCTCTCACTCCACTTGGCGCGGGCTTTGCCAATGCTGCCATCGCCCACTTGCGGGAGATTGATGACGCGCACCGAGCCGCCATGCTTCACCCGGGGGTGGTTTCCATTTCGCCAGTGCTTGCGCTTGCGGCCAATGGTTCGTTGACCAGGCGCCAAGCGATTGCGGGCATGGTAGCGGGCTATGAGGTTTCACTGCGTCTTGGAGAAGCGCTGGGTACGCGCCACGCATCCTTATTCCATGCGACCGCTACGGCAGGTGCAGTAGGCGCGGCCGCTGCCAGTGCGGTCACCCTGGGTCTTTCGATGGAGCAGTTGCATCATGCTCTTGGCATCGCGGCTACTCAATCTGCAGGCTTATGGCAGTTGGTGGACGACGATGCGCATGAGTCCAAATCCTTGCACCCCGGCTTTGCGGTTAGAAACGGCATGATGGCTGCCTGGGCAGCGCAAGCCGGGTTGCCAGGTGCTCAAGCTTTCTTTACGGGCAAGCGCGGCATGTATGCCTTGCTGGCTGGGGAGGGGGCGTTGTCAGCCATTGATGGTGGGCTGGACGGCACAGACCGCCTCAACACGGCGACCATCAAGGCCTGGCCCAGTTGCGCGCAGATTTTCACCCCGCTGGACGCGATGCGCGCCTTAATGGACGAGCAAGCCCTGGACGCCCGTGAAGTGGATGCTATCGACGTGACCATCTTTCCGCATGCGCTCAAGATCGCCGGGGTGGATTGGCCGTCGAAGGCATCCGAAACGCCTTTCTCCTTGCGCTACGTGCTGGCCGCTTTGCTGTTGAAGGGGCGGTTGGGCATTGAGGAGATGGAGAACCCCGATTTGGCAGACCCGGCGCTGATCGCGCTCGGCCAGAAAATCCGGGTGACCACGAGCGACGAGTTCCAGAAGGCGTTTCCAGAACGGCGTCCTGCCGAAGTGACGGTCACGCTCAAGGGCGGACAGCGCTACTCTGCCAAGCGCGAGCTCAGGCGGGGAGATCCTGAAGACCCCTTCACCTGGGATCAACTGCAGCAGCGCATGCGTGCTTTTGCCCCTGCAATGAGCTCTTGTGCGGCAGGCCGCATCACAGCCTGGTGCGAGGCGTTCGCAGATCCGGCCCGGGATGATGAACTGTGCGTTCCCGATACCGGGCTGTTTACCGAGACGCCAGTTTCTCAGTAAGGGGGCGCGTCTGGAAGCCGTGCAGCGCGAGTTGTTCGCGCGCAAAGGCCACGCCCGCAAGTTGAGCAGCCTCGGGGTGTCGAGAGGCCAGGCCAATTACCACCAGTGCCCCCAAAAACTGGCCATCACCTTCGAATACGGGCAGGGCAATCGAGGCCATTTCAGGCACGCGTTCCGCACGGGTGAGAACAAAGCCCAACTCCTGGATCTGATTGACATGCGGTGTTGGGAATCCGGTGTAGTGCAGCAGGATGTGGGCAGAAGCGCCGCCGGAGGCCAGATCCCGCCGGGTGCCGGGTTCTACGTGATGGCGCACTTCCTTGTGTGTGATTTCTCGATATAGACACACGCGCTCATTCCCGCTTCGTACGTAAAAGGCGGTGGTTTCGCCGGTGCGCTGCATGACGGCATGAAGTACTGGCTGCAGGCGGCTTCCAAGATCGAAGCTGTTTCGATAGAGCATGCCCATATGCAGCAGGGCGGGGCCTGGCGAGTAGTGACCGCTCTCGGCACGTTGGAGCATGCGCGCCTTCACCAGCACGCCCAGCAAGCGCAGGAGTGTGGCCTTGTCCAGGCCAGTGCTGTCTGCGAGGTCCCGCAGCGAGAGGCGCAAACGATCTTCGCTGAAGGCTTCAAGAACAGATATGCCGCGCTCCAGCACGCCAACGGGAGGGGTAGGCCGCGTTGCGGCGTCGATAGGGGAATCTGTGGACGAGGAAGCACGGCGAATCATGGTTTTGCCTTAGTTGACGGGTGGGGCTTCATCTTTTATAGTTTCGTTTATTAAAACGCATTTTATTGAGTGAAACGAAAAGAGGCTGGACTTTTTGCGCATAAGCATGAGCAAGGGTTGAAAGCCAAGGGTGCTTTTTACGCGAATTGCTGCACCTCATTTTGTGAACTCGGATTTTTGCCCCCTCCACGCACCTCATCAGGTTCGTGGCTCCCTATCTTTTCAATTTCTAGCCGCCATGCCCGTATCAGTTTTTGACATGCAATCGCTCCAACATCTCTGGGGCACGGAAGAGCTGCGCAACATCTTTTCTGAAGAGAACCGTATCCAGAAGTGGCTGGATTTTGAGGCGGCATTGGCGGCCGCCCAGGCTGAAATGAAGATCATTCCAGAGGCCGCCGCCAAGGAAATCGCCGAAAAGTCGCAGGTGGCCAATATCGACATTGCAGCCATGTCGGCTGAGATTCGCCGCATCAAGCACTCACTGGTGCCGGCCCTCAAACAATTGCAGGCAGCATGTTCCAAGGAAAACGGCGAGTGGGTGCACTATGGCGCCACGACGCAAGATGTGGTCGATACCGGGGTGGCACTGCAACTCAAGGAATTCCACGCAGTGGTGATGCGTGATATGAAGGCCGTGGGGCTGGAGCTTTCCCGTCTGGCTGTGGCTAACCGAGACGTTCCCATGGCTGGCCGCACCCACGGCGTGCAGGCATTGCCTATCACCTTCGGGCACAAATGTGCTCTCTGGCTTGATGAGCTGGGTCGCCACCACGAGCGCCTTGTTCAGGCCGAGCCGCGTGTGCTGGTGGGCATGCTGGCGGGTGCGGTCGGCAGCCAGGCCTCGCTGGGCCCCAAGGCGCAGGAATTGGAAGAGCGGGTGATGGCCAAGCTGGGTCTGGGCTCTCCTGCCATCAGCTGGGCGCCAGCGCGTGACCGGTTCACGGAATACACCACCCTGCTGGCGATGATCGGCGCCACGCTCTCGAAGATCGGCAACGAGCTCTTCAACATGCAGCGCAATGAGTTCGGCGAAGTCGAAGAGGGCTTCTCCGAAGGCAAGCTGGGCTCATCCACCATGCCGCATAAGCGCAACCCGACTTCGGCTGAGAACCTGGCCGGGCTCTCACGTCCGCTGCGTTACAACGCCGCAATGATGCTGGAGGGCATGGTGCAAGAGGGTGAGCGTGATGGTATTGCCTGGAAGATGGAGTGGAAGGCCGTACCAGAGTGCTGCATGATCGCCGGCGCCATGCTGTTCCAGGCAAAAAACCTGTTGGGCGGCTTGAAGGTCAAGCCAGACGTGATGGCTGCCAACCTCGACAAGATGCGCGGCTACCTGCTCTCGGAGCGGGTGATGCTGGAGTTGAGCGAGCGTTTGGGTAAGCAAACAGCCCACGAGTGGATCTACGAGGCCTCGATGCACGGGATCGAAAACAAGCTGGCCTTCGCCGATGCCATGCGTCACCACGAAGGCCTGGGCAAAGCGCTTTCCGATGCTGAGATCCTGGACTTCACAAATCCCGCTGCTTACCTTGGCCAGTGCGCCGCATCCGTCGATCGCGTCGTGGCCGAGCAGAGCGGTTGGCTGAACGATTGAACGGTTGAAGTTTCTCTTCCCACCCTTTCGACTAATCACGCTGGAGACAAAAAAACCATGAAAACTCTCGTTTCACGCCGCAGCCTTGTCGCTACGGCATTGACCGTTTGCGTTGCCGTTTCCGCTCTTTCGTTGGCAGCACCCGCTGCTGCGGCTTATCCGGAGCAGCCCATCAAGTTGGTGGTCGGATTTCCCCCGGGCGGAGGCGGCGATCTTTATGGTCGCATGATCGCGCAGGCCCTCAGCAAGAGTGTGGGACAGACCGTAGTGGTCGATAACAAAGCAGGTGCAGGCGGCAATATTGCGGCCGATATCGTGGCCAAGTCAAAACCTGATGGCTACACCTTGCTGCTGGCAATGAGCGGTAATCTGGCTGTCGCAGCCGCCACCAAGCCGCAGAGCATCCCCTACAAAGTACCGGATGATTTCGCACCCGTTGGCCTCATTCTTGAAGCTCCGCACGGGCTGTTCGTGGCCCACAATTCGCGATTCAAAACGGCCAAGGAGTACCTTGCTGCCGCCAAAACGCAGAAGCTGAGTTTTGCTTCTACTGGCACGGGTGCGGCCGCGCACATCGGTATGGAGATGGTCAAGCAGGCTGCGGGCGTTGACATCCTGCACGTTCCCTATAAGGGATCGGGCCCCGCCATTACAGATATGCTGGGCGGCCAGGTAGATGCTTTCTTTGCGACTGCGTCGCCTCTGGTCGGTCAAGTGCGTCAGGGCCAATTGCGCCTGCTGGCCATTACGGGTGACAAACGCAATGCTGCCATTCCGGATGTCCCCACCTTCAAAGAGCTGGGCCTGAACATTCCGGTCACTCAGTGGTATGGTCTGGTTGCGCCCGCTGGTACGCCTGAGCCTGTGGTCAAGTTCCTCGCTGAGCATCTTAGCAAGGCGCTGGCCACCACAGAGGTGCGTGACGCCATCCGCAAGGATGCCGCCACGGAGCGCGACTTGCCCCAAGACCGTTTTCAAAAATTCATTCTGGAAGACATCGCGCGCTATAAAAGCGCCCTGACTCCTGCACTGCTTAAGGAAATTACGCAATGAGCTTTGACACCCTGATCTCCGTCGACCAACTGATCAAATTGCGCGATGGCGCTAAGCCCGCGCTGGTGATCGACTGCAGCTTTGAATTGACGGATCTCACCGCAGGGCGGCGCGCCTATGACGCCGGCCACGTTCCCGGGGCCGTGTTCGTGGACTTGGAGCACACCATGAGTGCTGAGAAAACCGGCAAGAACGGTCGGCACCCTCTGCCTACCAAAGAGGCTTTCGTGAAGTCCATGGCTGAGCTGGGATTGAACGACGACACCCAGGTGATCGCCTATGACAACGCTGGCGGCATGTACGCGGCCCGCCTATGGTGGATGCTGCGCTGGGTAGGCCATTCCTCCGCAGCGTTGCTCGATGGCGGCATTGCCGGCTGGAAAGCCGCCGGCCATCCGCTGGAGACTGCCGCCCCCGCACCTTTAGCCAAGGGAAACTTCAGCCTGCGCCCCACGCTGGTCAGCACCGTCGACTACGAAGGCGTCAAGGCCAACATCGACACCAAGCAACGTTTGGTGCTGGACGCCCGTGCTCCCGATCGCTTTCGCGGCGAGAACGAAACGCTGGACCCCATCGGTGGCCATATTCCCGGCGCCCGCAACCGCCTGTTCCGTGACAACCTGGCAGCAGATGGCCGCTTCAAGCCTGCAGAGCAACTGCGTCAGGAGTTTGACGCGATCACAGGTGGCCGGCCGGCTGCGGAACTCATCAGCCAATGTGGCTCGGGCGTGACCGCAAGCCATAACTTGCTGGCCATGGAGATCGCTGGCCTCAAGGGTGCAGCGCTTTATCCGGGCTCTTGGAGCGAGTGGAGCGCCCAGCCTGGAGCGCCCATCGCTACCGGCCCCAATTGATTCGACCATGGGAGGCATGGGTGCATTAAGCACGCCATGCCACGCGAACCGTGGATGCTTGGTATAAAAGCGGGCTTGCAAAATACGGCAAGCCTGTTCCAGGATATGCAATGACCTCTTCCGCCGCTTTTCTTCCGCACAGCTCCCACTGGGGCGTGTTCACCGCTCGCGCAGAGGGCGACACGGTTTCGGTACGCCCTTACCCTGGCGATCCGGATCCCAATCCCATCCTGGACAACTTCACCAACGCCCTCAAGCATCGCGCTCGCGTGACCACGCCTATGGTTCGACGCGGGTGGCTGGAGCGGGGTCCCGGTCCGGATGCGGCTCGCGGAACTGATGAATACGTCGCCATGCCTTGGGCTGAAGTGCTTGATCGCCTTGCGGCCGAGCTGCAAAGGGTAAAAGACACCCATGGCAACGGCGCCATCTTCGGCGGCTCTTATGGATGGTCGAGCGCTGGCCGCTTCCACCATGCGCAAAGCCAGGTTCATCGATTCCTCAATACGGCACTGGGCGGTTACGTCAGGTCGGTCAATAGCTACAGCGCAGGCGCCTCAGCGGTGATCTTGCCCCATGTGCTGGGTAGCATGGAAGAGGTGGCGCGCCGCAACGTGACCTGGGAACAGATCGTCGAGCATTCCGAAGTCGTGCTGGCGTTCGGTGGCATGGCGCTCAAGAATTCTCGTGTGGCTTCTGGAGGTATCAGCAAGCACATCGAACGCAGCTCCATGCGGGATGCTGCTCGGCGCGGCTGCCGTTTCGTTTCTTTCAGCCCGCTCAAGAGCGATATGCCCGACGAGGCCGGTTTCGAGTGGCTCCCGGTGAGGCCGACCACCGACACCGCGTTGATGCTGGCGCTCGTGCACTCGCTAGTGCGTGATGGCCTTCATGATCGCGCCTTCATCGACCAATACTGTGATGGCTGGGCGACCTTCGAAGATTACCTGATGGGCCGTGCTGACGGTGTGGCCAAATCTGCGGAATGGGCCGCGCCGATTTGCGACATCCCAGCAGAGCAGATCGAAGCGCTGGCGAAATCCCTTCCCGGCAAGCGCTGCCTGGTGGTGGTCGCCCATTCGCTACAGCGCGCTGAACATGGCGAGCAACCAGTGTGGATGGGGGCCGTACTCGCGGCGGCGCTGGGGCAGCTGGGTCTGCCAGGTGGCGGATACAACTACGCACTGGGCACGCTTGCACATTACGGCAAGAGAAACAATGCAGTGCCAGCAGGTGCCTTGCCGCAGGGTAGCAACGGAGTCAGGGAATTCATCCCGGTGGCACGCATTACCGACATGTTGCTGAACCCGGGCCAGCCGTTCGATTACGACGGGAAACGGCGCAACTATCCTCACATCAAGTTGGCCTACTGGGCAGGGGGCAACCCGTTCCACCATCATCAGGATTTGGCCCGGCTGGCGGAAGGATTCCGAACGCTCGACACCTTCGTGGTGCATGAGATTGCCTGGACGGCCACGGCGCGCCACGCGGACATCGTACTGCCCTGCACCATGACCCTGGAGCGTGAGGACGTAGGCGTCACGCCGACTGATCCTGTCATGGTGGCCATGCACCGCATCGCCGAGCCCAACGGACTGGCGCGGGACGACTACGATATCTTCACTGATCTGGCTGAGCGTCTCGGCAAGCGCGAGGCCTTTACCGAAGGCCGGGACACGCGCCAGTGGCTGGCTCATCTGTATGAGCGCACCCGCCAGGGGCTGCAGGACAAGGGCCTTGAGGCGCCCAGCTTCGACGAATTCTGGCAACGCGGAAACATGGATTTGCCAATTGGACCGGACGACGGCGGGCTGCTTCGCGCGTTCCGCCAGGATCCTGTCGCCAACCCGCTGCCCACGCCTTCCGGCAAGGCGCAGGTTAGCTCTCCCACGGTCGCCAGCTTTGGTTATGCGGATTGCCCGGGCCATCCGGCCTGGCTGCCTGCCAAGGAAGTGCCCAACAACGACTACCCACTGTGGCTCGTGGCCAATCAGCCTGCCAGTCGTTTGCACAGCCAGTTGGACTTTGGCGCACATAGCCAATCGACCAAGCGACAACAGCGCGAAGTCTGCACACTTCACCCGGAAGCTGCCGCTGCGCGCGGCATCCAGGACGGCGATGTGGTTCGCTTGTTCAACGCTCGCGGCGCATGTCTGGCGTCTGCAAGCTTATCGCGCGACATCCGTGCGGATGTGGTTCAGTTGCCCACGGGCGCCTGGTATGACCCGGTGATTCAGGAAGATGGCACACCACTTTGCGTGCATGGCAATCCCAACGTGCTCACGCGGGACGTAGGCACCTCATCTCTGGCACAGGGGTGTTCGGGCCAGCTCGGTATTGTGCAGATCGAGAAGTTCATGGGTGCTCTGCCGCCAGTTCGCGCGTTCGATCCGCCTGTAGGGCAAGGCACTTTTTGATCCGCATAGTGGTCTGGTAGTTGGCCGGCTTAGCTTTTTGTCAATCGGTTAGTGTCGTTTGACCTAAATACACCGTTCGGGCTGAGCTTGTCGAAGCCTTGCGCAACGCTTCGACAAGCGCGAACGGATTTTTGCGAGTTTCAGCTGACTGGGGTCCGCGATCAAATGTTGTCACCCCAAGGCTGCGGCTCATCATTGCGCATCGCTTGCTCCACGGTGGCTCGCGTCATGGTCGGTACGAACATCTCTATGAAATCGTAAGCGTAGCCTCTGAGCCAGGCGCCGCGCCGCAGGCCTAGTCGCGTGGTGTTCAGCTGGAACAAGTGGCGTGCGTCCAGCATCCGGAGTTGCCGGTCACGTTCTGGATCAAACGCGATCATGGCAATGATGCCGACCCCCATGCCCAGTTCGACGTACGTCTTGATCACATCAGCGTCCATGGCGGTCAACACGATATTGGGCTGAATGCCAGCCCGCGCAAAGGCATCGTCAATGTGCGAACGTCCGGTGAATCCCAGGTCGTAGGTGATGATGGGGTGTTCTGAGAGAGCTTGCAGGGTCAGCGGTAATGGCGTTTCCAGAAGCGGGTGGCCTACAGGCAACACCACGCTGTGGGACCAGCGGTAGCATGAGAGCGTGAGCAGGCCATCGTGATCGGAAAGCGCCTCAGTGGCCACGCCAATGTCTGCTTCGCCAGACATCAGCATGTCTGCGACCTGCCTGGGTGAGCCCTGGTGCAGGTGCAGCGAAACGCCGGGGTAGCGCTCCCGGAAGTCTCGCACGACGGGGGGCAGGGCATAGCGAGCTTGGGAGTGGGTCGCCGCGATCGAGAGAGTCCCTTCCACGCTGGCGCTGAAATCTTTGCCCACCCGTCTTAGGTTTTCTGCTTCCAGAAGCAGGCGTTCAACGACCGGGAGCAAAGCCTGCCCAGGCGGCGTCAGGCCCGTCAACCGTTTGCCTGCACGAACGAAAATCTCTATGCCGAGTTCGTCCTCCAATTCCCGGATCTGACGGCTCACCCCCGGCTGAGATGTGTGCAGCGCTTCCGCTACGTCGGTCAGGTTAAAGCCGCAGCGCACTGCTTCGCGCACAGAGCGAAGTTGCTGAAAATTCATGGTGTAGATGCGTGGCGTAGGCCAACAATTCAAAGAAGTGCATCATTCACCGCGACTGCGCGAACACCAACGATTTTCTTTTTGTTTGCTTATGGCTGGAGCGCGCACAGGCGCGAACCAGTGCGCGCCAGAAGCCCATTGTTCCCCTGAGCGATCCGCGTGCTAAAGAATCTTGCCGAGTTCCCCGGCAGAACGCAGGTGCTTGGCAGGCGGGCCGAATATCAGCAGGAGAAAGGAGTGTGGGGTTAAGCGGCAGGCGCGACGGACGCTCCCTGAATGCGGTGGCGGGCAAGGGCCTCGGCCACGAAGCCGCTGGCCTTGCTTTCTTCCACGAATTTTGAAAGGGCATCAGCCGCAGCTTGTCCGCGGCTGGTGGGCGTTCCCATGGCCTGTTGAATCACCATGAACCGCCCAGGCAGCAGGCGCAGCCCACCCAGCCTCTGGACATCGCCTTCCAACTGTTGTTTGACGCCTGCTGCAACCTCCACACCTTGAGCGAGAAAATCAGGCACCACATCGGGAGAAGTTGGGGCGCGCTCAATAGTGGCGGCTTTGAGTTCGCGCGTCAGGTAGAGGTCGTACGCGCTGCCCTTGCCCACCATGACGCGCGTGCCTTGACGGTCGACCTCATCATTGCTTTTCAATGGCGAATCCTGGCGCACCAGATAAGCGCCTTCTATCAGGACGTAAGGGGCCGTGAACCGGATGCCCTGTCCGCGCAGGGGGTCAATGGCAAAAAATCCCATATCCGCCTGCTCTGTCTTGACTGCGTCCACAGATTTGCCTGCCGCATCGAAGACGACCAGTTCCAGCGGTACCCCAAGCTTTTGGGCGAACGCTTTGGCGAGATCCACGGAAACGCCCCCCACTTCTGCAGTGTCCGCATTCCGATTGGCCAGGATGGGGTTGCCCAAATTGATGGAGGCGCGAAGCTTGCCGGTGGGCGCGAAGGCTTTGACGATGTCAGAGGTGATAGTCATGGTGTAGGCGGATGTTGGAGAGATATCTGATGCACCAGCGTTTCGATGAAAGTATGGCTGACGGGTGGCAAGGTGCGCCCGATGCGGGTCACGATGCCGATGGATCGGTGGACCTGTGGGCGTACCAGCGGAATGGCGACCAATTTTTCCATACGAACGAGATCCAGCGCCATGCGAGGCAGGGCGGTGATCCCCAGGCCCGCCCCTACCAAGGCGCCGCAGGCTGAGACACTGGGGTATTCAAGCGAAGGAGAAACGGACAACCGCAGCAAGGCGGCATCCGTAATGGGTCGAATGCTGCTGCGTTTTTGCGAACCAATGAATGGCCGGGTAGTGAAAACCGACCATGGAACCGATTCCTTGTTTGCCAGGGGGTCGTCTCGCCTGCATAGCAAAACAAATGGATCGTTCAGCATATGGCGGTAGCGCAGCTTCCTGTCTGGGGCAGGCCGCACGGTCAGGCCGAAGTCGGCATGTCCTTCGTCGATGCTGGACAGAAGGGCGTCGGCGGGCGCCTCCATGAGCGAGAACTCGACTTGCGGTTGCTGGCCGCGGAAGGCAGCTATGGCCTGCGGAACCAGCGCGGCGCCGATGGAGGGCAATGTGGCAATCGCCACGCGGCCGCTCCGCCCCTGAAGAAATTGCCCCAGTTCGCCAAAGGAACTGTCAAATTCCCGCAGGATGCGCTGGGCAATGGGAAGCAGTTCCTGGCCGATGGGAGTGATTTCGACGTTGCGCGTGTCACGGTCGAAAAGCCTGGCCTGGAGGGTGTGCTCTGCTTGCCGGATGGTTCTGCTGAGAGCGGGCTGCGACACGCCGATTTGCGACGCCGCTCCACGGAAACTTCCCGTAGCCACGATCTGAACAAACGCTTGCAGTTGCTGGAGGGTGAGGTTTTCGCGCATGACGATTGATGTGTTTACGTTATCACAGATATAGCGCAATGGCTATTCACAGATCAATCCGCTGAACTTAGACTGTGGTCAGTACAAGGTGCTGTGATGCAGTGGCCGTTCGCCCGAACGTAATCCAGGCTTCACAGGGCCGCACCAAAAGAACGATCAGGAGACAGGCAAGTGAATTCACGTGGCTCAGGCGTGTTGGAAGGTGTACGCGTTTTGGAACTCGGCCAAGTTTTGGCCGGGCCTTTCGCCTCTGCGATCCTCGCGGACCTAGGGGCTGATGTCGTGAAACTGGAGCGGGTGGAGGGCGGTGACGACGCCCGCCGCATGGGCCCGGACTTCAGGCACGGCGATTCGCTCATCTTCCAGGTGTTCAACCGCGGAAAGCAGTCGGTCGCCATTGACCTCAAATCAGACGCCGGCAAGGCTGCTTTTGAGCGGTTGGTAGCTGAGGCTGATATCTTTATCCACAACCTTCGTCCGGGTGTTCCCAAGGCGCTCGGAATCGACGGTTCCAGTGTCTGTGCCCGCCACCCGCGGCTGATCTATTGCGAGATCTCCGCTTTCGGACACTTGGGGCCGATGGCACCGAGGCCTGGCTACGAACCCCTGGTTCAAGCTTTCAGTGGTCTGTCCAGTACCAACGGCGGGCCAGATGACCCGCCCATGCGCGCGGGCGCTTCCATATGTGATCAGGGATCGGGCATGTGGGTGGTCATTGGGGCGCTATCCATGCTTCAGCGACGCACGCAAACAGGGCAAGGCGGCATATTGCAGACTTCATTGCTGGAGACTGCCCTCGTGTGGAACGGTCAGAAGGCCGACGCTTTCATCAACGAAGGCGCGCTTCCCATGCGCGACCGCTCAGGGCACCCCGGCTTCGTACCTTATGAGGCCTTCGATACAGCCGACGGTCCGCTGCTGATCTGCTGCGGAAACGACAGGCTGTTTGGCAAACTGGCTGCCGAGGTAGGCCGTCCGGAATGGGCGCGCGATGAGCGTTTCAGCACCAACCGCGCACGGCTCGCCAACAAGGCAACGCTCTTTGAACAGCTGGAGCCGATTCTGGCCTCTACCTCCCGTGCGCACTGGATCGAGCGCTTTGAGTCTGCGGGCGTACCTTGCGCACCTGTTCACACAGTGCCCGAAGCTTTGGCTCACCCGCAGGTACAGGCGCTCGGCATGCTTTCGCCAGTGGGCGCTGACGGCTTTTCACTTACCGCGCTCCCCCTCACCATTGACGGTAAGCGTCCGAGCCTGAATGCCGCTGCCCCACGGCTGGGCGCTCATAACGAGCTCCATGGATTACCCCCTTTCGACCCCAACAACACCTAGGACAGGAGACACCATGAAACGTCGATTCGCATTGGCCATGACTGCGATTTTTGCGGCCAGCGCTGCTTTGAGTGCGCTGCCCGCGGCGGCTCAGCAATATCCCAGCAAACCCGTGACTTTGGTCGTTCCCTTCGGTCCTGGCAGTGGCACCGATCAGCAAGCACGGCTTCTGGCGCAGTTGCTCGGTGACGAGCTGAAAGTGCCTGTCGTGGTCGAGAACAAGGCAGGCGCCAGCGGATTCCTGGCTGCTCAGTACGTGGCCAAGGCTGCTCCGGACGGCTATACCTTGCTCATTACCACCAACACCACGCACGCAGCCAATGAGCACTTGTTCAAGAAAATCCCTTATGACCCCGTCAAGGATTTCACGCCGGTAAGTCTCTTGGCGGTTGGCCAGATGCTTTTGCTTGTACGCCCCGATTCACCGTACAAGTCGCTGAATGATCTGATCGCCGCAGCCAAGAAGTCGCCCGGCAAGCTCAACTTCGGTAGCGGCTCTTCTTCCAGCCGCGTGGCGAGTGAGCTGCTCAAGCAGATGGCTAATGTGGACATGGTCAATGTGCCTTACAAGAGCAATCCATTGGCCATCACCGACCTGATTGGTGGACAGGTCGACTTCATGTTCGCGGATTCACCCACAGCCTTGCCGCAGGTGCAAGGTGGCAAGCTGCGTGCATTGGCAGCCAGTGGCCCCAAGCGTGTGGCGTCTGTTCCTGACCTTCCCACCGTGGCAGAGGCCGGTGTCAAAGGCTATGCAATGACCTATTGGACGGCCGCGTACATGCCTGCTGGCGCGGCCCCCGCGATTTTGAACACGTTGAACCAGGCCTTCGGCAAGATCATGATGCTCCCGGCATCCAAGGCATTCCAGGACAAGACCAGTGGAGAAGTCATGCTTTCCACCGCTGACGGACTGGCCAAATTCCAGGCCGAAGAGTCCAAAAAATGGGGCCAGGTCATACGCGCTGCGGGCATACAGCCCGAGTGATGCTTGCGGTTGTGCCTTTGTGCCTTTGGGCTGTTGGGTAGTAAGGAAGTTAGATGATGAGCAATGCAGCCGGTACGGCATCTTCCGGACCCCTTGATGGGGTTCGGGTCCTGGACCTCACGACAGTCTTCATGGGACCCTCGTGCACCCAGCTTCTCGCAGATCTGGGGGCGGACGTCATCAAGATCGAATCACCCGGCGGAGACTCTACCCGGGCCATAGGTCCGTCGGGTGATGTGGGCCTGGGCCCCTTGTTTCTTGGATTGAACCGCAACAAGCGCAGCGTGGTAATCGATCTGAAGCAAAGTGAAGGCGTGGCCACACTGCTGCGCATGGCCAAGGACGCGGACGTGTTCACGACCAACGTTCGCCCGGCTGCCATGCGTCGGCTGGGGGTAGGCTATGAGCAACTGTCTGCCGTCAACCCCAGGCTTATCTATGCCAGCATGGTGGGCTTCTCTCAAAAAGGACCCTACGCCGGCAAGGCTGCGTTCGACGACATGATTCAGGCGGCAACCGGCTTGCCGGCGGTGGTGGCAGAAAGCTCTGGAGATATTCCGCGCTATTTGCCCATCACCATTGCCGATCGCTCGGTGGGCCTCTACGCGTTTGGCGTCATCTGCGCCGCGCTCCATGCGCGTAACCGCACGGGCGTCGGCCAAAGCGTGGACATCCCCATGTTCGAAACCATGATCCCCTATGTCCTGGGTGATCACCTTTACGGCCGCACCTTCGTGCCCGCCAAGGGAGACTTCAGCTATCCACGCCTGATGTCCAAAAACCGCAGGCCCTACAAGACCAAGGACGGCTATGTGTGCTGCCTGATCTATACCGATCGTCATTGGGCTTTGTTTCTGGAGGCCGTGGGCAAGTCGGATCTCATCAAAACTGATCCCCGGTTTCGTGACATTGGCACACGCACCAAAGTCATCGACGAGCTTTATCAGCTTGTCTCCGATGAGCTGGAGCAGCGCACCACGGCTGAGTGGAAAGCGGTTCTGCCTGAGAACGAAATCCCGATTTTCCCAATGCACACTTTCGAGACCTTGCTGGAGGACGAGCATCTGGCCAGCACCGGCTTCTTTCAGGAAACCGAACACCCGGTGGTGGGAAAAATTCTTGAAACCGCCGTTCCCAGCGAATGGTCAGGCACCCCGCCAAACCGTCATTTGCCGGTGCCGTCGCTGGGCGAGCACACGGTCCAGGTGTTGGGTGAAGCGGGCTTTACCGCAGCAGAAATCGAATCTCTTCTGGCGAGTGGCGCAGTCCGCTCTGGCGCCCTGGTTAACGTATCAAAAAAGGAGACAAAGGCCTCATGACTTCCGTGAAATATGAAACGACCGATGAGCTGGACGTGCGCCAGTTAGATGGCGTGCTTCGGCTCACCATCCAAAGAGAGGAGCGTCGAAACTCCATCAGTCCGGGCGTGCTGGCAGGGCTCAGCGCAGCCCTTTCCAGTGCCAACACCGATCGTTCCTTGCGGGCCATTGTGCTCACGGGCGCTGGCGACAAGGCTTTTTGTGCGGGTGCTGATCTCCAGACCGGCCAGTCCTTCAAGTTCGACTATTCAGAGCCCATGCTGGCTTACGCCAACTTGTTTCGGCTATCTCGCCAGGTCATGGTGCCTATGGTGGCTCGCGTCAACGGAGCTTGCATGGCCGGTGGCATGGGCCTCATGGCCATGTGCGACCTTGTGGTCGCAGCCCCGCATGCGCAGTTCGGCTTGCCTGAAGTCAAGGTGGGCGTGTTTCCGGGGCAGGTGCTCAGCCTGCTGAATGGCGTGATTGGCCCTCGTGCGTTGGCCGAGTTGTGCATTACCGGTGAGCCCATCACTGCCCAGGAAGCCTTGCAGATGGGCATGATCAACCGTGTGAGCGAAGACCTCGATGCAGGCGTTCAGGCACTGCTTGACCGCTTCCTGGACAAATCACCCTCAGCCATTCGCCGCGGTCTCTATCTCATGAAGCACATTGGTGCCATGTCATTTGAGCAGTCCATTGCCTTCACCGAAAGCCAGATTGGCTTGCTCTCGATGACTGACGACGCAGTGGAAGGGCAGGCGGCTTTCCGCGAGAAACGCAAACCAAAATGGAGTGGCAAGTGAACGGACAAAATGAAAAGCCCGTGCGCATCGGCGGCGCCTCCGGTTTTTGGGGTGATTCGAGCGTGGGTGCACCGCAGTTGGTGCAAAGTGGACAGATCGACTACCTGGTTTTCGACTACCTGGCCGAACTGACCATGTCCATCCTGGCAGGCGCCCGGATGAAAAAGCCCGAGTTGGGTTATGCCACTGACTTTGTGAGCGTTGCGATGAAAAGCGTGCTCAAGGATGTGGTCGAGCGCGGCATCCGCGTCATCAGCAATGCCGGTGGCGTCAACCCGCAGGGGTGTGCTGAAGCACTGCGCGCGCTGGCTGCAGAGCAGGGCATTGACGTCAAGATTGCGGTGGTTTCGGGCGACGACGTGATGCCCATCCTGCCTGAGGTGCGGTCAGCCCAGACACCGGTGCGCGAACTGCAGAGCGGCGCTCCCTTGCCAGCCAAGGTCATCACCGCCAATGCTTACCTGGGCGCCTTGCCCATCAAGGCCGCACTGGATAGCGGCGCTCAGATCGTCATCACAGGACGATGCGTTGATTCAGCAGTGACCCTGGGTACGCTGATGCACGCATTCGACTGGTCTGCCACAGACTACGACAAGCTCTCCGGCGGCAGCTTGGCGGGACACATCCTGGAATGTGGATGTCAGGCAACCGGCGGCCTTCACACGGATTGGCAAGACGTTCCGGACTGGGCGCATATTGGCTACCCCATTGTGGAATGCTTTCAGGACGGAAGTTTCCTGGTGACCAAGCCCGCGGGAACCGGCGGGCTCATCGCACCACAATGTGTAGCCGAGCAACTCGTGTATGAAATCCACGATCCTGCGAACTATCTGCTGCCAGATGTCACTTGCGACTGGCGAGATGTGCGCATAGAACCTGCGGGCGATGAGCGGGTGCGAGTGTCTGGTGCGATTGGCCGCGAGCCTACGGGCACCTACAAGGTCAGCGCGACCTACATGGATGGCTTCAAGACATCTGCTCAACTGACCATCGTTGGTTTCGATGCCGTGGCCAAAGCGCGGCGAACTGGCGAGACCATTCTGGAACGCGTGGGTGAGCTTTTACAGGCCCGCGGACTGCCCCCTCTCAGCGCCACAAACCTCGAAATGCTGGGTGCTGAAAGTTGCTATGGCGACCATGCCATGCCGGAGCTTGCGCGCGCACGTGAGATCACCATGCGACTGACCGCTTGCCATCCTGACAAGGCGGCGCTTGAACTGCTGGCTCGAGAGATTGCACCGGCGGGCACTTCATGGGCGCCCGGCACCACGGGCTCGGGTGGAGGCCGGTCTTCGGCGTCGCCTTCTATAAGGCAGTATGCCTTTTTGCTGGACAAGAACCGCCTCAGCCCTACGGTCACGCTGGACGGCAAGGCGATAGCCGTGCCTCCATCGACCCACTCCGCACTGGCGCCTCAAGCTGCTACGTCACCAAGCCTGCCCGACACGGGTTCCACCGAAGCGCCGCAAGGCTGGGTCGAAGTCCCATTGATCCGCCTTGCCTGGGGCCGCTCGGGTGACAAAGGCAACACCTCCAATATCGGCATCATCGCGCGGCGTCCGGAGTGGCTGCCACTTCTGCGCCAGGAGCTGACCGAGGCGAGAGTCGCGAATTACCTGAAGCACCTGGTTGATGGCGCGGTGACTCGCTACGACTTGCCCGGTATTCACGCACTCAACTTCGTGTGCGAACAAGCGCTTGGCGGCGGAGGCATGGCGTCGCTGCGCAATGATCCTCTGGGCAAGGGTATGGGGCAAATTCTGCTCAGCATGCCGGTAAGAGCCCCCGCACATTGGTTTAAGTAAAAGGAAACACCCATGAAAACTCTATCTACCCTTCGGTTGAGCCGCCGTGCTCTGGTGATGGCTTCTGCCGCGCTTGCTTCAGGTGTGTACGCACAAGGCAACGCCAAGCCGATTCGCATCATTGTTTCCTTTGCTCCAGGAAGCGCCAACGATCTGATTGCCCGTGACTTGGCCCGCTATATGGCCGAGTTGCTGAGTCAGCCCGTGATCGTGGAAAACAAACCTGGCGCCGGCGGAATGATAGGCACAGACGCTGTTGCCAAGTCAGCGCCGGACGGTCTCACCCTCGGTTTGGGCACCAGCTCGCAGTTGGTGATGAACGTGGGCCTTTATAGATCCATGCCTTTCGACATTGAAAAGGATCTGCATACCGTCGGGCTGGTGGCTCGCACGAATATGGTCCTCGCTGGTAAGGCTAACGGTCCCAAGACACTCAAAGCCTTGATAGCCGATGCCAAGGCGCGGCCAGGCCAGATCAGCTACGGATCGGGCGGAACGGGGTCTATCAGCCACATTGTGGGTGAAGCCTTCGCCAGAGCAGCAGACATCAAGCTGAACCATGTCCCCTACAAGGGCAACGGGCCTGCCATGGCTGACCTTGCAGGTGGTCACGTGGATCTGGTTTTCGACGGTCTGGTGACCTCTCAACCTATGGCCAAGCAGGGGCGGGTTCACCTGATCGGTATCTCTGGTAGTAAACGCGACCGCGTCGCACCCGATGTGCCCACTTTTGCAGAGCAAGGGTTGCCAGGTTACGAAGCCTACACCTGGAACTGCCTCATAGCTCCAGCCAATACGCCCGCAGATGCCATGCAGCGGATCAATGATGCCTTGAACAAGGCCTTGGCCCTGCCTGCGCTGCGTGATCGTTTGGTGGATCAGTTTGGCTCCCAGATTCTGGGACCAAGTACCACTGCGCAAGCTGAAGAATTCGGCCGCAAGGAGCGCGAGCGCTGGGTTCCTTTCATCCGCAGTCTCAAGTTGAACGTGGGGTAAGCATGGCGCAAATTTTTCCGGCTGGCCAGCGTGTGGTCGTCACCGAATACGCAGAGACGCCCCAAGAAGCTCTCGAGAAATATGTGCACCTGGTGGAACAGCCTGCGCCAGACCCTGCTGCACTGAAGCCGCATGAAGTGATCATGGCTGTCAAAAGCGTGGCCGTGGCGTGGGTGGACCTGTTGATGACCAGCGGTCAGTACCAGCACATGGCTCCGCTGCCTTATACGCCAGGCATGGAATACGCCGGTGAAGTTCTCGCTGTAGGTTCTGGCGTAGATCCAGCGCAATGCGCCGTAGGCGATCGCGTGCTGGCCGACCCCTGGAAAATCGGGCCTCGCTCCTCTGGCGACTATCAAGGCTCAGGCGGTTTTGCCAGCTATGCGGTGTTGCCCGTGGATGGCGTGATGAAGATTCCCGCTGAGTTGACTTATGACGACGCCACGGGCTTGCTGCAAGCCTATGAAACAGCGTACCACTGCCTGGTGGCCCGCGGTCAGGTGCAAAGCGGAGAAACCGTCTTGATCAATGGAGCTACGGGCCTGACTGGCCTGGCCGCCGTGCAGGTGGCCAAGCTGCTGGGTGCGACCGTGATTGCAACTGGTCGCTCAGACAACAAGCTTGCTACCGTGAAGCAACAAGGCGCAGACCACGTCGTCAACATTCTGGACGCTGACGGAGAGGTCAGAGAGTTCAGGAACGATGTGAAGGCACTGACGGGCGGTGAGGGCGTTGATGTGGTGTACGACGCTGTTGGGGGCAACGTCTCCAACGAGAGTCTGCGGTGCATGGCCTTCGGCGGTCGTTTCCTGATCGTCGGCTGGACTTCCACGCCCAACGTGGCACGGGGCAAAGGGCTGCGGGGAGCTCCCAATGTCAACACCCTGCCAACCAACATCATTCAGATGAAAAGCCTGAGTGTGTTGGGATGCCCTGCGGTCATCTCGGTGAATAAGAACCCTGCGATCCGAATCCCCAGGCTTGAGGCGATCTTCAGATGGATCAAGGAGGGGAAAATCCAGCCCTTTGTTTCCCACACCTACCCTCTTGCGGAGTTCAAGCAAGCCATGCTGGCTCGTTGGAACGGCGACGTCACGGGTGGCTGCGTACTTCATCCCTGACCACAGACCCGTTAGCTAAATTGCATCTTGATGGTGGTTGGCGGGTAAAGACCTATCAGGCAAACCCGTCACCCGCCCCCTCAAGCCAACTGACTTCTCCGCCAGGAGATAAGCAGGTCAGTCGAGGCTAAAGATTGCCTGCCCCATTGGAAGGCGTGTTGCTCAGTACGAGGACATCTTCGAGGTTCGTCAGGCCAAAGCTCTCAAATCGGCCTGTCAAGGCGAACTTGGCCATGCCTCGACCGGTAACTGGAGCATGCATCCTCCGGTACTTATATGGACGCCTTCCGTGCGTCAAGTGCCGATTCGAAGTTCTGACGTGGCGG
>JAECRA010000029.1:0-13964 GCA_015999985.1 Comamonadaceae bacterium
GGCGCAGGAGGTAGTACCGCGATGGACCGTTTTCTCGCGTGTTGCAGCCGACGTTCCTTCTGCCGCGCAGCCTCCTAGAGCACCCTGCCTGCACTTATTCACTGGTGAAGATGTTGCCCAGGCGCTCCATACGCTCAAGCGCCAGGCCGCACCCACGTACCACGCAGGTCAAAGGCTCTTCAGCGACCAGGACAGGCAGGCCGGTCTCTTCGGCCAGCAGGCGATCGAGATCGCGCAGCAAGGCGCCACCGCCCGTGAGCATCATGCCGCGTTCGGCAATATCTGCGCCCAGCTCTGGAGGCGTTTCTTCCAGGGCTTTCTTGACTTCTGAGACGATGCTGTTGAGCGGCTCGGTCAGGGCTTCCAGGATTTCGTTGCTGCTGATGGTGAAGCTGCGGGGCACGCCTTCAGAGAGATTGCGGCCCTTGACTTCCATTTCCTTGACTTCGCTGCCAGGAAATGCGCTGCCAATGCGCTTTTTGATGGCCTCGGCAGTGGGATCACCGATCAGCATGCCGTAATTGCGGCGGATGTAGTTGATGATGGCGTCGTCAAACTTGTCGCCCCCTACGCGTGCCGAGCCTTTGTAGACCATGCCGCCGAGGGAGATGACGCCCACTTCGGTGGTGCCACCACCGATGTCCACCACCATGGAGCCGCTGGCCTCGCTCACTGGCAGGCCGGCGCCAATCGCTGCGGCCATGGGTTCCTCAATGAGGTAGACCTCGCTGGCACCAGCACCAAGCGCTGATTCGCGAATGGCGCGCCTTTCAACCTGCGTCGAGCCACATGGCACACAAATGATGATGCGTGGACTGGGCTTGAGGAGGCCGCGCGGATGCACCATGCGGATGAACTGCTTGAGCATTTGCTCAGTGACCGTGAAGTCGGCAATGACGCCGTCTTTCATCGGCCTGATGGCCTCAATATTGCCAGGGACTTTGCCCAGCATGGCTTTGGCCTCTTTACCTACCGCCTGAATCGTCTTTTTCCCTTGCGGGCCGCCTTCGTGACGGATGGACACGACAGAGGGCTCATCCAATACGATGCCTTTGTCGCGAACGTAGATCAGGGTATTGGCGGTGCCGAGGTCGATCGCCAGGTCGGTGGAGAAGTACCGACGAAAAGCTCCAAACATGAATTGTCCTCTTGGGCACACGGCATGCACCATACCGCCGCCGCCAGCGGTTTCGCCGCAGAATTTAGGTGTTTCTAGAGCAGATGCGAGCCGTTTTCGAAACGTTGCATCAAAGGCGGGATAATAACGCATCCCCCTTGGGGGTCTCAGGGCACAAAGCGTCCTTGAGTTAGAAGTTACATTTGGTTTCAATCCGGTTCTGCTGGATTTCCTTGATTTTCACATGTCCCTGACCTCTCCTGACATTGAGCGTATCGCCCATTTGGCACGGCTCGGCTTGAGCAACGACCAGAGTGAGCGCATGCTCACGAAGCTCAACGACTTTTTTGCCATCGTCGAGGCCATGCGAGCGGTAGACACCACCGGCGTAGAACCTCTGGCGCATCCTATTGCCGTTATTCAGGATGTGCAACTGCGCCTGCGTGACGATGTGGTGAGCGAGCCCAATCAGCGCGAAGCCAATCAACGCAGCGCCCCCATGGTCGAAGAAGGCCTGTTTCTGGTGCCGAAGGTGATCGAATGAGCAGCCCTAACGAGCTTCATGACCTGTCGGTCGCGCAACTGTCTGCCCGTCTTCGCGCTCGCGAGGTATCTGCGGTAGAGACCGCGCAGCACTTCTTGCGCCGTTCAGCCGAGCATGCGGATCTGGGCGCCTTCCTGGCGCAGGACGAAGAGGTCACGCTGGCCCAGGCGCGCGCGGCGGATGCGCTTCTGGCCTCGGCAAGCGCGCCTTCGCTGGCAGGTGTACCCATTGCGCACAAAGACGTTTTTGTGACCAAGGATTTCCCCACTACCGCAGGCTCCAAGATGCTGCGCGGTTATCGGTCTCCTTTTGATAGTACGGTGGTGTCCAACCTGGCCAGCCAGGGCATGGTCAGCCTAGGCAAGCTCAATTGCGATGAGTTCGCCATGGGCTCCGCGAACGAAAACTCCGCCTATGGGGCCGTGAAAAACCCCTGGGACCTCACCCGTGTGCCAGGGGGGTCCTCTGGCGGCAGCGCTGCAGCGGTGGCCGCCCGCTTGGCACCCGCCGCGACAGGTACCGATACAGGTGGCTCGATTCGCCAGCCTGGCAGTTTTTGCGGCATCACGGGCATCAAGCCAACATATGGGCGTGTGTCGCGCTACGGCATGATCGCTTTTGCGTCCAGCCTGGACCAGGCAGGACCGATGGCTCGAACCGCCGAGGACTGCGCGTTGCTGCTCTCGGCCATGTGCGGTCCTGACCTTGACCGCGACTCCACGTCACTTGATGTACCTGCAGAGGATTTTTCCCGCGGATTGGGTGAGAGCATCGAGGGCCTGCGTATTGGTGTGCCCAAGGAGTTTTTTGGTTCAGGCCTGGCCGGGGATGTACAGGCTTGCATTGAAGCTGCGCTCAAGGAGTACGAGAAACAAGGTGCTCGTCTGGTCGAGGTTTCGCTGCCTCGCACTGAAATGGCAATTCCGGTGTACTACATCATCGCGCCGGCGGAGGCCAGCTCCAACCTGGCGCGGTTTGACGGCGTCAAGTTCGGCCACCGCGCGAACCATTACAGCGATCTGGAAGACATGTACAAGAAAACCCGCGCCGAAGGCTTTGGCGAAGAGGTTTTGCGCCGGATCATGACAGGTACCTATGTGCTGAGCCATGGCTACTACGATGCCTATTACCTGCAGGCACAGAAGATTCGCCGCATGATCGCAGATGACTTCCAGCAGGTCTTCAAGCAATGCGACCTGATCGCCGGCCCGGTCGCCCCCACGGTGGCCTGGCACCTGGGTGCGCAAGGAAGAGACCCCCTGGCCGATTACCTCGCCGATATCTTCACGCTCCCAGCTTCGCTGGCAGGCTTGCCCGGCATGACTGTGCCGGCGGGCTTCGGCGAAGGCGGCATGCCCGTGGGCATGCAATTGATTGGCAACTACCTGCAAGAGGCGCGGCTGCTCAATGTGGCGCACCGCCTGCAGCAATCGACTGATTTCCATCTTCACCGTCCTGCAGGAGTAGCGCTGTGAACCCGAGCCCGACCATGAGCGCTCCAAAATTGATTCAAGGCTACGAAGTCGTCATTGGGTTCGAAACGCACACCCAACTGCAGACCAACAGCAAGATCTTCAGCCGTGCCTCGACAGCATTCGGTGCCGAGCCCAACACCCAGGCCAGCCCTGTGGATCTGGCGTTGCCCGGCACCTTGCCGGTCATGAACCGGGAGGCCGTGCAGTGCGCCATCAAGCTGGGTCTGGCATTGGGCTCACACATTGCGCCGCGAAGTATCTTCGCGCGCAAGAACTATTTCTATCCTGACTTGCCCAAGGGTTATCAGATCAGCCAGTTCGAGATTCCAGTGGTGCAGGGCGGAGAAGTTTCATTTTTCCTGGGCGAGGAAAAGAAAACCGTGCGCCTGGTGCGCGCTCACCTGGAGGAAGACGCGGGCAAATCCCTGCATGAGGTCTACCAGGACATGAGCGGGATCGACTTGAACCGAGCTGGCACCCCTCTGCTTGAAATCGTGACAGAGCCCGACATGCGCAGCAGCGAGGAGGCCGTGGCCTACGCCAAAGAGCTGCACAAGATCGTGACCTGGATTGGCATTTGCGATGGCAACATGCAGGAAGGCTCATTCCGCTGCGATGCCAACGTGTCTGTGCGCAAGCCAGGGGCACCGCTGGGAACCAGGCGTGAGATCAAGAACTTGAACAGCTTCAGGTTCATGCAGCAAGCGATCGACTATGAAATCCGCTGGCAGATCGATCAGATTGAAGATGGTCACAAGATCCAGCAGGCTACGGTCCTGTTCAACCCTGATACAGGCGAAACCCGTGCCATGCGCACCAAGGAAGATTCCGCCGATTACCGGTACTTCCCCGACCCGGATCTGCCGCCTCTGTGCGTGTCAGAGCAATGGATAGAAGATACGCGCGCCCGCATGCCAGAGCTGCCACGCAAGATGGCAGATCGTTTTGTGGCCGATTACAGCCTGCCCGAATACGACGCCGTCACGCTCACTCAGTCGCCTGAGATGGCCTCTTACTTCGAGCAGGTTGCCAAGGCCAGTGGACAGCCCAAACTCGCGAGCAACTGGATCATGGGAGAGGTCTCGCGCCGTCTGAACACCGGTGAGATGGGCATTGACGCGGCACCGGTGTCGGCCGCACAACTGGCCGCTCTGATCCAGCGAATTCAGGATGGCACCGTCAGCAACGCGGCTGCCCGCCAGGTCTTCGATGGCCTGTGGGAGGGCGAGGGCACTGAGGTGGATACTTTGATTGAAGCCAAGGGCCTCAAGCAGATGAACGACACAGGCGCGCTGGAGCAGATCATTGATGAGGTGCTGGCGGCTAACCCGGACAATGTGGCTCAATTCAAGGCGGGCAAGGACAAGGCATTCAACGCACTGGTCGGCCAGGCCATGAAGGCGAGCAAAGGCAAGGCCAATCCGGCTCAGGTCAATGCGCTTCTGAAAAGCAAGCTGGGGGGCTGAGAGTCTGCCGCTGAGGCTGCTTTTTTTGGCAGCCTCGCGCTCTGCGGAGCCTTCAGGGGCGCGTTCAGGAGCGGTTCCCGGGCTGAGCCTGCCAAAGTTGCTGCAGGCGCGCCAGTTCTTCATCAAACCGCGCGTTGATTCGGGCACGCTCCGTGTGCTGGGCTGCAATGGCGTTCTGCTGCTGCACGACGCTTTGCCCGTGTCCCTCTATGCGCCGACGCAACTGAGTGGGCGCGCGAGAGGGGTCCTTGCGGTAGAACTCCATCTCTTCGTCCAGCGATGTGCGCTCCTGGGCCAGTTCGGAAATGCGGCGATTGGCGGCATCAATCACGTTTTGTGAGGGAGCCAGTGCTTCGCGCCGACTGGCGTCGTGGGTGGCCTTGTCCGGGTAGCGGCTCAGGAGTGCCCGGTCCTGCCGAACGGATTCCGATGCACGTTGCCTGGCCACGGCTGCCTCACGTTCACGCTGCTCACGTGCTTCGCGTTCGTTGGCGCTCAAGGAGGGGCCAACCACTCGTCGGGTGGTGCCGCTGCGGTTCAGTTCGCGTTGCTCGCGGTCTATGCAGTCGGCGATGGGGCGGTCGGAAGACAAACGCTTGCCACTGGCGTCCACGCAGGCATAGATGCCACTGCCACTGCCTGCTGATCTTGCCTGGCCCAGCGCAGAGCCTGCGAGCACGCACAGACCCGCCACCAAGGCAAGTTTGGCCTGGCGGACCAAGATTTGACGAAAAAATAGAGCTCTGCTCACCCTTCTTCTATACCGTAACGTGTTCTATAGGCGGACACCGCCTGCCAATGCGACAAAAAATTGTCATCTGTCTGCAGGTGTTGCAATAAGTGCGCCAACTGTGCGATGGCACAAACTTGCAGCCCCAAGGTGTCACGAACGTACTGCACGGCACTCCAGGAAACGTCTTCGCCGTTCTCGGTTGCGCGCTCCTGGCGGTCAAGTGCAATCACCACCGCGTGCGGGGTCGCGCCGGCAGATCGGATGAGCGCGATGGATTCACGGACGGCAGTGCCGGCAGAGATCACATCGTCCACTATCAATACCCGGCCCTTGAGCGGCGCACCCACCAGGACACCACCTTCACCATGGTCCTTGGCTTCCTTGCGGTTATAGGCAAAAGGCTTGTTGTATCCAAGCCGTGCCAGTTCCACAGACACAGCCGCACCCAGCGGAATACCCTTGTAGGCAGGCCCGAAGATCACGTCAAACTCGATACCTGAGGCCAGTAGCGCCTGTGCGTAGAACTGCGCGAGGCGACCAATTTTGGCGCCATCGTCAAACAGGCCGGCGTTGAAGAAGTAGGGCGATAGGCGACCAGCCTTGGTCTTGAACTCGCCAAAGCGCAGTACGCCCGACTCAATGGCGAACTGTACGAATTCCTGGGCCATTGCGTCGCGGGAGGCGTTGGCGGACACCAAATTGTCCGATTTCATCGTCGGTTTCCTTTTATTAAAGTCCTTCAACCTTACTTGGAGCGCACTAATGAGCGCATTACGGGCTACTACCAAAAGCTATAACCACGTGGCTGAAAAATCCTCGTCCGGATTGTATTTGTGCAACGGACTCTGCTCGCTGCTTTTATTCTAGTTTTGAATAGAGGTTCATAGCGCAGTGAGTTGATTTGTAAGTTCTAAAGTACTAATTTCAGGTGGCTGAGTTGTGAGATGAGCTTGCCATGTAAGGCGCCAGCAAGCCCTCCAGCCACTGCGAAAATGCTTGCAAGCGAAGTGACAGATGGCGACGATGTGGGTACACAAAATTAACCGACATAGGCCCTGGCCGGGCTGTGGGCATGATGTCCACGAGTTCGCCTGCGAGCAAATGGTCCTGAACGTCAAACGCAGGTATCTGGATCATTCCCAGGCCCGCCAGTGCGCAGGCGATATAGGTCTCCGCATTGTTCGCACTGACGCGACTGGCTGGAGTAGCGGTACGGATCTCACCGTGTTCCAACCACTCCCAGGGGGCGGCCCGCCCATTGGCCGGGGAAAGGTAGTCGACCACGCAATGCGTGCCTAGATCATAGGGGCTTCGTGGTTCTCCATACTTGGCCAGATACGCCGGGCTGGCGCAGTTGATGAGTTCGAATACGCCCAGGCGGCGGGCCACCAGGCTGCTTGATACCAGGGTGCCCATGCGCAGCGCGCAGTCCACTCCTTCCTGTACCAGATCAATGGTCTGGTCCGTGGAGCCCAGATCAATGTCCACGCCTGGGTAACGATCAAGAAAGTCTTGCAGCCGAGGTGCAATCAGTCTCCGTGCGATTCGACTGGGAACATCGATCTTCAACCGGCCTGTGATGGCGTCGGCGTTGGGTCGGAATTGGTTCTCCAGATCGTCCATGTCCGCGATCAGAGTGGCCGCCCGTTCCAGCAGTGCCTCTCCGTCCAGCGTCAGGCTGACCTTTCGTGTCGTACGGTGGAGCAGTCGGGCACCCAGCCGGCGCTCGAGTTGCTGCATCGCCAGGGATACGGTGGCGCGAGGCAGTCCTAGCTGATCTGCCGCTTGGGCAAAACTGCCGCTCTCTGCGATGCGCAGGAAGATCCGAAGATGATCAATACGGTCCATAGGTCAAGATTGTTGTGGTTTTCTGAATGGACTAACGTGGATCCGTCTATTTATCTTTATTTTTATGTCAATACCATGAGAAACCTTATTCAACTAAGGGGCTCGAAATGTCCAGCAAGCACAGTATTCAAGGGAAAGTGGTCCTGATCGCCGGCGGGGCGAAAAACCTGGGTGGCCTGATCGCACGTGACCTCGCAGCGCAGGGCGCCAAGGCCGTTGCCATCCACTACAACAGCGCCGCCAGCAAGGCCGACGCAGATGCCACTGTGGCGGCCATTGAGAAAGCCGGTGCCAAGGCGGTTGCACTTCAAGGCGACCTGACTTCTGCGGCTGCCGTCGAGAAGCTCTTCGCGGACACCGAGAAAGCCGTTGGTAAGCCTGACATTGCCATCAACACGGTCGGCAAGGTGCTGAAGAAGCCTATTACTGAGATCAGCGAAGCGGAGTATGACGAGATGACGGCCGTCAATTCCAAGACCGCCTTTTTCTTCCTGAAGGAAGCAGGCCGCAACGTGAACGACCACGGCAAGGTGCTGACCGTGGTGACCTCCCTGCTGGGCGCTTTCACTCCGTTCTATGCCTCCTATGCGGGAACCAAGGCACCTGTGGAGCACTTTACTCGCGCGGCAGCCAAGGAGTTCGGTGCCCGTGGCATTTCGGTGACCGCTGTGGGCCCTGGCCCCATGGATACGCCATTCTTCTACCCCGCTGAAGGCGCGGACGCTGTGGCCTATCACAAGACTGCAGCAGCGCTGTCAGCGTTCTCACCCACAGGGCTCACCCACATTGAAGACGTGGTTCCGTTCATTCGTCATCTGGTGAGCGACGGTTGGTGGGTGACTGGGCAAACCATTCTCATCAACGGCGGTTACACCACCAAATAAAAAAGAAGCGCCATAGGTGTGATGAGGGGGACATGCGCAAAAAAGCAAATGTGCCGAAATCGAAGTCAGGCTATAAGCCAAGCTGTATTGCTATCACGCAGCTGCGACAAGGTTTAGCGTCGATTCTCGGCGGAATTGCTTAGCGAATCTCATCTGAGCGCCACTAACCAGGCGCCTCTGGGCTAGGGCGTACTAACACGCCCTAGCAGTTTTTTTGTCAACGAAGGGAGTGGGTTATGCATATCGTCATGGTCATCGGCGCGGGTATCTTGTTGCTATGCGTTTTCGCCATGTTCGGGTGGCTATGGGGGGCGAGCACCGCTGGCATCACCTTGGCGATAAAAGCCTTCGTGCCAGTCTGGTTGGTGGTGGCTTGCGTGAACATGTGGGTCGGGGTCAGCCACGCGGGCTACTCTGTCCGTGAGGAAGCGCCCATCCTGGTACTCAACTTCGCGGTGCCTGCCATCTTGGCGGCCCTCGCTACGTGGCAGCTCTCGCGTGGCTGAGGCCGCAGGCCGTCTTCGCCAGGCTGGGGCGGCTTTTCGCGCATATCAGGATTGAACTTTGAATCCCGTGGCCGCATTTCCTCTGGATAACGCCTGGGCGGTAGTTGCTTACTGGCGCGAAGCGGGTGAGAAGGGCAATTGGTTTCGCAAGGAGCCTGCATTCGACCGGGACTTTCGCAACCGGTTTTTTCACCTTCACGATGCTGCTGCCAGAAGGGAACTTGATCACTGGGCAGACATTTCAGATGGCTCTCTAGCGCTGCTGATCCTGCTTGATCAATTTCCGCGCAACGCCTTTCGCGGGACGGCACGCATGTATGCCACCGACGAGCTGGCACGCTGGTTCGCCAGAAAAGCGCTGAGAGACTCCCTCATGCAAGGGGTGCCCGCCTCGCTGCAACTTTTCTTCTGTCTGCCGTTTGCCCATTCCGAGCAACTGGCTGATCAGGACATATCCGTTGAGCTCAACACAATACTCGGGGCTGATGCGCGTTCCCATGCCGAAGGTCACCGAGACATCATCAGGCGATTCGGGCGTTTCCCGCATCGCAACCTCATACTGGGTCGTGAAAGTACGCCGTCAGAAATTGAGTTTCTACGCAAGGGTGGTTTTGCTGGCTGAGGGGGTGTCACTGGCTGCAGGTCTGCCATTCCACCGCTTAACGATCCACGGTCCTTGTGCCGCCCACGCTCCTAGACCGTCGGCACCGTCCCCCCATCTATGAAGTGCTCCGAGCCTGAAATCGAACCCGCCCTCGGCGACACCAAAAAAGTGATCAGGTCGGCAACTTCCTGCGGTTTCGCCGGCCGGCCGAGTGGAATTCCGCCCAGGGATTGCATGATGATTTTCTTGCCACCTTCGTAGTCGGTCCCAGCCTGACTGGCCAGGCGCTGGGCCAGCGCAACGGCGGCTTCGGTTTCTACCCACCCGGGAGACACACGCAGGACGCGGACGCCTTTAGGCGTGACCTCCTTGGAGAGTGCTTTGCTGTAGGTGGACAGGGCCGCTTTGGCTGCAGCATAGGCGGTCGTCGATTCTGGCAACGGCAATAGGCGTTGGATTGAACTGACGTGCACGATGACGCCAGAACCCTGCGCCAGCATGGCAGGCAGCAGAGCGCGGTCTAGCCTTACGGCTGGCATGAGATTCTGGTTCAGCTCATCGGCCCACCGCGCGTCATCGAGCGCCGCAAAGCCACCACCGGGCGAGCTTGAGCCGCCGATCACGTGGACCAAAATGTCAACGCCACCCCAGCGCTCTCGCACCGATCGCGCCACCTCCGCGGCGCCGTCGGCCGTGGAGAGGTCGGCTGCTACGTATGACACGCCGTCTACCGACTGCGCGGGCACGGAGCGCGCCGTAGTCGTGATCTGAACTCCCGCTGCGCTCAAGGCTTGAACGACGGCGGCGCCGACACCCTTGGTGCCGCCCGTGACCAGCGCTCGCAGGCCTTTCAATTGAAGATCGAAGCTCATACCGTGATCTCCAGCGATGCGATCAGACCGCGTTCCAGGCGAAAACGGTAGCGAAGATCCACCGGGCTGCCGGGAAAGTTGCCGGCCACGTGAGCGCGGACAACCTGAAAGTCCTCCTCCCGATCCAAAGCGAAAGGGACCGTCGTATACGTGTACTTGGTCGTTGCTGCCGCTTTCCACGCCTTGATGGCGTCAAGTCCGGTGTGAGTGTGGCCTTCGTCCTTCACAACGGCTTGCGCCGTGAAGCAACGTGCAAGGGCTTCTGGCTTTTTTTGATCGGCAGTGAAGTAGCCTGCAATCGGCTCAGGAAGAATCAGGGTGCTCATGTTGAAGAACCTTGTGAATGAAGTTGATGCCCTGAGGATGCGCCTTGTTAAGTATTTAGGGAATATCCTAGAATCTGAATGAGCTATGTAGAAAAAGATACAGAATGAGAGGGTCTGAGTTCGCTGAGTTGAAAGCCTTTGCCGCCGTGCTCGAGCGCGCAAGCTTTGCGCGTGCCGCAGAGCATCTGGGGCTGTCGCCTTCAGCCCTGAGTCAGACCATCCGCCTGCTGGAAGAGCGCCTTGGAGTGCGGCTGTTGAACCGCACCACGCGCAGCGTGTCACCCACCGCAGCTGGTGAACTCTTGTATGGCCGCATCGCACCTGCCTTTCGCGAAATGGACGAGGCAGTGGCCGAAGTCAGCGCCGAGGCCGGTCAGACGAGCGGCTTGCTGCGCATCAATACGCTGGGTATGGCAGCCCGGCAGGTCATCGCGCCCCGGTTGGGGCGGTTTCACCGCGCGCATCCTGAAGTGGTGCTGGATATCGTGGTCGATGACGGGCTGAGCGACATCGTCGCGGGCCGCTTCGATGCCGGCATACGCGTTGGGGGACGGCTTGAGAAAGACATGATCGCCGTGCGCCTGACGCCGGATATGAAGATGCTGGCCGTGGCAGCACCGGAGTATCTGAAGCGGCGCGGCACGCCCAAGTCGCCTGCCGACCTGCACGGCCACGCCTGCATCAACTGGCGGCTTCAGCTCGATGGGAGGGCTTACCGCTGGGAGTTCGAGAAAAAGGGAAAGCGGGTTGAACTTGAAGTAGAAGGGCCGATAGTCACCAACCATTCGGACATCGGCGTGGCCGCCGCGCTGCAAGGACTGGGTATCACCTATGCGTTCGATCACGGCCGTGTGGACGAACACCTTGCTCGTGGAGAGCTGATTCAGGTGCTCGTGGATTGGTCCATCACGCGGCCGGGGTTGTTTCTGTACCACCCCAGCCGACGGCAACTTCCTGCAGCGCTGCGCGTCTTTATCGATTGCATGCTGGACAAGGACAACTTGGACAGTAGTAGAGGTCGCGGCGACTGAAGGCCGTCAACGCGCTAACTCCTACAACAGCATCTTCGGCGTTCTCTGTATGTGTAAAGTTGAGAGAATTGATACTAGTTGTGTACAGAACGTGCGAATTTGGCAATAATCCCCGGCGCCCGGCGCAGAAATTTGCACATCGGGGGTTTTGGGAGTTATTGCCGTGCAATCTAAGCTGCAGTTCGCGTCGCCAGTTCCCGGCGGCTTTATCAAGCCCACGCTGGTGCGCTCAGGCATCATTTTTTCCCGCCTCCTTGGGTGTTTGGTCTTCGTTTCGGCCCTGGGAGCACCATTGCTTTCGCAGGCACAAAGCTGCAGCCCCGGAGAAGCCAGTGTTGCCTTTGGGTTTACTGGCGGTGCGCAGAGCACTCCTGTTCCGGCCGGCGTCACCTCGATGAGGGTGTTCCTGACCGGCGCTCAGGGCGGTAGTGGTCGCAGCGGAGCCGGCACCATCGGCGGTAGTCCGAACTCGCCGGGAGGGGCCGGCGGCTTGGGTGGGCGTGTCAGTGGCACTGCAGCCGTGACACCCGGCGCTACCCTGTTCATCAATGTGGGCGGACAGGGCTCGCAAGCGGTGAACGCGGGGGGACTGGGTCAAGGGGGCTTCGGCACCGGCGGTGGCGCTACCGACCTGCGAGTCGGCGGCAACGCGGTGGGCAACAGAGTCGCCATTGCGGGCGGCGGCGGCGGTGGTGGTAACGCGGGTTGGAGTACAGCGAACGTGATCGCAGGGGGCGCCGGAGGCGTCGGCGGTGGGGGAATCGGTGGGGCAGGCGCCACCGTACCTGGTGGCAGTGGACCCTTCGGTGGAGGTGGTGGTTCCGTGGGATCAGGCGGGACTGCGGGTGCTGGTTGTGGTGGATTTCCAGCCACTGCAGGCAATCCAAGCACCGGAAACGGGGGAAATGCCGCTAACTTCAGCGGTTCGTTTGCTGGCGCCGGCTTCGGTGGTGGCGGCGGCGGCGGTGGCGCGATTGGCGCCGGTGGTGGCGGGGCTGGCGTTGGCACGACGGCTTGCCAACAGAATTGGAATGGTGGCGGCGGGGGTGGCGCTGGTGGCTCGACGGCCGCCAACGGGTTGACCAACATCACCATCAACAATGGGGTTAATGCCGGCAATGGATCGGCATTGATCTGCTTCGCATCACCCACATTCTCAGTCGGCGGCACCGCTTCCGGCCAGACTGGGGCCGTCAATCTTCAGCTGACGGCGACCAATCCGGCGAGTACTCAACAGCTTGCCGTTCCCCAGGGCGCTTCCACATTCGCCTTCAACACGCGTCTGCCAATGGGAGCGAACTGGAGTGCCAGTGTGTCGAGCGCGCCCCCAGGGCAGTTATGCAGCTTGAGTTCCTCCAGCGGGACCAACATTGGCGCCAACGTCACCAACATGGTGTTGTCGTGTGTCACGGTGGCTGTATCAGTCAACCCATTCACGCTGTCGAGCGGTACATACAGCGTGCCGCTGACGCCGCAACAGATTTCTGCAACCAGCGCGAATGGCGGCACGGCGCCGTACAGCTTTGCAGTGACCGCAGGGGTTCTGCCCATTGGTCTTTCACTCTCGACTGCCGGTGTGCTGTCGGGAACCCCTGGCGCGGCAGGATCGTTCAACTTTACAGTGCGGGCAACTTCAGCCAATGGCTTTAGCGGTTCGCGCGCCTACACTCTGGTGATCGCACAGCGTGCGCAAACTATCACGGGCTTCGCGGCTTCGCCAGCGGCGCCGGTTTTCGCACCGGGTGGCACGTTCGCCCTGGCTGCGACCGGTGGGGCATCAGGCAATCCGGTGGTGTTTGCCAGCTCCACGCCTACGGTGTGCATGGTCTCAGGTAGCACAGCCACCATCAATGCCGCAGGCTCCTGTTCGTTGACGGCCAACCAAGCCGGTAACGCCAACTTCAGTTCAGCGCCCCCCGCTAGCCTCACGGTAGCGATTGGCAAGCAGAACCAGGCTATTACGAACTTTGCCGCAGCGCCAGCGTCACCGGTATTCGCACCGGGCGGGACTTTTTCAGTGATTGCGACCGGCGGGGCATCGGGCATTCCAGTGGTGTACGCCAGTTCCACGCCTGCGGTGTGCACGGTGGCAGGATCGACAGCTACCACCGTAGCCGCGGGAGATTGTGTATTGACGGCCAACCAAGCCGGTAACGCCAACTACAACGCAGCGCCAGCAGCTAGCCTCACGGTAGCGATTGGCAAGCAGAACCAAGCTATTACGAACTTTGCCGCGACGCCGGCGGCGCCGGTGTTCGCATCCGGCGGAACGTTCACCGTGGCTGCGACTGGCGGGGCGTCGGGCAATCCAGTGGTGTTCGCCAGTTCCACGCCTGCGGTGTGCACGGTGGCCGCTAGCACAGCTACCATCGTTGGCGCAGGTGCTTGTGCATTGACGGCCAACCAAGCCGGGAACGCCAATTACAACGCAGCGCCAGCAGCTAGCCTCACCGTAACGATTGGCAAGCAGAACCAGGCTATTTCAAACTTCGCCGCGACCCCGGCGGCACCGGTGTTCGCATCGGGTGGAACGTTTGCCGTGGCTGCGGTCGGCGGGG
>JAECRA010000029.1:14064-53727 GCA_015999985.1 Comamonadaceae bacterium
ATCCAGTGGTGTTCGCCAGTTCCACGCCTGCGGTGTGCACGGTGGCAGGAAGTACAGCCACCATCGTTGGCGCAGGTGCCTGCGCATTGACGGCCAATCAAGCCGGTGACGCCAACTACAACGCAGCGCCTGTCGCTAACCTCACGGTGGCGATTGGCAAGCAGAATCAAGCTATTACCGCATTCGCCGCGACGCCAGCGGCACCGGTGTTCGCATCGGGTGGAACGTTTGCCGTGGCTGCGGTCGGCGGGGCATCGGGCAATCCAGTGGTGTTCGCCAGTTCCACGCCTGCGGTGTGCACGGTGGCAGGAAGTACCGCCAACATCGTTGGCGCAGGTTCCTGCGCATTGACGGCCAACCAAGCCGGCGACGCCAACTACAACGCAGCGCCTGCCGCCAGCCTCACGGTAGCGATTGGCAAGCAAGACCAAGCTATCACGAACTTCGACGCGACGCCGGCGGCGCCGGTGTACGCATCGGGCGGAACGTTCACCGTGGCTGC
Organism: Comamonadaceae bacterium; assembly: GCA_015999985.1. GTDB lineage: Bacteria > Pseudomonadota > Gammaproteobacteria > Burkholderiales > Burkholderiaceae_C > Ottowia. The sequence continues at coordinate 14,567 of JAECRA010000029.1, forward strand.
TACCGGCGGGGCGTCGGGCAATCCAGTGGTGTTCGCCAGTTCCACGCCTGCAGTGTGCACGGTGGCCGCTAGCATAGCCACCATCGTCGCCGCGGGTGATTGTGCGTTGACGGCCAACCAGGCCGGTAACGTCAACTACAACGCAGCGCCTGCCGCTAGCCTCACGGTAACGATTGGCAAGCAGAGTCAGGTCATTACTTTGCAGGTCCCTCCGAGCGCCGTCGTATTCGCGCCTGGGGGCACTTTCACCGTGACCGCCATGGGTGGCGCGTCAGCGCTACCTGTGACCATCACCATTGCTGCAGAGAGTGCGAGCGTGTGCACGTCGGGCGGTACCAACGGTACGACCATCACCATGCTGTCTGCGGGTGACTGTGTGGTCCAAGCGGATCAGGCCGGCAACAGCAACTACGAAGCTGCGACGCGTGCGACACAAACCGTCAGCATCAGCAAGGCGACGCAAACGCTCACGTTTGATTCTCAAGCGGCGCAGGTCTTGGGGGTAGGCGGCACGTTCTCGATCAATCCGCTGGCCACCAGCGCAAGTCCTAACAGTGGCGCACCCATTGTCTATCGCTCACTGACTGAGTCCATATGCACGCTGAGTGGCACCGAAGTGACGGTGGTGAGCAGCGGCACTTGTGACGTGGAGGCCAGTCAGGCTGGGGACGTCAGTTACTCAGATGCCGAAGTAGTCCAACAAAGCATCTTGATTACCGCGCCCATTACATCCTTCAGCGGCACCACGAAACCCCCAGGTGGTGCAGGTAGCGCGCCGGCCGGCCTGGCTACAGCCACGATCTCAGGCGGTGGCCCGCGCTGCGCATTTGATCTGGATCCCGGCAACACAGGTTTTGTTGCTGCGACTGCGCCACCGCCGCCCGGTAGGCTACTCAACCAGGGGTTGTTCAAGTTCAAATTGTTGGGATGCGATGCCTCTCCAGTGCGTGTCACCGTGACGTGGCCAACACCCGTCACCGGCTACACCAAGTATGGAAAAGCTGAGCCGAGCGCTGGCACCAACAGCTACTTTGCACCCACCGACCTGAATATGGCTGGACAGGTGGTCGAATTCACGGTGACCGATGGGCAAAAGGGTGATGACGACTGGGTCGTCAATGGGGAGATCATCGACCCCTCCGGTCCGCTCGTGTCCGACGGCGGAGCGCCTAACGCCATTCCTACCTTGAACCAATGGGCCCTAGTGCTGTTGGCCCTGTTGTGTCTGTATGCGGCCGGATATGCGTCGCGGCGCCGTGGCGACGCCGCAGGTGGCACTCGCTGATCGGCTTACAGAGTGAAGTCTTCTTCGATCGAATGACCTTCACTCAAGCCCTGCGCCAATGCCTCGAAAACCACTCTTATCCGCCGCGAGGTGCGCAGTTCGCGGTGGGTGACCAGCCAGATCGGGAAGATCACAGGCGGCACGTCGTCCAGCACGCGGACCATGCCCGGGGTTTCGCGGGCGATCTTGTCCAGCATGGCGCCGATGCCCATGCCCTGGCGTACCAGAGCCCAGTGGGCTACGGTGTGGTCCGAATAGCAGCTGAAGTTCGCTTCGGTAAGGGGCAGGCCGTTCTGGCGCAAGTAGGCCAGGAACTGGCCTGAGCGGTCAGCGCCCACAAAGGGCAGATGGGCCGCTTCTTCGGCGCTGCGCGGATGGCCGTGGGTCTTTACCCAGTCTTCAGATGCGTAGAAGTTGGCCTGTGCCTGGCGGATTAACCGGGCAATCAACTCTGGCTGTTCCGGCTTCACGTGGCGGATGGCAATGTCGGCCTCACGGCGCAGCAGGTCGCTCACCGCATCGGACGAGATCACCTCGATCGTGATGCGCGGTTCCTGTTCGCGCAGCTGCCGAACAATCGGGGACAGCAGGTAAAAAGCAACCATGTCTGTGGCTGAAACTGAGACCAGCCCGCCCACCGTCTGCGATCGGCCAGTAGCTGCCACGCTCAGGGCCTCGGCTGCCGCGCCCATGGCGCGGGCGTGCTCCAGCAGGTCCAGCCCGGTGGGGGTGAGTGCCATGGCCTTGCCCACGCGCTCGAACAAGGTCACGCCCATGCGCTGCTCGATGGCCGCCACCTGGCGGCTCAGCGTCGGCTGAGTCAGGCCCAGCTTGCGGGCAGCCGCTGACAGCGAACCGGTTTCAGCGGTTTCCAAAAACGCCCTGAGCTGGTTCCAATCGATTTTGTCCATGCATAAATGTATATCTCCATTGCAAATTTCGGCTATTTCCTGTTGACCTGCGTATGGATAGCATTTCAGTCTTACCTCGTGCCTAACTGTTGCCCCTTCATCTCCTATGCCAAATCTCACCTGCTTTTCACTTCCGACCCAGAAGTTTCTTCTCATGACAGAGGTCACTGCGCGGCCGGTGTTCCGCTGGGCTTGCCTTGGATTGGCCGCCGTGATGCTTATAGGATGTGGCGGCGGCGATGACGACAACGGCACTTCGCCGCCACCCTCCGCAGGGGTGTTCACAGTGGGCGGTTCCGTCAGTGGCCTGGGCACAGGCAAAACGCTGACGCTACAGAACTCCGGCGCCGACGATTTACCATTGAGCGCGAATGGCAATTTTGTTTTTGACACCCGGCTGGACAGGGGCGTGGCCTACGCCGTGACTGTCAAGACGCAACCCAGTGGGCAGCGCTGCACCGTGACGCAAGCCTCGGGCACCGCAACAACCAATGTGAGCGACGTGCAGGTCCGCTGCGACAACCTGGCACCAGCCACCTTCACAGTAGGGGGCTCGGTGTCGGGACTGACAGGCTCCATGGTGCTGCAGAACAACATGGGTGACGATTTGTCGGTGACCAGCAACGGCGGCTTTACCTTCCTCTCTGCATTGGCTGCGGGCAGTGCCTACGCCGTCACGGTCAAGTCTCAGCCTGCAGGTCAGAGTTGCACGGTGAGCAACGGCAGCGGCACGGTGGCCTCGGCCAATGTGGGGGCGGTGGAAGTGACCTGCGCCACACCCGCAGTGGCCTTGCCGCAGGGCGACTGGAAGCAGGAAGCTTGCGTGCTCATTGGCCCTGGTCAATGGGGCCGCGGACTATGGCGCATTGCCAAGCAGAGTGAAACGCGCGCCACCGTCAGCCTGGGCGTGGCGACGTACACGGATGCGAACTGCGCGGTAGCGGGCCAGATCATCGGCGGGCAGGCCAACGACGGGGGCGATTTCAGGTTTGACCGCACCGAAGCCACACCCACGCTCAGCGCCTTCTGGGGCAGCTGGACACAGATCACTGGGCAGACTTCGCGCACCGTGTGGGCGCGCAAGGGGGCTCATCTCTGCCTGTTGGGCGATCAGACGCCGACCGTATTTCCCACAGCGGCCCGCGTGGAGACTTATGTGAACGCCATCATCCCCAGCAAGATCTGCTACACACAGAACTAGCGGTTTTGCTGCTTGCACAAACGCTGCCCTTTTCATTGATGCCGCCCCCCACCATGGCCCCGCGCTCCGACGTCTTACCCCTTTCCATCGCAGCCACTCGCAAGGCCACTTTCTGGGACCGCATTGCGCGCAAGTATGCGGCTGACCCGATCGCGGACATGGCTGGGTATGAGGCCACGCTGCGGCGCGTGCAGGCCCTCTTGTCGGGGGATCAGGACGTGCTGGAACTCGGCTGCGGCACGGGCACCACCGCGCTGCGCCTGGCGCCCTCCACCCGGCGGCTGCTGGCCACCGACGTCTCGAGCGCGATGATCGCCATCGCCCAAGAGAAGCTGGTGGCGCAGCCGACACCTCAACTCAGCTTCGCAGTAGCAGACGCCGACGCGCCGGTGATTGGGCAAGGCGCGTACGACGCGGTACTGGCTTTCAACCTGCTGCATCTGGTGAGCGATCTCGATCAAGTCTTGGCGCTTGCCGTGCAGGCCTTGCGGCCAGGCGGTTTGTTCATCTCCAAAACGCCCTGCATCGCCGAGATGAATCCGCTCATCCGTTGGCTCGCCATACCAATGATGCGCGCCATAGGCAAGGCCCCCGACGTGCTGTGCTTTAACGCGGATCACCTGCAATCGGCCGTCGTCCGGCAGGGGCTTCAGATCCTATCGGTTGAGCGGCATGGCACCCGGGGCAAGGACTTCCGGGTCTTCATCGTGGCTCGCAAGCCGGCCTGAGTTTCACAGCGTCACGAGCAAGCCTTGTGTGAAGGCGGGCATTCGTTCGCACCGCCTGTACCACTGTGCCCGCAGACAGCTGCTTTACCCGTTGAAAAAGTTAATCCATGGAGACGTTTATGAAGCTTCGATTCATCACACCCACTGTCGCTGCGCTGGCACTCCTGACCGGATGTGCATCCACCATTGACCAGGCTGGCCTGGAGCAACGCACCGCCCAAGCGATCGGCCGATCCGTCGGCCAGTTCACCATCACGGACCGCACAGAGGAATCAGGTGGCCGCATCAACTACACCGTCAACACCCGCGACGGTGAGGCCTACCGTTGCTATCTGTATGGGGTTACCGGCCTGCAGAAGGCGGTGACCTTTGGGCAGACACCGCATTCCGATGCAATCTGTACTGCCATGGCCGGTGGCCAGAATCGGGGCAGCAAGCAGGCGCCAGCGGCCGCAGGCCAACGTGGTCGCAACGCGGGCGGGGAGTGCAATGCGCTACTGCGTGCAGCAGGGCGGTGCTGAACATGAAGTAAAGCCCAGGCCAGTGTCCTGAGCTGCTAGTCCCCGCACTCCATTCCTTTAGGACTTCACGGGGTGTAGGTGGCGACCTAAATCAGAGGTCCATGTCATAGTCAATCGTCAGCGGCGCGTGGTCGCTGAACTTGACGTCTTTGTAGATGGCAGCAGAGCGCGCCGTTTGCGCGATGCCAGGGGTGGCGAGTTGGTAGTCCAATCGCCATCCCACGTTATTGGCATAAGCTTGCCCACGATTGCTCCACCATGTGTAGCAGGTGTCGGTGGTGTCGGGGTGCAGCCGGCGATAGACGTCCACCAGACCGCCTTCGCTCAGCACTTTGGTCATCCAGGCGCGTTCTTCGGGCAGGAAGCCGCTGTTTTTCTGGTTGCTGCGCCAGTTTTTAAGATCAGCGTTCTGGTGCGCAATGTTCACGTCGCCCATGAGGATGAATTCACGATCCTCACGCAAGGCCAGCAATCGGGGGTAGAGCAGGGCGAGAAACCGGAACTTCGCTTGTTGCCGCTCTTCACCTGATGAGCCGCTGGGGAAGTAGCAACTGATGATGCTGAGCTTGCGCCCAGGCTTGTCGAAACGGGCTTCCACCCACCGGCCTTCGTAATCGAACTCTTCGTCGCCCAGACCCACGATGACCTCGGAAGGCTCCTGGTGCATGTAGATTCCAACGCCAGAGTAGCCTCGCTTCTGAGCGTAATGAAACTGGCCAGGCATCTTGCCCACATGGCAATGAATGCCGGTCACTTGCTCACTTTGAGCCTTGACTTCCTGGACACCAATGACGTCAGCCTCCAACTGGCTGGCCCAGTCGAAAAAGCCTTTGCTCGCGGCTGAGCGGATTCCGTTGAGGTTTGCTGTAACTATGCGCATTCGCGTATTTTCCATGAAGCTTGGCCGACCTGCGCGTGCGTGGTCAACCCGTGCCCACGCTGCAGCTAGAAGACGCGCTGCTGACGACCGAGGAGCCCATAGAGGTGCATCCTGTGAGCGTGAGGGATCTCTGTTACGTGGAGCTTTTCGATTCGCCTGCTTTCAGCGTGTCGCGCATGGCCTGCGCCAAAGGCTGGTTTCCACTGGATGCCAGTCCTGCAATAGCGCCCTCTCTATCAGGCAACTCATGGTGCTGGTTGAGCTTTCGCTTGCATTCAAGGCGGGTGAGCACGATCTCGATGCCGACGATGCGGCTCACTTGCTCAGCCAAGTAGTCCGCAGGGGCGTCACCCATCTTCCAAGGCTTGGCCTGATCGCCCTCGTGCTTGCGCGTCAGGCGCGCGACCACCCCTCGTATGAACTTCTCATCGTCTCGCACATGAATCTTGCCATGGGCATGAACCACTTCGTAATTCCAGGTGGGTACACGTCGGTGGGTTTCCAGCTTGCCGGGGTACCAGTTGGGTGAGATGTACCCGTCCACACCGCGGAACACCACGAGCACATCCATGCCGTCCTGGACTTCTTTCCACACAGCGTTGGCACGCGCGACATGGGCGATCAGCGCACCGTTTGTTCCTTGATCGGGATCCAGAAGAAACGGCAGGTGGTCCGCTTCAAGGCCGTCAGCCGTGGTCCGCACCAACATGCCCAGCGGATGGGCTCTGATGATGCGGTGAATCTCGGTGAGGTCTGATTCTGCAAAATGCGGGGGGAGATACATGGGGGCTCTGGGTTTTGCTGTGGTCGGCATGTGCTATGCCTGAGGCTCTACTTTGCACTCATTTGGGGTTGGTGAAAATGACCAGTTGTCATCGACATAAAGGCTCACTGCCGAAATGACGTCCGTAGACAACAGCAGGGGCGCGCTGAAGATCGCAATACTTGAGGGTTCAACAGGTGCAGCCTGGGAGTTTCGATGCAGGCATGTCGACCTGCAAACTCCGATTCGCTGAAAGGAAAGGGGTCGAACTGCCACAGCCTGCTGCTAGACTGTTAATGTGAATTTCACTTCAGAGCCTCCCAGTCGGACGCTGGCCTGCGCCAGCGCCCAAAATCTCCGCCGCCCTGCCCACCAGGGCGACGCGATCAAAACACCTTCTGTTGTCGTGAAGGCCAGCTCCTGCTTTGCTGACTGCGCGTCTACGCGCGCGCTCCGCGTCTTGCCCCATGATTGAACTTCTTTCGGACCCGGCCATATGGATCGGGTTGGCTACGCTTGTCGTTCTCGAGATCGTGCTCGGAATCGACAACCTTGTCTTCATCGCGATCCTGGCCGACAAGCTGCCACCGCACCAAAGAGACAAGGCGCGTCTGATCGGCCTCAGTCTCGCGTTGGTGATGCGTTTGGGCCTGCTTTCGGTGGTGTCCTGGCTCGTCACCTTGACGACTCCGCTCTTCTTTTTGTTGGACAAAGGGTTTTCAGGCCGAGACCTCATCCTGCTGTTAGGCGGTGCGTTCCTGCTTTTCAAAGCCACCTCCGAGCTGCATGAAAGGCTGGAGGGCGTGGAGCACCTCAACAGCAGCTCCACGGTATATGCCAGCTTTGGCGTGGTGGTGACCCAGATCGTCATTCTGGATGCAGTCTTCTCGCTGGATGCAGTGATCACGGCGGTGGGTATGGTGAACGACTTGCCCGTGATGATGGCGGCGGTGATCATTTCCATCGGCGTCATGCTTTGGGCCTCCAAGCCACTCACGCGGTTTGTGAACGCACACCCCACCGTGGTCGTGCTCTGTCTGAGCTTTCTCTTGATGATTGGCCTTACCCTGGTGGCTGAAGGCCTGGGTTTCCATATCCCCAAGGGCTATCTGTACGGCGCTATCGGGTTCTCGATCATGATCGAGGCGCTCAACCAATGGGCCCGTCGCAATGCCGTGAAGAACGAGGCGCGCGTTCCGCTGCGTGAGCGCACTGCCGAATCCATCATCCGGTTGCTGGGCGGCAGAACCCGTGCAGAGGTCTTGGCTGAAGATGCCAATGGCACGGAACGGGACGAGCAACCGACCTTTGCGGTAGAAGAGCGCAATATGGTCAGCGGTGTGCTGTTGCTGGCCGAACGCAAGGTGCGTTCCATCATGACCACGCGTGCAGACGTCTCCTGGGTCGATATCGACGACGAAGCTGATGCTATTCGAGACCAGTTGCTGGACACGCCGCATGCCATCTTTCCGGTGTGCCGAGGCTCACTCGATTCCGTGATCGGCATTGCGCGAGCCAAGGATCTTCTGGGTCAGCTCCTTCGGCTGGGCCACATCGATGCGGAAACGGGCTTGAAGCAACCGCTCTATGTTCCGGAGACCACCTCTGTCATCAAAGCCATCGACCTGCTGCGGGGAGCGAAAGGGCAGATCGCACTGGTGACCGATGAGCACGGCATGCTGGTGGGCGTACTGAGTCCCATAGACGTATTGGAAGCGATCGCTGGTGAGTTCCCGGATGAAGATGAAGCGCTGGAGATCCAGTCCATTGGGCCGAATTCCTGGCTGGTAGCCGGTAGCGCGGACATCCATCTGCTGGAGCAGGCGCTGCAAACGGCAGATTTGATGGAAGAAGGTGACAATTTCACTTCAGTGGCCGGGTTCCTGCTCAAGCACTTTGAGCACGTGCCGGCGGTGGGTGAAATGCTGGTGCACGATGGCTTCGAATTCAATGTGACCGATTCAGATGGCCAGCGAGTCAAGCACGTATCGGTACGGAAGGTCGAGCCATTGGATCACGCGTCGATTCAAGAGGAAAATTAAAGCCAAGGCACGCCCCCTGCACATGTTTGGCGGGAGGATGGATTCTCAGCGCAAGGAAGCTAGAAAGGCGGCCAAGTCCACCGCGTCTTGCTCAGTCATGCCCATTGCGGGCATGGCGGTACCTGGCTTGACGGCATTCGGGTCGCGCAACCAGCGCACCATGTGGGCCTCGGTGTTGTCCACCACGCCCGCAATTCGGGTCCGGCTTGCCATGCCACTGAGCGGTGGACCCACTTGCGGGTCGGGGAAGAAAATGATGCCAGGAATGGTGTGGCAACCCATGCAAGCGTAGGCATAAAAGGCGCGCTTGCCACGCTCTATATCTCCTGCTCGAGTCGCGCCATCCGGTGTTCGCTCGCAACGCTGGCCTGCCTGGCTGTGGCTCATCAGTTGCGCAAACTTCACCGGAGTCAGGGAAGGTAGCTTCTGAACAAACGCGGTGACTGCCCACAAGTCTTCTTCAGACAAGCGGTGCTCCCAGGCGGGCATGCCCGTCATCTTGAGACCGTTGAGGGTGATCCAGTAAATCTCACGTGCGTGCCAACGTTGAGGGGCATCCATCAGTGGCCCGGGCAGTGGCTGCATCGACTGTGCAAAGTCATTGGGGGCAACGCCCGGACCCCCATGGCACTGCAGACACTTGTTCTGGTAGCAAATCGCGCCTCGCTCCATGACAGAAGCTTCCGGAGTGGCAGGGGCGACTATGTCTTTCGCGTGATACCGAACTGATTCCTGCAAAGCATATTCGAAGAGCGAATGAACGGGTGGCAGATGCTGAACATTACCAGCCACGTTGTAGAAACCGCCCGAAAGGACGATCCATACAACCGCGATGCAGCTCGTTGAGATGGCGACCAGCGTGAGGGCCACGATTTTCACACCGCGTTTATCCATAAGAGATTGTCCTACGCGAAATGCTGGCTTTCCTGTCGGTGAATGTCCTGTCCTGCTGACGATAATGACTACATGCCGCAAGCGGACCATCTCCCCGAGCGCGGGTCATTGCGGCCTGTTCTGTACTGGGCCGTGCTGACTTCGGCGATCGTCGCGGTGGGATGCGGCTCTGAAGCGCCAGAGTCGAAAGCTTTGAAAGCTGGATCCGCGCAGTCTGTGCTCCGTGGAAAAACGCTTATCTCGCAGTATCAATGCGGAAGTTGTCACACCATTCCAGGCGTCTCTGATGCGCGGGGGTTGACTGCTGTTTCGCTAGAGGGTTTTGGACGCCGTAGCTATATTGGCGGGCGTATTCCCAATCAGCCGTCTGCGTTGTCCGCGTGGCTGGTAGATCCACACTCGCAGGCCCCCTCAGCCACCATGCCGTATTTGGCGGTCTCTCCTGCAGATGCTATGGACATGGCGAATTATTTAGGGACCCTCCAGTGAGTTCCGGTGTGGCCTCATCCACGCCGCAATCTGCATTTCATGCGGGCGCAGAGCAGTCGGCGGCCTTTATCGAATTGACGATGGTATTGGTGGGCGGCGGCACCCTGATCTTTGCCGGTGTGATGCTGCTGCTTTTTCTTTCCCTGTCGCGTCAAGGCCAGGCCAATACACGTCTTTGGCTCATCGGAGGCGGCGTGCTCTTTCCTGTGATCGTGCTTACCGCGCTGTTTTTCTACAGCGAATGGAAACGCACTGCCTGGAAACCCCTTCCGCCGCCTGATTCACTCGTGGTCTCGGTGACAGGGCACATGTGGTGGTGGGAGGTGAGCTACCACGACACGCAGACAGGCATCCGCTTTGTCACGGCCAACGAGATTCGCCTGCCGAAAGGCAGGCCGGTGTACTTTGCACTGGCAAGTGAGGACGTTATTCATAGCTTTTGGGTGCCCGCACTGGGGGGCAAGATGGATATGGTCCCTGGACGCATTCAGCATCTCTTGCTTACGCCTGCAGTAGAGGGGCGCTGGCGAGGCCAATGCGCAGAGTTCTGCGGCGAGCAACATGCCCTGATGGCCCTTGATGTGGTGGTGAGTTCTGCCGAGGAGTTCAATGCCTGGGCCTTGGCGCAGGCTCAACCGGCCATCACCACAGATCTTTTGCTGAGCCATCCGGGCCGCAGCGCCTTCCTTCAAAATCGCTGCAATTTCTGCCACGCTGTGCGGGGGGTATCGGATGCCCACCCGGTGGGCACCCAATCAGGTCTCGGTCCTGACCTCACTCACGTCGGAGGCCGACTTTCACTCGCTGCGGCCACGTTGCCCAACACGCCTCAAAACCTTCGTCGCTGGATCGAACATACGCAACAGATCAAGCCTGGCGCACGCATGCCTTCTGGCGCCGATCGCGTGCCGCCAAAGGACATGGAGGACATTGCCGCATGGCTGAGCCTTCTGAAATGAAGCCGCGTTCAGGGGTGGCGCAACAGGCTTTCCCCAACAGCCTTCCTCGCCCGCCGGGGGAGCGGGAAGCGCTTGAGCGTGCGTGGAAGCCTCCGCAGGGCTGGCGCAGGCTTACCGCGGTGAACAACTCACAGATAGGTATTTATTACATCATCGCAGCCATGGTGTTTTTCGTGTTGGGTGGTCTGCTCGCCCTGTTGATGCGCCTGCAACTGGCCACGCCAGACAATGACCTGATAGGCGCCAGCACCTACAACCAGCTTTTCACCATGCACGGCACGGTGATGATGTTTCTGTTTGCTGTGCCCATAGTGGAGGCCATCGCGGTTTTTCTGCTGCCCAATATGCTGGGCGCTCGCGATCTGCCCTTTCCGCGTTTGTCCGCCTATGCGTTCTGGGCTTACGCCATAGGTGGGTTGGCCTTCTTCTGCACCATCTTCTGGAGCGTGTCGCCCGACGGTGGGTGGTTCATGTACCCCCCACTGACCAGCAAGCAGTTCTCGCCCGACATTGGGGCGGACTTCTGGCTGCTCGGTATAGGCTTCATCGAAATTTCCGCCATCGCGGGAGCCATTGAGCTGATCATCGGGATTTTGTTCACGCGCGCGCCGGGCATGAAGCTTTCCAAGATGCCGGTGTTTGCCTGGGCCGTGCTGGTGAGCGCGGTCATGATCATCTTCGCATTCCCCGCCGTCATTGCCGCCACCACATTGCTGGAACTCGAACGCGCCTTTGACTGGCCATTCTTCGATCCTCAGCGTGGCGGTGACCCGGTGCTTTGGCAGCATCTATTCTGGTTCTTTGGCCATCCGGAGGTCTACATCATCTTCCTGCCCGCCGCTGGCATGGTGTCCATGATGGTGCCGGCCATGGCCGGCATTCCATTGGTCGGACAAAGGGCTGTAGTGGCTGCGTTGGTCTGTGTGGGCGCGGTCAGCTTTCTGCTCTGGATTCACCATATGTTCACGAGCGGTGTGGGCATCAACGCTCTGCTGCTGACATCGATCGCCAGCTTTGTGGTGGCCATTCCGAGCGGGCTTCAGATTTTTGCGTGGATAGCCACTTTCTGGAACGGTCGTGTACGCATGAACACGCCCACGCTTTTTCTGCTGGGTTTTCACTGCATCTTCCTGATCGGGGGGCTGACCGGCGTCATGGTGGCTGTATTGCCATTCGACTGGCAGGCGCACGACAGCTACTTCATCGTTGCCCATCTGCATTACGTCTTGATGGGCGGCATGGTGTTTCCCGTGTTCGCGGCTCTGTACTACTGGTTCCCAGTGATCAATGGCGCGCAGCTGTCAGAACGTCTGGGCCGCTGGTGTTTTGGGTTGATGTTCGCCGGTCTGCACCTGGCCTTTTTCCCCATGCACATCACCGGCCTGCTTGGAATGCCAAGGCGCGTGTACACCTATTCCGATTACGTGGGGTGGAATGCCCTGAACATGGTGTCCACTGTCGGCGCATTCACCTTGGCGGTGGGCGTGTTGATCTTCCTGGCAGATGCGGTGCGCGTACTGCTCAAAGCAGATCGTGATCATGACAACCCCTGGAACGCCGGCACGCTGGAGTGGCTGCCGCCGCGCGATTACGGCGTGCGCAGTATTCCGGAAGTCCGCGGAACTGAGCCACTCTGGGACAGCCCTTCGCTTTCCGAGCAGGTAGAGCAAGGCAGATGGTGGGTGCCAGGGACTATTTTCGGGGGGCGTGAAACGTTGATTACCCACGTGCGTACTGCACGTCCTTTGCAACTCTTGCGTTTGCCTTCGGACGGCTGGTCACCCTTTCTCGCCGCAGTCGGTACAGCAGGATTTTTCCTGTTGCTGACCGTGGAGTGGGTGGCTACGGCGTTTGTGTTCGGGTTTGGCTCCATCGCGGCCATGGTCCAGTGGGTCTGGCAACTGGACCGCAGAGCTCCTCAGCCATGGGCCGAGATTGGCGAGGGTGTGCGCGTGCCAGTACAACCGGCCACAAGGCGCTCCCATTCATGGTGGGCTACGTTGCTTTTAGTCATCGTGGATTGCACGATCTTCGCGTCTTTCATCTACAGCCACGTGCATCTTTCCATGGCTCTTGACGTGTGCCCGCCTCCGGGCGCCAGTCTGGCCAGCCCCTGGCTGAGTTACACGAACATGGCGTTGATGCTGATCAGTAGCGCCTGGATGTTCGTCAATACCAGGCGAGGGCTTCACCCCGGTTCGCAAACCACGCTGCGCGGATTGACCGTGATGGCCTTGTTGTTCATGGGCGCTGCTTTTGCGTTCGCCCTGCGCGGGCAGGTTGACGCCAATCTCTCACCCACCGTAGATGGCTGGAGTGCGTCGGTCGCTATCCTTCTGGCGTATCAGGGATTTCATACCCTGGTGCTTCTGATCCTTGGTACCTACTTGATTGCGAGATCCTGGGCAGGTCTTCTGGTGCCAGAGGCCAGGGCAACTCTGGACAACGTGACACTTCTTTGGCATGCGGCTACGTTCCAGGTGATCGTGACGGAGATCACGCTGCGTGCAGTTCCGGCATGGATGAATTCGCTATGAGCTGAGGCCTTAAGCATGGGGCGTGGGGCGTGGGTGCCATCTTCCAGCAAAGCTTCTGAGACACTATCTTGCCTCTTGGCAGAATATCGAAAACCACTGCGCTACCCACGAGAATTCCATGCTGAAATACCTCACGGTTCCTGTCACACCCTTTGCTCAGAATTGTTCCATCGTTTGGTGTGACCAAACCCTCCAAGCGGCCGTGATAGACCCCGGTGGCGATTTGGAGAAAATTGAATCTGCTGTCCGGAAACTTGGCCTCAAGCTGGAGCAGATCTGGCTCACGCACGCACACATTGACCACGCCGGCGGCACCGCGGAATTGGCCAAGCGGTATGGGCTTCCCATCACAGGACCGCATCCGGGCGATCAGTTCTGGATCGACGGCCTTGCGCAGCAGTCACAGATGTTCGGATTTCCCAAGGCAGAGCCCTTTACCCCGGCACGTTGGCTGCAGGATGGCGATACCGTGCAAGTGGGTGAAAGCGTGCTGAACGTCAGGCACACTCCCGGCCATACACCAGGGCATGTCGTTTTCCATTCACCGGATGCCAAGCGGGCTTTCGTGGGCGACGTGCTGTTTTCCGGAGGCATAGGCCGGACCGATTTTCCCGGTGGTAATCATCCGCAGTTGATTTCCAGCATTACCGAGCGTCTGTGGCCCATGGGTGATGACACGGTGTTTATTCCAGGCCATGGTCCTGAAAGCACCTTTGGACAGGAACGGCGCAGCAACCCATTCGTGCGCGGGACTTGATTCACAGGTCGCTTGTCTCAAAAAGCGTGCCGATCAGGCACGCTCTTCGGCATCAGGCAGAGGCGCGTTGCCAATCCTGTGCCGGTCCGAACCCGCGTTTCGCGTAACGGTCCAGCGTCAATCCGTCCATCGAGATGTCGGTGGGGCGGCCCATGGCCAAGTCTGCAACCAATTTTCCTGAACCGGCAGCCATAGTCCAGCCGAGCGTTCCATGGCCGGTGTTGAGCAGCAGGTTGTCGTAGCGGGTAGGGCCCACGATGGGCGTGCTGTCGGGTGTCATGGGACGCAAGCCTGTCCAGAACTGCGCACGGGGAATGTCGCCTCCGGTAAACAGATTGCCCAGCACCATCTCCAACGTAGCTCGCCGACGTGGGTTAAGCGCAAGGTCAAACCCAGCAAGTTCGGCCATTCCGCCGACACGGATGCGTTGATCAAAGCGCGTGATGGCGACTTTGTAGGTTTCATCCATGACGGTGGATTGGGGCGCACGCGAAGCGTCCACGAGGGGCACAGTCAGGGAATAGCCCTTGACGGGGTAGACCGGAAGGTCCAGGCCCAATGGCGCGAGCAGTTCACGTGAGTAGCATCCGAGTGCCAGGACATAGCGATCAGCCTCCAGGACTTCGCCCCCTTCAAGCCGAACTCCGGTGACTCGGTCACCATTGGTGAGCACGCCTGCAATGCGGGTTCCGAAGCGGAAGCGGACGCCTTTTTGCTTGGCCAGATCAGCCAACTGCGTGGTAAAGCGCTGGCAATCGCCGGTTTCATCTCCGGGCAAGTGCAAGCCGCCGACCAGGCCGGCTGCGTGGGCGAGCGCAGGCTCGATTTCATGCAGTGCGTCGCTGTTGTTCATGAGCCGGTAAGGAACGCCACAGGTATCCAGGACCTGAGTGTCGCGCCGGGCAGACTCCAACTGAGCGGCAGTGCGAAAAACCTGCAGCGTGCCCAGGGTGCGTTGTTCGTACTCAATGCCGGTTTCAAGGCGAAGCTGCCGCAGGCGATCACGGCTGTATTCAGCCAGTCGCGTCATGCGCTCTTTGTTCACCCCATAACGCTCAGCCGTGCAGTTGCGCAGCATGGCGGCCATCCACCGCCACTGAAAAAGGGAACCGTCCGGCTTCCAGGCCAGTGGTGCATGGCGCTGCATAAGCCATTTCATGGCCTTGAGAGGAATTCCAGGGGCAGCCCAAGGGGTCGAATACCCCGGCGATACCTGGCCTGCGTTGGCAAAGCTGGTTTCCTGCGCCACGCCAGGTTGGCGCTCGAGAACAGTCACCTCCACTCCGGCCTGCGCCAAATGGTAGGCCGTACTGACTCCGATCACACCGCCGCCAAGAACAATTGCTTTCATTGCCGTCTCCTCGAATGAGAAGAAGTCTAAGAAAGAGTTGCCCAAAAAAAACACTGAATTGCTTGATGGATTGGCGGTTAGGTATCAGAATTCACCGGTAATAACTGTTTTATCAGTGAAATGCACTTCCTTGACAGAATTGACAGAAAAATACTCCATGAGATGCAGCGTGAAGGCCGCATCTCCATGACCGATTTGGCCGAGCGGGTGGGGCTTTCCACCTCGCCTTGCACTGAACGCGTTCGGCGCATGGAGCGTGAAGGTGTCATCAAGGGCTACCACGCGCGGGTAGACCCCGAGGCTCTCGGCAGGGGTTTGCTGGTGTTTGTGGAGTTGACGCTCTCGTCCAAATCTGCCGACGTCTTTGAACAGGTGCGGCGAGAACTGCTTCATGAGCCTCGTGTGCTGGAATGCCACCTAGTTTCCGGCACGTTCGACTACCTCATCAAGGCGCGGCTTTCTGCCATGCGCGAATACCGGGATCTGCTGGGTCAAATCCTGCGCAAAGTGCCCGTGCCTGCTCAGAGCAATAGCTACGTGGTGATGGAAGAGATCAAGGAAGGTTTGCTGATGCCGGTCGAACCCATCGCGACAGCGTGAATAATAGCGCGATGAATAGAGAACTTCCAATGCGCACCTTCTGCGATCCAAGCTCTGAGGGAGTGGCCCTTGTCTGAGCAGGCGCTGGACACTACCGCGCCGGCACGCAAGCCTTCCTGGCTTGAGAGCCTGAAGATTTACCTGGAGCCGACAAGCCTGCGGATGCTGGCATTGGGTTTTTCCGCCGGCTTGCCATTGATGCTGGTGCTGGGAACGCTGTCTTTTCGGTTGCGTGAAGCGGGTATTGACCGCAGCACCATTGGTCATCTGAGCTGGGTGGGTCTAGCCTACGGCTTCAAATGGGTCTGGGCGCCGCTGGTGGACCGGGTGCCGCTGCCTGGTCTGACCCGCTGGCTGGGCCGCAGGCGCAGTTGGCTTCTGCTGGCTCAGTGCTGTGTGGCAGCGGGCTTGGTGGGAGTAGCCATGGCAGACCCCAGTGTGTCGCTTATGACCGTCGTATGGTGCTCGCTGGCCGTCGCTTTCGCGTCCGCGACGCAAGATATTGCGCTGGACGCCTACCGTATTGAGTCAGCCCCAGCAGACCAGCAACCGGCTCTGGCCGCCAGCTACCAGACAGGCTACCGATTGGCCATGATCTGGGCCGGCGCTGGTGTACTGTGGCTGGCTGCACGGGCGCAAGGTTCCACAGGTGGTTATGACAATTCTGCCTGGCAAGCCGCGTACTTGATCATGGCTTGCTCCATGGTCATCGGAGTGCTGACGGTCCTGTATTCCAAAGAGCCGGTCAACGTGCCATTACAGCGTGCGCGCAGTGCGGCAGAGTGGGTTCGAACTGCGCTCATTGACCCGTTCGCGGACTTCTTTCGTCGTTATAAGTGGCAAGCGGCACTGATCCTTGGCTTGATCGCGGTCTACCGCATCAGCGATGTGGTGATGGGCATCATGGCCAATCCGTTCTACGTCGATATGGGCTACACCAAGGATGAGGTGGCGGCCGTGACCAAGATCTACGGCGTCATCATGACGCTGGTGGGCGCTTTTGTGGGAGGCAGCCTGGCGCTGCGTTTTGGCGTCATGCGCATTCTGATGCTCGGCGCCGTCCTGAGCGCAGGCAGCAATCTGTTGTTTGCGTGGCTAGCTGGCTACGGACACAGTGTGCCCGCCCTGATTGCGGTGATCTCCATGGACAATCTTGCCTCTGGAATCGCCTCAGCAGCCTTCGTGGGCTATTTGTCCAGTCTGACCAATATCAGCTATTCCGCCACTCAATATGCGCTCTTTTCTTCGTTGATGCTATTGGCACCGAAGTTCGTCGCCGGCTTCTCCGGTGACTACGTGAACGCCTTTGGATACAGTACGTTTTTCACAAGTACAGCGCTGTTGGGGCTACCGGTGCTCGTGCTGGTGGCGGTGGCTATGCGTATGCAGCGGCGACACGCTGACCCCGCCTGAGAGCCTGTTGCAAATTCGAAGGCGGGCTCCTCGAGTAAGGCGCTTGCAAAGGGCGCGCGTTTACCTATCTTTACGTCCCCGACAAGCGCAACTGTTCGAATGCAGGCAGCATGACCATGAAGGATTAAGGAACGCATGAGTACACACCACCTGCTGATGATCGAGGACGATACCCGCCTGGCCGGGATGGTTAGCGAGTACCTGTCTCAGTCAGGCTTTTCAGTCACGCACATGACGGACGGAGAGTCCGGTCTGGACGCGCTGCGGGACAAGCCTGCGGATCTGGTCATTCTGGATTTGATGTTGCCGGACATCGACGGCTTGGAGGTTTGCCGGCGCATTCGCGCACTCTCTGGTGACATGGCACGCGTACCGGTGTTGATGCTCACCGCCAAGGGTGACCCCATGGACCGCATCATCGGTCTGGAACTGGGGGCCGACGACTATCTGCCCAAGCCTTTCGAGCCGAGAGAGTTGCTGGCCCGCATCCGTGCCGTGTTGCGCCGTCATCAGACAGGCGCCACTCCGGAGCATAAGTTGATGCGCTTCGGTGTTCTGGAAATTGACCGAGATGCCCGGGTGGTCACCTTGGCGGGTCAGCCGGCTGATCTGACCAGCTACCAATTTGATCTTCTCGTGGCTTTGGCTGAACGCGCAGGCCGTGTGCTGACACGCGATCAAATCATGGAAGCTGTGCGCGGGCGCGAGTTGGAAGCGTTTGACCGATCCATTGACGTGCACATGGGCCGCATACGTGCGGCCATAGAGGAAGACGTCAAAAACCCCAAACGCATCTTGACCGTGCGCGGCGTGGGGTATGTGTTTGCGAAGCAGCAAGCCTGACCCACTTTGGCGTCGGCGTGCAGTATGCCAAATCCAGCCGCATGCCAAACCATGCCGTCCAAATGCAAGCCACCATGAATAGTCAATACGCTTTGAGCACAGTGTCATGAGTTGGACATCACCCATCGCGCGCAAACTTTATTTGCGCATCTGGTTGGCGGTTGTAGGCAGCGTGGCGGTGTTGAGCCTGCTGGTGGGCTGGGCCTGGCATGCAGCCGAGGAACAGCGGGATAGAGACCGGCAGCCTCCGGCGCCGCGCGAGGTGCAGGTTCGCAACGCCGCTGGCGAGGTGATAGGTAAGGCCGATCTGCCTCCCCGGCGAGGGCCACCAGGCCAGGGCCTGGAGTTTGCGGTGACCTTGGACGACGGCCAACAATTGAGCGTGCATCTGGGACCGCGCAATCGTGGGCCAGGGGGGGCAGGGGGTCGCAAGAATGAGCCTCCGCTGCCGTGGCTGCGTCCGCCTTACGGATTTCTTTGGACTTTGGCACTTGCCGGTTTGGTCGTCATGCTGGGCGTTTTTCCGGTGGCCCGTCGATTGACTCTGCGTTTGGAGGCACTCCAACGTGGTGTGAAACGCTGGGGAGAGGGCGATTTGTCCGTGCGGCTCCCCACGGGTGGTGAAGACGAAGTCGCCGATCTGTCGCACCACTTCAATGATGCCGCGACGCGTATTGAGGGACTGATGGATTCACAGGCGGCGCTGCTTCAGTCGCAAAAGTCTTTGCTGGCCAATGCTTCCCATGAGTTGCGCTCGCCTTTGGCGCGTATTCGCATGGCCATCGAGCTGATGGGGCCGCAGACCCCGCCCGCCGCACGGGCCGAGATTGCGCGCAACATTTCAGAGTTGGATCAACTGATTGATGAGATTTTGCTTGCCAGCCGGCTTGACGCGAATCAGGCGGACCTGGGAACCGTGGAAGCCATCGATCTCATCGGACTTTTGGCCGAGGAGTGTGCTCGCGTAGACGCCGCCATGGAGTTGGCACCCGATACGTCTGAAGTCATCGTTCCGGGAGTCGCCAAACTGATGCGCCGTGCCGTGCGCAACCTGCTGGAGAACGCTTGTCGTCATGGCCATCGTGCAGGTGGTTCGGGCGAGGTCAGTGCTGAGCTGAGCCTGGAAGGCGGACAAGCCGTTCTGCGTGTCAACGATCGCGGGCCAGGGGTGCCGCCAGCGCAGCGAGAACGTATTTTTGAGCCTTTCTATCGGCTGCCCGGTGCCAGTGAGCGTGAAGGCGGCGTGGGCCTTGGGTTGTCACTTGTGCGCTCCATTGCGCTGCGCCACGGCGGTTCAGTGGCATGCAGCGACCGCGCAGGTGGTGGGGCATGTTTTGAGCTGCGGCTGCCTGCCGCGAAGTAGGCAAAACGGCCTTGGGTGTGTCAACCCGCTCTGGAGCTCCTTGCGCTTGAAGCGCGGCGGCATGCGGACATTGCGTGCCGCTGTGATCCCGCCTGTGGGCGATCACGCAGTTTGCGAAGGCTGCTCTCAGCTGCCTTTTGCAGGTTGAAGAAACAGATCCAGATACTGCTGGCGCATACGTCGGCGATCAAACACTTGATGCACATGCGCTTGCCCGGCCTCTGCCACCCGAGAGGCGGTGGCAGGATCCTGAAGCAGACGCTCCATGATTTGAGCCAGCGCCTTGGCGTCTTCGTGGGGAACCAGAAATCCGGTTTCGCCATGCGTCAGGACTTCCTGCACGCCTTCCACGTCGGTTCCGATGCCGCAGCAACCAGACGCCATTCCTTCGATCAGACCCAGCCCCAGGCCTTCGTAGTGGGTCGACAAGACGCAGAGTTTGACGCGGCCGAGCAGCTCGGGAAGATTGCTCACATGGCCAAGGAAACGCACCTGCTGGTCCACGCCCAATTTGCGGGCCAGGGCTTCGGCGCGCTGGCGCCAGCTGGATTTACCTTCGCCAGCCAGATAGACCGTTGGCCGCAGCCCTTGCTCGGCCAACAAGGCTGCGGCTCGGATGAGGGTGAAATGGTCTTTCTGGCCGGCAAATCTTGCAGGCATCACGATCGCATCTTCGCGTTCGGTCCAGGGGCGGCCTTGAGTCCAACGTGAGAGGTCGATGCCGTTCAGGACCACGGTGCAGCGCTCGGCGGGGTGGCCCAGCCGAACCAGCGCGTCGCGCACGGCGCGCGAAACGCCGATGATGCGCTCTGTGCGCTCGGCAAGCCAAAGGGATTTGCGCAGGCGCCAGAATCCATAACGTTCACGCACGTTGTGCTCGACATGAATCAACCGCGGAACACCAGCTTTGAGCCCGGCATAGCGACCCCAAAGATGCTCACTGAAGCCATGCGCTACCAGCACGTCCGGTTTCCATTGCTGGCAAATGCGCTTCAAGGCCATGATGGTCACGGTGTGAGACCAGCGCGGCACAACTTCGACTTGCAGGCCTTGAGCCCGCAATTGCGCCACCCTGGGCGCTGGGTCGACAGAGGCACGGCGCCTTAAAACGAGCAGTGTTTCCTGGCCTGGCTGCTGTCCACACAAATCAATCGCGACTTGGGTAGCGCCTGAAAAGCCGCCAGAGACAAAATGCAGCACGCGCAACGGGCGCGCTTCTTGTGAGATCTTCATGGCAATTCCATGGGTTTCTTAGGCCTGCGAGCGACGCGTCGGCTGGCTGCCGCGCATGGGCTCAGGCAGGAGAAGGCGTCAGTCGAGGCGATAAGGCACAGAGCGAGAGCCGTCACGATCTGGCTTTAGAGTGCTGCAAGCACGCAAGCCATATCGTCACCATGAGCAGGTACATCATGTTGCCGTTATTGTGGGCAAACATCACCTGGGTCAGGCCGAAGCCGGCGAAACCAAGTACCGTCATCAGGCCGCATGCGGCGACCGCACGGCGTTCATCGGCCTCGTTAGTCGCAGTCCCGCCCTGAGCCTCTTCAGGTTCGCGGCGCAAACCTCGCGCGAAGATCAGGCCCGGGACGATAAAGAATATAGCCAACCCAGCGATTCCTAGAAGGCCACGTTTGGCGAACATATCCAGCCACTCGTTGTGCGCGTGGTTGAATTCAAGCGCAGCATCAGGCATCTCGCCTCGACCCACGGCTTCTTTTTGCAGTGTTTCGTAGCCGTCTTGACCGGCGCCTAGCCAGGCATTGGCTTCACCGACTTCCAGGGCCAATTTCCAAAACGAACGACGCAGCCCGACCGAAGTGTTTTCAGCCTGCAGCTCATGTGCTTGCCACTCGTCGATACCGATACTCACCCTTTGCTGCACAGGTGGCAAAGCCAGCAGCGCCCCGCAGGCCACTAAAGTGAAAGCAGCGGCGCGAAGGGCATGTGAGAAGGATTTTCCGGTGGAAGGCGGTGGCGCTTTCAACCAGAAAATCAGCAACATGAGCGCTGGTAGCGTCAGCCATCCGCCCCTGCTGCCAGAGGCCACGCTGGCCACCGTGCCCAGCAGCACGGCGATCCAGCCAACCGCTTTTTGCCAACCCTGCGGTGCCCGCAATGCTCTGGCGCCACTCCACGCCGCCAGAAGCAGCGCAAGATTACCGAACTGTATGGCGTTGGTGTAGCCGGCTGCGCGGTCCCACCCCAAAATGCCGATTTGCCACAGGGCAGTCAATCCAGCGCCAATCGCACCTGTCCAGCAACCCCAATTCAAGGCTCTTTCGGAAGGTCTTCCTATCAAAAGCGCGGGCAGGGTCAGAAATACGAGCAAATACTTGATGCTCCGGTCCACCCCGAGCGAGTTGGTCACGAGCTTGCCGTCCACGACGATGTGCAAGCTCCAGACCATGCCCATGATGAAAATCGCACCGGCCCAGAACCGCATGTCGCGAGGCCAGGAGACACGGCCGCGCAAGACTGCTGGCCATCGGTACAAACCTAGGAGGAGCAGCAGAACTGCACCCCAGGAATATCCCGAGGGTATGGAAAGTGAAAACGCCAGCAGCAGAAAAACCGCAGCATCCAGGGCCTTGGGCTCCAGGGGCGCGGTTCGTAGGGACAATTTGCTGGAAGGCGGTGGCGTGTCGGGGCGGTCAGGAGCGAATACCAAGCTCAATGTGCCGCGTGGAAAGAAGAGGGGTCCTTAAGCCGGTAGACCGTGCCGCAATAAGGACACTTGGCTTCACCCGAGTGGCCGACATCCAGGTAGACACGCGGGTGGGTGTTCCACAGCTGCATGTCTGCTTTAGGGTTGGGGCAGAACGCGCCACCTTCGGGCGTGACGTCCGATGCAGTCAACTCGATAATATTTTGGCTCATGCGCTTGCTCCGCTCAGACCTTGCTGAGCCACTTGCTGTATTTGGCGTTGCGGCCATTCACAATGTCGAAGAACGCGTTCTGGATCTTCTCTGTGAGCGGGCCGCGCGAACCGGAACCGATTTCGACTCGGTCAAGCTCGCGGATGGGGGTGACTTCTGCCGCTGTGCCCGTGAAGAAACATTCGTCGGCGATGTAGATTTCGTCGCGGGTGATGCGCTTTTGCACCAGCTTGACGCCCAGATCTTCACAGATGTGAAGAACGGTATTGCGGGTGATGCCGTTGAGCGCGCCAGCCGACAGATCAGGCGTGTAAACCACGCCGTCCTTGATCACGAACACGTTCTCGCCAGCGCCTTCGCTCACGAAACCGCTAGCGTCCAGGAGTAGCGCCTCATCGTAGCCGTCATCAAGGGCTTCCATGTTGGCGAGGATGGAGTTGCTGTAGTTGCTCACAGCTTTGGCCTGCGTCATGGTGATGTTGACGTGATGGCGAGTGTAGCTGCTGGTCTTGACGCGGATGCCGCGTTTCATGCCTTCTTCGCCCAAGTAGGCGCCCCAGGGCCATGCAGCCACCATCAAATGGACTTTGTTACCGCGCGGATTGACGCCCAGTTTTTCCGAGCCCAGCCAAACCAGAGGTCGCAGGTAGCAGCTCTCGAGCTTGTTTTCCCGCACCACGGTTTTTTGCGCTTCGTTGACCTCTTCCTTGCTGAAAGGCATCTTCATGCGCAGGATCTTGGCGCTGTTGAACAGGCGATCCGTGTGCTCCTCAAGGCGGAAGATCGCCGTGCCGTCCACCGTGTTGTAAGCACGAACGCCCTCGAACGCGCCGCATCCATAGTGCAGTGTGTGGGTCAATACGTGGATCTTGGCATCGCGCCAGTCGACCAATTGGCCGTCCATCCAGATCTTGCCGTCGCGATCGTCCAACGGGAGGGCAGCAGCGCTCATGGGTATTCCTCAGCTCAGTATTGTTGAAGTGGCGGCAGGCCACCTTGCAGGGCGAATTCTAAACTTCGCCAGCTTCCTCGGTCTGCGCCGGCCGTTCCAGTTGCCAGCGGACCAGTCGGCCCCCTACAAATTCGCAGGTGACCTTGGAGTTTCCAGGATCGCGCCAGAGGTAGATTTCAGGCTCTGTGCCTTCCGGCGACAAGCGTTCGCCGATCGAACGTGTCATGCCGACCACGTGCATCAGTGACAGTTTTGGTCGCAGTTTGACATTGAGCATGACTGCGCTGCCTACATAGCCGATGGGGCGGTCGGCTGCGCGCTTCATGATGGTGATCAGCCGGGTGTAGCTGAGCAGGAACCAGAGAACCAAGGCGCTGCCAACCAGGGCAATGCCTGCCCAGCCACCAGCACGCCAGGCGCCAGCGCCCAGTGCGATGGCGGCTATGAGAGTAAGAATTCTTTGCCAAGTCATAGTTTGATTGTCGCGTGTCTTTTGAGCTGCGCCTGAAGAGGCCACCCGCAGGGCCAGATGAATCACTTCAGAGAGACTGCTGATCAGATTCAGAGATGGGACCTCACCGCTTGGGAAAGCACTTTCGGAACAACAAAAATCCGTTCAGGCTCAGCTCGAACGGATTTGTTTAGATCATAAATCGTAGAAATTGCGAGAAAGAGGTCTTTCTATTGAAGGTCCCAGCGAAAGAGTAACCAATGGCCAGCCCGAATAGAGCGTAAACACCTTATAAGAGGCGGGCAAGCTTAACAAACTCAGCGACTGGCGGCCGCCCTTGCTTGCGCCAGCCAGTCGTCAAAGAGCGATTGGTGGGCCTTGATCCAGCCTTCGGTCTGGCGCTCGATGTCTGCCGCGGAATTTTTGCCGTCGTTCATGGCGTTGTTTTGCGCCGTGATGTCCGCCACCGACAGATTCATGAGGGAGAAAAGCTTGGCCGCGTCGGGATGCGCCTCAATGAATGCCCGGTTGGCCAAGATTCGCTGATGGTTGATGACCGAGCCGTAGTTACGACCGTTGGGAAGCGTGGTGTCCACGCCAGCCTGATCGCCTGGCAGTGCAGAAAATGGCACTTGCAGCCATACGACGTCTTTGCCAGGCACCAGTACATTGCTGACCCAGTAGGGCGTCCAGGTGTAGTAGAGGACCGGCTGGCCGGCTTTGTACCGAGCAATCACATCCGCCATCAGGGCGGGGTAGCTGCCTTGCTGGTGCTGCACGGTGTCGCGGAGCTTGTAAGCGGTAAGGTGCGTTTCAATCATGGTTTCGCATCCCCAGCCGGGCGTGCAGCCGGTCAGGTTCGCACGGCCATCGCCATCGGTGTCGAACAGTTTGGCAATGTCCCGCTCTGCCAATTGGGACATGTTGGTGATTTTGTGTTCGTCAGCGGTTTTCTTGTCTATCAGATAGCCCTGAATGTTGTCGGCCACATAGGTGTTTTCACGCCAGAGTTTGGCGTCGCCCCCTGAATTCTTGTAGAAATCGCCGTGCATGGGATCCCAGTGGGCTGCCAGGAACGTGGCATCTCCATTGGCAATGGCCAAATGTGCGGTGGGGTACTCGACTTCGCGGATGGGCTGGACTTCATATCCCAGCTTCTCGAGCGCTTTCATGGCCAGCAAGGTCTGGAAGGTTTCCTCGGCAATCGAGCTTTTGAGCGGCTGCACGCGCACGCCTTTGCCAGGCAACTGCAGATCAGATGCCGCATGGGCTGTGGGAGCCAGGGATAGGAGAGCGGCGGAAACGATAGCCAGGCTGGCGCGCCGCCATAAGGACGTGGAATTGAAGATGTTTGGAGTCACGCTGGGATTCCTCGAATGGATGCTGATGGATTTAGGCGGAGGGCGCAACGGTGGCCACGGAGGAGTGGCCGGCACCGGTAGCGGCTGCGTTTGCGGAAGGTGCAGCAGTTGCGACAGGCGCGGCACGCGGGCTGGTCAGCCGGCGAATCAAACCAATGGGCCCGCGCTGATGCCAGGGCTGACCATGGCGGCGGGGCTGGCTGAGGGCCTGTGTCAACCGGTCCAACACGATGGCCAGAATCACGATGCCAAGTCCCCCTACGGTGGCCAGGCCCATATCGAGCCGGCCAATGCCGCGCAGCACCATGAGTCCCAGGCCGCCGACAGCAATCATCGAGGCGATCACCACCATGGACAGACTCAGCATCAACGCTTGGTTGATGCCGGCCATGATGGAGGGCATGGCCAGGGGAATCTGTACCCGCGTCAGCAGCTGCCAAGGCGAGGCCCCGTAGGCTTGTGCAGCTTCCACCAGGTCTGGGCGTACCTGCCGGATGCCCAGATTGGTCAGTCGAACCAAGGGCGCCAGCGCGAAGATGATGGTGACAATGACGCCTGGCACGTTGCCAATGCCAAAGAGCATCACCACAGGCACCAGGTACACGAAAGCGGGCGTGGTTTGCATCGCATCAAGCAGTGGTCGCATCACGCGGTTGGCGCGCTCGGAGCGAGCCAGCCATATTCCCAAGGGCATGCCGATCAGCACGCAGAAGAAGAGCGCCGTCAGCACCAGTGACAGAGTCACCATGGCCTCCGACCAGATGCCCAGCAATCCAATGACGAGCAAGGACATCAAGGTTCCGATGGCCATGCGGGCGCCTGCCAATTGCCAGGCCAGCATGGACAGGATGCCGATCATGACCAGTGTTGGTGGATATTGCAGTGCCGCTTCCACACCGCCCAGCAAGGCGTCAACGGGTTGGCGCAGCGCCTGGAACGCGGGGCGGAAGTTGTCGACGAACCAGTTCAAGCCCTGGTTGATCCAGTCCTGCACTGGCAGGGTGCCGTCAAACCAGCCCGTCACCGCGGGCAGGGTGTCTGCGCCTTGCTGCGCTGCGCTGTGGCTGGCGGAAACCATGCCATCACCTGCTGCCGTCACCGGCCCGGTCAGATCTTGCGTGACCGCTTGCGGGCCGTTCAACCATTCGGGTTGGGCGTCTGCGGGAATGGCTTGATAGGGATCCTGGTACACGTCTGGCGCCGCACTCATTTCTGGGGGGGCGATGCCTGCATTCTCTGCAGTGGCGTTGGGGCCTTGCAGCCAGGTGGGCGTTGCATCTGCGGGGGACGCTTGATATGGGTCCACAAAAGTGGCGTTGTCGGATGTATTCATAGGAGTTCTTCAGTACTCAGACGGCTGATGCGGCGATGGATTCGGCTTCAGATTCAGCTTGTGTCTCAGCGGCAGGTAGCGGATTGCCGTCTGCGTCGGTGTTGGGGTCCAGGAAAGTCAGCAACCTGTTCTTGCTGATGGTGCCGACGAAACCGCCGTCGGCTCCCACCACGGGCAAGGGCGCAGGTTGCGACACCATGTGGCCGTAGAGATCTGCAATGAGGGTGTCGGCCGCGATGGGTTGAACGGTTTCCACGAATGCGCTCTTTAGTCCCAGAGGACCTTCGTGTCCCTGCAGTGCAGCACGCAGCGAGTCGGCCGAGACTGTTCCCAGGTACCTGTGAGACGTATCCACCACGTAGGCCCATTCCCGATCGTGGTCCTGCAGGCGCTTCAAGGCGGGGCGACAGCCGCGGGTGGGACTTTCCGATATTTCCACCTGCGTCTTGCGGGCGATGTCTCCCGCCTTGAACACCGCAGTCGCGTCCACTCCGCGCACGAACTGGCGCACATAGTCGTTGGCTGGACGGCGCAGGATTTCCTCTGGCGTGCCCACCTGGACGACTTGGCCATCTTTCATGATGGCAATGTGATCGCCGATGCGCATGGCTTCGTCCAGATCATGCGAGATGAAGACAATAGTGCGGCGCTTTTCCTGCTGCAGCCTGAGCAACTCTCCCTGCATCTCAAATCGGATGATGGGGTCCAGTGCGGAAAATGCTTCGTCCATCAGCAAGATGGAAGGATCGGCCGCGAGTGCGCGAGCCAGGCCAACGCGCTGTTGCATGCCGCCAGAGAGTTCATCGGGATAGCTGTCTGCCCATACCGCCAGGCCCACCTGTTCCAGGGCTGCACGTGCGGCGCTTTCACGCTCTGCCCGCGCAACGCCTGCCAGTTCCAGGCCGAACGCAGTGTTGTCCAGCACGGTCAGATGCGGCAGCAAGGCGAATGACTGAAACACCATGCTGATGTGCCGACGACGGAAATCGCGCAACTGCTTGTCGCCGTATTGAGCAATGTCTTCGCCATCGACCACGATGCGCCCGGAAGTGGGCTCGATCAGCCGATTGAACATGCGAACCAGGGTGGATTTCCCCGATCCTGATAAGCCCATGATGACGAAAATCTCGCCTGCCTCTATGTTGAAGCAGGCGTCGAATACACCGATTGACTGGCCGGTCTTCTGAACGATTTCCTGTTTGCTCAGGCCCTGGCTTGCCAGCGTCAGGGCGCGTTCGGGCGAATCGCCAAAAACCTTGAACAGGTGGTCGATCTGAATTTGCTTTGCCACGATGATTTCCTCCGGTTTTATGACAACCGAGGAGGGCTGAAGCCGCGAGCCGAAACGACGCCAACGACGCCGACAACGACAGGCGAGCCTCGAGCCGAGCCTGGTTGTGGGTTGTGGAGAGTTCGCGCGAGCCTGCTCTGGTAGCGAGCAAGCCCATGCTGTGGAAACTAAGTGCCTGCTGACACTCCACCCACAGCTCCGTGATCAAGTCTGGGCATAGGAACCACTACGACAGATCACTGCGAACAAACCTGGCTCCGAGAAATCGGATTGCCAAGTATCGAAAAGAAAGCATTATATCAAAATTAATATGAAGCTCTCATCAAAACCCTTTTGAGGTAATGAAGAGCGGCGCTAAACCTAAGCTGCGGCACACCCGAGCTTCAGGCAAGAACCTCCGGTAAATGGAAGCATTGAGGCTGCGAACGGGCTTGTCCAGCGAGACCTCTGAGGTGGTCTGCCATTCGCAAATGGCATGCCTGTCCTCGCAAGCGGAAGGGCAGGAAGTGCATCACCCGCAACACACTTAGGCGTGAAAAATCAACTTGTCATTTCCTAAGAAGGTGTGAACGAATCCTTCATGCTTGCCTTGACCGCCAAAAACCACCCGCTCGGCGTTACCTACGCCGGCCGCACAAATGCTCGCCGTAGCCCAAGCTACGTCTGCGCTTTGCGCCTTGATCGGGCGGCTTTTGACGGTCCTGTCGAGCACGCTGGATTCATTCACACCTTCTGAGTCCCATCATGTTTCAGACCTCCCCTGTCTCCGAGTCGCCTTTGGCGACCTACCACCGTCATTTGCGAGCCGGACAGCTTGCCTATCAGTTCAGCCCCTCGGCGGGCCGGGCGGTGTTCTTCCCCAGGCTTGTCTGCCCTTTCAGTGGTAGCAACGAATTGGAGTGGCGAGTCAGCCAGGGCCATGGAACTGTCCACGCCACCACGGTCGTCTATCCGCGTGAAGGCAGTCCTTACAACGTGGCCTTGATTGACCTGGACGAGGGGTTTCGCATGATGTCGCGCGTAGAAGGCGTGGCACCGCTTGAGGTGCGCATTGGCCAGCGCGTGAAGGTGCGCGTACTGGAGGCAGCGGGCGATGAAGCCCCTCTGCCCGTTTTTGATCTGGCGGGAGAGGCATCATGAAGCGCGGCAGCTGCGCCATCGTAGGGGTGGCCGAATCGGATCTGGGTGAAGTGGCTGAGGGCATGTCTCCACTGGATCTGATGGCCCAGGGGATTCATCGGGCACTGGACGATTGCGGGCTGAAACTGCGCGATGTCGATGGCTTGTTTGGCGCCGCGACTCAAAGCCGTATGGTGACATTGGCGTTGCGCGAGTATTTGGGTATTGATCCTCGCCATGGCGATTCGACCTATCTGGGCGGATCATCTTTCATGACGCACGTGGCTCACGCACAAGCGGCCATCGAGGCTGGCCTGTGCGAAGTGGCCGTGGTGACCTACGGGAGCACCCAGCGTACAGAGGGGCGTTCAGCCACTCGCGGCAAGGACGTCAATCCCTATGAGACTCCATTTCGCCCCTTCTTGCCTTCCACCGCCTACGCGCTCGCGGCGTCGAGGCATATGCACGAGTTCGGAACCACCCGAGAGCAGCTTGCAGAAATCGCCGTGGCAGCGCGCCAATGGGCGCAACTCAACCCTGCGGCCTGGGAGAAAAAGGATCTAACAATAGAGCAGGTGCTGAGTTCGCGCATGGTCAGCTACCCCTTGACCGTGCGGGACTGCTGCCTGGTGACCGACGGCGGTGGCGCTCTGGTGATGACCTCTGCGGAACGTGCACGTGATCTACGCAAGGCGCCCGCCTATGTATTGGGTTGCGGAGAGTCGGCCAGTCATACCGCCATCTCCAACATGGCGGACCTGACCCGCACTGCGGCGCAGCAATCTGGCGCACTTGCTTATGCCAGCGCAGGACTTGGGCCCAAGGACATCGACGTGCGTGAAGTCTATGACGCCTTCACCTTGACCACCTTGCTGTTTCTGGAAGACCTGGGTTTTTGCCCCAAGGGTGAGGGCGGGGCGTTTGTCTCTGACGGCAAGCTTCGTCCAGGTGGTGCGCTGCCCACCAATACCAACGGTGGCGGGCTGTCTTACTGCCATCCCGGCATGTATGGTTTGTTCTTGCTGATTGAGGCGGTTCGTCAGGTGCGAGGTGAATGCGGCCAGCGCCAGGTTGCAGATTGCGACGTTGCCCTGGCTCACGGCAACGGCGGAGTCTTGTCAAGTCAGAGCACCGTGATTCTCGGTAATGCAGCCACGGTCTGAGCGATTGGCAAGACATGGTTTCTCCTTCTGGTTCTTCTGAGAGATACAGCGCGACGTGACATACCTGGACGCACAAGACGAGACTCAAATTCTGCTGCGCGACTCCGTTCAGGATTTCCTGAGCAAGGAGCATCGCCTGGAGCGCATGCAGGCGCTATACCACGGCAAATCGGTGTTGGACCGCAGGCTTTGGGCAGCCATGGCCGAACAAGGCTGGCTGGCTTTGCGCCTGCCTGAGGCTTTGGGTGGCAGCTCCCTGGAGCCCGTGCATGCGGCCATAGTGGCTGAGCAGTTGGGTCGCCATGCCGTGCCAGAGCCATGGCTGTCCTGCGCAGTCCTGCCGGCGCTGCTGGCGTCCCGTTATCCTGGAGTTGCCGGGTGGCTCCCATTGACGCAAGGCCTGTTGGATGGCTCCCATGTGACCACACTGGCCTGGCAGGAGGACGCTCGCAGCCTGGATCCTTCGTGCGTCACAACGGTTGCGAAACCTCACAGCGACGGGACCTACAGGCTGCGTGGGCAAAAGTCAGGTGTGGCTTGTGGGTCATTCGCGGACAGTCTGTTGGTCACGGCGCGACTGGATGGAGACCTGTCGCTATGGCGGGTGGCGCGAGAGGACCCTCGTGTGAGCCTGGTTGAATCACTGACCAGCGACGGTGCGAGTGTGGCGGTGGTTTCATTCGACGATGTTCCCTTGACTCGCGAGGCCTTGTTGGATCGAGGGCAGGCCGTGAGCGCTGCATTGTCAGCCGCTTTGGATGAAGCTCAGCTTCTGGCCGCCTGGCAACTGGTGGGCCTGGCTTGCGCTGCGCTTGAAATCACGTTGGAGTACCAGCGTACCCGTGTGCAGTTCGGCCAGCATATTGGCAGCTTCCAGTCCATGCAGCATTTGAGCGTGGATGTGAGATTGCAACAGGCACTGGCTCGCGCGGCATGCCAGAGTGCTTTGCGGCGGCACGCTGAAGCTCCTGAGAGCGCAGCAGCGCGTGCTGCGATTGCGGCCGCCAAAGCGCGTGCCTCTGATGCCGCCCTACTGGCAGGTCGCTTTGGGGTGCAGGCTCATGGTGCCATAGGTTTTGCGGCGGAAGCATCCATCGGTTGTTATCTGAAAGCGGCCCTGCGCTGGGCAGCTTTTCTGGGCAATGGCAGCCATCATCGCCGGCAATACGCACTTCACGCCGGTCTTCACGGAACAAGCTCATGACCCGCATCGACCGAAATCAACTCAGCGACGATGAATTCAGGCTCCAGTTCCGCAGATGGATAGAAGCCAATTACCAGTCGCCACTGCGCGATCCTCTATGCCGTTTGACCGGCGCTCCAGCGCGTCAGTGGCTCAAGGCGCAGCACCGGGACGGCTGGCGTGCGCCAGCGCTGCCGGCGGAGTACGGCGGCATGGGGCTGTCCCTGCGCAAGCAACTGATCTATCAGCAGGAGCTGGAAAGCTTTCGAACTGCACGGCCCATGGACATGGGGCTGCGCCTGTTGGCACCCGTTTTAATGCGATACGGCACGCCTGAACAGAAAGCGACTTATCTGCCACGCATTCTCTCGGCTGACGATGTCTGGTGCCAAGGCTATTCGGAGCCCAACGCCGGATCCGACCTAGCCAACCTGCGGACGGCGGCCAAGGATTGCGGCAACCATTTCGTCATCAATGGCCAGAAAACCTGGACCACGATGGCCAACGATTCCAACCTGATTTTCATGCTGGTGCGAACCAGCGTGGAGGCCAAGAAGCAGCAGGGCATCACGTTTTTGTTGGTGGACATGTCGACCCCAGGTATTCGAGTGCGGCCGATTCGCACTTTGGCGGGGGAAGAGCACTTCTGTGAGGTGTTCTTCGACGATGTCGTCGTTCCACGTGCCAACTTGGTGGGTGAGGTAGGTGATGGTTGGTCAGTGGGAAAAGCGCTGCTTGGGTTTGAGCGCTTCAGCCATGGTTCGCCTGAACTTTTGCGCCACGCGTTGTCGGTACTCACGCGTACCGGCAAGGCGCTGGGGCTGCAAGGCGACGAACGTTACCGCGACATGCTGGAGCGGCATGCTTGCGATGTGGCAGACGCCACGGCTTTGTACGAGCAGGTGTGTGAGACAGCACTCGCCGGGGGCGACGCGGACGACGAATTTTCGATGCTCAAACTGTTCAACGCGGAGGCGACGCAGCGCATCGCCGAGGCCGTGCAGGAGTTGGCCGGTTCCTCTGGGGGATTGTTGGGCACCGCCCCGCACCTGGGCTTGCCGGAAGACCTCGAATGGCTCTACATGAGCACTCGTCCGCTGACCATTTTTGGGGGAACGGCTCAGGTGCAACGCAACCTGCTCGCGACGCGCGCGCTCAAGTTACCTAAGGCCTAGAACCTGGAACTTTTCATTTCAAACGCCTACCGGATGCATCGCGACCCGGCGCCGGTTCCCAGTTGATCCCGATCAACCAGTTCATCCAAAAAATTATTGCAATCAACCATGTCCAGTTCTTTCCCAGCAGACCACCAGCCTCACGCCTTGGACTCCTTGTTCCACCCCCGGTCCGTAGCGGTGGTCGGGGCGTCGTCCGATCCTCGCAAGATTGGAGGGCGGCCTATCGCCTACATGCTGCGCAGCGGCTTTGCTGGTGAGCTGTTTCCCATCAACCCCGCTCAGGCGGAAGTGCAAGGCGTGAAAGCCTACCCTTCGCTGCGCGCTATTGGCCAGCCTGTCGATCTCGTCATAGTCGCCGTCGGCGGTGCCCATGTGGCCGAGGTGGTGGAAGAGGCGATTGAACAGCGAGTGCGCGCTATTGTGGTGTTCAGTTCGGGTTTCGCAGAAATGGGTGATGAAGGCCGCCAGTTGCAGGAACGCATTGCCGCGCGGTGCGCCCAGGCAGGCGTGCACTTGCTGGGGCCCAACTGCATTGGCGTATTCAATTCGCACCAGGCCATGTACGCGACGTTCATCACTGCGCTGGAGCACGAGCAGTTCGAGCCTGGGCATGTGGGCATCGTCAGCCAGAGTGGGGCCATCGGTTCTTATCTGTATGGCTTGGCAGGCGACCGCGGTGTGCGCGTCAGCCACTTCGTCGCTACAGGCAATGAGGCAGGTCTGGACGTGGCCGACTGCATAGACTGGATGGCGAATGACCCGCAGACCCATGTTGTGATGGTCTATCTGGAGGGCTGTCGCGATGGAGATCGTCTGTACCGCGCGCTGGAGCAAGCGCGGCTGCGCCGCAAGCCCGTGATTTTGATGAAGGTCGGCCGAACCGAGCAAGGCGCAGCGGCTGCGGCTTCACACACAGGCTCGCTGGCGGGCAGCGATGTGGTCTATGACGCGGTGCTGCGCGAGACCAATGCCTGGCGGGCCAATTCGCTCGAAGAGATGGTGGACTTGGCCTACGCCTGCTCTGTGGGCCCGATGCCGCGCGGCAATCGCCTGGGGGTGGTCACGTCCTCGGGTGGTGTGGGCGTGATCGCCACGGACGAAGCTACCCGCACTGGTCTCGTGTTGCCTAAATTGCCGCAAGAAACCCAGGCGGCCATCCTGGAGATCGTACCGTTCGCCAGCGGCGTCAATCCGGTGGACACCACGGCGCAGACCATGGGAGATCGCACTCTCATGACGCGCATTCTCGAACTGGTGTTTGCGCATCCTGGTTTCGACAGTGTGCTGAGCTTCAATGCGAACATGGGGCGCAGCGAAGCCGAGTTCGGGAAGATCCGTGAAGCGCTGTACAAGCTGCGCCGCGCGCATCCGGACCGCTTGGTGGCCATGAGCATGCGGGTCAAACCGGAAATCGCCGCAGAGATTCAGCGCGAAGGCATTCTGGTGTTCTCCGATCCGGCTCGGGCCACCGCGACCATTGCCGCGGTGGCGCGCATCGCTGCGGGCTTTGATCGCCCGCCGGCGAGAGTTGAAGTGTCGGAGCCTCGTCAGGTCCTGCCGCTGCCTGTTGGCAGGCTGGACGAAGCTGCGGCTCGCACGCTTCTTGCGCAGCATGGAATTCCGTTTGCCCCTCTGGAACTTGCCTCGACCACGGAGGAGGCCGTGGCAGCGGCAGAGGCTATGGGCTATCCGGTGGTCATGAAAGTGGTATCGCCGGATATTGCTCACAAAAGCGACGTAGGAGGGGTGGCACTTGGCCTGCGCGATGCCGAAGCCGTGCGCACCGCTTGGGCGGTCATGATGGAATCAGTGGGGCATGCGTGCCCCAAGGCCCGGATAGACGGGGTGATGGTTTCCCCCATGATCACCGGGGGTGTGGAGACCGTGATGGGCGTTACGCACGATCCAGTGTTCGGACCGATGGTGATGTTCGGCCTCGGCGGCGTCTTCGTGGAAGTGTTCAAGGATGTCACCTTCCGCCGCGCGCCTGTGAGCCTGGCGACGGCACACGAAATGATTCGCGGCATCCAGGGGCTCCCTCTGTTGACGGGTGCGCGAGGCAAACCACCGGTCGATCTGGAAACGCTGGCCTGCGCCTTGGTGGCCTTGTCCAACTTCGCAGCTGCGCACTCCAGTGAGTTGGACAGTGTGGAGATCAACCCCTTCATCGCCCGGCCTTCGGGTGGTTGCGCTGTGGATGCTTTGATTGTGAAGCGCTGACAGAACGCGAGATAGTCTCCCCTAACTGTTTTGACCGCCCCCGCGAGCCCAGCGCTCCGGGGGCGTTGTCGTTGATGTGTCCGCCCTCGCGCGAGCGGGGACCAACACCGAAAAAATCAGCGATGAACCACGGGGAAGAAATGACAAAAGGTAATGCCAGGGGTCTCATTTGGAAGAGGTCGCTACGGGGGCGATCCCTATCATTCAACGCACCCCTTGACGTGAGCGCGACGCTCCTCAAGTCGATCGGGCTAACTTAAAAAAATCAGGAGACACCAATGCAAATAGCACGCCGAGCCGGGTGGCTCATCAAGACGCTCGCGATCGCCGGATCAGTCTTCGCGCATTCCGCTATGGCCCAGCCGAACTATCCTTCGCGTCCGATTCAGGTCATCGTTCCCTATGCGGCGGGCGGGACCACTGATCTCGCGGGTCGTATTGTGGCTAAAGCGTTGAGTGAACAGTTGAATCAAGCCGTGGTCGTCGAAAACAAGGTGGGTGCGGCCGGTTCAGTGGGTGTAAGTCAAGCCGTGCGTTCCGCGCCCGATGGCTACACCATGGCGGTATCAGGAGTGTCTGCGACGCTGCTGCATCAACTGCTGGGACGCAAGCTTCCTTACGACCCGCAGGCCGACCTCAACTCAGTCGCCTACATGGGCTCCTCCGGAATGGTCGTGATCACGCGCAAGGATTCGAACTTCAAGAACCTACGTCAAGTGATTGAGCATGCGAAGACAAATCCTGGCGTAGTGACCTTTGGTTCAGCGGGTAACGCCTCGCCTGGGCACCTGGCCACCGAGTACATCGCCAGCATGGCAAAAATCAAGATGACGCACGTGCCTTACGCGGGCGACTCCGCTTTGATGGGCGATCTTATGTCGGGCCGCATCGACATTGCGACGGTCGGTATCGCCAGCGTGTTCTCCCACATGAGTGCGGGCTCCATTTCAGCGTTGGGGTTGACCTCCCGCGAGCGTCTTGCATCCTTCCCCAACTTGCCGACGGTGGCTGAAGCAGGGTTGAGTGGCTACGAGGCAGATATCTGGAATCTGTTGGTGCTTCCGAAGGGGACGCCCTCGCAGATTGACGCCAAACTCAATGCGACGGTCAATCAGTTGATGGCCGATAAAGGCGTGCGTGAAGCTCTGCTCAACATTGGTTTCACGGCGCGCCCCATGAGTCTTTCAGAGATCCGCGACTTCATCAATGTCGAGCGGGTGAAATGGGGCGCGATCATCCGCGACGCCAAGATCAAGATCGACTAAATCGCGCTCGGCGGGCCCCTGAGGTCTACCGACACACACGAGAAACACCATGCCCAAGATCATTCCAGTTCGTAATCCACGCACGGGTCAGTATGACTACGAACTCAAGACGACCGACGTTGAGTCTTTACCGAAAATTGCCGCCGAGTTAAGGAGCCACCATGCCGACTGGGTGGCCTTGGGTCTGGAGGGGCGCCTCAAGGTACTTAACGCCTGGCGTGTAGAGATGGAGAAAGCACGTGGCGCAATCCTTGATGCGGTCGTAGCGGACACTGGTCGGCTCATCGAGTCAGAAAAGGAAATGCAGCGCCTGCCAGCCAGTATCGATCGGTTGGCAATCATGGCTCGCGAAGTATTTGCCGAGAGAACACTTTCCCTTCGTTCAATGAAGGGTGTGGAGGTGCACGGTGGTCTTAGCCCTTTCCCGTTGGTGGGCGTGATCAGCCCGTGGAACTTCCCGCTGTCGAGTTCGCTGTTGGACACCATCCCAGCGCTGGTAGCGGGCTGCACTGCGATCGTCAAACCCAGTGAGATTACACCGCGCTTTGTGGAGCCTCTGCTCGAAACCCTCCGCAAGGTGCCAGAAATGTACGCTGTGCTCCGCTACGTGAACGGCGACAAGGAAATCGGCGAGGCTCTGATTGGCCAGGTCGATGCCATCTGCTTCACTGGTAGCGCAGCCACGGGCCAGAAAGTGGCCGAGGCTGCTGGCCGAGCCTTCATCCCCGCGTTCCTGGAGTTAGGGGGAAAGGATCCCGTCATCGTAACGGCCAGCGCCGATATCGACAAAGCAGCGGCAGGTGTTTTGAGTGGCTCGGTCGCGAACGCCGGTCAGGTGTGCGTGTCGCTCGAACGCATCTATGTGGACCGGAAAATCTCTGAGTCGTTTGTTGAGAAGCTGGTTGAAAAAGCACAGCAGCTCAAGCTGGCCTATCCGACGTT
Organism: Comamonadaceae bacterium; assembly: GCA_015999985.1. Classification (GTDB taxonomy): domain Bacteria; phylum Pseudomonadota; class Gammaproteobacteria; order Burkholderiales; family Burkholderiaceae_C; genus Ottowia. The sequence goes on from JAECRA010000029.1 coordinate 51,439, forward strand.
GAATGATGGAACCATAGGTCCCATCATTCTCGAACGGCAGGCACACGCCATTAATCAGCATTTGAATGATGCGGTGGCCAAGGGCGCGCGCATTCGGTGCGGTGGTTTGGTCGAGCAGAGGGATGGCGGGTGGTGGGCGTCGCCCACTGTCGTCACCGATGTGGATCACAACATGATGCTCATGACGGATGAGACCTTCGGGCCGATCATGCCCGTGATGGCCTACGACACCGTCGAAGACGCTGTCCGATTGGCCAACGATAGTACCTACGGGCTGAGCGGAGCAGTGTTCTCGGGATCGTCCGAAGAAGGGCTGGGTATAGCCAGGCGCATGGAGGTGGGTGCGGTGAGCATCAACAGCAGCGGTCTAGGAACTGCAGCCATTGGCGAGGGTGATTTTCACGAAAAGAACGCCTTCAAACAGTCCGGACTTGCTGGCTCTCGATTGGGCTACGACTCGATCACGCGGTTCATGCGCAAGAAGGCTTACCTCATTCAGAACTGATAGCAACGGCGCACGCTTGGCAGCTGCGTCGTCAATGGAGAACACAAGATGCTCGATTTTTCAGACAAGATAGTTTTTATAACTGGTGCCAGCGGCGGGCTGGGCGGCCAGATGGCGCGAGACTTCGCCCGTGCTGGCGCGAGCCTGGTGGTTCACAACTATGGCCTGGCGGACGCTACTCAGCGGTTGTGCGCTGATTTGTCGGCGCTAGGCACGCGGCATTTGCTGGTCGAAGGCGATCTTACCGACCAGGCTGTGGTTCAGGCCATGGCCAAGCAAATTGACGAAACCTTTGGTCGCCTGGATGTGTTAGTAAACAACGCCGGAGCTTCGCCTGACAAGATGGCGTTTCCCGAGACGCCGGCGGCCATATGGGACAAGATCGTGGCCATCAACCTTCGTTCCGTTTTCCTGGTGACTCAAGCATGTCTACCGCTGTTGGAGCGATCCAAGCGCGGCCGCGTCATCAACATCAGTTCCACTGCTGCGCGCAATGGTGGTGCGCCTGGTGGAGCAGCATACGCGACTGCCAAGGGGGCGGTGTCGACCTTGACCAAGGCTCTTGCCAAAGACTTCTGCGCCAAAGGCATTCTTGTCAACGCTGTGGCGCCCGGCTTGATTGACACGCCGTTCTATGGCGATGTGAATGTGGCGGACAAATATGCCGAGCGATTGAAAACCATTCCGCTGCGGCGGGTTGGCGCGCCCAGCGACATTGCAGGCCCCGTACTCTTTCTCGCGTCGTCGTTGGCTGACTACATCACCGGTGAAGTGCTGGAAGTCAGCGGCGGCCTCTCGCTGATGGCTTGAAGATTATTTAATTATCAAAAAGGAGCATTCCCATGAGAATATCCCGTTCTGCGGTCGCGCGCCGCGCCGTACTGACCTTGTTTGCCGCGACTTCGTTGGCCGCGCCTTTGGCCTCATTCGCAGCGGATTACCCCACACGACCGATTCGCATGATCGTGCCATTTCCTCCCGGTGGCGCTACCGATCTGGTGTCGCGCCGCATGGCACTTGCGATGGAGAAGGATCTCGGCCAGACCGTCATCGTTGATAACCGGGGTGGAGCTGGCGGCATCATCGGTGCGGAGGCTGTGGCGAAGGCCGAGCCGGACGGCTACACCATCTTGTCGACGACCGCAGGGGTGCATGTAGTCAACCCGGCCATCTATCCAAAGCTGCCCTACGATCCGCTCAAGAGCTTTGAGCCGATTTCCCAATCTGTGGTCGCTCCGCTGGCCCTGGTGGTCCTGAGCAAGTCGCCATTCAAGACGGCGCAGGAGCTCATTGACTTCGCGAAGAAGAACCCGGGTAAGCTTTCCTACGGAAGCGCGGGCAGTGGCTCCTCTTTGCACCAGAACGGTGAGATGTTCAAAGATGCGGCGGGCGTGGACATTTTGCACGTGCCTTACAAAGGTGCAGGCCCCGCGGTGACCGATTTCCGTGGCGGCAGAGTCGACATGATGTTCTCCTATGTGGGCTCGGTCATGCCCAGCGTGAAGACTGGTGAGTACCGGTTGCTGGCCATCGGCAGCCCTAAGCGCCTACCCCTGATTGCAGACACACCCACGGTTGGAGAAATCTTGGGTCAACCGGGTTTTGACGCCGACACCTGGACAGGCTTGGCAGCGCCTGCTGGAACGCCGCCGGCGATCATTGCTCGCCTGAACAAAGCCGTGCATGCAGCTCTGGAAGCCAATAAGGAGTACTTCCAGACCAACGGCTACGTGATCATTGGCGGAACCTCGGATCAGATGAAGCAGCGCATCCAGAGTGAACTC